>NZ_CP011524.1:644901-1289802 GCF_004154955.1 Intestinimonas butyriciproducens | reverse complement strand
CCGGCACACAGGCCCGGAGCCGTAGTCCGCGCTCAGCCCCTCCGCCTCCAGCAGCCTCCTCTGGGGGTGACGCAGCGGGTGGAGCTTCAGCTCCTCCGCCGTCTCCAGATCTTTGAGGAGGCGGGACTTCTCCTCCGCCGCACTCCGGCGCCTCTCCTCCACCGCTTTGGAGCGTCTCATCATCTTGGCCGCTTTATGCCCAATGAATCCGCGGTCCGGGCGAAGGCCGGAATTCCGGCTCCCCCGTTTGGTTTTTTCTGCCGCGTCAGACCAGGCGGCCGTCCGCCGGGCCGCCTCATCCAACCGCCTGACCTCTTTTTTCAGGCGGTCCTGCTCGGCCAGTTCAAATTGGTCCTGGCGCGCTCTGTTTTCCCACCAAGTAGAAAAATTCCCTTTCTGTACCTCCAGCCCGGTGCGGTTGAACACCAGCACATGGTCCACGCAGCGATCCAGGAAAGCCCGGTCGTGCGAGACAAGGATGAAACCCTCTTTGCGGGCCAGATAATCCGCCGCAAGCTCCCTGCCCGCCATGTCCAGGTGGTTGGTGGGCTCATCGATCAGGAGGAATCGGTGATCCCGCAGAAAAAGCAGTGCCAGCAGGAACCGTGTCTGCTCTCCGTTGGAAAGCGTGCGGAAGGGGCGGTACAGCACCCCCTCATCCAGCTCCAGCATCCGCAGCTCCCGCAGGAGCCGCCACTGCTCCAGACCCGGGCGGAGCACCTCGGCCACCGCCTGTCCATCCTCTTCCGGATCCGGGAGCGCAAAGGGGAAATAGTCGAACCCTTCGGGTGCAGAGATCGTTCCGGTATACACTCCCTCTCCCATCAGGAGCCGCAGGAGGGTAGTCTTTCCCCTCCCGTTGCGCCCCAGGAACCCCAGCCTCCAATTGGTGTCCAACTGAACGGACACATCCTCAAACACCGGGTCGCAGCTGCCTTCATAGGTGAAGCTCAGATGCGAAATATGGATCAAAGACATCAAGATCGCCCCCAAAAGCATAAAAATAGGCGCGGAGCGGCCACGCTCCGCGCCTATTTTTGATGCAATGGCGCAAAACGTGAGAGGAGCGCAGTCGCTTGCCGACGGGCACAGGGAACCCGGCGGCCACGGCCGCCTGTCCAAACTGTGCAGCAGTTCAGCAAGTTATTTGCGCATCTTCCCACCTCAAATCCTGTTTTTTCTTTCTCATCCTAACACCGAGGAATAGCTTTTGTCAATCGGGTTATTCTACAGGATACGAGTAAACTATGCCGGAAATGAGGAGGCGTTTTTATGAGACAATGGACCTGGGGACGGCGCTGGACGGTCCGCGCAGTCAGCTTTCTGCTGGCCGCCTTCGCCGTACTGGGCGGCCTGGCCATCCAGGGGCACCAGAAGGCGGCGGCCTATCAGCGCTATCTCGCCAACAGCCGCCGCCACGCCTTTGCCGAGCTGTCCACCGGTCTGAACGAGCTGGATGCCGATCTCCAAAAGGGGATCTACGCCACATCTCCCGCCATGCTCACCTCCCTATGCACACAGATCTTCGGGAAAGCCATGTCCGCCCAGATGGCGCTGGGAGAGCTGCCCTACGGCAGCATTGAGCTGGAACAGACGGCCGCGTTCCTTGCCAAGACCGGAGACTATGCGGCGGCGCTCTCCCGGTCCGCTGCAGTCAACGGCGGCTGTACGGAGGAGGAGCGTGAGGGGCTCCGCGGCCTTTCCGCCGCCGCCTCGGCCCTCTCCGCCCAGGTGGCCGCCCTCCAATCCGACCTGTGGGCCGGTGCGGCCACTCTGGAGGATGTGGAGGCCGCCGAGGCCCGCCTCTCCGCCGCCGAAGGCGGCGGGCAGGAGGTGGCCGGCTCGGTCTATCAGACCATTGAGAGCGACTTCCCCGAGCTTCCCTCCCTCATCTATGACGGTCCCTTTTCCGAACACATCGCCGGACGTACCGCCCGGGTACTGGAGGGGCGCCCCATCGTCACACAGGACGAGGCCCGCCTAGCGGCCGCCAAATTTCTTGACTTGAAGCCCGACATCTTTACCCTGGTCTCCGCCGGGGAGGGCAAGCTCCCCACTTATGGCTTTTCCGCTGCCGTGGATGGAGGCGAACTCTATGTGGAAGTGACCCAGGCAGGCGGACTCGTCATGCAGGTCATCAGCTCCAGAGCCGCCGGGACCCCTGTCCTGTCCCGGGAAAAGGCCGTGGCTAAGGCCATAGAGTTTCTGGAAAAACGCGGCTATCCCGCGATGCGTGAGAGCTATTTCATCGACCAGGGCGGCATACTCACCATCAACTTCGCTGCGGTTCAGGATGAAGTGATCTGTTATCCGGACCTGGTAAAGGTCTCCATCGCACTGGATACCGGCCGGGTGGTGGGGTTTGAGTCCGAGGGCTACCTGATGAACCACACCCTCCGCAGTTTTCCGGTGCTCTCGGTCAGCGGGGAGGAGGCCCGCGGCGTGGTCTCTCCCGCCCTCACCGTGCTCTCCCAGCAACTCTCTCTCATCCCCACCGGCGGAGAATATGAGGTCCTCTGTCACGAGTTCAAGTGCCGCAGCGAGGAGGGGCAGCATATTCTGGTATACGTGAACGCACAGACCGGCCAAGAGGAGAAGATATTGATCCTTCTGGAAGACGAGAGCGGCACGTTGGTCATATAAAAGAGGAGGGCCTGCCGCAGCTTGCGGCAGGCCCTCCTCTTTATAGGTCTTTTTCGTAGTAGTAATGCCCATAAGCCCGGACGCTGGGTTCTACCTTTCCGATCAGCCGATAGCCCATCTTTTCATAAAACCCGGGCGCCTGGAATCCGAAGGTGTTGAGCTCTACCCGCCTGGCCCCCTGTCGTCGGCCCTCCTCCTCCACGTGGGAGAGGAGCCGCTGCCCCAACCCCTGGCCCCGGCGGCTCTCCGCCACCCAGAGGACATCCACCATAATCAGTTCTCCGATCCGAAACGTATCGGTCCCCGCGATACAGGTCCCCTTATCGTCCCGAATAGCAAAGGAGAGGTCCTGAACATCGCCGCAGAAGCCCGCGTTATAGGCTCTGAGGCCGGTGTGGACCACCTCTGCGTCCGCTTCACTGGCGGGCACGATCCTCTCTTCCATTTCTCAATCCTCCAAATCAAAGGGAGGCAGTTCCCGGCTCTGGGGCACCGCATCCCCCTCGAACTCCAGTTCATCCGGTACGGGCTCCGGAGCGGCGTCCACCAGCCCCTGCTTGAACTGCATCTCCTGCCATTGCTCCTTGGTAATGAGCAACTGCCGCGGCTTGGAGCCCTCAAAGGGGCCTACGATCCCCTTCTCCTCCATCTGATCCACCAGCCGGGCGGCGCGGGAGTAGCCCAGCTTCAGGCGGCGCTGGAGCATGGAGACCGATGCCTGCCCCGTCTCTACCACCACCTCAATGGCGGCGGGAAGGAGCTCATCGTAGTCGTTTCCCACCTCTTCGGGGGCCGAGCCTCCCACCCCCTTGCCCTGCTTGTCCTTTTCGGCGGCGTGCTGCTCGATCTCGTGAATGACCTCTTCGTCATACTCGGCAGTGGATTGCCTCTTGATGAACTCCACCACGGACGCCACCTCCTCATCGGAAATGAGACAGCCCTGGACACGGAGAGGCTTTCCGGAACCCAGCGGGAAATAGAGCATATCGCCGCGGCCCACCAGCTTTTCCGCCCCCGTGGTATCCAGAATGATGCGGGACTCCAGCGCAGAGGCCACGGCAAAGGCGATCCGGCTGGGAATGTTCGCCTTCATCAGGCCGGTGATGACATCGGCGGAGGGCCGCTGGGTGGCGATGATGAGGTGCATTCCGGCGGCACGGCCCATCTGGGCCACCCGGCAGATGGATTCCTCCACCTCCTTGGCGGCCACCAGCATCAGGTCAGCCAGCTCGTCGATGACCACCACCACCTGGGGCATCTTTTCCATCCCCTCGGTCTTGGCTGCATGGACATTATAGGACGCCAGATCCCGGACACCCACCTCGGAAAAGGCCCGGTACCGCTTCATCATCTCGCTGACCGCCCATTGCAGGGCGCCCGCCGCCTTCTTGGGATCGGTGACCACGGGAATCAGCAGGTGCGGAATCCCGTTGTAAATACCGAGCTCCACCATCTTGGGGTCCACCATGATCAGGCGGACCTCCTCCGGCGTAGCCTTGTAGAGGAGTGAAATGATCAGGGAGTTGGTACACACCGACTTACCGGAGCCGGTGGTACCGGCAATCAGCAGATGCGGCAGCTTTGCGATATTGCCTACGATGCAGTTTCCGCCGATGTCCTTGCCCACGGCAAAGGCCACCTTGGAGGCGTGATCCCGGAATGCCTTGGAGTCGATGACCTCATGGATATGGACGGGAGAGACCAACTTGTTGGGCACCTCGATGCCCACCGTCGCGATCTTGTCCGGGATGGGGGCGATGCGCACGCCGGTGGCCCCCAGCGCCAGGGCAATGTCGTCGGCAAGGTTGGTGAGCTTGTTGAGCCGGACGCCCTGATCCAGCTCCACCTCGTACCGGGTGACCGAGGGGCCGCGGGTCACGTCTGAAATCCTCGCCTCGATGCCGAAAGAGCGGATCGTATCGGACAGCCGCTCCTGGTTCATTTTCAGCTCATTCTGCGCGCTGGTCCCCACCTCGCCGCCGCCCTCCGTCAGCAGAGAGACCGGCGGATACTGGTAGGCCGCAGGCACAGCCTCCACCATGCCTTTTTCAATGTCCCGGCTCACCTCGGCCGCCGCCGCCCGCGCCTCCTTGGGCGTCACCTTCTCTACGGCCGGTTCCCGCTCGATCTCCGGCATCGGGGGGACCTCCGGTTCGGCCTGAACAGGCGCTGGGGGCTCAGCGGCTGCGGGTTCCGGCACAGGGATCGGCTGCACCTCAATCCCTGCCTCCTCGGACGCGGGGGACTGCGTCTCGGGTGCCGCCTCAGGTGCTTTCGCATCCATGGGCTTTCCGCCGGTCAGCACCTGGTCGGGCGGCAGCACGCCGGCTTTCCGATTGAAAAACCGCTCTTTTTGGGGTGTGAAGGGGCGTTCAGGGTGTCGCTCAGGCGGGGGGACCGGTCCGTCATCCACCGGGATATCAATGGCGGCGCGTCGCCGCTCCTCCACCGGAACCGGCTTTCGCCGCGCCGGCTTCGGCTCAGGCGTCTCCTCTTCCTCTTCGTATTCGTACACAGGACGGGGGCGGTTCCGGAACGCATCCACGATGTCCACCACCGACAGGTGAAAGGCTCCCAGGAACATCAGGCATTGTCCCAAAATGAGAATGACGCCGCCGCCAACTCTGCTGAATACCAGCACCAGCGTCTCGGCAATGAGACCGCTCACCACACCGCCGCACTTGACCTCCAGCCCTTGGGTCCAAAGTCCCTGTATCCCCTCCAGACCCATGGCGAATTCCCCCTTGTAGAGGAAGAGGTGCAGAATCGCGCCCATGACCAGCGGGGTCAGAAGGGCGCACCACAGCCGCAGCCGTACGGGCCGCCCCCGATGGAAGGCCAATATGTAACTGGCCACCGCCAGCATGGGCGGCACCAGCCAGAAGCCGTAACCGAAGAGTCCCTTGAGCAGGCTGCAAAAGAGGTCAATGAAGAGGGCCTTGATGTTGAAATAACCGAAGGCGGCAAAGAAGGCCAGCAGCAGACAGACCACTGCCCCCACCTCCCGGCGGATGGGCTTGGGCTGAGGCGCAGCCGACGACCGGCGGCCCCCGCTCCCCTTCCGGGCCGTGGCGCCGCTTGTCCGCTTTCCGGAAGAGGAGGCAGCGCGCTTCCCTCCTGTGTTCTTCTTTTGTGTAGAGGCCATGGAATCATCCTTTCAGGGGCCGGCGGCCGCGGATCTGCCGTGGCCGCGCTGTGATTTCATCTTTATTTTACAAAAAAGCTGGCAACCAGGGAGATCAGGCCCACCGCCCAGCAATAATAGGCGAATTTTCCGAATTTACCTTTGTCCGCCAGCAGGTTTACCAGCCGGATCGCAAAGTATCCCACCACGCCGGAGACCGCCATGCCCACCAGGTACATGGGCAGCAGCTCCATCTGAAAGCCGCCCTCCTTTGCCACGTCGATGAGCTCCAGCAGATTGGCGCCGAACACGGCGGGCAGAGACATCAGGAAGGAAAAGCGGACGGCGAAGCTGCGCTCAAAGCCGCAGAGCATCCCGGCTGAGATGGTGGAGCCGGCCCGAGAGATGCCCGGCAGAGTTCCCACCGCCTGCGCACAGCCCACCAAGAGCGCGTCTTTTATAGTCGCAGTTCTGGCTGTCTTTCGGCCCTGTGCGACCCGATCGGAAAAAAACAGAAGAAAGCCGGTGGCTATGAGGGCGACGGAGACGAAAATCACGTTGGTAAAAGCAGCCTCCACCTTGCTTTTCACGGGCAGGACCGCGAACAAGGGCAGGGTCGCCACAACGATCATCAGCACCAGACGACGGGCCGGCGGGGGCGGCGCGGCCCTGCCGCCCTTTTGGGAAAACAGAGATCCGATTCCCAGGAAAAACTCCCGGATCATATCCACAACATCCTGCCAGTAGTAGACGCATACGGCCACCAGTGTTCCAAAATGGAGCAGCACCGTAAAGAGGAGGTCGGTCTCCTCCGGATTCTGTCCGCCGAAAAAATACTGGAACAGGGCCAGGTGGCCGGAGCTGGAAATGGGCAAGAACTCCGCCACGCCCTGAAGAAAGCCCATGGCAACGGAAAACAGGTAACTCACAACGGTTCCCCCTAGGTAAATAAAGTCCCGCCGGACATGTCCGATGGGCATACAAAAGTATATTACCACACGGGGCAAAACATTTCCAGCATTTTATGCGGAGCTCCCACACGATTGGGAGGCCCCGCCTGCCTGACCATCCGAAGGAGCTCGCGTGTCCTGCCTGCGCTGCCGCGCGCCGGGCTCACACGCGGCTTTTGCCAGACCCCAGAGGCGTCTGCTTTTCCCGCCGCTCCTCTTCGATCATGCCGTGCAGGCACTCCAGCGCGTCGGCAAGGCCGCCGATGCGGTCGATGAGACCCAACTGCACCGCCTGCTCTCCATAGATCACGCTGCCTATGTCGGCCGCCAGTTCCCCCGTCTGGAGCATCAGCTTCGTAAAGTCCTCCCGCTTCACGCGGCTATTACGGGTGACAAACGTAATGATCCTGTCCTGGATCCGTTCGAAATAGTTAAAGGTCTGGCTGACACCGATGACCGTCCCGGACAGGCGGACCGGGTGGATGGTCATGGCCGCGGATGGCGCAATGAAGGAGACCTTGGCCGACACCGCCAGGGGCACCCCGATGGAATGCCCGCCGCCCAGGACCAGGGAGACCGTGGGCTTCCGCATGCTGGAGATGAGTTCTGAAATGGCAAGCCCCGCCTCAATGTCTCCCCCTACCGTGTTGAGCAGGATAAGCAGTCCGTCCACCTCGTCGCTCTCCTCCACCGAGGCCAGCAAGGGCATAACATGTTCATATTTTGTGGATTTGCTGGTGGGGGGCAGGATCTGGTGCCCCTCGATCTGTCCCACAATGGTGAGCGTGTGGATGGTCCCCTTTTCCGTTTTGATGGTGGCGGAGCCCATATCCACGATCTGCTGCTGCCGGCTGTCCCGCTCCTCGGCGTCCTCTCCCCCGGTCTCCTGCCTCTGTCTGGTCTCGTCCATAGAAAAACCTCCCAAATCTCATTTGGGTCAGTTTGTACCGTTTTGCGAAAAAATAACCGCCGGCGGTCTATGAAAAGGGCGGGCCGTTTTTCGGCCCGCCCTTTCAGCGCTACTTGTCATCCAGAGGAAGGGGCTCCGGCGCCTTACAGCCGGTACACTCCCGGCAGGACTGGAGGAGACGCTCCAGTGCCGCGTCGTGCTCAGCAAACTCGGCGCGCACCTGCTCCAGCGCCCTGTCCACCCGGTCCATCTCGCCGGAGGCATGGGTAATGGTGGCATCCACATCTCCCCGCAGGCGTCCGTAGCCCGCCTGCACTTTATACAGGATCTGTTCCGCCGCCGTACGGACCTTTTTCGCCTTTTCCTCGGCCTGGCTCTCAATGGCCCTGGCCCTCTGGTGGGCCTCCAGCTCAATGGTGGCGGTGCGGTCCTTGAGCTCCGCATAGGCCTTCGCGCCGCTCTCCCACCGGGCCGCCTTGTCCTTAAGGGCACCCAGTGCTTCCCGCAGCTCCGCCAATTCCCGGCGCACCTGCTCCAGATCGGACTGGGCGCTCTCCAGAGAGGCGCTCTTTTCTGCCTCCGCCTTCTGCAGCCGCTCCAGGTCCCGCTTCAGCACATCCTCGCGCCCCTTGGCGGCATCGGCCTCTCTGCGGGCAGCCTCTCCGGCCTGTTTGGCCTCCTCCGCCTCTTTTTGCAGCGCGGCGACCCGTTCCTTGGACTCCCTTGCGCTGGACTCGATATAGTTCAGGACGTCCTGACGGTTAAACCCGCCCACAACGGCGGTCCGAAAGGAGTTTTCGGCTGGATTCATAGGACGTTACCTCCCGTTTCTTCTGATTTTGCTATTTTACCACATTTCCCGCCCCAACTCAATGTTTTCTGCGGGATTTCCTCGTTGCGGTAAGAATTGACCCCCTCCTTTTTTTATGATATAATCAAGCGATTTGCATGGAAACAGGGAGGACCAGAGGTATGTGGGTCTCGGATAAATGGCGCGACTATGAGCTCATCGACTGCGGCAGAGGGGAAAAGCTGGAGCGATGGGGAGACTGCATCCTGGTGCGGCCCGATCCCCAGGCCATCTGGGACACTGCCAGAGAGGACCCGCTGTGGCGCCGTCCCGACGCCCGATATGCCCGTTCCTCCACCGGAGGCGGCCAGTGGGAAAAGAAGGATGTGCCCCAGCAGTGGAAGATCGCTTATCGGGACCTCACCTTTCAGGTCAAACCCATGAACTTCAAGCACACCGGCCTTTTCCCTGAGCAGGCCGCCAACTGGGATTTCTGCATGGAGCGCATCCGCAAGGCAAACCGCCCCATCTCCGTGCTCAATCTTTTTGCCTATACCGGCGGAGCCACCGTGGCCTGCGCGGCCGCGGGGGCCTCGGTGTGCCATGTGGACGCCGCCAAGGGCATGGTGAGCTGGGCCCGTGAGAACGCCAAGCTTTCCGGCTTGGAGGGCGCGCCCATCCGCTGGATCATCGACGACTGCGGCAAGTTTGTAGAGCGTGAGATTCGACGGGGCCGACGGTACGATGCCGTCATCATGGACCCCCCCTCCTATGGGCGCGGCCCTTCCGGCGAGGTCTGGAAGCTGGAGGACAACCTCTATCCCTTTGTGGAGTTGGTGGCGGGCGTACTCTCCAAAGAGCCCCTTTTCTTTCTGATCAACTCCTACACCACAGGGCTTGCTCCGTCGGTGCTCACCTATATTTTGGAAACGGTGGTCACAAAGCGCCACGGCGGCCATACCGACAGCGGTGAGCTGGGGCTCCCCGTTACCGACAGCGGCCTGGTCCTTCCAGCCGGGGCCACCGGGCGCTGGGTGGCCGACCGCTAGGCTGCATATCCGGCAGGTCCCCATTCCATCAAAGGAGTCTTTTTATGGGCAGTATCATTCAAACACAGGACCTTCACTTCTCCTACACCACTGCCGAAGGCGTCTCCCCCGTGGTGCTGGACGGCGTGAATCTGGAGATCGAGGAGGGGTCCTTTGTCGCCGTGCTGGGGCATAACGGCTCCGGCAAGTCCACATTGGCCAAGCATATGAACGCCATTTTGCTGCCGTCCGGCGGCAAGGTATTTGTCAGCGGCATGGATACCGCCGACGACAATCTGCTGCTGGATATCCGCCGCACGGTGGGTATGGTCTTTCAAAACCCGGATAACCAGATCGTCGCCAACGTGGTGGAGGAGGACGTGGCTTTCGCCCCCGAAAACCTCGGCATCCCCCCCGCCGAGATCCGCCGGCGCGTGGACGACGCGCTGAAGGCGGTGGGTATGTATGAATTTCGGGAGCATGCCCCCCATCTGCTCTCCGGCGGCCAAAAGCAGCGGGTCGCCATTGCCGGCGTCATCGCCATGCGCCCCCGCTGCATCGTGCTGGACGAGCCCACCGCCATGCTGGACCCCGTGGGCCGCAAAGAGGTCATGGATACCGTCAAGCAGCTCAACCGGAGGGCCGGCGTCACGGTGGTCCTCATCACCCACCATATGGACGAGGCCGCCCAGGCGGACCGCCTGGTGGTCATGGCCGGCGGCCATGTGGTGGCGGACGGCACACCCAAAGAGGTCTTTGCCGACGTGGAGGGCCTTAAGGCCGTGGGGCTCACCGTCCCCGAGACGGTGGAGCTGTGCTATGAACTCCGGCAGGAGGGGCTGGCGCTGCCCCTGGACGCCCTCTCCGACGAAGAGTGTGCCCAGGCGCTATATCGCCTTCTGGAGAAGGAAGGAGCGAATCCCCCATGCTGAGCGACCCAAGCTTTCACCCGCTGGCCGGAATCTGTATTATCCTTTTTCTAACATTTATATTTGTATTTACCATTTGCGGCTACACCTTTGAACTCTATCTCTCCCTAGGCGCCAGGATATTCTTCAGCCTGATTCTCACCGCTGTCGGCGGGCTTATCGCCGCTCTTTGGCGGCGTGTCCGCCTCTTGGAAGCCCAAATCTCCTCTCTGCGTGAATGCGTGAATCAATTGGAACAACCGTAACCACTGCGCATTTTCTCGTTCTAGGGCGCGACCCATATCCGGGCGTGCACCACTATAACGTTAGGACTGATTTCCTTTGGAAGCGATCATTCAGACGGAAAAGCTCAGCCACATCTACTCCGCCGGCACCCCTTTCGAGCACGGCGCCCTGGTGGATGTGGACTTCACCGCCTACCGCGGGGAATATCTCGGCATCATCGGCCGGACGGGTTCCGGCAAGTCCACTCTGATCCAGCATTTGAACGCCCTGCTGAAGCCCACCTCGGGCCGGGTCCTCTTCGAAGGGCGCGACATCTGGGAGACCAAGGAGCGCACCCGCCAGACCCGCTTTCAGGTAGGCTTGGTCTTTCAGTATCCGGAGTACCAGCTCTTTGAGGAGACGGTTTACAAGGATATCTCCTTCGGCCCCCGCAACATGGGGCTTGACGAGGCGGAGATTGACCGTCGGGTCCGGGACGCCGCAGCCTTTGTGGGGCTTGCCGACCCGGTGCTGGAAAAGTCCCCCTTCGAGCTCTCCGGCGGCCAGAAGCGCCGGGTCGCCATTGCCGGCGTCATCGCCATGGAGCCCGCCGTTTTGGTGCTGGACGAGCCCACCGCCGGTCTGGACCCTGTGGGCGTGGAATCCATTCTGGGCAACATCCGCGACTATCACAGGGCCAAAAACGCCACCA
This sequence comes from Intestinimonas butyriciproducens, assembly GCF_004154955.1. Lineage (NCBI taxonomy): Bacteria > Bacillati > Bacillota > Clostridia > Eubacteriales > Intestinimonas > Intestinimonas butyriciproducens. The sequence goes on along the minus strand of NZ_CP011524.1, from coordinate 1,278,512 downwards.
TTATCCTGGTCTCCCACTCCATGGAGGAGGTGGCCCGCACTGTGGACCGCCTGGTCGTGGTCAGCGGCGGGCGTATCCCCTTCTCCGGCCCGCCCAGAGAGGTCTTTGCTCACGGGGATGAGCTGGAAGCGATGGGTCTGGGCGTTCCCCAGGTGACCCGGGTCTTCCACCGGCTCAAGGCCATGGGCGTAGACGTCGATCCCTCCGTCTATACCATCGAGCAGGCCAAGGCCGCCGTTCGCGACTGCCTGGCCCGAAAGGGGGCGAGGTAATGGCGCTGAAGGACATTACACTGGGCCAATACTTTCCTGGCTCCACCGTCATCCACAAGCTGGACCCCAGGACCAAGCTGCTCTTCGTGGTGCTCTATATCGTGGCCCTCTTCACCGCCAAGGGACTTCTGGCCTATGGGCTCCTTCTGGCGGTACTGGCCTGCGCCATCGCCGTCTCCAAAGTGCATCTCAAGACCATTCTGCGTGGCATGAAGCCGATCCTTTTCATCATCGTGCTCACCGCCATCCTCAATATCTTCTACACTCCCGGCGACCCCATTTGGCAGTGGAAGTTTCTGAAGATCACCGTGGAGGGTCTGTGGGCCGCTTTCTTCATGATCCTGCGCATCACCCTTCTCATCACCTGCACCTTCCTGCTCACCTATACTACCTCTCCCATCATGCTCACCGACGGCCTGGAAAAGCTGCTGGGCCCCCTCAAAAAGGTTCGGGTCCCCGTCCATGAGCTGAGTATGATGATGTCCATCGCCCTCCGGTTCATCCCCACCTTGATCGAGGAGACCGACAAGATCATGTCCGCCCAAAAGGCGCGGGGCGCCGACTTCGACACCGGAGACCTCCTCCAGAAGGCCAAAGCCCTGGTCCCCCTGCTGGTCCCCCTCTTTATCTCTGCCTTCCGGCGGGCCGACGAACTGGCCGTGGCCATGGAGTGCCGCTGCTACCACGGCGGCGAGGGCCGCACCCGCCTGCGTCAACTCAAGTTCGAGGCGCGGGATTATCTCACCCTGGTGGGGAGCGCCGTCCTGGTGGCCGTCGTCATCCTGCTGCGCCGCACGACGCTTTTTTGACGGGAGGCGCCATGCAGGAGAGAAATATTGCCCTGAAATTGATGTACGTGGGCACCGCCTACCACGGCTGGCAGGTGCAGAAGAACGCCGTCTCCGTGGCCGAGACGCTGGAAAAGGCCCTCTCCACGGTGGTGTGCCACCCCGTCAAGTGTACCGGGGCGGGGCGCACGGACGCCGGCGTCCATGCGGAGGTGTATATCGCCAATTTCCACACCCGTTCCTCCATTCCTACGGACCGCATCCCTCTGGCGGTGAACACCCGTCTTCCCGACGATATCGTGGTGGTCAAGGCCACCGAGGTACCGGAGCATTTCAACGCCATTGGGTCCTGTCTCAGGAAGGAGTACACCTACCGCATCTATAACTCCAGGCTGGGAAATGCTTTTTATGTCAACCGAGCCTGGTTCTATCCCAAACATCTGGACGAATCCATCATGCAGCGCGCTGCGGACTGCTTTGTGGGCACCCACGACTTTTCCGCCGTCCGCGCTGTGGGCACGGAGGTCAGGTCCCCGGTGCGTACCGTCCACTACTTCAACATCACTCGCACCGGCGATCTCATCGAGTGCCGGGTATGTGCCAACGGGTTCCTCTACAATATGGTACGGGCTATGGTGGGTACCTGCGTTTACGCCGCCGAGGGCAAGTTTGCCCCCGAGGACGTGAGCGCCATCCTGGAAAGCAGGAATCGGACCGCCGCCGGCCCCACCGTCCCACCCGGCGGACTCTATATGACCCAACTGTGGTACGACGAAGACGTACTGTAATCCCGCCGCACAGGAGCGCATAACATGGAAGAGCTGAAGCCGGTCCCTCCGGCGCCGAAGAAAAAACCGAACATTTTTGTCCGCCTGCTGGCCTTTCTGGTCACACTAGCCCTTCTGCTGGGCGCGGTAGCGGCGGTGGTCTACCGTGACAGGCTGAACTTCGATTCCATCAGGCGGTGGTTCGTCTACCGCTCTCTGGAGAAGAGCGATTCGGGCCAGACTGAGTCCTTCCAGTATGACAGCGCGGGCAAGGGCGGTTATTCCCAGGTGGGAGACGATCTGTTGGTATGGTCCACTGCCGGGGTGCGGCTCTACTCCTCCGGCGGCGTTGAATACCTCAATGAATCCCTCACCCTCAACAGGCCCGTGGCGGATACCTGCGGCTCGGCCGCGCTGATCTATGACGCGGGCGGCAATGTTCTCCATACTTACGAGGACCGCTCCACTTCCTTCGTCTTGAACACGGAGCAGGGACACGAGATCCTCTCCGCCCGAATGGGCCCCGGCGGCTCCTTCGCGGTCACCACCCGGGAGTCCGGCTATAAGGGCGTGGTCACCGTTTACAGCAGCGGCGGACATCCGGTGGTGGGCATCCGGATTTCCACCCGGTTTGTGACTGACGGCCTCCTCTCCGACGACGGCAAGACCGTGGCCGTACTCACCGTGGGACAGAATGAGGACGTATTTGAAAGCGGTCTGGATCTCTATGCGCTGGATGGCGACGTCCCCTTCGCCTCCTATTCTCTGGGCAACAACGCCATTCTGGACCTCCGTGCCGACGGCTCCGCCTTTTGGGCGTTGGGTGAGAGCAGTCTCTCCGTGGCCCGGGCCGACGGTTCCGCCGCCGTACACTACGACTATGCCGGGCGCTACCTCAAGGACTACGCCTTGGATGGCGATGGCTTTTCCGCCCTGCTGCTGGGTAAATACCGTGCCGGCAGCGGCGCCGCGCTGGTCACAGTGGGCGCTGACGGCCAGGAGCTGGCCTCTCTGGACCTGGAGGACCAAGTGCTGGACCTGGACGCCTCCGGCCGCTATGTGGCCGTGCTCACCGCGGCAGGGCTCACCCTCTATACCAAAGATCTTCAGCTCTATGACGCGCTGGAAAATACCATGGGCGCCCGCAGCGTGGTCCTCCGCAGCGACGGTACCGCCTTTCTGGTGGGCGGCGAGACCGCCCGGCTCTATATTCCGGGCTGATCCGTCCCAGTTCCTTCCCCTTTCGATCGATACCGAGGTGTAATCATGACAACCACTGCGATCCTCTTTGACGTCGTTATCCTGCTCATCCTCGCCGGTTTCGCCCTCCACGGGGCGTCCCGCGGCCTCCTGCTATCCCTGTGCGGCCTGGTTGCCGTCCTGGTGGCCTTCATCGGCGGCAACTTTCTTGCTGATCTGCTGGCCCCCAAGGTGGCCGACTACCTGGAACCCAAATTTGCCTCCGCCATCGAATCCCGGCTGGAGGAGCAGATGCAGGCGGCCCTTCCCTCCTCCGACGGCGCGCTCCCCGAGGCATCTGTTGACGTTCCCCTCGCAGACATCCTGGATATCCTCAAGGATATGGGGCTCTATCAGAGCGCGGTGGACGCCATCGACAAGGCGGTGGAGCAGGGCATGACCGACGTGGCCGCCAGCACGGCCGCCGCCGTGGCCGCTTCCATCGCCGAAACGGTGGCCTACATGATCCTCTTTGTCGCCGGCTTTGTGATCGTCCTGGTGGCCTGGACCGTGTTCAGCCACGCCCTGGATCTGGTCGCCCGCCTCCCCGGCCTCCATTTTCTCAACAAGACCGGAGGGGCGCTCCTGGGCCTCGTCAAGGGCTGCGCCATTCTCTTCCTGTGTGCGTGGGTAATACGCTACCTGGGACACATCATCCCCGAGGAGACGGTGGAGCAGACCACCCTTCTCAAGTTCTTCCTCACCACCAATCCGGTGGCCTTGATCTTGGGCGCCCGCGCGGCTTGATCCCTTGTTCAAGACCTGTAAGCGCATCCGATCGACGGGTCCTTTCCCGCTCCCAGACTGCCCGTCGGTCAAAACGCCCGGTAGCCGGCCATTGTCCCGGTTCTCAAACATACCCTAAATGTTTTCACACGAAATTCATCACTAGTTCACAATTCCATGCTACTTTAGCTACACTGGAGGGTGTATGCAGTGCGACCCATCCTCCAAAAGGAGTAACAAAATGCAGCCTACACTTTGTTCCCGATGCCATAAAAACGTGGCCGTGATTTTCGTCACACGCATCGAGGGCGGAGAGACCAAAAACGAGGGTCTCTGCCTCAAGTGCGCCAAGGAACTGGGAATCAAGCCCGTGGAAGATATGATGCAGAAGATGGGCATCAACGACGAGGACCTGGAAGGTCTCACCAACGAGATGATGTCGGCTTTTGGCGGCGCTGAGGGTATGGAGGGTCTTCTCCCCCAGGAGGACGGCGATCCCGACGAGGACGACGAGGGCCGGACCGCCACGTTCCCCTTTCTCAATAAGCTTTTCGGCGGGCAGCCGCCCGCCGACTCCGGCGGCCCCGCTCCCGGCGGGGAACAGACCCGCCAGCAGCGGGAGGAAAAGCCGGGCAAGGACCGCGCGCCAAACGGAAATTTTTGGAGAACTACTGTATCTCCCTCACCAACCGCGCCCAAGAGGGCAAGCTGGACCGTATCGTCGGCCGCGACTCCGAGCTGGAGCGGGTGGTCCAGATCCTGAATCGCCGTCAGAAAAACAACCCCTGCCTCATCGGCGAGCCCGGCGTGGGCAAGACCGCTATTGCCGAGGGGCTTGCCCTGCGCATCGCGGAGCGGAACGTCCCCTACAAGCTGTTGGACAAGGAGGTCTATTTGCTGGACCTCACCTCTCTGGTGGCGGGCACCCAGTTCCGTGGGCAGTTCGAGAGCCGGATGAAAGGACTCATTGAGGAGATCAAGAAGCTGGGCAACATCATCCTGGTCATCGACGAGGTCCACAATCTGGTGGGCGCCGGCGATGCCGAGGGCTCCATGAGCGCAGCCAATATCCTCAAGCCCGCCCTCTCCCGGGGCGAGATCCAGGTCATCGGCGCCACTACCCTTACCGAGTATCGCAAATACATTGAGAAGGATTCCGCCCTGGAGCGGCGTTTCCAGCCTGTTATGGTGGATGAACCCTCCCTTGAGGACTCCGTGGCCATCCTCAAGGGTATCGCCCCCTACTATGAGAACTACCACCATGTGACCATCTCCCCCGAAATGTGCCGTCTGGCCGTTACGATGTCCGAGCGGTACATCACGGACCGCTTCCTCCCCGACAAGGCCATTGACCTCATCGACGAGGCCAGCTCCGACGTAAACCTCCACAACAAGGCCCTCACCCGGGTCATGCAGATCGACAAGGAGCTTGCCGACATCGCCAAAGAGCGGGAGGTCATGCTGGCGGCCGCCAATGACAAATCCGGCGAAGCCTTTGACAAACTCCGCCGCAGGGAGACCACCCTTCTCCAGCAGAAGGAAAAGCTGGACTCCACCCCCAACGACGCCGAGCCCGAGCTCCGGCAGGCCAAGCTGACGGAGCTCCAGCAGCAGCTCAATCTGGTGGCACAGGAAAAATCCAACCTGGAGCGGGCCAACAGCGAGCGCGCCTACCAAAGGCTGGCTGTACTGAAGAGCCAGGAGCTCCAGCTCAGCGCAGAGAAAGACGGTCTGGCCGACCAGTGCACCCCCGCCCTCACGGTGGAAAACCTGGCCCGGGTCATCGAGCTGTGGACCAAGATCCCCGCCAGCCAGATCCAGGAGCAGGAATACGAACGCCTGGCCCACCTAGAGGAGCGGCTCAAAACCCATATCATCGGCCAGGACGAAGCCGTCCATGAGGTGGCCAACGCCATCCGCCGCGGCCGGGTGGGCATCGCCTCCAAGCGCAAGCCTGTCTCCTTCATCTTTGTAGGCTCCACCGGCGTGGGAAAAACCGAGCTGGTCAAGCGCCTGGCACAGGATATGTTCAATTCCCCCGAATCTCTCATCCGTTTGGATATGTCGGAGTTTATGGAGAAATTCGCCGTCAGCCGTATCATCGGCTCTCCTCCGGGCTATGTAGGCTACGACGAGGCCGGCCAGCTGACCGAAAAGGTGCGCCGCAAGCCCTACTGCGTCATTCTCTTTGACGAAATTGAGAAGGCGCACCCGGATGTCCTCAACATCATGCTCCAGATCCTGGACGACGGTCATATCACCGACGCCCAGGGGCGTGTGGTGAACTTTGAGAATACTGTCATCGTCATGACCTCCAACGCCGGCAGCGACAAGGGCATGGGGTCCCTGGGCTTTGGCCGCACCGCCAATGAGCAGGGCAAGGACAAGGCCATGAAAGCTCTGGAGGGCTTCCTGCGTCCTGAGTTCATCAACCGCGTGGATGAAGTGGTCTATTTCAACCGCCTTACGGAGGGGAACTTCAAGTCCATCGCCCGGATCATGCTGGGCGAGCTCACCGATAACCTCAGGGAGAAGGGGATTTCCTTCTCCTGGGACGAGAGCGTGCTGGAGCACTTGGTCAAGACCTCCTACTCGGTGGCTTACGGCGCCCGAAACCTGCGCCGGCAGGTTCAAAAGGACTTGGAGGACCCCATCGCCACCAAGATCATCGAGAGTTATATGTCCCCCATTACCCAGTTAAAGGCCTCCGCCAATGACAGTAAAATCGAACTGTTGGCGCTGTAACCAGCTCTTTCCGCGTGGCGCACGGCCCAGCGGTCTTTCACTTGTGTGAAAGAGGGCCCCGGATCATAAGGTCCGGGGCCCTCTTGCTATTTTCGTTCGATATCCAGGATCAGGGTCTCCAGCCCCTGCCGCATGGCATAGGTCAGGGTATACATGGTCCCGCCCAGCGTCATGCCGTCGTAGGCTGCGATCAAAAGTCCGGCGTGGTCGACCATGTACCGGTCCCGGCGCTGCATACAGCCGGAGGTGTACCGGTGCTGGACCATGGTCTCAAAATCGCACTGCTCCATCAGTCTGAAATAGCGGCTCCGGTCCCGCTCCCGCCAGCGGGCCGCCTGCTCCTCACAAGGGATGGCGGCCTCCAGCGTGATGCCCGGACGGCGGCTCCGCAGCTCCAGCACGGCCTCGCAGAAGTAGAGGTCACACCCCCGGGCCATACCACAGATGAAATGTCGGTACCCACGATTGTATACCTGCGTCAATTCCCCCTCCAGCCGCCTTTTCAGCGCCAGACAACGGGGATCGGACTCATTCTCCCCCCATGGAAGTTTGTCCGGCCTGTGGCCGGTAAAACAGCAGCTCTGCTCTCTCTTCACATCATACCTCCCGGGGCGCCCCGCCCTTATTTTGTTTCTTTTATTCTAGTATATCCCGGCTGGCAAGTCAATGTTTATCGAACATTTGTTTTTCAAAAATACAAAAAAGGGGGTTGCATTTTTGCCGGACCCATGTATAATAAAGGAAGAGAAAACAACTGAATCGAAAATGTCTTCAGGGCAGGGTGAAAATCCCGATCGGCGGTATAGTCCGCGACCTGTGTTTCTGCACAGTTGATCCGGTGGAACTCCGGGACCGACAGTGACGCGCTTTGAATCGGCGGCGCGAAGTCTGGATGGAAGAAGATGTGTTAAAACGCGCACCTTTCCCCATGTTTGTTTTTAACACCTGGAAGACATTCCGTCTTTCAGGTGTTTTCTACTACATGGGGGCGCGGCCGGGAGAAAAGGCCGCGCCTGAAAGGAGCGCATATTTTTATGTCCGAACCCACCCTGACCAAAACCAGCGCCCGTCCCGCAATGAACACCAGGACGGTCACCACCCTGGCCATGCTCTCTGCCATCGCCTATGTGGTGATGCTGCTCTCCAAGCTGCTACCCAGTGTCAACGGTTTCCTGGATTTCGATTTCAAGGATGTCATCATCTGCATCGGCGGCTTTACCTTTGGCCCTGTGGCCGCCGCCGCGGTGTCCATTGTGGTGGCCTTCGTGGAGATGGTCACCATCAGCCATACCGGTCCCATCGGCTTCGTCATGAACGTGCTGGCCACCTGCAGCTTCTGCTGCACCGCTTCTTTCGTCTATAAGCGCCGCCACACCATGCGGGGCGCAATCCTGGGGCTGGGGCTGGGCGTACTGATGCTGACGGGCGTGATGCTGCTGTGGAATTACCTCATCACCCCCATCTATCAGGGCCTGCCGCGGGAAGCTGTGGCCGCCATGCTGGTGCCTGTCTTCCTCCCCTTCAATCTGGTCAAGGGCGGCATGAACATGGCCACTACCCTTCTGCTCTATAAGCCCGTGGTCACCGCCCTGCGCCGCGCCAATCTGATCCCGGCCTCCGAGCACTCTCAGCCCCGGCGCTCCAGCGCGGGCTATCTGCTCTTCTCCCTGGCCCTGATGGCCACCTTTGTCCTGCTGGCGCTGGTGCTGATGGACGTCATCTGAAAAATGCAGCTCCCCACAAATGGTGGGCCCGACCGCAGTCGGGCCCACCGTTTTTGTCTTGCCTATCTGGAGTTTTTTGGTATAGAACATTCGTTTGACCATTTCTCGTCTTTGTGCTATACTCTTACGGGGAGGGAGCGCCATGGAGCGGACCATACTGCACTGTGATCTCAACGGATTTTATGCCTCGGTAGAGCTACGGGACCGGCCCGACCTCTGGGACAAGCCGGTGGCCGTATGCGGAGATCCGGAGAGCCGGCACGGCATTATCCTGGCAAAAAACGAAGCGGCCAAACGCTTCCAGGTCAAAACGGCGGAGACCATCTGGCAGGCCCGGAAAAAGTGTCCCGGCCTCATTCTCCTTCCCGCCCACCATGAGGAGTACCGCCGGGTCTCCCGACGGATCAACGCCATTTATGAGCGCTATACCGATCTGGTAGAGCCCTTCGGCATCGACGAGAGCTGGCTGGACATCACCGGCTCCATGCACCTCTTCGGCGGTGACGCACGGGATATTGCAGACAAGCTCCGGGCGGTGGTCCGCCGGGAGGAGCGCCTCACCATCTCGGTGGGCGTCTCCTTCAACAAGGTCTTTGCCAAGCTGGGCAGCGACATGAAAAAACCCGACGCCACCACGGTCATCACCCGGGCGGACGTACCGGCCAAGGTCTGGCCCCTTCCGGTCACGGACCTCCTGTTTGTCGGCCGTGCGGCCGACAAGGTGCTCCAGGAATATGGCGTACGCACCATCGGCGATCTGGCGGCCTTCGGCCGTGAGGGGCTGGTCCGCCTGCTGGGCAAGCAGGGAGGGCAGCTCTACGACTACGCCGCTGGATTGGAGCATAGTCCGGTCACCCGCGCCGGGGAGTCCCCTCCCCCTAAATCCGTGGGCAACGGCATTACGTTCCGCCGCAATCTGCTGGGATGGGAGGACATCCACACCGGCGTAGCCCTCCTTTCGGACAGCGTGGCCATGCGCCTGCGCAAATATGCGCTGAAATGTTCCACCGTACAGGTGACCGTCCGGGACCCAAATTTCAGGGATATCTGCCGCCAGAAACGGCTGGGCTCTCCCAGCTATGTTTCCCGGGATATCAGCCGCGCGGCGATGGCCCTCATCCGGGAGGCCTGGAACCCCAAGGCACCTATACGCGCCCTTACCATCACCGGGCAGAATCTGGTCCCCGAAGGGGAGGTCACAGAGCAGCTGGACCTGTTCCGCACCGACACCACACCCCAGCGGCAAAGGCGGGAGCGCTTGGAACATACGGTGGACGGGATCCGCAGCAAATATGGCAAGGCGTCCATTCTTCCCGCCGCCACAGTGGGCGAGGACATCGATCATCCTCCCGGTCACGCCGGGAGCATCCCTCCCCCGGGCGGCAGCCGGGGGAGGGATGGACATTGAACCGGGCGGAGGGGAGGCAAATTGCCTCCCCTCCGCCCGGTTCAATTAAAATCTTTCGCAGAGGTGGAAATCAGCACGCCCCGTTTCTCCTCAGGAGATCTGGTAGCTTCCCCGCACCAGGACCGTCGCGTCACTGCCCGCCTGGAGCCCCCGGCCCTCTGCGGTGGAAAGATAGAGGTGGTTGGGCTGTATAGCGCCACCGCTTGCCAGGGTAGCTCCATCGGTGGAGTCGATAAGCCCCGGCGCCGAAGCCGCCACACAGACGGCGCTCCCGCTGCGGAGCAGGAATTCACAGCCCACACCGCCCAGCAGCTTCTGCCCGGCCTTCACCGTCACCACGGCAAAGACGGCGGAAGAGGACGCCGTTCCTCCGCCGGCGGCGGCCAACTGCTCCTCCATATCCTTTTCATACTGGGAAATGGAGGCGTTGAGCTTGTCCACCAGGGCCTGCTCCCTCGTGTCCAGCCTGGCGTCCACCTCTTTGAGAATGGCGGGCGTATTCACATCGTTGAGATAACTCAGGGTGACCAGCGGGTCTGTCTGGGTTCCGGCTGCGGCCCCGAGCAGGAGCGACAGGGCGCCCGATACAGCGACTGCGGTCAAAACGGGGTTCATTGGCTTTCTCATATGTAACCTCCAAGTCAGGGGCAGAGGGGGCCGCCCGCCGGGGACGGCCCTTTCTCCTCATACCAATTGTTCGGGGTGCAGGCCGAAGCTCACTGCGATGGCGGAATCCACCTGATGCATCAGCTTGTCGTCCAGCCGACCCATCTTCTCTCTCAGCCGTTTTTTATCCAAAGTCCGGATCTGCTCCAGCAGGACCACGGAATCCTTGGGCAGGCCGTAATTCATGGCGGCCAGCTCAATGTGCGTCGGGAGCTTGGCCTTGCCGGTCTGGGATGTGATGGCGGCGGCGATCACCGTAGGGCTGTGCCGGTTGCCTGTGTCGTTTTGGACGATAAGGACCGGACGGACACCCCCCTGTTCGCTGCCCACCACAGGGCTCAGATCGGCGTAAAAAATGTCACCGCGTTTCACGCTGTTATCCACTCATGCTCACACTCCGCTGGAAGATAGTTACCAGCGTCACCTCAGGCGGAAGCCTATGTAACGCCGTCACTATGATTCTCCCACGGGGCGGCGGGATTTATACACTTGTCTTGAAATATCAGGAAGCGGATGGTCTTCCCGCCGCCTGCCCGATGCTATGCCTCCCGGTCCATTGTATGCGCGCCAGGCGCTTGGGGACCCTATTCTCCCCTATAGACCCTCGGCACACGGGGGGACACGTCGCACAGGAGCTCGTACGGAATGGTGCCTGCCAGTTCCGCGCCCGCTTCCACCGGCGTCTTGTCCCCGTAGAGGGTGGCCACATCACCGGGGACCACGCCGGGAATGTCCGTGACGTCCACCATGCACAGGTCCATACAGACCCGTCCCACCAGGGGGGCTCTCCGCCCCCGGAGCTCCACTGCAAGTCGGTCGGAGAACAGGCGGAAAAAACCGTCTGCATAGCCCACCGGCAAGACCGCCAGCAGGCTGTCCCGTTTCAACGTGTGGGTGCGGCCATAGCTCACCTGTGTACCGGCGGGCAGCGCTCTGACAGCCGCCACTCTGGATTTGAGGGAGAGCACTGGTAGCAGCGGACAAGTGTGCTCCATATCCGGCGCCGGATAGTGGCCGTAAAGGGCGATGCCGGGGCGAATCATATCCAAGTGGGTACAGGGGTAGTTTAACACAGCGGCGCTGGCCGCGCAATGGCGAATCTCAAAGCGCACGCCCCGGGCGGCGAGCTTGTCCAGCGTATCGAGAAACCGTGTGAACTGGCACATGGTGTATTCCTCGCTGCCGTCGGCATCGGAAAAATGGGTAAAGATTCCCTCCGCACGCAGGCCGGACAGCGCGCAGATCCGGGCAATGTCCGCCACGGAGGCGTCCATGGACGCCTCGTTGCAGAGAAAGCCCAGCCGGGACATGCCCGTGTCCACCTTGAGGTGGACCTTCAGCGTCCCGCCCCGGGCCTCGGCGCCGCGGGCAAAAGCCAACCCGGTCTCCACATCCCCCACCGTCTGGGTGAGATCCCGGTCCAAGAGCTCGCCGGTATACTCTGGCGCAGTGGGGCCCAGGATCAGGATGGGCGTCCTCACCCCCGCCTCCCGAAGCTCTACGGCTTCATCCAGGCAGGCCACGGCCAGGTAGTCGCACCCCAGCTTCTCCAGCTTGCGGGCCACGGGGACCGCCCCGTGGCCATAAGCGTTGGCCTTCGCCACCCCTAAAAATTTGCATTTGGGCCCCGCCAGCGCCCGCAGCGCCCGGTAATTGTGCTCCAGACGGGAGAGATCGATCTCCGCCCACGTCCGCTTCTGTACATCGTCCATTTCTCTGGCCTCTTTCTTATGTCGTCATGCTGAATTGTGTAAAAATACAGGCCACGATCCGGGCCCCGTCTGAGAGGATCTCCCCTTGTTTCAGGGCATGGGTGCCCGCATCGAACCACAGGGAGACCTCTGTTCCCGTGCCGGGCTGTACCTCCGGGTCTCGGCAGACCACTTTGAGGCACTCGCTCTCTCCCACCGTCTCCAGGGCGCTCTCCGCAATGAAGCCCTCCCTGGCACAGCGGAGCAGGGCCGGAGCCGCGCTGAGCGGAGAGAGCCCGGTATCGTCCAGCGGCCCTGTCTCCAGGCTCACGCCGTCGAACTCCAAGAAGGTCTCCTCCCCGCTCAGCCGCGCGGTCACACCCGCCACTTCCTCAGGCGCGACTACCGCAAGCGTGGTGTCCCCGTCCTTCTGATAGCTGAGGTCCAGGGTATATGTGTAGACTCTTTCCCCATAGTCTGCGGTGACGTCCATCCGGGCGGTACAGCCGGACATAGAGAGGTAGTCTGCCCGGATGTCCAGCGCCAATTCATCGGTGTTGTTGCCTGTTCCCGCTTCTCCGCCGCAGGCGGCCAGCAGGCACAGGGTCATCATTAGTGCGCACACAGTTCTCTTGCGCACTTTTTTCTCCTCCTGAATCGTTTTGACCTGCGGGATGCCTCAGGACCGGCGCTCAAAGGTCTTCATGACCAGAGGCAGCCGCTCGATCATATCGCTGGGCGTCATACCATACTCCCCCAGCTCCCGGGCGCACAGGTCACCCGCCATGCCGTGGAGGCATACCGCCATGGGGATCGCCTCCCGGGCCGTCAGCCCCTGCCCCAGCAGAGAGATGATGATTCCCCCCAGTATGTCGCCGCTGCCCCCCTTGGCCATGCCCGGATTTCCCGTGGTGTTGATATAAGCCGTGCCGTCGGGGAAGGCCGCGATGGTACGGTGTCCCTTGAGCACCAGCGCGCAGCCGTGCTCCGCGGCGAACGACCTGGCCGCCGCCAGCCGGTCCCCGCCGGAAAGATCTCCGCCGATGCGGACAAATTCTCCGTCGTGGGGCGTGAGCACCGTGAAGCTGCCGCCGCGGGCATCCAACACATCTATATGTCCCTCCAGAGCGTTTATGCCGTCGGCGTCCAGCACCACCGGCAGATGGGTACTCCTGAGGATATGCCGCACCACCGAGGCCACGCCGTTCCCCCGCCCCAGTCCCGGACCGATGAGACACACATCGCAGGTATCCAGACGTCTGAGGGTCTCCTCCGTCGCCTCCAGAGAGAGCATTCCCTCTTTCCCGGATGGGAGGGGGTGGGCCATGGCCTCGTCCAGTTTGGCGGCCGCAATGGGCCAGAGAGGGGCGGGTACGCCCAGGGACACCAGCCCCGCGCCGGTGCGCACCGCCGCCCGCGCCGCGAACACAGGGGCGCCACTGTACCCCACGCTGCCCCCCAGAATGTAAACCTTTCCGTAGTCTCCCTTGTAGGAGTCCCTTGCCCGGCGGGGCAGATGGATGTCGCCGGGCCCCACGGCCCGGAGCGTCTCGTCCAGCCCCCGGATCAGCCCGGCGGGGATGCCGATGTCCGCCACAGTCAGACGTCCGCAGCACAATCCCCCCTGCCCCAAAACATGCCCCGCCTTCGGGCAGGTAAAAGTAACGGTCTCGTCGGCTTCCACGGCGACCCCGAGGATCCGCCCCGTGTCGGCCTCCACCCCGCTGGCAATGTCCACCGCCACCACGGGCACAGGGCAGGTGTTCATCATCTGCACGGCGGTGTAGGGGTTTCCCCAGAGAGGCGTATTGAGCCCGATACCGAACAGAGCGTCCACCATCACGTCGCACTCCAGACACCAGGAGGCAAAGGCGGCGTCCGGCGCAAAGTCCTCCAGCGCGCCGCCCGCCTTCCGGAGACGACTCTCCATCTCCCGGCAGTCAGGGGTCATCTTCTCCCGCTTTCCCACCAGAAAGGCCCGGACCTCCAGCCCGGCCTCCATCAGGAATCGGGCCGCGGCCACGCCGTCCCCTCCATTGTTTCCCGGCCCGCAAAAAACAGCGGCCCGGCCCCCCCGCCTCCGATTCACCAGAGAGATGCATGCCTCGGCCACGGCCTTTGCGGCGTTCTCCATCAGCAGTGTGGAACAGATCCCTCGGTCCTGAATGGCCGCGCGGTCGATCTCTCTCATCTGCGCGGCGGTTGCGATCAGCATAGCCATATCTCCTCAGTCAGCGTTCTTTTCTTGCACAGGCAGCGCCCTCCGGTCGGGGCGGCGCGCTCCCCGTTGCCTGACATTGTACCACTCGGACGCGTATTTGTCTAACTCCGTATGAAAAACCATCTTGCAATTTTCCCGCCAATGTGATATAAAAGACAATTGTAAACGCGAGGAACGGGAAAATAGCGTCAAACCGCCGCCAAGAGAGGTCTGGTCACCGGCTGAGAGCCAGACTGCGGACGCTGCGCTTGGTTCGCCCGGGAGCGGCTGCGGGGAAAGACGTGGACGGCTGCCCGCCGTTAGAGGGGGTTGAGTGCGCGCCGGGTGCGGTGCGAATCGTGGGTGGTACCGCGGAAGGTTTGCCTTTCGTCCCTTGTATGGGATGAGGGGCCTTTTTTATTGTGAAAATACGCAAAGGAGCTGCGATTTTATGAAGGAAAAACTGGAACAGATCAGGCGCGAGGCCCTTGCGGCCCTCTCCGAGACCAAGACGGCCCAAGACTTGGATGCGCTGCGGGTCAAATACCTGGGGAAGAAGGGTGCGCTCACCGCCGTCCTCAAGCAGATGGGCGGCCTGTCCGCCGAGGAGCGGCCCATTATCGGTCAGCTCGCCAACGAAGTGCGTGAGGCCCTGACCACCGCCCTGGAGCAGGAGCAGAAGCGGATCGAGAAGGCCGCCCTGGACGCCCGGCTGGAGCTGGAGCAGGTGGACGTGACCATCCCCGGCAAGCCTGTGGAGCTGGGCCACCGCCACCCCATGTATATCGCCCTGGACGAGATCAAGGATATCTTCGTGGGCATGGGCTTCCAAGTGCTGGACGGCCCCGAGGTGGAGCTGGCAGAATATAACTTTGACAAGCTCAACGCACCTGAAGGGCATCCCTCCCGCGACTGGTCTGACACCTTCTACTTTGATCAGGACAGCCGGGTGATGCTCCGCTCCCAGACCTCTCCCATGCAGGTGCGGGCTATGGAGACCATGCCCCTGCCCATCCGCATCATCGCCCCCGGCCGCGTCTACCGGAAGGACGAGGTGGACGCCACTCACTCCCCCATGTTCCATCAAGTGGAGGGCATGGTCATTGACAAGGGCGTCACCATGGCCGACCTAAAGGGGACGCTCAACACTGTGATGGAGCAGCTCTACGGAGAGGGCACCGTCACCCGTTTCCGCCCCCACCACTTCCCCTTCACCGAGCCCTCCTGCGAGATGGACGTGCAGTGCCACAAGTGCGGCGGTGCCGGCTGCCCCACCTGCAAGGGCGAGGGCTGGATCGAAGTGCTGGGCGCCGGCATGGTCCATCCCAGAGTGCTGGAGATGGCCGGTATCGATCCCGAGGTCTACAGCGGCTGGGCCTTCGGCATGGGTCTGGAGCGGCTGGCCCTGCGGCAGTTCAAGATCGCCGACATGCGGCTCATCTTCGAAAATGATGTGCGCTTCCTGGAGCAATTCTGAGATACCGAGGCCGGCGCGGCGGACCTACATCCGGTCCGCTCTGCGACTATGGACGATAAGCAAGGAGTTTTGACATATGAAATTATCCCGTGAATGGCTGAACGAATTCACCCCCGTCTCGGCCCCCGACCGCGACTTTGCCGAGGCCATGACACTCTCCGGCTCCAAGGTGGAGATCACCGAGGTGGAGGGCGCCGAGATCGAAAACGTAGTGGTGGGCAAGGTTCTCTCCCTGATCCGTCACCCCAATTCCGACCACATGTGGATCTGTCAGGTGGACATCGGCGGGGCCGCCCCGATACAGATCGTCACCGGCGCACAGAACGTCCGGGAGGGCGACTTGGTGCCCGTGGCCAAGGACGGCTCCACCCTCCCCGGCGGAGTCCACATCACCGCAGGAACGCTCCGCGGAGAGGCCTCTGTGGGCATGCTCTGCTCCTACAAGGAGCTGGGCATGACCGACCATGACTGGCCCCTGAGCATCGTGGACGGCATCTTCATTTTAAATAGCGACCCCGACCTGAGCGCCAGGGACCTCCGCCCCGGCGACGATCTTCGGGCGGCCATCGGCTATCACGACCACGTAGTGGAGTTTGAGATCACCCCCAACCGTCCCGACTGCCTCTCCGTCATCGGTCTGGCGCGGGAGGCGGCCGCCACCTTCGGCACCCCCCTCACCCTCCATACGCCGGAGGTGAAGGGCGGCGGGCCCGGCGCCCTCCGCGACTTGCTGGACGTGGAGACTCCCGATGCGGACCTGTGCCCCCGGTACACCGCCCGGATGGTACGCAACGTAAAGATCGGCCCCTCCCCCCTGTGGATGCGCCAGCGGCTGCGGGCCATGGGCGTGCGTCCCATCAACAACATCGTGGACATCACCAACTACGTCATGCTGGAGTATGGCCAGCCCATGCACGCCTTTGACTACCGCTATGTAAAGGGCGGAAGGATCATCGTCCGCCGTGCAAAAGACGGCGAGACTCTCACCACCCTGGACGGAACCCCCCGCAAGCTCAATCCCAGCATGCTGGTCATCGCCGACGCACACAGGGCTGTGGGATTGGCTGGCATCATGGGCGGTCTGAACAGCGAAATTGTAGACGACACCGTGGATGTGGTCTTTGAGTCGGCCAACTTCGACGGCACTACCATCCGCCGCACCGCCTTGTCCTTGGGTATGCGCACGGAGGCCTCCGCCAAGTACGAGAAGGGTCTGGACCCCATGAACACCCTCCCCGCCGTAAATCGCGCCTGCGAGCTGGTAGAGCTCCTGGGGGCCGGCGAAGTGGTGGATGGCGTCATCGACATTCTCAATCACGTTCCTCAGCCCACCGTTCTGGATCTGGAGCCGGAAAAGATCAACGACCTGCTGGGTACCGACGTCTCCGGCGAAGAGATGGCCTCCATCCTCCGCAAGCTGGATTTCCAGGTGGAAGGAGACCGCATCACCGTCCCGTCCTGGCGTGGGGACGTGCTGACCATGGCCGACTTGGCCGAGGAGGTGGCCCGCTTCCATGGCTACAACCGCATTCCCGTCACCCTGATGCGCGGAACCACCACCCAGGGCGGCTATTCCCCCGCGCAGCGCCTGGAGCGGCGCCTGGGACAGACCTGCCGCAGCGCCGGCTACGACGAAATCATCACCTACTCTTTCATCTCTCCGACCTATTATGACAAGATCGGCTGGGCGCCGGAAGATCCCCGCCGCCGCAGCCTGAAAATCCTCAACCCCCTTGGAGAGGACACTTCCATCATGCGCACCACCACTCTGCCCTCCATGCTGGAAATTCTGGCCCGCAACTATAATTTCCGCAACAAGAGCGCGCGGCTCTATGAGCTGGGCAGGATCTATCTCCCCAGGGCCGACGGCCTTGCCGACGAGCCCAAGGTACTCTCGCTGGGCGCTTATGGGGACATAGACTTTTTCGGTCTCAAGGGCGTGGTGGAGGCTCTGCTCCACAGCATACGGGTTGGGGGCGTATCCTACCAAGCCTGCCGCGACAACGCCTCCTACCATCCAGGCCGCTGTGCCACCGTCTGTGTCGGCGGGGAGCAGATCGGCGTCCTGGGGCAGATCCATCCCACCGTATG
Source organism: Intestinimonas butyriciproducens (assembly GCF_004154955.1). Taxonomy (NCBI): domain Bacteria; kingdom Bacillati; phylum Bacillota; class Clostridia; order Eubacteriales; genus Intestinimonas; species Intestinimonas butyriciproducens. Next base: position 1,260,718 of record NZ_CP011524.1, on the reverse strand, counting down.
CGCCAATTATGGCGTGGACACCGCGCTCTACTGCGCCGAGCTCTCCTTCGAGGCCCTCATGCGCTTCCAGGGGCCCGAGCCGGAGTATGTCCCCCTGCCCAAGTTCCCCAGCGTAGCCCGGGACATCGCCGTGGTCTGTGACGCCTCTATCCCCGTGGCCACCCTGGAAAACTGCATCAGCCGGGGCGCCAGGGGCCTGCTCAAGGAAGTAGAGCTCTTCGACATCTACACCGGCGCTCCCATCCCCGCGGGCAAAAAGAGCGTGGCGTTTAACCTGACTCTCCGCTCCGATGAGCGCAGCCTCACCGCCGCCGAGGCCGACGAGGACGTAAAGAGCGTGCTGGAGCTGCTGCAAAAGGAACTGGGCGCCGTTCTTCGCTGATCCGGACCTCTTTTTCATTTTTTCATTTGTACAAATTCCTCCAGTGCCCCGACGCATGCGCCGGGGAGTCCTTAATTAAACATAAATTTTCTTCTTCTCCCCTTTACACCATGCGTAATTTCAGCTACAATTGGTAACAGTAACGGGCAGTGCCCCAGGAGGTGTACCGACGTGAACCAGCAAATGGATTTTACGCGCAAATTCAATCTGAACGAGGACAAGGGCGACGAGATCAAGGCCATTCTGACCTCTGTGTACAACTCGCTCCAGGAGAAGGGGTATAACCCCATCAATCAGATCGTCGGATATATCCTCTCCGAAGACCCCACCTATATCACCAACTACAACAACGCCCGCTCCCTCATCCGCCGGCTGGACCGGGATGAGTTGCTGCAAGAGCTGGTGAAGAAGTACTTGGCCGATTAGGGCTTGTCTGAACATTGCCGACAGGCCGAGTTCCCTTGCCACCGGACCTATTGCAATATACAAACAGGCCTTGGGCTTTGCCTGTGCGTGAGGGGAAGGTTTTCTTTCCCGCCGTGCCGCCCTTCGGACTTTGCCGGCAAAGTCTCTGCGTTCGGCTTCCTTGTGAGGATAAAAAATCGCCCCGTCCGCTGGACGGGGCGATTTTTTATCCTTGATACCGCTCACTGCTCACCCATGAGCAGATACATGACCGCCTTCTGGGCATGGAGGCGGTTCTCCGCCTCGTCAAAAATCTCATCTGCGTGGGCTTCGAATACCTCGGCGGTGATCTCCTCTCCGCGGTGGGCGGGCAGGCAGTGCTGCACCATGGCCCCGGGGTGTGCCGCCTTCATCAGCTCCGCGTTGACCTGATAGATCCCCTCAAAGGCCAACCGGCGCTTCTCACGCTCCTCCTCCTGCCCCATGGAGGCCCACACATCGGTGATGATCACATCGGCGCCCTCCGCGGCCTCCCCGGGGTCCCGGCAGAGGGTAAACTTGGCGTCGGTGACCGTCTTTGCAAAGTCCAGCACCTTGGCATCGGGATCATAGCCCTCCGGGCAGGCCACGGACACGTCCATGCCGCATTTGAGGCCGCCCACAATCAGGGAGTTGGCCATGTTGTTGCCGTCGCCGACAAAGCAGAGCTTCAGCCCTTCCAGGCGGGTCATCCGCTCCCGGACGGTCATGAGATCGGCCAGGACCTGGCAGGGATGGGCGAAGTCCGTCAGTCCGTTAATGACGGGAATGGAGGCGTATTTTGCCAGCTCCTCCACCTCGTCCTGGCCATAGGTGCGGATCATGATGCCGTCACAGTACCGGGACAGGACCCGCGCGGTGTCCTCGATGGGCTCCCCACGGCCAATCTGGCTCTCCTTGCCGGAGAGGAAAAGGGCGTGTCCCCCCAACTGATACATGCCGGTCTCGAAGGAGACCCGGGTGCGGGTGGAATTCTTCTCAAAGATCATGGCCAGCGTCTTGCCCTGGAGATAGTTGTGGGTGAGGCCATGCTTCTGGTTGTACTTCATCTGGTCGCCCACATTGAGAATCCTAGTGATATCCTCCCGGGTGAGGTCCAGCAGCTTCAAAAGGCCTTTCTGCATCTTACATTCCCCCCAGCGTCTGCTTCATGATGGCAAGGCCCTTGTCCATTTCGTCCTTGGTGATGGTGAGCGGCGGTAGCAGGCGAAGGGCGGGGCCCGCCGTCAGCACCAGAAGCCCGTTTTCCATGAGCTGCACCGCCACGTCCCGGTTGGTCCGGCCGGGCTTCACCTCGATACCGATCATCAGTCCCAGTCCCCTTGTCTTCCCCAGACACGGCAGCTCCAAGGATTCAATGGCCCCCCGCAGATAATTTCCCTTGTCGGTGATCTCCCCCATCACATCCTCGCTGAGAATTTGCAGCGTCGCCAGCGCGGCGGCGGCGCAGACGGGGTTGCCGCCGAAGGTGGTGGCATGGGTGCCCGGCGTAAGAACGCTGCGGCACTTCTCGCTGACCAGAAAGCCGCCGAAGGGCAGCCCCCCTGCAATGCCCTTGGCAAAGGACACCGCATCGGGCAGAATACCGTACTGCTGATAACAGAACAGAGTGCCGGTGCGCCCGATCCCCGTCTGGACCTCGTCCACCAGCAGCAGCCAGTCCCGCTCGGCACAGAGGACTGCCAGATCGTGGACAAAGCCCTGGTCCAGCGGATAGACGCCGCTCTCCCCCTGGATCAGCTCCAGCATGACCGCGCAGACGTCGTGGCCGGAGACCTCGGCGATCCCATCCATGGTGGGCTCGGCAAAACGGAACCCATCGGTGAACGGGAAGAAATAGTTATGGAATACATCCTGGCCAGTGGCCGACAGAGTGGTGACGGTGCGGCCATGGAAAGAATTTTTCAGGGTGAGGATGGTCCCTCTCCCCTTCCCGTACTTGTCGAAGGAATATTTCCGGGCCAGCTTGATGAGGCCCTCGTTGGATTCCGCGCCGGAATTGGCGAAAAAGGCCGCCGACATGCCGGCCCGGCGGCAGAGCTGTTCGGCCAGCTGGCCGCAGGGCTGGGTATAGAAGAGATTGGACATATGCCCCAGCCTGGCGGCCTGGACGGCGATGGCGTCCACCCATTTGGGGTTGGCGCAGCCGATAGAGTTCACCCCGATGCCGGAGGTGAAGTCGATATACTCCCTGCCCTCCGCACTATAGAGCGTAGCGTTCTTGCCATGGTCGACGTCTACCGGGAAGCGGGCATAGGTGTTGAGGACATATTGGTCGTCCCGGGCTTTGATGGTCTGAAAATCCATGATATCACCTCACAGAAGCATAGTGCCGATGCCCTCGTCGGAGAGCATTTCGATCAGGATGGAGTGGGGAATGCGCCCGTCCAGAATGTGAGTGCGCTCCACTCCGCTGCGGACCGCCTCCACACAACAGTCCACCTTGGGGATCATCCCCCCTTGAATGATCCCATCCTTGACCAGTCCCGGGACCTCCGGGAGCTCCACCACATGGATGAGCGTCTCTTCGTTCTTGGGGTCCCGCAGCAGACCCCGCACATCGGTGAGAAGGATGAGCTTTTCCGCGTGGAGGGCCACCGCCAGCTTGGCGGCGGCAGTGTCGGCGTTGATGTTGTAGGCCGTCTCCCCGTCCACACCCTGGGCCACGGTGGACACCACCGGAATATAGCCGTCGGCCAGAGCGTCCTCTACGATGGAGGGGTCCACCTGGGTGATCTCCCCCACCAGGCCGTAGCGCTCGCTGAGCTTCCGGGCCTGGAAAAGCCCGGCATCCATCCCGCACAGGCCCAAGGCCCGTCCGCCCATGCGGTTCAGGGTGGCCACCAAGTCCTTGTTCACCTTGCCGCACAGCACCTGCTGCACGACCTCCATGGTCTCCTCATCGGTATAGCGGAGGCCGTCCACAAACCTGGACTCCTTGCCGATCTTCTTCAGCATGGCGGATATTTCCGGCCCGCCGCCGTGGACCACCACCACCTGGATCCCCACCAGATGGAGCAGGATGATGTCGCTGATGACGGCTTTGCGCAGCGCTTCGGAAATCATGGCGTTCCCGCCGTATTTGACCACCACGGTCTTACCGCTGTATTTTTGAATGTAGGGGAGCGCCTCGGCCAGGACCTGTGCGCGCTCCACATGGGAACTGGACATTTTTTGTACGCCTCCATTGACCGCGGGCGGCCAGGGCCGCCCCCGCGGGGATCTCTCTTTCCCGGGGCTCTCCGCCTCTCAGGTTCTGTAATCGCCGTTGATCTTTACATAGTCGTAGGTGAGATCGCAGCCCCAGCAGGTGGCCTGCTGGTCGCCCTCGTGGAGGTCCACATCGATGACCACCTCATCCTGGCTGAGGATCGTGGTGGCCTGCTCCTCGTCGAAATCCACGCCGGCACCCTGCCGGCACACCAGCACCTCGCCCACCACAGAGCGGAACTTCACATCCACAAACTCCGGGCGGAAGGGGGCCTTGGAGTAACCCATGGCGCACAGCACCCGACCCCAGTTTGCGTCAGAGCCAAACATGGCGGCCTTTACCAGAGAGGACCCCACCACGCTCTTGGAGAGCCGTTCGGCGCTCTCCTCGCTGCGGGCGTTCCGCACGGTGCAGGTGATGAGCTTGCTGGCCCCCTCGCCGTCGGCGGCAATGCTGCGGGCAAGCTGCTCAAAGACGCTGTAGAGCGTCTTATAGAATACGGTATAATTGTCGTCCTTCCACTCAATAAGGGGGTTCTCCGCCATACCGTTGGCCAGCACCACGCACATATCGTTGGTGGAGGTATCCCCGTCGATGGTAACGCGGTTGAAGGTACGGGGAACGATCTCATGCAGGGCGTCGGAGAGCATCTCCTGTGTGACGGCGCAGTCAGTGGTGACAAAGCAGAGCATTGTGCCCATATTGGGATGGATCATGCCGGAGCCTTTGGCGATGGCCCCGATGGTGACAGTCTTTCCCCCCACCATGCAGGAGACCGCCAGCTCCTTTTTCACGGTATCCGTGGTCATAATGGCGTTGGCGGCCGCGTCGGAGCCATCCTTCGAAAGCTGTGCCGCCGCCTGGGGCAGCCCCTGCTCAATGGCGGCGATGTTCAGCTCCTGCCCGATGACGCCGGTGGATGCCACCACAAAATCACCGGCCTTCAGACCCGTGGCTGCGGCGGCCAGCTCACACATCCGCTCCGCGTGCTCATGGCTGTTGGGGGCACAGGCGTTGGCATTGCCGGAATTGGCCACGATGCCCTGGGCCTCTCCGTTTTCCAGATGGTCCATGGTGACATACAGCGGGGCCGCCTTCACCCGGTTGAGGGTGTACACGGCGGCGGCGGTGCACTCCCTCTCCGAGAGGATGAGGGCCAAGTCCTTTTTGCCCTCCAGCACCTCGGGCATTTTGCTCATGGGGGGCTGATTGCCGTCCCCCTTGCCCTTTTTGACGCCGCAGTGGACGCCGGACGCTTGGAATCCTTTAGGGGCGGTGACTCCGCCGGGAAGCATTTTCATATCCATATCCTCCTCATCACAGGGCAAGCCCTGCGGTTTCATCAAAGCCGAGCATCAGATTCATATTCTGAACCGCCGCGCCGGAGGCTCCCTTGCCCAGATTGTCAAAACGGGCCACTACGATGGTCTGCTTCTCATGCCCCCAGACGGACAGCTCCAGCCGGTCCGTTCCAGCCAGCGCATTGGCGGCCAAAAAACTGCCTTCCTTTTCAAAGGGCGCCACGCGCACCACCTGCTGGTCCTCATAATACCGGGCCAGGATCTCGCAGAGATCCTCCGCCGTGGGCTTACCGGTGAGACGGGCGTTGTGGAGCATCAGGCAGGAGGCCATGCCCTTATAATAGTCGTCCACGATGGGGCAGAACACCGGCGGCTCGTCCAATCCGGAGAGGGCCTTCATCTCCGGCAGATGCTTATGCCGGAGCGTGGTTCCATAAATGCGCGGGCTATCAAGCGCCTCGCCCTTGCCCTCCCCCTCATATTCGGCTATCATCTTTTTGCCCCCGCCGGAATAACCGGTGAGGGAGTAACATGTCACTGGGTAATCCCTGGGGAGCACACCCGTGGCCACCAGAGGGGCGGCAGCGGAGAGAAAGCCGGTGGCGTGACACCCCGGGTTCGCCGTACGCTTGGCAAACTTCACCCGCTGACGCTGCCCGGCCAGCAGCTCCGGAAAGCCATAGACCCAGCCGGGCGAGGTGCGATGAGCGGTAGAGGCGTCGATTACCTTTGTGCGGTCGTTCTCAATGAGCGCCACAGCCTCTCTGGCCGCGGCGTCGGGCAGGCACAAGAACACCAGATCCGCATCATTCAGGAGCTTTTTCCGCTCCTGCGCGTCCTTGCGCTTTTCCGGATCGATGCGCAGGAGCTCGATATCCTCCCGGCCGCCCAGGCGCTCATATATCTGGAGCCCCGTGGTCCCCTCCTGGCCGTCGATAAACACTTTGGGTCTCATTCCGTCCTCGCCTCTACAAACTCCTTGATGTGCTCGATCTGCGTTTTGACCGAGTCGGGCGCGGGACCGCCGTAGACTTTGCGGCCTCCCACGCATGTCTTGAGCTCCAGCGCCTGGTATACATCGGGCCCAAAGGCCCCGGAGACCGACTGGAAGTCCTTCAGCGGCAAGGTGTCCAGGGTCTCCCCCGTCTTGATGCACATATGCACCAGCCGGCCAACGATCATATAGGCGTCCCGGAAGGGAAGCCCCTTCTTCACCAGATAATCGGCGCAGTCTGTGGCGTTGATAAAGCCGCCGGCAGCCGCCTTCTGCATGTTCCGGTTCTTTACTGTCAACGTATCCACCATGGCGGCAAAGACGGGCAGGCACTGTTCCACTGTATCGATGGCGTCGAAGACGGGCTCTTTGTCCTCCTGCATATCCTTGTTATAGGCCAGGGGCAGACCCTTCATGATGGTGAGCAGCGTAATGAGGGAGCCGTAGACCCGGCCCGTCTTGCCCCGGACCAGCTCGGCCACATCCGGGTTCTTTTTCTGCGGCATGATGGAAGAGCCGGTGGAATAGGCGTCGTCCAGCTCCACGAATTTGAACTCCCAGGAGCACCAGAGGATGATCTCCTCCGAAAAACGGGAGAGGTGCATCATGAGGATGGACAGCGCCGAGGTAAACTCAATGGCAAAGTCCCGGTCGGACACGGAGTCCAGAGAGTTGTCGGTGGGCTTCCGGAACCCCAGGGCCTGGGCGGTCTGGAACCGGTCCACCGGATAGGTGGAGGTGGCCAGGGCACCGGCGCCCAGCGGACACTCGTCCATACGCTCCAGGCAGTCCTCCAGCCGGGTCACATCCCGCTTGAGCATGTTGGCATAGGCCATCATGTAGTGGGCAAAGGTGGTGGGCTGTGCCCGCTGGAGATGGGTATAGCCAGGCATCACGGCATTCAGATTGGCCTCCGCCTTTTTAACCAGTACCTTCTCCAGGTCCAGGATCATGCCGACGATCACAGGGATCTCCTTTTTTACATAGAGCCGGAAGTCCACAGCCACCTGGTCGTTCCGGCTGCGGGCGGTGTGGAGTCGCTTGCCCGTGTCGCCGATGCGGGAGGTGAGCTCGCTCTCAATGTTCATGTGGATATCTTCGTTCTCCTCGGAGAATTCCACTGCCCCGGCCTCAATGTCCTTGAGAATCGCTTGGAGACCCTGGATAATCTTTTCCGCCTCATGCTCCTCGATGACGCCCTGTTTTCCCAGCATGGTCGCATGGGCGATGGAGCCCGCAATATCCTCCTGATAGAGCCGGGCGTCAAAGCTGATGGAGGAATTGAAATCGTTGACCGCCGTATCGGTCTCCTTCTGGAATCGTCCTGCCCAAAGTTTCATAGCAACTATCACTCCAAATAAACAGAGACGGAACGCATAAATGCGTTCCCTACGATTTTTGTAGGGAGCGGATTCACCCGCCCCGTCTCCGAAAGATGTATTTGATTTACTTCAGCTTGCCCTGCTCCCGCAGCGCCTGGACCGTGTCGGGCAGTCCCCAGAGGTTGATGAATCCGGCGGAGTCTTTCTGGTCATAGTCACTCTCCTCAAAGGTGACCAGATCCTCGGAATACAGGGTCTCGGGAGAGGTGACGCCGGCGGTGATGATATTTCCCTTATACAGCTTGAGCTTCACGGTACCGGTGACGTGCTCCTGCGTTTTGGAGGCAAACGCGCTCAGGGCCTCCCGCAGCGGCGTGAACCACTTTCCGTTGTAAACCAGGTCGGCAAAGTCCACCGCCAGCTTGCTCTTCATATGGGCGGTGTCCTTGTCGATGGTGATCATCTCCAGCACCTCATGGGCGCGGTAGAGGATGGTGCCGCCCGGCGTCTCATAGACGCCCCGGTCCTTCATCCCTACCAGACGGTTCTCCACGATATCCAGCAGGCCGATACCGTTGGCGCCGCCCAGCTCATTGAGCTTGCGCACCACGTCGGATGCCTTCATCTTTACGCCATCCACCGCCACGGGCACACCCTGGGCAAAGTCGATGGTCACATAGGTGGGCGCATCGGGGGCCTGGACAGGGCTTACACCCATCTCCAGGAATCCGGGCTTCTCATACTGGGGCTCGTTGGCGGGGTCCTCCAGATCCAGGCCCTCATGGGAGAGGTGCCACAGATTCTTGTCCTTGGAATAATTGGTCTCACGGCTGATCTTCAGGGGGACGTTGTGGGCCTCGGCATAGTCGATCTCCTCATCACGGCCTTTGATATCCCACTCCCGCCAAGGTGCGATGATCTTCATCTCAGGCGCAAACCGCTTGATGGCCAGCTCGAACCGGACCTGGTCGTTGCCCTTGCCGGTGCAGCCATGGCAGATGGCATCAGCGCCCTCCTTTTCGGCGATCTCCACCAGACGCTTGGCGATGATGGGCCGGGCGAAGGCGGTGCCGAGCAGGTAGTCCTCATACTTGGCCCCCATCTGCATGGAAGGGATAATCACCTCGTCCACCATCTCGTCGGTCAGGTCCTCCACATACAGCTTGGAGGCCCCCGTCTTGATGGCCTTCTCCTCCAGACCGTCCAGCTCGGTGCCCTGTCCCACGTCGCCGGAGACGGCGATGATCTCAGGGTCACCGTAATTCTCTTTCAGCCAGGGAATGATGATGGATGTATCCAGTCCGCCGGAATAGGCGAGAACTACTTTTTTGATCTTTTTCTGCTCAGCCATGGTGAAAACCTCCGTGTCCTTCAAATGTTGTGGCTAGTGTACCACGTCTTGCTGTAAAATGCAAGTAGCAACTCGCATAAATATGCGAGTTGCTACCTATTTTTCTGATTCAATTTTACGAACTTGCGCATAATATTCAAATATTTATGAATATTCATGATGCGTGCATCTTCTGTCCCTACATATGGAACCTCCGCCGCGCCTCATCCCTGAGGGCAGGGCGGTGGCGGACGACCAGCAGAGGGATGATCAGGGCAATGCAGACCGTTGCCACCACGATGGACCAGCCCGGTTCATAGCTCCCGCCCATCCAGCGGTCCACAAAGAGTTCGATCCCCACCACAAAGAGGCCGACGGCGCCGATGATCAGCGTAACGCTGCTGAGAATGGAGCGACCGCGGCTGAGGATCAGTCCCAATGCGGTGACGATGGCTCCGCCGGTCAGTATGATGGGCAGGGCCAGCCCCAGAAACCACCGCTGTCCGTGGAGGTCGATGGAGATCAGATAGACATATACCCCCACCGCGCAGGAGTCCAGCAGCAGCCGCACCCACAGGGGCATCCCCCGCAGAAGGAGCGGCGGCACCAGCCAGAGCCACAGCATCACAGCCGCGCCAACGACGTAAAGGGACCAGGGCCGCCCGGAGTGCAGGAAGAACAGGTTGAGCACCCCGCACAGCACGGCCACCGAGGCAAACATCGCGGAGATGAGCAGGGCCAGTTCCTTTTTGCTGGTGGGCTGCACCTCCTTCCGTCGACTGGGGAAGGGCGGCGGAAGCTCGGCATCCACCGGCTGATTGGGGTTCTGGACCGGCGTGTGACAGAGCGGACATGCTCTGGCCGTGGCGTCCAGCTCCACACCGCAGTTGACGCAGTAGGACATGGTTTCACTCCTCCCGATTGGAGATCACCTTGACATGGATTCCCTCCCGCACCAAGTGGCGGAAAAAATCCCGCTCCACTTCGGACTCCTTCACCGTACCGGCGAAGGTGATCTCCATGGTATTGCCGAAGCTGAGGGAGGCGCAGTTGGCCCGGGGCGTGTAAGACTGGCCCAGAATGACCTCCATGCGCTGGATGTGGGGCTCCATCACCGCCGGCACCTGAAAGGCGCCGGGGTTGGTGAAGGTGGTGGAATAGGGGTGGCAGCCCGCGATCTTGTAGCTCACCGCCATGGCCAAATTTTTCAGCGGGGCGGGGACGATCTGAAGCAGGCGGTTCTTCTGGAGCATCACGTTGCGGGTGATCACCGCCTGCATTTCCTGGCGACTGATGTGCAGACGCATATGGTGATGGACTTGGGCGACAATCTCAGGAAAAGTGTAATCGCCCAGCTCGGGATCGATGGATGGCCGGACCGTCAGGATGAAGTTCCGCAGCGTTTTGGACGGAAAGTGGGGCCGCAGATTGATGGGGACTGCCAGAGCCACAGGCAGCTCTCTCCGCCGCCCCTCCCGGCGCTGCTTGGCCAGTATGGCCTCGATAAGCACCGCCGCCAGATACTCCGTCACCGACGCGCCATAGCCATGGGCCGTCTCCCGGAGCTTGTCCAGTGGCACCAGACCCATGGTCACGTTCAGCGTGTAAAAGGGCTCCGGCGTACCATTCCCCTGATAGGCCCGCCGATCCCCCATCCCCTTTCGGACCCGGGACTTGGCATAGCGGAAGTAGGCATCCTCCTGCTCCTCCCGCGGGGGCGGCTCATCGATGTCCAGGACCCCGTCGGTGTTGGGGATGTCGTGCCCCAGCTCTCGGAGATAGACGGCCAGCAACGTACGAAGCAGCGTCAGGGACCCGGCTCCGTCGGCCAGGGCGTGAAAGACCTCCAGCGAGATCCTGTGTCCATAGTAAAAAAAACGGATGAGCCAGCCATCATCCTCTCCAAAGCGCACCGGCTGGCATGGATTTTTCATATCCTCCTTGACAAAGGGGCCCGGCGCGCCGTTGGGCTCAAAGTAATACCAGAAGGCGCCCCGCTTAATGCGGACTCGGAATCCCGGGAACCGGGGCAGGGTCTTGTCGATGGCCCTTTGCAGCGCCTCGGGGTCCACCAGCTCTGTCATCACGGCGGAAAAACGGTAGATCGCCGAGTAGTTCTCCTTTTGAATGGCGGAGTACATCATGGCCGCATTGTCCAGCTTGTACCAAACCGGCTTCTGCCTCTTCTCCCTCGGCATCCGACCGCGCCTCCTCTCCGTTCACGGATGGTATTTTATCACAGCGCGGACGCGAAGACAAGGAGAACTGCGGGAACTCCCTATCTGGATACTGCCCCATCCCTTAACCTTTTGTTCGTAAGCGGCAGGGGGTTGCACATTAATTAAAGTGTTCTTGACTATTACAATACCCCTTCGAAGTTTAGCTATCTTGTGTAAAACAATTTACAATTTTGATAATTTGGTCTACATCCCCATCCGTCAGCTAAAGATTTAGCGGCAGTGTAATAATATGCCGAGAAATTTCATGGGCATGAGGGCAGGTGCCATGGTCATAGGCATACATAGCATACTCCGTGTTATCCCGGTAGTGCACACCACCATAGATTTCGTGCTTTGCCAGCTCGTCCAAAAGGGCATCGCGATCAGGCACCGCAATTTCATAAGTATGGTAAGAACACTCGTCCGCGTGAGGCGCGCTGATAATTTGAATGTTGGGATTTCCGGCAAAGGCGTCATTGGACTGCTTAACCGCTTTGCGGCGAAATATATTTTCCTCATCCAAATATTTAATTTGTACCAATGCGATGGCCGCCATAATTGAATTTCCGTGATCTTTTTGTCCCACGTACTCTACGTCATATTTCCACTTATAGGTGCCCTTCTCTCCTGTGCGGGCATAGGTGTCTTTATTGATACCCAGCCAGCCCAATTTACGGGCAATGGCGTCATACTTTTCGTCAGCAAAGCAAATCATACCACTATCGGCAGTGGACAAATTTTTTACTGCTTGGTAAGAGTAGACAGCCACATCTACGCCCTCCCAAGTTCCTGGGCGGACACCGTTCACTTTTGTGTGAAGAAATGCGGAGATTTGGGAGCAGGTAACTGTAATCAGCGAACCGCTTGTGCTACAACCGTTTCCTGGGCGGCAAATTGCTGAAGCTGTATGATTTTGGGGCTTTTACAGCAATTGTGCGCCCGACAAATAACACTTCCAGTTATTACCTGACACAAGCTAAAATCAATCAGCATTTTATGCCGCGCAGAGAAGATCATTCCCCTGGGAAGAAGCAAAAGACCGCTTAACCAGGTAAATTACAGGTTGACCTTGCAAACAATACAGACATTTCAACCGTATCATCAACAGCCAGAAACATCTGCTCAACAACTGTTTCCATTGTAATCTCACCGACTGGTACATTCGCTTCGCCGCTTTGAATCCCGATGACTATTTCTTCGTGCGTTCCGAAAGTATATGTCAGGCCAGTCACTATAAAATAAGCCGTGAAGTTAGCCAGTAATATACTCCCCAATCGATTCCAGTATTTCTTTTCCTTCATCTCCAATAATTGCCTTTCCAGCTCACCGGTAGTTTTTGGACCAGCACTTTTTCTCCAGTCGCCTTTTATGTATTTATCTCTTTACCATATTCGACGAATGTGCCCTTCTATCCTTGCTGTTTCGATACAGTCTGCTACCGAAACTACTGTTTACCGTTTTATTTTCCAAAGTGTTCTTTTCAAAACAGCAAGCCAGACTCGTTTGCCCAAACAGACCGCCCGTATCCAAAGTTTCTGCAATGTATAAAGCGGCAAGTTGCTTTCCGGCTGACGACTGGTGCCGCACTGCTGCAGCTGCTCCAGCAGCTCCATGGCAGTCCGCTCAATCGAATAAGTCTCTCCCGCTAGCCGTAAACAATTTTCCTGCATGGACTTGCGCAAAACGCCATCCTCCACCAGACGCGAGATGGCAGCAGTCCATGCGTTTTCTGTATCTTCACACAGTAAGCCGGTCACTCCATCCTCTACCGCATTAGAATAAGGGATCACGTCAGAATAAATTCCAACGATTCCAAATCCGGCATACTCCACCAGCTTGTTGCAATGCTTGCAGCGGTGAAAGGCTGAATCCGGCATGGGTGCCAAACCAATATCCCAGTGCAGTTCCTTCATCAGAGACTGATACTCGCTGTAAGCATCCAGATAAGGATACGTTTTTAATTCCAGCCGCTTCGACAATTCTGTCTCGGGTCCGAAAATCTCCACGATCACTCGTTCCGGATATTTCCGAATGACCGTCTCAATCGCTCCGCCGAGGATCTCATCAAGATCCTTTCCGCGATCCGCAGATCCGGCAAAGCCAATATGCACGCGTCCGTCTTGGTGCGGTGTTATTTCCGTGACCTGCATTACAGACGGTTCAATGACCCGGAATACCCGCGAAAACCGCTTTCCGTATTTGGCTAACAGCACCTCGGACGGAGACATAAAGCAGTCACAGAGAGACATCATTTGTTTGATCTGCTCCCGAACTGAAGGATTCTGATAATAACGCGCGCTTGAAATATAGGAAGGAACATTCAGCAGATCATCATCCAAAACATAAATCAAATATTTCCCGGCTTTGCGGCATTGCTTTGCAAGCCATACATCCTGTAGCGAATCATTTCGAATAAAGAGCACGATATCTGCCCGTAATACATCGTCTTTTGTTATATCCGCAAAACGCTTCGCCTCAAATTCAACAAATCCATGCTCGCAAAGATACTGTAATTGTACATAGCCGCAAAGATAAACAGAGGGAATGAGTGCTGTATAGACCAACATAATCCTTTTAGGTTTTGTCGACATCAAACGCTCCTTCCCTCCGAAATCCGGATTGTATTATTTTGCAAAATAGTCGTAGGCAGCGCACACCTGCTTACGGAAAGTATCTCCGGCATAGGTATCCAGGCAATACGCTTCCGCTTGCTCCGCTGTTTGTTTCCGCAGCTCTGGCTGTTGATAGAGCATGGCAATTGTGTCATACCACTGTCCCTGCCTGCAGAGGAAGCCAGTCTCCCCCTGACGGATGGAATGCTCATATGTATAGGTGGGGGTTGCTACGGTCACCGTATCCACAGCAGCAGCCTCGAAAAATTTAAGCTCAGACTTGCAGTTGGTGAAGGTGTTATGCACCAGCGGAACGATATTCACATCCACCTGAGCAACAAGACGCTGAAGCTCCATGAAATCGACCAGAGGCGTAAATGTAATCCTTTTCTTCTGGATCATGGGCTGCATCTCTTGGGGAAACTCCATAAAACCGACTACCTGCAGCACCATTTCAGGATAATCCTCCAGCAGCTGCAGCAGTTCCCGATATACCATCCGAAAGTCGTTGATATGAGACGGGGTGCCGCTGAAGTACCCGATGGTAAATGGTTCGCTGTTGTTCTGCTGGCTCTTCTTCTTCCGGCACTGCTCCGAAATCCGAAGCTGCTCTTCATTCAGCGAGTTGATGATGACCTGATAGGGTTTGCCGAACCGCTCACTCAGCTTTCCGCCCAAAAACGGGTTCGTGGTAATGAATCCGTCTGCCAGTATCGCGGCCGCTTCATTACGGGCAACATATGCAAACCAGAAATCATAGTCTACCTCTGCTCCAAAGTGGACGTTGAGCGTGTTGGTCAAAAGAGGCAGATACTGCGTGTTACAGACTAAGTCATCTACGTCGAACAGCACCGGAATACCCGCTCTTTTCGCTCTACCAACGAGGTTATTCAGCGGATAACTCCACTTCACACGAGTCAGGACCAGAAGTCGGCACTTTCCCAGCAGCTTCTCCACGGCATCCAGTTCATGCATGAAAAAATACACGCTTTGCCACGAGCCACAGCTTGTGATTTGATACACATTGTAGCAGCGATAGCGGAAAGTAGACGTATCCTCCCGCTCATACACCATCAGAGCAACATTTCTGCCTTTGTTGACGGCGGAAAGCACGGTCTTGATCCTCTGCTCCAACGGAATGTTCCAGGGCTCCCGGTTCACAGGCAATTCACATGTGATCTTATACATTCTCGCACGCCTCTCCCATAAAGGTCATGGTATCATCCAATACGGCGCTCCAACTGCGCGGAATCGTATTGCTCTCGTAGTTCTGCTTTCTGTGCTCCATATCCTTTGCCAGCGCCACAGCCTTCTCAAAGCCCTTCATAAAGGCTTCCTCATCCAGATCGGCCATAATAACATTCCGGCACATATCAAATGTCTGCTTATTGAGCATTTTATTGGTCAGTACCACACCGCCGGAACTGGCCACATCAAATGGCGGATAGCTGGGGTGCGGCGTATACATCAGGCACAGACCCAAATCTACATCAGTGAGGAATTTTGCGTATTCCGTCCAGGAAAGCTGTCCCATGTTGATTGAGTCTTTTCCCGTCGAGAAGTGAATGACCGGCGCATTCTGTCCGACACAGTAGACATCCCATTCCGTCAGGTCAAGGACGCCGCGATCCACCGCCTTTTGCAGCAATTCAACACCCACGGTATAAAGATTGCGGGGGTTATTGGGACGCGCATAGAAAAACAGTTTATATTTTTTCTTGTCTGCGAACGCCTTCTTGCTGTACAGCTCACTCGGAAAGGCCGGTTCGAAATAGCAGCCGTGATCGGTGATGTGAGGATTGTTTTCAATGAAATAATCCTTCAGATAGTGCGAGTTGATAATGTAATCAATGTTGGGATCCTCCATGATCTTCTCGCACAGCAGCCGCTCACCGCCGTAATTGTAGAAGAAAGTTTCCACTTCTTGAATAATGTAAAAGAAACGCGGACGGATCGTAGTATTTTTGATCGCTTCAGCGCTCCACCAGGACGTCGCAAAGAACAGATCGTTGGGGCTGATCTCCATACGAAAATCTACAGGTTTATTGAAACGTTCATAATCGCTGTAAAAGCTCAGCTTCCTCGCCGGCTGAACCCCGCTGATCTTCATGATATTCGCGTAATTCACGGGATTTGTCTCGGTATTTCGGGTAATGATACGCAACTCATAATCATAGCGGTTTGCGAACTCTGTTGCTACGATCAGTGCCGTCGCCACGCCGCCCAGCAAAGAGGATGCATCGATCGTGTCCGTCACTAGATTAAGCCGCTTTACATCCTCATCGACCAAAATCGTCTGAATACCATCCACCGGATTTCCAGTAGTAGGATTCCTTCTGATATTTGTGGGCGAAACAGCAGGCATCTGTATTACAGGCTGAAGCTGCGGCTGCGGCTGTCCGGTCAGTTTTCGCTTGATCTTTTTCAGAGTCTCGCGCAGGCCAAATGCTCTCAGTGAAGAAAATACTTTTTTTATCGGTCTGAAGAAAACCTTTTTCAAAATATCTACGATGACTCGTCCCGGCTTCGTCAACTTCCAAAACGTACTGGTCGAGATCACACGATAAGCCTCCGCGACCTTTGCGGCCTCCTGGCGCTCATAAGCAACCAGATTGCTGTAATCTTGAATTTCCGCATTGCGCGCGTCGACTTCCTGCTGCAGGGCGAGCAGCTCCTTTTGGAGCGTCTCCGTATCAGCAGCAAAGCGATCTGACTGCTCTTTCAGCTCACGGACAGCCTGCTCCTGCTCCTCCTTCAGCTCACGGGCGGCCTGTTTCTGCTGCTCTCTTTGCAGCTGTTTTTCTGCTTCGGCCTCTGCCTGCCAGCGTTCAAATTCCTCATTGCGTTCACTGAGTTCTTTCTCTTTTTGCCGGAGGTCTGCCCGCAGTTGTTCTCCTTTATCCAGCACTTCTTCCACGGACTCGCAAAAACGCATCCAGCCGTCCTGCCCTAGCGGCAGAATTTCCGCACTGAGTTCAAGATATTGGTGCTGCTGATCAAACTCTTTAAAATATATCTGGGGATCGTTAGGTTTGCACGCCAATACATCGTCCAGAACCGTACCATTGCAGTACTTTACCGGCACAAACATATTCTCGGTTCTGGCGTTGATATTCCAGACCAAACACCCCATTCCCTCCACAGGGTCGAAGCGAACCGCTTTGCATCCTTGGGGCAGGGAAATTCTCTGCGAAAATCGAACGCCCATTTCGGTTAGAAAGGAAGTGCAGAATTTCTCGCTCATTCCGCTCCCCATGTCAAAATATACCTTGCTGATCCATTCCTTGTTTTTCATCGCAGGACTGCTTTCGCAGCGTGCGATAACACGCTCATAACTCTCCACCTGCCGCAACCAATCCGACTTCTTCACGAAGCAAGACGCATAGGCGGTTATATAGGTCGGCCGATATGACAGATCATTTAAAAATCCATTTTGGGCAAACAGGCAGGCCCAATACTCCTTTTGCTGAACATTTACATGCGTTTCTTCTTTAAAATCATTGGGTGTTGATGAGAAAAGAATGGTATCAGACAGCGTGCATAAGTTTTGAATCGCCTTTTCGCCTTCTTCCGCATGCAGATGCTCCAGGACTTCAATCGTTACCACCAAATCATACTTTTGCGGCAGCTCCTTCGGCAGCGACTCGGTGATCGATCCCACGACGCAATACGGCCGTATATCTTCGCGCACTTTGGAAATCGCATATTTCGATATATCGATTCCATACGCTTCTACACCCCGGTCACGCAATGCTGCGACCAAATATCCCATCGCGCATCCGGCGTCAAGCACCGTCCGCGGATGAAGATCGCGTACGATCCGATCCGCTATCGCGCCAAAAAAACTGACCCAGTAGTCTGCCTTTTCATACGCAATCGGACCGCAGCAATTGTGATAGTAATCAAAATTATAAGTTTCACTCATCCGTCATTTCTCCCCGCTTCATACGCATCGCAAACTTCCTGCGTATTTCCATGCATTTTTACCTGCCCGTGATCCAACCAGATGACCCGATCGCACATCTCCCGAATTTGCTCCAAGCTATGCGATACAAACAGCACGGTTGTGCCGCCGCCCATCATCTCTTTCATCCTCGCTTTGCTCTTTTCCTGAAAGTCGGCGTCGCCCACAGCCAGAATCTCATCTACAATTAAAATATCCGGATCCACCACGGTTGCAATGGAAAACGCCAAGCGCATCAACATTCCCGATGAATAGTTTCGTATCGGCACATCAATGAATTTACCCAGCCCTGAAAACGCTACGATCTCATCATACTTGGCTTTCAGGTATTCCTCGGAATAGCCCAGAATAGCGCCGTTGAGAAAGATATTTTCCCGGCCGGTCAGGTCAGTATCGAAACCGCTGCCAAGCTCCAGCATCGGAACAATATTCCCATGAACCTCCAGTTCTCCACCGGTGGGTTTCAGAATGCCCGAAATGACTTTTAATAAGGTGGATTTGCCCGCACCGTTATGGCCAATGATGCCGATGACCTCTCCTTTTTGCACTTCAAAGCTGACATCCTTCAGTGCCCAGAATTCTTCATACTTGATTTTGCCCTTTATCAACTGCACCATATATTCCTTGATGCTCTTGATGCGGTCATAGGTCATCATATAACACATGGAGATATTTTTTGCACGAATTATCATGAGTCTTACACCTTAACCAATTAAATATTGAGCACAAATCGATCCTGCGTTTTCTTGAATACCGCGGCACCAATCAACAGTGGAACTATCGAAGCGATGAGGGCCAGTGCATATGCCTTCGGTTCAGGGGAGACACCGTTAATCAGAATAATCCGGATAAACCGAATAATGTGATATAATGGATTGCACTTAAACAGCAACACAAACTTTTCCGGTATGATGCTCTCGGGGTAAAAAATCGGTGTTGCGTACATCCACAGCATACTCAAAACACCCCACAAAAATTGAGTATCCCGAAAGAATACCATGGCGGCTGCCAGCAGCATACCAATGCCCAGCGCCAGCGCAAACAGGCAGAAAACACCAAACGGCAATAATAGGATAGCAGGACGTATCGGTGTCCGCGTAATAAGTAACACCACCAGCAACGGTATCAATGACAGTCCAAAGTTGATTGAGGATGATGTTACCCGAGTCAGTGGGTAAATATATTTCGGCACATATACTTTCGTGATCAGCGAAGCATTACCTACAATGGAAGTCAAAGACATAGTCGTAGCTTCGCTGAAAAAGCTGAAGCACACAATACCAGTCAGTAGATACACCGAGAAATTTGGGATGTCTGACTTAAACAGCGTGGAGAACACGATGTACTGCACCATCATCGTCAACAGCGGATTTAGAAAGCTCCACAAAATGCCAAGTACTGATCGCTTATATTTGGTTTTAAAATCCCGGGAAACCAACTGCTTCATCAGATAACGATATCTGGTAAACGCCGCACAGACATTCAGCATCATCCTCTGTTTGCCGCGTTTCAGTCCATTTACCAAATAGCCGCAGTAAACCAACAGGCAAACCAATACAGCACCTGCCAGATACCAATAGTAAGTACCAAACCATAAATGTTCCCGGCTGCGGATCACCATGCACAGGGCGCCATCCATCGCTGTTCCGTTGACATAGACCCTCTCCGTTTCAGACAGCTGCACAGTTACCTGGTTCCGAACCGTGGACATAGTATTGCCGCTGTATAGGGTCACTGCATTCCCGGGTACACACTCTGGTGCAGTGATACGCAGTTCTGCCGTATGATTCGGCAATTCGACCGTCGGTTCAAAAGAAATATTAAATTCAGCGTTGTCTGCCATCGCAGAAATATCGAAGCTCTGGCTTGCCAACACTTGTCCATCAGAACAAACTTCAATGGCCAAGTTCCCGCTGTTCTGCCGGGCATAAGTGCCTCCCCGGAAAGTCAGGCTCGCCAGTTCTTCTCCTTCTACAGAGATTTGCTGCGTGAGGACTGTATCTTTTGTAATCTCCCCCACTGGATTGCTTGCCGTCAGCATATCCGAGGAAATATCCCGATAGCGCAGCTGATCGCCGCCAATCCAATAAAACAGTATCGCCAGGGTCACGTACGCTGCCACAACCATGCAGCAGCCTTTTTTTAACGATTGTATACTCATGCGTTTTCCGTTATCTCCTTCAGATATCGCTTCAACGCGTTGTGCCACCGAGGAAGGCATACAAATCCTCTTTCTTGTAGCTGCTCCTTGCTCATTCTGGAATTCAACGGCCGGACGGCCCGGGTGGGGTATTCACTGGTAGGAATCGGATGCACAGTCACCTGTTTTCCCTCCAGTTCAAAAATTGCCTTAGCAAACTCCGCCCAGGAACAGGTTCCCTCATTAGTCACATGGTAGACACCATATTTCTCCGTCTGCACCATATCGCACAGCAGAGGCGCCAGATCCGCTGTATAGGTCGGAGAACCAATCTGATCCGAAACCACATTCAGCTCCGTTCTGGTTTCAGCCAGACGGAGCATCGTTTTCACAAAGTTATTCCCGTTTTTCCCGAACACCCAGGAGATTCGAACGATGAAATACTGCTCCAACAGGCTCTGCACAACCAGTTCTCCAGCCAACTTACTTCTGCCGTAGGTATTCACCGGCCCCACTGGGTCTGTCGGCTCATAGAACTTCTCGCCAGTTCCGGGAAACACATAATCCGTGGAGATATACACCATCTTCACGCCCAGTTCCCGGCACGCAGCGGCAACATTCCTGGTGCCATCCACATTGACCGCCCAGCACTTTTCCTGCTCATCCTCTGCTAAGTCCACCTTGGTATAAGCCGCACAGTGGATGACGGCATCCGGCTGAAACTCCCGCATCAGGGCTTCAACCGCGGCCTTGTCCACAATATCCAAGTCCTTGGAAGCAGTTCCCAGATGCTCGATATTCCGCTTGGTCAATTCTTTGCAAACGTCATAGCCCAGTTGGCCGCTGACGCCTGTCACCAAAACTTTCATACCATACCTCATATATAATTCTTCCGTGCCAGCTGTATCGTCTTCATAAACAAGCTGTCCGGAACATATTTCAAAACCATTTCGGAAACGGACGGAAGGATGCTGAACCGCCGGTATTTCCATACCAGCCTAGTCCCGCCGTGATGTTCCCAGTTTTGCTTCCTGGCCCGCGCCCAGACAAGCGCATCATTGATTGTCTGTTTTAATTCCTTGCTGCACGGGAAATAGTCTTTCAGCCATTGCATCCTTGCTAACATCAAGTCGATCCGCACTTTTCCATAGCTGGCTTTGTCCTTCACGCCAGCCATTAAATTTGTCTGGTTTCCGGCGTGGAGCCGGTAATTTACCAACTGCTGCGGCAACGAAATGACTTCTCCCCGCTCCGCGCACCACAGGGCAATATAATGATCATGCACCATATACGGGCAAAATGGAATCGCTGCTTTAGCCATGGCAGCTTGTACCAACATCGTACATCCTGTTACAAAGTTAGAAACCAGCAAATCCTTGGCGAGGCCCTTGCCACTCATGAACTTATGATGTCTTCTCACCTTTGTAATGCTGTCCGCAGTCTGATCACCGTTGCTGTCGATGATGTGCATATCCGAACAAACCAGCAAGGCGCCGCTTCCCGTAATGGTCTTTTCCAGCACCTCCAACTTTTCCGGCAGCCACACATCGTCCTGATCGCAGTAGGCAAAGCAATCGCCCTCCGCCTCCTGCGTCAGCCGCTCAAAGGTGCCGTTGGAACCCAGGTTTTCCTCGTTGCGCCTGATCTCATAGGGAAACGCACGGATACAGTCCTGCACGCAGGACTGTATCTCCTCAAACGGCACCGCGGGAGAGCAGTCATCCCGAATATAGAGTTTTAGGTTTGGATATGTCTGTGCATTTAGCGACAGCAACTGTTCTTTCAACCAGTCCATGCGTGGCTCATAGACCGCCATGAGAACAGAAATCTGCGGTTTGCCAGTTTTCATACATCCGTTCATAGTAGTTCTAATCCTTTACCCTCTCCGAAATGTTCACATGAGAAGATGTCAAAAAGTCCGGCGTTTCTTGGTCATTCATCTTCCCATAGACATGAATGATCAGCTCATCCGGTATCGTCCTACAATGGTCGGAAATGTTTACCGTCATTTTCCATGTGCCGTCACTGCTTTTCTCCGGGCAATACCATACCAGATCATCCTGGTCGTCTGCCACACTCCAAATCGGAAACAATATCTCATCGTAATCTCCGGCCTGACTGAGAGAAACATCAACGGTTTTTCCGCCTTCAGAGACTGTTGCCTCAAGATGGTACGGCGGATACTGTGATACATACACACTCGTTGCCGCAATCCGCTTCTCTGGCTTAGTATCACCGGTATATGCGTGGATCAAATAAGTACCCTTACTGCCGTGCTGCGTCAGATTAACAGTGCAGCGCCACTCCCTGGCCGCTTCATTATACTCGGCCTTATACCATGTCAGATCATCTTGGTCATTTTCTTCACTCCACACAGGGAACCATATATTCGCACTCTCATCGTCTGTTTTCAAAACAACATTTAGAGTGCTGCAATTCTCCGAAACACTCCCTGAAAGATATTTTTCACTCAGTTGCACAGCAATTTCATCAGAACCTTTCACCGCAGTATACGCCATAAGCTTTTCATAAAAGTCTGCATACTGCTCCTCGTTCAGTCCTTTAATTACTGCTCCCTTTGTGCTCACCACAAACGATGGATGATGGTATATCGTGTCATATTCTATCCCCGTCTCAGCAATCGAAGCGAACAAACTACTTCCAAGGAAATAATTTGGGGCAGACATATCCAGATAATCCAATACAGTTGGCGCCAGATCCAACGAGTTCCGTCCACATGCATTGAAAGCCTCCGCCTTCACTCCCTTATGGTAAATACATAGTGGGATCTTATCCAGCGTTGGTAACTGTCTCTCATATTCGGAAAATGTCTTCAAAAAGTCATCATCTTCATAGGTTGCATGATCTGCCGTAAAAACGATCACTGTATCATCTAAGAGCTCGCTTGCTTTGAACCTCTCCAGGAATTTGCCGAACTGAACGTCTGTATTATAAAATTTGTTTAGCAGCGCGTCTTTTCCGTCCCCATACTGTTCATGCGGGCTATCCAGAGACACATGTGTTCCAAATGTGTAGATTGCTGCGAAAAACGGTTGTCCAATTTGATGCTGGTCCATCACAGTATCAAACAGCAACTCATACGCATCTTTGTCTTGAATATAAATATCCATCGTTCCTGCTTCATTGGCAGAAACTTCACCCGTAATCAAATCGTCAAACTGAAAGCCTGCCAGATAATCCGAAAACTCTACATTTGATGGCTCAGTATTGATAAAGGATGTGTGATATCCGTTTTCCTTGAAGATGCTTTGCAGCGAAATCAGTCGATTACTGTCCAGATCATCAAATTGATATCCAGAATAAAGCTGCCCGATCAAGCCTCTGAAAGTCGCGAACGAATGGTTATAATAGTTCTCGAAATGCAACGATTCCGATTCGAATTGCCGCACATTGGGCATAATGTTCCTGTCATCCAATATGACATTCCTCGATAAGCCCTCTGTAAATATCAGGATCACATTTGGCTTTTCGGGCAATTCATCCGGTTTCTGCATTCCATTTTCAATTCCCGACCTGTAAAACTGCATACTGTCCGAGGTCAGATTTTCAATCTGCGATACTGTGTTTTTATAGTCTTTATAGCTAACTGCAAGCTGACACAAGTTGTACACGGGTGAATATTTTCCTTCAAATACGCTCACAGAAACAACACTAATCACTATGATCAAAGCTGATCCGGCCATCATCGCGTTCTTTTTCATCGGAAACTCCCTGCCCGGAATCAATGTGCATATCACCAACGGTATCGCAACTAGGATATAGTCTCCGAACTTTCCTTTCAAATCCCGAAACATCGCAAGGTTTGTCACCATGATGAGCGATGTAAATGAACCTCCAAACTTCATTACAATGGTCTGGAGATTATAAATAAGCAGCAATAGAAAATGCGCAATATGTCCAATTGTTTTTTTGTATGCAAGCAATATATTCGAGAGTAGGATAATCGCGCACAACTCGAGCAGGCTTAATGCAAAGTAATATGGGTCCTTGTTAGAAAAGTAGGTATAAAAGGTAATTATAATCGAAAAACCATATTTAATCGCCAATGGCAGATATTGTTTGATACGTCCATGCTGATCATTTGTTTTACTATACATTTTAACAATCCGTCCATCGACTCTTAAATTCTTAATGTTAGAATAGTACACAAGCTGGATCTAGATATTTCTGCACATTCAGGCTCAGCAGCTGCTCCCGCAGCCAGTCCATCCGGGGCTCATACACCGCCATCAGAATGGCGATTCGGGGCTTACCGGTTTCCGTACATCCGCTCATAGTAATTCTGATACTCTCCGCTGATGATGTTCTCCCACCACTCCCGGTTCTCCAGGTACCACCGGATGGTCTTTTTGATGCCGTCGGCAAACTTCGTCTCCGGCAGCCAGCCCAGCTCGTTGTGGATCTTGGTGGGGTCGATGGCATAGCGCATATCGTGGCCCTTCCGGTCCGTCACATGGGTGATCAGGCTCTCTGGCTTGCCCAGCTCCCTGCAGATCAGCTTCACGATGTCGATATTTCGCATCTCGTTGTGGCCGCCCACGTTGTAGACCTCACCCACACGGCCCTTCCGGACGATCAGATCGATGGCCCGGCAGTGATCCTCCACATACAGCCAGTCCCGGACATTCAAACCCTCGCCGTATACCGGCAGGGGCTTATCCGCCAGGGCGTTGGCGATCATCAGCGGGATCAGCTTTTCGGGGAAATGATAGGGGCCATAGTTGTTGGAGCAGCGGGAGATGGTCACCGGCAGGCCATAGGTCCGGTGGTAGGCCAGCACCAGCAGGTCCGCTGCCGCCTTGGAGGAGGAATAGGGGCTGCTGGTGTGGATGGGGGTCTCCTCGGTAAAGAACAGATCCGGTCGGTCCAGAGGCAGGTCGCCGTAGACCTCGTCCGTGGAAACCTGATGATACCGCTGGATGCCGTATTTCCGGCAGGCGTCCATCATGACGGCGGTGCCCAGGATATTGGTCTGGAGGAACACCTCCGGGTTCTCAATGGACCGGTCCACATGGCTCTCCGCCGCAAAGTTAATGGCCACATCGGGATGCTCTTCCTCAAAGAGGCCGTATACCGCCTCCCGGTCGCAGATGTTGATCTTACAGAACCGGAAGTTGGGATGCTCCATGGCCTCTTTCAGCGTGGACAAATTGCCCGCGTAGGTCAGGCAGTCCACGCAAACCACCCGGTCCTCCGGGTGGTTTTTCAGCATATAGTAGATGAAATTGCTTCCAATAAAGCCGGCGCCGCCGGTCACGATCACAGTCATAGCGTCCTCCTTAAAAGCCGGTTTCGGCGTCCTTCAGCCAGGGGGAATTCTGATCTTTTTGGGACAAAATGGGGTTCTCAATACCCCATTCAATGGCCAGTTCCGGGTCATTCCAGCGGATGCCGCCGTCAGCCTCCGGCGCATAGTAGTTATCCGCCTTGTACAGAAACTCCACATGGTCCGTCAGCGTCACAAAGCCGTGGCCGAAGCCCCGGGGGATCAGCAGCTGCCGCTTGTTTTCTTCAGACAGCTCCACCGCCACCCACTGCTTGTATGTGGGGCTGGCGGGCCGCAAGTCCACCGCCACGTCCAGAACGGCGCCCCGGGCACAGCGCACCAACTTGGCCTGGGCCTTGTCCCCCTTCTGGAAGTGAATGCCCCGCAGGGTCCCCTTCACCGTGGAGGAGGAGTGATTGTCCTGCACGAAATCGTAGAACAGCCCCGCCTTTTCAAACTCCCGTTTGGAGTAGCTCTCCATAAAGAAACCCCGGTGATCGCCGAACACCTTGGGTTCTACAATGACCACACCGTCAATTTTTGTCTTGATAAAATCCATGATGCACCTCAGTAGATGTACTTGCCGCTGGCCACGTTATGCAGATGCTTGCCGTAGGGAGATTTGCCGTACAGGGCGGCAGACTCCTCCAGCTTTTCCTTGGTGATCCAACCGTTTCGATAGGCAATCTCCTCGATGGCAGAGATCTGGATGCCCTCCCGGGATTCGATGACCCGGACAAACTCCGCGGCTTCCGCGAGAGAGTCCACCGTGCCGGTGTCCAGCCACGCATAGCCTCGGCCCAGCGTAATGACATTAAGGGCGCCCTCTTCCAGATAGATGCGGTTCAGGTCCGTAATCTCCAGTTCCCCACGGGCGGAGGGCTTCAGCGCCTTGGCACGCTCACAGACTTTTTTGTCGTAGAAATAAAGCCCAGTGACAGCGTAGTTGGACTTGGGCTGGCCAGGCTTCTCCTCAATAGACACCGCACGGCCTTCCTTGTCGAACTCCACCACACCGAACCGTTCCGGATCTTCCACATAGTAACCGAACACTGTGGCACCGTCTTCCTGAGCCACCGCTTTCCTTAGGTGGGCAGTCAAACCGGCACCGTAAAAGATGTTGTCGCCCAAAATCATGGCACACCGGTCATCACCGATAAACTCTTCACCCAAGATAAATGCCTGAGCCAAGCCGTCGGGGGAAGGCTGCACCTTATAGGAAAGCCGAATACCAAATTGGCTGCCGTCCCCCAGCAGACGCTCAAAATTCGGTAGGTCATGAGGAGTAGAGATAACAAGAATATCCAGAATGCCTGCCAGCATAAGCGTGGACAGCGGGTAATAAATCATTGGTTTGTCATAAATGGGCAACAACTGTTTGGATGTGACCATCGTCAGCGGATACAACCGCGTCCCACTGCCACCAGCCAAAATGATGCCTTTCATCGACCTTCCCCCATTTTTGTATCACCTAAAAACTGCAACCTTTAATAAATGTGTCAAAAGTATAACGGGCATGATGATAGTATAGCATATATTTCGAAGAGATCATAGACTTTTTTTTTCCAAAAAGAAAGGCCACAGGAAGAAACCAGTGGTTTGCTTTATTTGATTACTTATGCGTTTTAAATTATTCTTTTAAGAACAATGTATCCAAGGATACTTCATCTATCCAGAAGTTTCGTCCCAGCGTAGCTCTGCTCCTAAGGGTTTACACCTCCCATTGAGGCAAAAGGGATATTTCTGCAAGTGCGTCCAACTTGCCTTCCAAAAATATGGGTGCAAAATGACATCGTCATATGGTAGAATACTCTCTACAGGGGCGGAGCAAGTTTGTCCTCGGTCCGCTCTTTGGGGAGGATCTTATGAATAAAGAACACACCAAGTTGAAAAAACTGGCCGTCCGCACCCCGGAAGAGCGCCAGGCCGCCGAGCAAAAGCGGACCACAGCCGTCATGGGCGCCCTGAAGGCCGTCCACTCTGCCGCCTCCCCCGACTCCATGGAGCCGGAGGACCTGGAGCGCCAGCGCAAAGGCCAGGAGCTGCTGGGGCGTCTCATAGCCCCCATGGTGGGGCTGAGCTGGGAGCCTTTTGACCTGGAGGGGATGCCTGCGGCCTGGGTCCGCCCGGAGCGGGGCCACGACAAACACCGTGTGGTTTTATACTGCCATGGCGGCGGCTATACCAGCGGCAATCTGGGCTATTCCCGTATTCTGGCCTCCAAGCTGGCCAATGTCACCGGATATGAGGTGCTCTCCTTTGAGTATCGCCTGGCCCCCGAGCACCATTTCCCCGCTCCGTTGGAGGACGTCACAAAGGCCTGGGACTACCTGATGCACCTTGGCTATGGCGCACGGGACATCGTGGTGGCCGGCGACTCCGCCGGCGGCAATCTGGCCCTGGTGCTCACTATGCTCCTCAGGGACGCCGGCCGGCTTCTGCCCAGACGGCTGGTGCTGATGTCCCCCTGGACCGATATGACCGCCAGCGGGAAATCCTATCGCGAGCGTCGGGACGCCGATCCCATGATCACCATGAACTATATCCAGGCCGTCCGTGCCGCCTACGCCCCCGGGCGCGAGCTTTCCTCGCCTATGCTCTCTCCTCTCTTCGGGGATTTCGACCGTTTTCCTCCCGTCCTCATACAAGTGGGAACCAATGAAATCTTAATGTCGGACTCGGTCCGCCTACGGGACCGCCTGGTACAGGCGGGCATCCCCTGCCGTCTGGAAGTCTGGCCGGATATGTGGCATGTCTTTCAGATGTTCCCCATGAAAAAGGCCTCCCAAGCGATGGACAGTGTGGGCCGTTTCCTTCTGGAGACATGAGCACAATAGACTTTGCATCCAAAATGAGCGCGAGGCCCGCAGAATTCTGCGGGCCTCGCGCTCATTTTCTCATTCCGCCGGCGCGATGCTGCCCAACTCCAGCACGGGGGTATCCCCCAGAAAGCCGGGCCGCCCCTTGGCCTCCTCTATGGTCCTGCAGAAGTAGGCGTAGAGGTCTGACTGCCGGTATTCTGTGTAGGGATAGCTCTCCAGGGGATAGTCATAGTCCAGGGTGAGATATCCTTTTTCTTCCAGCCCCAGCAGCATGGCGCCGGTCTCCTTCACCCACTCCATGGACTCCTCCGGGCCGCGCAGATAGACCGGCGCCAGAGCCACCGAAGAGAAGTCGTCCTCCCGGCTGCTCTCTATCAGGAATCTCGCCACCGGCAAAAAGTGGTGGTGTTCCAGCTCGTGGAGGAAAGCCGTCTGGGCCTCCGTCAGCCCTCCTCCGTGAGGATGCAGGGAATGGTGTTCCTGGTGGTGCCCACAGCTGCAGTTGCAGTGCTCCTGGTGTTCATGCATAGGGATTCTCCTTTTTTGTTTTTTCCATCATACCGGCCTTTTCTCCCGCTGTCAAGGCGCCTGAGACGCGAGGCCACGGTCCGAAGCGGCTTTCGCCTGCGGGAGCCATCCGTTTTCACCGGCGGTCCCCTTGACATAGCCCGCAGGCCATGGTATGATAGCCGTCCTCTCAGTCCTCCTACTCTTATTTTTCTAGGAGGTGTTTTTTTTGATCTCACATTGGAAACGCAAGTTCGTGGTGTTATGGGTGGGCCAAGCCTGCTCCATCTTTACCAGCATGCTCTCTCAGTATGCCCTCATCTGGTATCTGACCGACCGGACAGGCTCTCCCGCGGTACTCTCCATGGCCATGCTGTGCGGCATGCTTCCCCAAGGGGTCCTGTCGCTGTTCACCGGCTCCTTTGCCGACCGGTTCGACCGCCGGTATATCATGGCCATTGCCGACGGAGCCATCGGCATCGTCTCCCTGTTCCTTGCGCTGGCGGCAGCGGGCGGGACGCTGTCCACCGGTCCCATTCTTCTGGCACTGGCCCTCAGGAGCGTGGGCAGCGCCTTTCACAGCCCATGTATTCAGGCGGTCACGCCTCTGCTGGCGCCGCCCGACGCCTTATCCAGATGCGCCGGCTGGTCCCAGGGGATTCAGACCGTATCCATGCTCCTCTCTCCGGCGGCGGCCGCAGTCCTGTACGATTTGGTCGTCCGGGGAAGCCTCCCCCTCTCCGCCGTTCTCCTGCTGGACACGGCGGGCGCCGCCTTTGCTGTCCTGGCGCTGGCCGCCGCCCGCCTCCCCGTCCTGCGTGTGGGAGATCCCGGCCGCAGGCTCCGCATCTGGCGGGACACCCGGGAGGGCTTCGCCATCCTCCGCGCCAAGCGATGGCTGTGGGAACTTTGCCTCATCTGCGCCCTTTTTTCTGTGGCCTTTCTTCCGCTGTCCGCTCTCTTTCCCCTCATGAGTATGGACTATTTCGGCGGAGATTCCGCCGCGGCCGCCCTTGTGGAAACGGCCTTCTCCGTTGGGATGCTGACGGGCTCCGTCATTCTGGGCGTCTGGGGCGGTACAAAGGATAAAATCGTCACCATGGTCGCCTCAGAGCTGGTTCTGGGTGTGGTTCTGGTGGCTGCCGGGCTGCTGCCGCCCACCGGTTTCTGGGTCTTTGCCGGGCTCTCCCTGCTCATGGGGCTCTCATGTCCCTTTTTCAACTCTGAATTCATGGCCTTGATCCAGGAGAAAGTGGAGCCGGAATACCTGGGCCGGGTGTTGGGCCTCTCAGGCGCCATCATGACACTGGCCTCCCCTCTGGGCCTCGTGGCTACGGCTCTTTTCGCCGAATATACCGGCATCACCGTATGGTTTCTCATCGGCGGAATCGTCACGTTGGTCTGCGGCGGGCTCACCCTCGCCCTGCCCGCCGTCCGGACATGCGACCGGGCATAAGGCCAACCCCTCCGGCTAAGCCAGAGGCCAGAGGCTTGAGTAGGCCCTATAAGGGCCTACTACCGACAAAGCCCTTAAGGAGCCCCGAAATGTTTGCCGACTGCGTTTCTTTCTTGGGCCACCTTTTAAGGGGTTTCTTTACGCCTTCTTGTTCTCGCGCCCCGTAAACGGGTCAACAAACTCTTTTAAGCCTGGTCTTCTATTTGGTCCGAGGCCGACTGATTACGGATTTACTCTGCTATCTGCTTTTTATTCTGTCCCACCGTATCTATATAATATCCTCTGGCCCAAAAGTGCCGGTTTCCATACTTAACATTCCAAATTCGCATGCCGATCAAATGTCATCAAGGCTGCTTCTCCCGTTCAAATATCCCATTATCTGCGATATACTATATTTTTTAAGCTATTTTTACCCCCGGCATAGACGCGGCATGTCTTTGGTACCGCCAATTCAAAAAAGGCCCGCCGCTCCGATGAGGAGCGGCGGGCCTTTTCCAGTTTTCTGTTATCCTGTCAGCCACCCGCCGGAATAAACGGCTCATCTGTCCCCTCGCCGGGCGTCACCGTGGGCGATGCAGCCGGCGGCACAGGCGTGACTTCCGGTGTCTCCTCGGCTCCTCCGGAGGGAGTCGGCGTGGGAGTGACCTGGGCGCCGTGATTGGGCCAGGTGCTGGGGTCAAAGGGATTAAAGTTGTTGTAATCCTCTACGCTGTCAAAGTCCTCCACCCCGGGCCAGGTGGTCGGATCATAGGGATCGATCTCCACAGGCGTGGTTTCCTTCGGCTCTTCCGTGGACTGTGCGGTGGTATGGACATCGCAGTAAGCCGCCGCGCCAAGGGCATCCAGATGCCCGGTGGTGAATTCATTGTCTTTTACGGTGACCGAGGCTGCGGCCCCCTCCCGGGCAATGTCCAAGATGCTGACCACCCGCTTGCTCTCCTCCGGGCAGAATTCTCCGGCCAAATGGTACATGCCGGTGGGCTCTCCACTGGCATTCAGCAGAGGGGAATCCAGGCAGACGGTCCGGTCCACGTGGACGTCGCAGAACTCGGCGGGCTCGTCCCCCCGGACAAAGGTGAGGGTCGTCAGCCGTGCGTCCTCCCCCACCCGCGCATCGTGGCGGCAGGCATCGGTGGGCAGAAGCCCGCTGTCCAGACAGACGGTCTTCTGCACCAGCCCGGCTGCGGGCTCCGGGAAGCTGGCGTTCTCCAGTCCCTGGTGGATCGCGCTCATCACCTTGTTCCAGATCACGGCCGACTGCTGCTGGAGGGATGAACTCATCCGCTCCGGCTGATCGTAGCCGCTCCAGACCGCCGCAGTATAATAGGGCGTGTAGCCCGCGAAATAGAGGTCCTTCCGGCTGCTGGTGGTGCCGGTCTTACCCGCCATGGTCATGCCGTCGAAGCGGGCATAGGTGCCAGTACCGTTGATCATGGCGTTGCGGAGCATATAGTTGATATACCAGGCGGTGGAGTCCTTCATGGCAATGGAGCTCTCCTGCTCATTATCCAAAAGCACAGTCACACCGTCGTCCGCCACCACCTTGGTGTAGGTCCTGGGGGCGATATAGACTCCGCCCCTGGGGAAGGAGGCATAGGCCGCCGCCATTTCCAAGGTGGTGATACCATCGGTAAGACCGCCCAGGGCCAGCGGCGCGATGTCGATGTCGGAGTACACCGTTCCGTTGGACTCGCGCCGGATCACCAGATGATCCGTGCTGAAGCCGAGGTTCTGGGTCAAAAAGTCAAAGGAAAGCTGAGGGGTGATATAGTCCCCCATGATCTTGACCGCCAGTGTATTCACCGAGTTCTGGAGTCCCGTATACACATTGGTCAGGCCCCGGTAGGCGCCGAAGGAGTTCACAGGCCAGGCCGCGCCGTTGGTGCCGTTGTTGTTGTAGGGTGAGTCGTCAATGACGGTAGCCGGCGTGATCAGGCCGTATTCCAGCGCCGGCGCATAGACCGCCAAAGGCTTGATGGCCGAGCCGGGCTGCCGCTGGGAGAGGGCGCGGTTGAGCAGCAGGCTCCCGCTCTTTTCTCCCACACCGCCCGCCACAGCGACCACATTCCCGGTCTCATTGTCGATAACGGTAATCGCCGACTGGAGCTGCTGGCCAGTGCTGGAGTCATGGTTGAAGTTCTCCAGATTCTGATACACCTCATCCACACAGGCCTGGACCTTGGGATTGAAGCAGGAATAGATCTTCAGGCCCCCGCTGTAGACCATCTGGGTGGCCACCTGTTCTGACCAGTCCTGGCTCGCCTGGAGGTCGGCGATGACATCCCGGATGAGCTGATCCTCGTAATAGGTATAGGCCGTAGTGGATTTTTCACCGTCTCCCCGGACAAAGACCAGCTCTTCCGCCGCAGCGGCCGCCTTCTCCTCCTCGGTGATATAGCCCAGCTCACACATCTTGTAGAGGACCAGTTCCTGCCGCTCTTTGTTGCGCTCCTTGCTTCGCTCCGAGATATAGGGGTCGTAGGCGGAGGGGTTGTTGGTGATACTGATGAGGCTGGCGCTCTCGGCAAGGCTCAGTTCAGACACCGGCTTGCCGAAATAGGTATAGGAGGCGGTACCCACACCGTAGCAACTCTCTCCCAGATAGATGTAGTTGAGATACATCTCCAGGATTTCCTCCTTGGAGTAATTCCGCTCAAATTCCAGGGCCCGAAAAATCTCCAGGATCTTCCGCTTCACCGTCACCTCGTCGTTATCGGTCATGTTTTTGATGAGCTGCTGGGTCAGAGTAGAGCCTCCGTAGGTGTCCTTCATACCCAGGAACATATTGACGAAGGCACCGGCGGTCCGCTTCCAGTCCACACCGTGATGGGTCCAGAACCGCTCATCCTCAATGGATACGACCGCCGCGATGAGGTGTTCGGGGATCTCGTCATAGTCCACCAGCACCCGGTTCTCCTCGCCGTGGAGGGTCCGCAGTTCTTTCTCCTCGCCGGTATCCGGATCGGTATAGTAAATGGTGGAGGACAGGTTCATAGTGAACGCCCGGGCGTCCACATAGGTCTGGGGTAGGATCACCGTTTTGATGTAGACCGCTGCAAAGCAGGCCAGGATAGCGCCGGTGGTGATGGCGATCAGGAGCAGGGTGCCCAGCACTTTTCCCACCCCGAGGGCAACGCCTGCGCCGCTGACCCTGCGCTGTCTGCGCCGCCGGTGCGTCTCCCCGCCCGCGCTGCTGTTGTGATTCGTCGTTTCTGCCAAATGAAAAACCTCCGTTCCCGGCCCGCGGGCCGCACGGTCATCTGTATGTCTTCTCCGTCCATCGCTCCCCCCGCCACGCCACAGCGGCTGGGGATCATACGAACCTGCCCTTGGCGCGAAGCGGCGCTCCAAGGGCATGACGATTATCATTATAGTAGAATTTTCGTCATTTGTCCACCCTAATATTTTACATTTTTTGGTCTTTCAGGCATTGATAAAAATTTGGCGTGTCCCTCTCTTGCATTTTTCCTGCGCGGAGGGTACAATAAGGCCAGACAAAAGGAAGGACGGTGTCCAATCCATGAGTGAAGAATTCGGCGGCAATTTCGTCAGCCTGACCGATGAGGACGGCAACGAAATCGAGCTTGAGCACCTGGATACCATTGAGTACAACGGCTCGGTCTACATGGCCTTTTTCCCCGTGGAAGAGGCCGACGAGGAGGGCGAGGCTCCCCAGGATGAGGATGAGGAAGCCGGTCTTATCATCCTGAAGGTGGTCATGCAGGACGGCGAGGAACAGCTCTCCACACTGGACAGCGAAGAGGAGCTGGAGGAGGTCTATCAACAGTTTATGGAGTCCCTGTTCGAGGAAGAGGACGGGGAATAGACGGGCATTCCCAAGTTTCTCCTGCTCGGTGCGTGATGGTTTCTTTTTAAACCCACATCTCTGAAACGGGACGCCCCCACTCGTGCCGTGGATTGCAGGCCTCCCGGCGCGCCCTTTTGGGGCGCCGCCGGAAGTTGGAAGCAGTAAAGCGGCGCGGAGGCGACCCACCTGCCATTTCGTGCAGGTTTTAATCAGGGCCACACGGCCAGAGCGGGAGATTTTCATAAATGACTGTCCGCCCTTCTCATCGGGAAGGGCGGATTTTTATTGTCCGGACGGCGCAGAATAACCGTGAACAAACTGTAAAAAGTGCGCGGGTCGAAGACCGTGCCGTGTGTCCCAAGTAAAAGAGGGGAAATCCATGTAAGCGGTGGAGAACGGCCCCCGTTTTCATGTTCTCTCTGGCCTTCCGTGGGGAAGGGGCACCCTTTTCAGGATTCCAAAAGGCTGCAAAGGCCCATTTTTGATGTGACGCGCAGGTGTGCGAAAACCACCTGATTTGCCTGTTTTCCGCCTGTAGACACCAGATTGGGACTTGCAAGCCGCGGCGCTTTCCTGTATAATGCAACATTGAGTCACAAGCATTTAATGAGAGGACTGAATATTGAAATGAGCGCTTCCAGAGAAAAGAAACAGCGCCAAGTCTCCACTGCCAACGGCCCCAGCGACAAGCAGCGCCGTGAAATGGAGGAGGCGCAGAAGGTCCGCAGCAAGACCATCCTCTATACGGTGGTGGGCATCGTCATCGCAGTGCTGGTCATCGCCCTCCTGGTGTGGAACTCCGGCATCTTTGAAAAGAACAAGGTCGTCGCCACCGTGGGGGACCAGGATTACACCGTCACCGAACTGGGCTTCTATTTCTACCCCAGCTATAACTATATGGCCAATCTGTTCGGCGGCACTGTGGACGCGGATACCGCCGCCTCCATCCGCCAGCAGGCCCTCGACTCCCTCCATCAGTACGCCGCGCTGTACACCGCTGCGCTGAAGGACGGCTACACCGTCGACGACAATATCCAGGCTCAGGTGGACGGCTCTGTGGAGCAGATCCGCAACTATGCCGCCCAGAACGGCACCACTTTCTCAGTCTATCTCCGCAGCTCTTACGGCCCTTATATGACGGAGAAGGTCCTGCGGGAATGTCTGACCCAACAGGCCGTGGCCAACGCCTATTACAGCGACCACGCAGACTCCCTCACCTATGACAAGGCCCAGCTTGAGAGCTATTACGACGAGCACAAGGACGAGCTGGACAGCTTCACCTATTCCGCCGCCTTCATCAATGGAGAGGCCGTCTCCTCTACCGATGCCGACGGTAACACCGTCGATCCCACCGACGCCGAGAAGGCCACCGCCATGTCCGTGGCCAAGGCCACAGCGGAAGATCTTGCCCAGCAGGCAGAGGCCGGCGGCGATTTCGACGCGTTGGCGGAGGAGTTTGCCGGTCGGGACGACAAGTCCTCCTTCAAGGCGGAGACGACCGCCCTCGGCTCCGCCTTGACCAGCGCGCTCAATGCCGACTGTACCGCTTGGCTCACCGACGCCGCCCGCGAGAGCGGGGACATCACCACCATCGAGGTTGCCGATAGCGGCTACTGGGTGGTGAAGTTCGTGGACCGCTTCCTGAATGAGGACAGCTACGGCAGTGCGGATATCCGCCACATTCTGGTGCTTGCCGACGTGGCCGACGGCGAGACCACACCCACGCAGGAGGCTATGGACGCCGCCAAGGCGGAGGCACAGCGCATCCTAGATGAATTCGCCGCCGGCGAGCAGACGCCCGAGACCTTTGGCGAGCTGGCAAAACAGTACTCCGAGGACCCCGGTTCCAAGGATAACGGCGGTCTCTACGCCGGCGTGACACCCACCACCTCCTTCTTTACCGGCTTCCTCGACTGGATCTTTGCCGACGGCCGTCAGATCGGAGACACCGGTCTGGTGGAGAACACACAGGAGGGCCAGAGCGGCTGGCACGTCATGTATTTGCAGGATCACACCGTGGCCTGGGCCGCCACCGCCAACAGCACGCTGAAGAGCAATGACCTGAGCGCCTGGCTGGAGGAGCTGCAAGCGACCTACGCCATGACCACCAACGACGCCAACGCGGCTCTGGTGGGCTGAGAACATCGCTTTTTCCCCGGAGGCCTCCGTCTCCGGGGAAAGTTTTATTCTGCGGGGCCGGACGGGAGGCGCTCGGACCGCCTTGCGGCGGCACAGCCGCGGGCCCGCGGCGTGCACGGCCGGGCAGCCGGCCCGCGAACACGTAGATTTCATCTGCTTCTGTCGCGCATGGATGCGCGCGAAGCTTTCTTTAGGAGGCTTTCTATGGACGACCGCTTTCTTCGTATCCAAATGCTTCTGGGCAGCCCTGCCATGGAGCGGCTCGCCGAGGTCCATGTCTGCGTCTTGGGCCTCGGCGGCGTGGGGAGCTGGTGCGCCGAGGCGCTGGCCCGCTCCGGCGTCGGAGCGCTTACCCTGGTGGATCAGGATACCGTGGACCGCTCCAATCTGAACCGCCAGGCCGAGGCGCTTGAGTCCACCCTAGGTATGCCCAAAGCTGAGGCGATGGCCGCCCGCGTGCTGGATGTAAATCCCCACTGCCGGGTCAGACCCATCCGCGGGCGGTACGAATCCGCTTCCCGCGAGGCCTTTTTCTCCGTCAGGTACGACTATGTGGTGGACGCCATCGATTTGGTCTCCTGTAAGCTGGACCTGATCGAAACCGCACTAGCCCGAAACTTCCCCATCATCTCCGCCCTGGGGACCGGAAATAAGCTGGACGCCTCCCTTCTGCGGGTGTCCGACATCTCCAAGACCGAGGGCTGCCCCTTGGCCAGGGTGATCCGCAAAGAGCTGCGTGCCCGCGGGATTCACCACCACAAGGTGGTCTGGTCTCCTGAGGAGGCCCGCAAGCCAGATCAGCCCGAGGCGCCCCCTCCGGGCCGCCGCAGCGTCCCGGCCAGCGCGGTGTGGGTCCCCGCCACGGCGGGGCTTCTGCTCGCCGGCGAGGTGGTCATGGACCTGACCGGAATCCGATAAAAGGAAAAATCCCGTGGATCGCGGCGGGCCGTCCCGCCTCATGTCCCTGTTTCTCGTATAGCGGACCATACACTCCCCCCCTCGGCTGTCTCTGTACCCCATCCGCGGCCCCGAGCCGCAGGGCGCTTGGCGCCGTATCACTGCCAGAGCCTCGTGAAACGCGGACACAGGCATAAAAACATCCCTTCACTGGCAAACTAAAGCCAACGGAGGGATGTTTTTTATGTCTAGGAGACAGGTCTGGCTTGCCCCTGCCGTAGCCGGTGGGCTGGCGGGGATTGCCAACGGCTTTTTCGGCGGAGGAGGAGGAATGGTCCTGGTGCCTCTGCTCACCGCGCGGTGCGGTCTGGACCAGCGCAGGGCCTTTGCCACCTCAGTGGCCATCATTCTGCCCTTATGCGCCCTCTCATCGGTGATCTATCTCTTTCGCGGCGGCCTCGACCTGGCGGTGGCCCTCCCCTATCTGGCCGGCGGGCTGGCCGGTGGCTTTCTGGGCGGACGGCTGTTTCAAAAGCTGAATATGGACTGGCTGCGCCGCGCCTTTGCCCTACTCATTCTCTACGGCGGCTTCAAGTCGCTCTTCGGCCTGTGAGCTGGTTGATGTCCGCCCTGGCCGGAGCCGTGACCGGCGTGCTCTCCGGCTTCGGCGTGGGCGGCGGCACACTGCTGCTGATCTATATGACCGCCTTTGCCGGTGTGGAGCAGCACCAGGCACAGGGGATCAATCTGCTCTATTTTCTCCCCACCGCCGCCACGGCCCTGCCCGCCCACATCAAAAACGGCTATGTGGACAAGAAAACGGCGATGCCCGCCATCCTCGCCGGACTGGCTGGCACCGCCGCTGCGGCCTGGGTGGCAACCACCCTGGACGTTCATTTGCTGCGGCGCTTTTTCGGCGCCTTTCTGATCTATATCGGAGTACGAGAGCTGTTCCGCCGCCCCAGAGCTTAGAATCGCCTGCAATCAGACGAAAAACTTCTCCACAACGGTCTCTTCGATGTATTTCGCCTTGACCGCTTTCACCTTTGCCATGTTGGGATTGGCCACGTGGCCGCTCAGGCACTCTTTATCCCGCCACTTTTCCAGCAGAAAGAGATTCCCATCGTCCTCCTCAGGAATGAAATAAGCATACAGGAGACAGCCCTCTTCGCTTCGCACGGCCTCCAGCAGTCCGCTCTCCCGCATCTCCCTGAGAAAGTCCGCCCGCTTACCCGGTTTCATGGTGTACGTCACATTGTTTACGATGCTTCCCTTTTCCATTTCTGATTGCTCCTTTATTTTATTTCTCAGGCTCTGTATGCCTCAGCAGGGTGCGCGCGCTTTCCGTCAGCCCTGCGTCCGCTTCCTCGTCAGATATCCCTCTAAGATCAGCGACGCCGCCACCGCATCCACGGTTTTCTTATGGCTCTTCATTTTTTTCCCCGCTGTATGGAGGATATCGTGGGCCTCGATGGTGGTCCGCCGCTCATCCCACAGCACCGGCTCCAGCCCCGTTGCTTCCCGGAGCCGCTCGGCAAAGCCGCGATATCGCTCCGCCCGCGGCCCCTCTGTGCCGTCCATGTTCCGGGGGAACCCCATAACCAGCTCTTCCACCCCATACTCGCCCGCCAGCCGTGCCACCTCCGTCGCCACAAGGTCCGGCTTCCGGCTCTGGATGACGGTGGTATATCCCGCCAACAGCCCCGTAGGGTCTGAAACGGCCACGCCTGTTCTGGCATCTCCGTAGTCAATCGCCATGATCCGCATCTGATCACACGTCCTTTCCCTATATCACTATAGCGTCTTTCCCGTTTCCCTGTCAATCTCCAATTTCCCGCTTGACTTTCTGAAAAGCCTGTGATAATCTATCTATACCTATGAAAAAGGGCTCTTTTTTTGTGCGCATTTTTACGGTGTAATGGGCACAAACCCTTCCCCTCCTCAGGAGGACATAGGGAGGCAGACGATGCCGAAACCTACCGTGTTTTTAGATTGGGCGCGCAGACGCGCGTCTTGGGGAAAACGCTGCTGGGATTCGGTATAGCCGGACCCCGGCATTTTTGTTGGGTCCGAACGATTGAAGGAGGTGCCGAAACATGGCAAAAGCCGGTGCGCGGGTGAAGATCACCCTCAGATGCTCCGAGTGCAAACAGCGCAACTACGTCACCAATAAGAACAAGAAGAACACTCCCGACCGTCTGGAAAGAAACAAATACTGCCCCTTCTGCAGGAAGCACACGCTCCACACCGAGACCAAGTGATGATCATTGCGGAAGTGTCACAAGAAAGAAGGGTGAAACTGTATGTCTGAGAACGAGAAGATCGAGAAGACCGGCGCGGACTTGGAGGCTGCTCAGGCCCCCGCAAAGCCTGCCAAGGCTGCGGATAAGAAAGCTGCCAAGGCTGACAAGAAGGACGCCAAGCCCGGCTTCTTCCAGCGTATCGCCCGGTGGTTCCGCGAGATGAAGAGCGAACTGAAGAAGGTCGTGTGGCCCACGCCCAAGCAGACCGTCAACAACACCGTGATCGTCATCATTTGTGTCATTGTCGTCGGTATCTGCATTTGGGTCTTCGACTGGCTGGCCGGTGAGATCGTCAGAGCCCTGCTCCGCCTGTTTGGAAAGGTTTAAGGGGCGCGGATCATGGCTGATAGCGCGAAGTGGTATGTGGTCCACACCTATTCCGGGTATGAGAACACCGTAAAAGCCACCATCGAAAAGCACGTGGAAAACCGCAACATGCACGACCTGATCCATGAGGTCAAAATCCCCCTGGAGACTGTCACCGAGATCACCGACAACGGTCCTAAGACCGTGGAGCGCAAGGTGTTCCCCGGCTATGTGCTGGTAAAAATGGTGATGACGGACGAGACGTGGCACCTGGTACGCAATGTGCGGGGCGCCACCGGCTTCGTGGGCTCCGGTAACAAGGCTATCCCCCTCACCGAGGAGGAGATCGCCGCCCTCGGCGTGGAGAAGCGCGAGGTCGTGGTCTCCTATCAGGTGGGCGACACCGTAAAGATCACCGACGGCGCCTTGGAGTCCTTCCTGGGCACGGTC
This sequence comes from Intestinimonas butyriciproducens, assembly GCF_004154955.1. NCBI lineage: Bacteria > Bacillati > Bacillota > Clostridia > Eubacteriales > Intestinimonas > Intestinimonas butyriciproducens. The sequence goes on along the minus strand of NZ_CP011524.1, from coordinate 1,220,824 downwards.
GAAGAGATCGATCTGGATCACAGCAAGGTCCGCGTGGTCGTGTCCATGTTCGGCCGGGAAACCCCGGTGGAGCTAGAGCTCGATCAAGTGGAGCTGATCCAGCAGTAAGTTCCGGGCGGCCAAAGTGCCGCCGCGCTACTCCCCCGAATCTGTATGGCCGGCCCCGGGCCGGTCGCTCCCCCAGCACGTGGGAGGGATCTGAAACAGGGTCCCGTCCAACCACATTCATTCGTAGGAGGTGCTCATTGTGGCACAGAAAGTAACTGGTTACGTAAAACTGCAGATCCCGGCCGGCAAGGCGACTCCCGCTCCTCCCGTTGGCCCCGCTCTGGGACAGCACGGCGTCAATATCGCCGCCTTCACCAAGGAATTCAACGAGCGGACCAAGAACGATGCGGGCCTCATCATCCCCGTCATCATCACCGTCTACGCCGACCGTTCCTTCACCTTCGTCACCAAGACCCCTCCCGCTGCCGTCCTCATCAAGAAGGCCTGCGGTATCGAGTCCGGCTCCGGCGTACCCAACAAGACTAAGGTCGCCGTTCTGAAGAAGGACGATCTGCGCAAGATCGCCGAGACCAAGATGCCCGACCTGAATGCCGCCACCATCGAGGCGGCCATGAGCATGGTCGCCGGTACCGCCCGCTCCATGGGCGTGACCGTGGAAGAGTAAGGGAAGGAGGTAGAAACGATGTTTAGAGGCAAGAAGTATACCGATTCTGCCAAGCAGATCGACAAATCCATGCTGTATGATACCGCCGACGCCATGGAGTTGATCGTAAAGACCGCTCCGGCCAAGTTCGACGAGACCGTGGAACTCCATGTGAAGCTGGGCGTTGACTCCCGTCATGCCGACCAACAGGTCCGTGGCGCCATCGTGCTGCCCCACGGCACCGGCAAGACGCAGCGCGTGCTGGTCTTTGCCAAGGGCGACAAGGCCGAGGCCGCCAAGGCCGCAGGCGCCGATTTTGTCGGCGAGATGGATATGGTCCAGAAGATCCAGTCCGAAAACTGGTTCGACTATGACGTCGTGGTCGCCACTCCCGATATGATGGGCGTGGTTGGCCGTCTGGGTAAGGTCCTGGGCCCCAAGGGCCTGATGCCCTCCCCCAAGGCCGGCACCGTGACCCCCGATGTGGCCAAGGCCATCACCGAGATCAAGGCCGGTAAGGTCGAGTATCGTCTGGACAAGACCAACATCATCCACTGCCCCATCGGCAAGGTCTCTTTTGGTGCGGAAAAGCTCACCGAGAACTTTACCGCTTTGATGGGCGCTATCATCAAAGCCAAGCCCGCCGCCGCCAAGGGCCAGTATGTCAAGAGTTGCGTCGTCGCCTCCACCATGGGCCCCGGCGTAAAGGTCAACGGCGCCAAGCTGATGTAACCCTTTTGGGGAACATCCCCGCGCAGGACGACAAAAAATCGGTCCCGGACAGGTTTTGCTTGACAAAGCCTGTCCGGACTGATATAATGTTTTTTGTATTCAGAGACAGCAGGTGGCTTTGCGCCATAATTCCTGCCGAGAATGCAGTATATGTGTTTGCTTATGCTGTTTTGTGTCTTTGGATGCAAAGCAGCATTTTGTTTTGTTTTTTCCGCCGGTGCGGAAAGAACGGGCATCTACCTGCTGTAGATTTTTTCTGGAGGTGAATTCCACATGCCTAACGCAAAGATTCTCAGTGAGAAGCAGGCCGTCGTGGCCGAGCTGACCGAGAAGCTCAAGAGCGCCGCCAGCGGCGTTCTGGTGGACTACAAGGGTATCACCGTGGCTGAAGACACCGCCCTGCGCGCCGAGTGCCGCAAGAATGAGGTGGACTATGCCGTTGTGAAGAACACCCTGGTCCGCTTCGCCATCAACAGTGTCGGTATGGAGGAGATGGACGGCGCCCTCAACGGCACCACGTCCCTGGCCGTCAGCCATGAAGATCCCATCGCTCCCATGCGCGTCATCAACAAGTTTGCCAAGCAGTTCAACGGCTCCAAGTTCGCCATCAAGGCCGGCTTCATGGACGGCAAGGTTCTGTCCCTGGAGGAGATCAACGCTCTGGCTGAACTGCCCAGCAAGGAGGTCCTGCAGGCTCAGGTCCTGGGCACTATGCTGGCTCCCATCACCAGCCTGGCCATCGTCGTGAAGGCCATCTGCGAGCAGAAGGGCGGCTCTGTCGAGGCCCCCGCCGCGGAGTAAGCTCCGCACCCATTTTACTGATTTGAAATGTAATTTTAGGAGGTAACATATCATGGCTTCTGAGAAAATCACTGCCCTCATCGAAGAGGTTAAGGGTCTGACCGTTCTGGAGCTCTCCGAGCTGGTTCACGCTCTGGAGGAGGAGTTCGGCGTGTCCGCTGCCGCTATGGCCGCTCCCGCTGCCGGCGGCGCTGCCGCTCCCGCCGCGGAGGAGAAGACCGAGTTTGACGTGGTGCTGGCTGAGATCGGCGCCGAGAAGATCAAGGTCATCAAGGCCGTCCGCGAGATCACCGGTCTGGGCCTGGCCGAGGCCAAGGCTCTTGTCGAGTCCGCCCCCAAGGCCATCAAGGAGGGCATCTCCAAGGACGACGCCGAGGAGCTGAAGAAGAAGCTGGAGGACGTCGGCGCCAAGGTGGAGCTGAAGTAAGCTTTTTTCTCATTGGAAAACGGGCCGCGTACCTGATCGGTACGCGGCCCGTTTCTTTCTCAAAGGACCTTTTCGCTTGTCAGCGCGTCCAATATGAATGACTGAAGGCGCACGCCCACCTCTCTCTGATAGGGCTCCCCGGTGAGCTCATTGTTGGAGATGATCCGCAGCCCTATACAGGGTGTCCCAAAGCGATGACAAAGCTGGTATGAGGCAATGCTCTCCATATCCTCACACCGCTCTCCCGCGTGCTCCCGCAGCCAGAGGATGCGGTCATGCTCCCGGTTGAATATATCCCCGCCGCCCAGACGGCCGGATGCTTTTCCCCCTCCGGCATAGGCTGCGGCCTCAAACCGGGCCAGCCATACCGGGTCCGAGGCATAGACCAGCGGCTCCGCCCCGTCGTAGGGATCATGGAACTCCCATTCCGACGCATCATATCCCTCCCCCCGCCCGCGCGGAGGGGTTTTCAAATTGTGGATGTGGATGCAGCTCTCCCCCACCACGATATCCCCCACGTGGAGGCTCTCACAGTGGGAGCCGGCAATCCCCTGATTGATCACCACCCGGGGATGAAACTTCTCAATGCCCACCGCTGTGGCCCCCGCGGCGTATATAGTGCCGATCCCCGTCCGGCTCACGGTCAAGTCCAGCCCCTGGAAGTCTCCCCTCCAAAATTGGAACCCTCCCCAGGAAAAGGCCTCCGGGTGCTCCAGGCGGGAGACGAGCCAGTCCGTCTCCACTTCCATGGCCCCCTGGATCAGGACCGGCCCGCTCATTGCGATCTCTCCTCTCTCTTTCGGTCCACCCACTGGCTCCCCTGCAAAGACAGCCACGCACAGGAAAGGCCCACCGCACAGCCCACCAGCACATCACTGGGAAAGTGGACGCCCACATAGAGCCTCGAAAAGCCCATCAATACCGCCTGGGCAATGCAGAGTCCCTTCAACCACCGCTTTTTCGCATAACGGGCCCAGGTCGCTCCGGCCGCAAAAGCGGCGCAGGTATGGCCTGAGGGGAAGGAGTTGGGATCATGCTCCGCTACCAGACGTGTGAGCCCCTCTACCACCAGCCAGGGCCGCACGCGCCCCACCAAGTGCTTGAGCACAATGTTGGTGCACAGCAGCCCGAACAGCATGGCCACTAGGGCCCAGAACCCGGCCCGCCTCGTCTTGGGGAAAAGGAGCATTCCCCCGGAGACCACCAGCCACACGAGTCCCGCATTCCCCAGTTGTGTAAATGCAGAAAAAAAGGTGTCCAATACGGGACACCGTAGCCATTCCTGTATCCAGAGCAGGGCCGCCTCATCCAAGGCTTGGATCATTTCCAGCATGAGTTCCCTCCATATCCGTCGATTTCCTTTTTGTTCTCCAAACAAGAGAAGGGCGGGGGCAGGCCCCCGCCCTTCTCACTTCGGCAATCATGCCGCCGGCGTCTCCGCCGTGCAAGTGGTGATCACACCGTTGTTGAGCTCAAAGTGGACCGTTTTGACAATGTGGGTCTTGCCGATCCGGACCTCCTGGGTACCCACCTCATTGATGACATTGTTCACCACGTTGGCCTTGATGGTGAAGGTGAGGTCCAACGTGTCGTCGTTTACCGGGAAGGTTAGCTTGTTTCCGTTCACATCCGTCATGGTGAGCCCGTCGTCATGGGGCGCGTCCGTTACGCTCATCACCCAGGCGTCCACCATGGAGCCATTGGCCATGAGCTGGTCGCCGGTGCCGTTCTCGCCGGGGACATAGGCCTTGATGCCCTCATAGACCTCGGGGTCCACCCCCTTGACCTCTACGGTATAGGTGAGGACCGTGTGCTGCGCACCTACCGCGCCGTCCTTGGACAAGACCTTGAACACCACTAAAACAACCGCCACCAGCAGCAGCACAATGACCAACAGGTCAATGATATTCAGCTTCCCGAAGAGCTTCCCCTTCTCGTCCACCACTTTCATGTCGCGCCTCCGTATTTCTTTTCTTTGGCAGCGTCCGGCATTTCCGTTGACCGGACCATGCAAGCATTGTATAATATTTTCAGTTATGATTCAAGTACTTTTTGGAGGCCATCATGAAAGTCATCCATCTCATCAGCGGCGGTGACAGCGGCGGCGCGAAAACCCACGTGCTCTCCCTGCTGCAAAATCTCTCCCGGACCATTGACGTGACGATGGTCTGTTTTTTGGAGGGCCCCTTTGCCCAAGAGGCTCGGGAACTGGACATTCGCACCGAGGTCTACCCCGGGCGGAACGTCCTGCACACCCTGCGCCTGCTCCAAAAAAAAATCAGGACTGAGGGATACGATCTCATCCACTGCCACGGTGCCCGCGGCAATATGATGGGCGCCATGCTCCGCCGCTCCACCGGTCTCCCTGTGGTCACCACCGTCCACTCCGATTACCGGCTGGACTATTTGGGCCGCCCCTTCTCCCGTATCAGCTACGGCACGGTAAATACCATCGCCCTGCGCTTTCTGGATTACCGCATCGGCGTCTCCGATGCCATGGTGGACCTGCTGATCTCACGGGGATTTGATCCGGACAAGCTCTTTGCCATTTACAACGGCATCGACTTTACCCTGCCTCCTCCCGCCATGGATCGGACGGCCTATTACAGGTCCGTGGGACTGAACGCCGATGACGACTCTGTGGTAGTGGGGATCGCCGCCCGCCTCAATCCGGTCAAAGACATCGCCACGTTGATCCGCGGCTTTGCCCGGGCACACGCGTCCTGTCCGAACCTCCGCCTCCTCATCGCCGGAGACGGCGAACAGCGCGCCATGCTGGAGGGGCTGGCCCGGGACCTCGGTGTAGCCCCCTTCGTCTGCTTCGCCGGCTGGATCTCCGACACCAATACCTTTTACCAGTCCATCGATATCAATACCCTCACCTCCCTCTCCGAGACCTTTCCCTATGCTCTCACTGAGGGCGCGCGCGCCTGCCTGCCAACCGTCAGCTCCAGAGTGGGCGGCGTCCCCTATCTCATCGACCACGGGGTCAACGGCCTTCTGTTCTCTCCCGGCGACGCCGATGAGCTCGCCCGCCACCTGATCACACTGGCCCGCGACCCCGTCCAGCGGCAGCATTTGGGCTGCCGCCTGCGTCAGAAAGGCGTGGAGGAGTACTCCCTGGAATCTACGGTCAGACGCCAGCTTGAGATCTATCAGATCGTGCTCCGCCGGAAGGACCGCAGAGGCACTGTGGGCCGCCGGGACGGCGCCTTGGTCTGCGGCGCCTATGGGCGCGGAAACGCCGGTGACGACGCCATTCTGGAGGCCATCGTACGGGAGCTCCGGCAGATTGATCCCGACCTTCCGGTCTGGGTCCTTTCCAGGCGCCCGGACGAGACCCGCATGACCTACCGCGTCAACTCCATCTATACCTTCGGCTTCCCCAAATTTCTCCGGCGCATGGGCAGGACCCGGCTCTATATCAACGGTGGGGGCTCCCTCATGCAGGACGTCACCTCCCGCCGCTCCCTGTGGTTCTATCTCTTCACCATCTCAGCCGCCAAAAAGCTGGGCAACCGGGTGCTGATGTACGGCTGCGGCATCGGCCCCATCCACTATCCCTCCAACCGCCGCCTGTGCGCCAGGGTTCTGGAGCGCAACGTGGATATGATCACTCTCCGGGACACCCACTCCCTTACCGAGCTGGAGGACATGGGCATTAACCACCCCGAGGTCCTCCTCTCCTCCGATCCCACGGTGATCCTTCCCGCCGCGCGGCCGGAGGTCATCGACGGCATGCTGGAAAGCCGGGGCCTGGATCCCAAAGGCAGATATATCGGCTTTACGCTGCGGCCCTGGCCCGGCTACGAAGAAAAGGCGGAACTCTTTGGCCGGGCGGCCGACTATGCCTGGGAAACTTACGGCCTCACCCCGGTTTTTCTTCCCATCGAAAAACGGCTGGACGTAGGCGCATGTCAGAAGGCCGCCGCCCACATGAAAGCCCCGCACTATATTTTTGAGGACACCGGTGCTTCCGACCACACCATCGGGCTCTTTGCACGGATGCAGGTGGTGGTGTCCATGCGCCTCCACGCCCTGGTGTTCTCCGCGGGCCAAGGGGTCCCTCTGGTGGGCGTGGTATACGATCAGAAAATCAGCTCCTTCCTGAATTACATTGGACAGGACCTCTTCACCGATCTGAACGACGTGACCTATGAGGGGCTCTGCGCTCATATCGACGCGGCGGTGAAGCGCATCGGAGACACGGAGTTTTTGTCCGGCGGGGTGGACCGGCTGCGCCAGGTCGAGCGCTGCAACAGCCAGGCGGCCGAGAAGCTGCTGCGGCTGGGCCGCTGATCCTGTTTCCGAGGTGACTCCCTTGAAGCCATATATCGTTCTCTCCACCGAGCCGTGGAGATCCACCCCCACCCGGACCCAACAGCTCACCACTCGTCTTCGGGACGGTGAGGTTCTCTTTTTCGAGCCGTTCCATGGAAACGGGCCCGGGCACAAGGCCCCCGGACGGCGGGTACGCCCCAATGTGACCGTCTATACCCTGCCCCCGGTCCGGCCGCTCCCGGAACAGGCGGAGCTACTCCGCCGCCGGCTGTGGCGTAGGCAGGCCGACTTCATTCAGAGGACGGCCTCCCGGCATCGATTTCGGGACGCAGTCCTCTGGACCACCTGCCCCGATCAGGTCCATCTGCTGGACTTTCTCTCCTTTCAGGGCCTGATCTACGACTGTGACACCGACTGGTCCTCCCTTCCGCTCCAATGGGAGGGAGACCTAGCTGCTGAGGCCGATGTGATCTTCGCCGCCTCCCCGGGACTCGTGGACCGGCTTTCCCCCTGTAATTCCAATATCGCTCTCCTTCCCAACGGGGTCAACTATCCCATGTTTGCCCGAACCGGCCTGGACGTGCCGCCGGAACTGCGGGATATCCGCGGCCCTGTACTGGGTTGGGTCGGCGGTCTCACCCCGGATCTGGATCTGGCCCCTGTGGAGTACGCGGCCGGGGAACACCCCGACTGGACCTTTGTGCTGGTGGGTCGGGTGGGGGAAAATCCCCGGCTAGGCTACCTGGAGGAGCTGGGCAACGTACGCCTGACGGGCCGCCGCCCCATGGTGGATATCCCCGACTATGTGGGCCGCTTCGACGTTTGCCTGGACCTGCGCCGCCGGCGCCATGAGGACAGCGACGTGACGCCCCGCCGCATCTATGAATACCTCTCCACCGGAAAGCCCATCGTCTCCCTGCTCTCCCCCGACCAGGTGGAGGAGTTTCCCGACGTCATCTATAGCGCCCACACGCTGGAAGAATACTGCCGCATGTGCGAGCGCGCCCTGACCGAGGACCCTGCCTGGGTCTCTCCCCGGCGACGGGACTATGGCGCCGCCGCCGCCTGGTCCCGCCGGGCCGAAGAGGTCCGTCGGATTCTCAAGGCCATTGGTTTGGCCTGACCTGCGCTCCCCTCTTCTCCGCCTGGAGAACAAAAAGAATTCTTTACAATCCCTCCACCCCTTTTTTACCCCTGCTTGTACAAGCATACGAAAATGTTTCTCCGCCCTTGCAATCCCCGGCGAACTTCGATATATTTAAAACAATATGGGACGGGGGTGCGATGATGACCATCTCAGCCAGTATGGATCACTGCGGCGGGTTTTTCATGCTTCAGGGCACCAATGCGTCCACTTCAAACGAGTAGCCAATCCAGGCCATCCGCATATCGGATGGCCTGATTCTTTTTTTGTTTATCTAAAAAATATGTATTGGGAGGTTCCTATGCGTAAGAAAGTCGCCGTGATCATGGGCTCCGACAGCGATCTGGAGACCATGAAACCCTGCATTGCCCGGCTCAAATCCTTTGATATTCCCGTCGAAGTCCGGGTCATCTCCGCCCACCGCACCCCCGCCGCCGCCGAACAGTTCGCCTCCGCCGCCAAGGAAAACGGATTCGGCGCCATCATTGCCGCCGCCGGGAAGGCTGCTCATCTGGCCGGTGTTCTGGCGGCCTACACCACTCTGCCCGTGATTGGCGTACCCATCAAGACCTCCTTGATGGGCGGCTTGGACTCTCTCCTCTCCATGGTGCAGATGCCCAAGGGTATTCCTGTGGCCTGTGTGGCCGTGGACGGCGCGGACAACGCCGCCATCCTGTCCGCCCAGATGCTGGCCCTCTCCGACAGCGATCTGGCGGACCGTCTCACCCGGTTTAAATCCGATATGGCGCAAGAGGTCGCCCAAAAAGATCAAAAAATGCAGAGGGAGGAATTTTGATATGGCTTACGAAAAGAAAGAGCAGCTCTATGAGGGCAAAGCCAAAAAGGTCTACGCCACCGATGATCCCGAGGTGGTCATCGTCTCCTACAAGGACGACGCTACCGCTTTCAACGGTCTCAAAAAGGGGACCATCTCCGGCAAGGGCGCCATCAACAACCGCATGACCAACAACCTGATGCGCCGCTTGGAACACAAGGGCGTCCCCACCCACTACGTGGAGGAACTCAACGACCGTGAGACCGCCGTAAAGAAGGTCTCCATCGTTCCTCTGGAGGTCATTGTGCGCAACATCTCCGCCGGCTCCTTTGCAAAGCGCTACGGCGTGGAGGAGGGCATCGTGTTCGATGAACCCACCTTCGAATTCTCCTATAAAAACGACGATCTGGGCGATCCCCTGCTGAACACCTCCCATGCCCTGGCTCTGAAGCTGGCCACCCGGGAGGAAATTGCCCTGATCCGCAAATACACCATGATGGTTAACGATCTCCTCAAGGGCTTTATGAAAGAGATCGGCATCGACCTGGTAGACTTTAAGTTGGAGTTCGGCAAGACCTCCGACGGAACCATCGTGCTGGCCGACGAGATCAGCCCCGACACCTGCCGCCTGTGGGATGAAAAGACCCATGAGAAGCTGGATAAGGACCGCTTCCGCCGGGATCTGGGCGGCGCCGAGGAGGCGTATGAAGAGGTCATGCGCCGTTTGATGGGGGAATAAATGGCCAAACTCCATGAAGAATGCGGCGTCTTCGGTGTCTGTGTGCCCGATCCCCGGGAGCGGGACGCCGCCTACACCGCATACCGCGCCCTGTACGCCCTCCAACATCGTGGTCAGGAGTCGGCCGGCATCGCCGTGCGCCGTGGCGGGCAGCTTCTCCTGCGCAAAGCGCCCGGCCTAGTGCCCGAGGTCTTCGATAAAAAGGCCCTGTCGGACCTCTCCGGCGCCGACGCCGCCATCGGCCACGTGCGCTATGCCTATGACGGAGCAGAGCGGGACACCTTCCGCGCGCAGCCCCTCCTGGTGCGCCACGCCGCCGGGGATATGGCCCTGTGTTATAACGGCAAGCTGGTGAATGCCCGCCAGCTCCGTATGGAATCCGAGACCCGGGGCGGTATCTTCCAGACCGGCACCGACGCGGAGATCATCTCCCACATCATCGTCCGGGAGCACCTGCGGACCAACACCACGGAGGACGCCATCCTCAACGCCATGCACTATATGATCGGGGCCTACTCCCTCATCGTGTTGGACGGCAAAAAGCTGATCGCCGCACGGGATCCCAACGGCTACCGGCCCCTTTGCATCGGCAGGGTGGGGGGCTGCTGGTGTGCCGCCTCCGAATCCTGCGCCTTTGAGGCGCTGGGGGGCGAGATGGTCCGGGATGTGGAGCCGGGTGAAGTGGTAGTCCTCACGGAGGACGGCCCCGTAAGCCGCAATGTGAACATCCTGGCCCGCCATGCCCTGTGCTCCTTTGAACTGATCTATTTCGCCAGACCCGACAGCGTTATTGACGGCGTCTCTGTGGATCTGTTCCGCCGGGAGGCCGGTCGGCGCCTGGCCCGCCGCAGCAGTGTGGAGGCCGATATCGTGGTGGGCGTCCCGGATTCAGGGCTCTCCGCCGCCCAGGGCTTCGCTGAGGCCTCTGGCATCCCCTACGCGATGGGCCTGATGAAAAACCGCTATATCCCCCGCACCTTTATCCAGCCTACGCAGGGCCAGCGTGAGCAGTCCGTGCGCATCAAGCTTAACGCCATGGGCTCCACGGTCCGGGGAAAACGGGCCATCCTAGTGGACGACTCCATTGTGCGGGGCACCACCTCCGCCCGGCTGGTAAAGCTCCTGCGGGATTCCGGCGCGGCGGAGGTCCATTTCAAGGTCTCCGCCCCTCCTTTCCTGAATCCATGCTATTTCGGCACCTCGCTTCCCGACTGCCGGGAGCTGGCCGCCCACGGTCGCACGGAGGAGGAGGTCTGCTCCCTCATCGGCGCGGACAGCCTGCAATACCTCACTGTGGAGGATATGCGTGCTGCGGCCTCCGGTCTCCGCTGGGGCCATTGCGACGCCTGTTTTACCGGCGATTACGCCGTACCTGTGCCCCACGGCCACTGACGCCCCGCGCAATCCCTGCAACCATTTTTTCGCGCTTAAAATAAGGAGGTCCCGCTATGTCTATTTCCAGATCCGATGCCTACGCCGCCGCCGGTGTGGACGTGACCGCCGGCTATGAGGCCGTTGACCGTATCAAGCCCCTGGTGGAGTCCACCTATATTCCGGGCGTCATCGGCACGCTGGGCGGCTTCGGCGGCCTGTTCGCCCCCGACGTATCCGGTATGAAAAAGCCCGTGCTGGTCTCCGGCACCGACGGCGTGGGCACCAAGCTGAAGATCGCCTTCCTCACAGACAAGCACGACACCGTAGGCATCGACTGCGTGGCCATGTGTGTCAACGATATTGTCTGTTCCGGGGCGCGTCCCCTCTTTTTCCTGGACTATTTGGCGGTGGGGAAGAACGTGCCCAGCCGCATTGAGGCCATCGTCTCCGGCGTGGTGGAGGGCTGCCGCCAGGCGGGATGTGCCTTGGTGGGCGGTGAGACCGCTGAGATGCCCGGCTTCTATCCTGAGGACGAGTATGATCTGGCCGGCTTCTCCGTGGGGCTGGCCGACCAGGAGCATATGCTGGACGGCTCGTCCATGGCGGAAGGCGATATCCTCATCGGCCTCGCCTCCTCCGGCGTCCACTCCAATGGTTTCTCCCTGGTCCGCAAAGTCCTGAACGTCACCAGGGAACGCCTTGCTCAGCCGGTGGCCGAACTGGGCTGCACCCTGGGCGAGGAGCTGCTCAAGCCCACCCGTATCTATGTCAAAGCTGTCCAGTGCCTCTTGACGCATGGCGTCCATATCCGTGCCATCAGCCACATCACCGGCGGAGGGCTCTATGAAAACGTGCCCCGCATGATGAAGGAGGGGCTCACCGCCCGGATCGAGACCGCCTCCTTCCCCGTCCCCCCCATCTTCGGCCTCATTGCCCGGGAGGGTGCTGTTTCGGAGCGGGATATGTACAATACCTTCAATATGGGGGTAGGCCTGGTCCTCGCCGTTCCCAAAGAAGAGGTCGGACTTGCCAAGGATATCCTCTGCCGCGCCGGGGAGCGGGCCTATGTCATCGGGTCTGTGGTCGGGGGCGGCGAGGGCGTGGAACTGGTATGAGCGGAAAGCGCATCGCCGTTCTGGTCTCCGGCGGCGGCACCAATCTCCAGGCCCTCCTCGACGCACAGGCCCGGGGGGAGATCCGCGGCGGTGAGATCGCAGCCGTTCTCTCCTCCAAAGAGGGCGCCTATGCGCTGGAACGGGCCGCAAAGGCCGGTATCCCCGGTTACGTCGCCGCCCGGAAGAGCTTTCCCGACAACCGTGCCATGACACGCGCCATTGTGGACCGGCTCCAGACGCTGGACATCGACCTTGTGGTGTTGGCCGGTTTTCTCCATATCCTCACCGAGGAAATGGTACAGGCCTACCCCAACCGGATCCTCAATGTCCATCCCGCCCTGATCCCCTCCTTCTGCGGGGCCGGCTGCTATGGTCTCCATGTCCATGAAAAGGCCCTGGCCTACGGTGTCAAGGTGACGGGCGCCACCGTCCATTTTGTCACCGAGGAGCCCGACGGCGGCCCCATTGTCCTCCAAAAGGCGGTGGATATCCGGGAGGACGACACCCCTGAAACGCTCCAGCGCAGGGTCATGGAGGAGGCCGAATGGCAGCTTCTCCCCCGGGCCGTCTCCCTTTTCTGTGAGGACAGACTCTCCGTGGAGGGCCGGCTGGTCCGGATCCGGGATTGAACCCGTCTGACTTATATGGAGGTTTTGCTATGTACGACCTGTTTTCCTATCTCTCCGGCAACCCATACCCCGGCCGCGGTATCCTGCTGGGCTGCTCCGCCGACGGCCGGCGGGCAGTTATCGCCTACTTCATCATGGGCCGCAGTGAAAACAGCCGCAACCGCGTTTTTGAAATCACCGAGGACGGCATCCGTACCAAGGCGTTTGACGAGTCCAGAATGACCGACCCCTCCCTGATCATCTACCACCCCGTCCGGGTGGTGGACAGCACCACCATCGTCACCAACGGTGACCAGACCGACACGGTGGCCGATGCCTTCCGCAGCGGCGGGAGCTGGGTCCGCGCGCTGCGCACCCGGGAGTTTGAGCCAGACGGTCCCAACTATACCCCCCGCATCTCCGGTATGGTCCGCCCCGACGGCTCCTATCGCCTGGCCATTCTGAAATCTGCGGATGGAGACCCCGCCTGCTGCCGGCGCTTTTTCTATGAGTATGACGCTCCAATTGCCGGCCAGGGCCACTTTATCAGTACTTACCAGACCGACGGCGACCCTCTCCCCTCCTTTGAGGGAGAACCCAGGACCGTAGAGCTGGGCGATGAGACCGCCGCCGCCCTTGCGGATCGTCTCTGGAACAGCCTCAATGCCGACAACAAAGTCTCGCTTTTCGTGCGCACCATCGACTTGACCACCGGGCAAACCGACACCGCGATCAAAAATAAGCATCAGGGGGAGTAAAGGATGACGGAACTGGAACTGAAATACGGCTGCAACCCCAACCAGAAGCCCGCACGCATCTTTATGGAGTCCGGAGATCTGCCGCTACAGGTCCTCAACGGAAAGCCCGGCTATATCAACTTTATGGACGCCCTCAACTCCTGGCAACTGGTCCGGGAGCTCAAGGCCGCCACCGGCCTGCCCGCCGCAGCCTCCTTTAAGCACGTCTCTCCTGCCGGCGCCGCCGTGGGCACAGAGCTCACCGACGTGGAGCGCAAGATCTACTTTGCCGAGGGTATGGAGCTCTCCCCTATTGCCTCCGCCTATGTCAAGGCCCGGGGCGCCGACCGGCTGTGCTCTTACGGCGACTGGGCCGCCCTCTCAGATGTCTGTGACGAGCAGACCGCCCGCTATCTGGCCCTGGAGGTCTCCGACGGCGTCATCGCGCCCGGCTACACCGACAAGGCCCTGGAGATCCTGCGCACCAAGCGCAAGGGCGGCTACAATGTGGTTCAGATCAACCCCGCCTACGTCCCCAAGGCCATCGAGCACAAAGACGTCTTCGGCATCACCTTTGAGCAGGGCCGGAACAACTTTGAGATCAGCTCCGCGCTGCTGGAGAATATCGTCACGGAGAACAAGACCCTGCCTGAGGCGGCTAAACGGGACCTGGTGCTCTCTCTCATCACCCTCAAATACACCCAGTCCAACTCCGTATGCTATGTCAAAGACGGACAGGCCATCGGCGTGGGAGCGGGCCAGCAGAGCCGTATCCACTGCACCCGTCTGGCCGGCGGCAAGGCCGACAACTGGCTTCTGCGCCAGCATCCCAAGGTCCTCGCCCTCCCCTTCCTGCCTGGGATTCGCCGCCCCGACCGGGACAACGCCATCGACGTCTACATCTCCGACGAATATGAGGACGTGCTGGCCGAAGGCGTGTGGCAGAATACCTTCACTGAAAGGCCCCAGGTGCTGACCGTTGAGGAGAAAAAGGCCTGGATCGCCCGCCAGACCGGCGTAAGCGTGGGCTCCGACGCCTTCTTCCCCTTCGGCGACAATGTGGAGCGGGCCCGGAAGTCCGGCGTCTCTTATATCGCTCAGCCCGGAGGTTCCATCCGCGACGACCACGTCATCAACACCTGTAACAAATATGGCATCGTCATGGCATTTACCGGGATGCGGCTCTTCCACCACTAAAGCCATGGGGGATCGGGCCCGTGGTCTCGACGCCACACAGCTCAAATATCTGGCCTGTGGGGCCATGGTGATCGACCACATCGGCATGCTTTTCTCTCCGATGGCTGCCGTTGCCGGCCCCGGCGATCTGCTTTTCTACCTCTTCCGATATGTGGGCCGCCTGGCCTTTCCCATCTTCGCCTATTTTACCGCCGAGGGCTGTCGGAAGACGGGGAATTACCGCCGCTACCTGCTGCGTCTGGGCCTCTTCGGTGCCTTCACCCATATTGTGGCTTTTGGCGCCACCGGCGGGCAGAGCGGCAGCGTCATCGCCACCTTTTTTCTCTCAGCGCTGGGGATTTGGTTCTACCGCCTGCTGCGCGAGAGGGGTCTTCCTGCCGTCCCGGCCCTGCTTCCCGCCCTGGCCCTGGCGGTCTTTGGCCAGCTCGCCCATGTGGACTATGGTTCGGCTGGCGTATGCGCCGTCACGGCTCTCTATCTCTGCGGCGAGCATCCGAGGCGAAAGCTCCTCTGTCTGAGCGCGGCCATGGCCGCCACCTACCTGATCCACTATCCGCTGGAGATCTTCTTCCAGTACGAGATGTGGCTGGGTTTTCACACCTATCTCCCCTGGCTGCGGAGCTTCTTCCTCCCTTTCAGCCTGCTCTATACGCTCTGCTCCTGGACGGCGCTGCCCCTTCTCTCCCTCTATAACGGTCAAAGAGGCTCCGGCAGCCGCTGGTTTTTCTACTGGTTCTACCCGCTCCACATGGCGGTCCTCTACGGCCTGAGCACGCTCATTCCCTGACGGTCCGTCAACCCTTTACACAAAGATGGGAGGTCCTCCTCAGTTATGAAAGTACTCGTCGTAGGCGGCGGCGGCCGCGAACACGCCATTGTCTGGGCGCTCTCCAAAAGCCCCAAGGTCACTCAGCTCTACTGCGCGCCCGGAAACGGCGGCATTGCCGCCCTGGCCGAATGTGTCCCCATCAAGGCCACCGACGTGGAGGCCATGGTGAACTGGGCTGTGAAAAATGCCATGGACTTTGTGGTGGTGGCCCCGGACGATCCCCTAGCCCTGGGCATGGTGGATGCTTTGGAGGCGGCCGGTATCCCCGCCTTTGGTCCCCGGGCAAATGCCGCCGTCATTGAGGCGAGCAAGGTATTCTCCAAGCATCTCATGACAAAATATCATATCCCCACCGCCAAATATCAGGCCTTTACGGAGCTGGACGCCGCCTTGGACTATATCCGCCGGGAGGGAGCCCCCATCGTGGTCAAGGCGGACGGCCTAGCGCTGGGCAAGGGCGTGGTGGTGGCGCAGACCGTGTCCGAAGCAGAGGAGGCCGCACGCGCCATGATGGCGGACGGCAAATTCGGCGCTGCCGGAGCCAGGGTGGTGGTGGAGGAGTGTATGACGGGCCCAGAGGTCACGGTGCTCTGCTTCAGCGATGGGGAACATTTGGTCCCCATGCCCTCCTCCCGGGACCACAAGCGCGCCTTCGACGGGGACTCAGGCCCCAACACCGGCGGGATGGGTGCCATCTCCCCCGCCCCCGGCTATACGCCTGTCCTGGCTGCGCAGTGCATGGAGGAGATTTTCCTGCCTACCATCGCGGCACTGAAGGCGGAGGGCCGTCCCTTCCAGGGCGTCCTCTACTTCGGTTTGATGCTCACACCTCAGGGACCCAAGGTGGTGGAGTACAACGCCCGCTTTGGCGACCCGGAGTGTCAGGCGGTCCTCTCCCTGCTGGAGAGCGATCTGATGGATATTTTTCTCGCCTGCCGCGCAGGGACCCTGGATCAGGCTGATATCCGCTGGCGGGACGGCTCTGCCTGCTGTCTCGTTCTGGCCTCCGGCGGCTACCCCGCCAAATATCAGACCGGTTACCCCATCTCCGGTCTGGACCAGGCCGGAGAGACCGCCACAGTCTTCCATGCGGGCACCAGACGGGCGGAGAACGGAGCGATTCTCACCTCCGGCGGCCGGGTCCTGGGCGTCACCGCCGTGGGCGACACCCTTGCCTCCGCCATCGACTCGGCCTATCGCAGCGCGTCGCACGTCTCCTTCCAGGATATGCACTTCCGCACCGACATCGGGCGGACATTCTGAACAGTATCGGCGGCTCCGGGTTTTCCCGGAGCCGTCTGGCTGTCGGCATTCCGCTCCCGGCCAAACTCTTCTGAATGATATGGGAATGCGCAGGTCCGCCGTTCCCTTTTTCCCGCCGCCCGTTTTGTGCGGTTCTCTTTCCCAATATGCTGAATACCTTGTAAGGAGCTCGGAGGGGTTTTGTTTGAAGAAAATATCCGTTTTGGAAATCGCCACGGTCTTTACCGGCAGCTTTTTGGGGGCCGGCTTTCTCTCCGGTCAGGAGCTGCTCCAGTTCTTCGGTGTCTTTGGAGGATACGGCCTGGCCGGCATGGTGCTGGCCATCGCCGCCTTCTGTCTCTTCAGTCTTCTGGTGATGGACATCGCCAAACGCACCGGCAAAACTGAGTTTGACCGCATCATCGTCCCTTGGGAGCTGCCCTGGCTCCGTGGGATCGTCAGCGGCGTCTTTCTCTTTTTCCTCTTTGATGTGATGGTGGCCATGATTGCGGGCGCAGGTGCCCTTCTGGAGCAGGTCTTCGGCCTCCCCGCCATCGCCGGAGACGCCGCGATCACTCTGCTGGTGCTGGCTGTGGCCCTCACAGGGGCTGCGGGGATGCTGGCCTCCTTTAACATCGTGGTGCCCCTGTTGGTGGTAGCCGCCATCGTGATCGGTGCGGGCGCCTGCCTCCGGCTCCCCATGGGCCCCATCGAAGCCCGTCCGTTTGCCAGCGGCAACCCCCTGCTGGGAAACTGGTTCTTTTCAGCGCTCTCCTTCATCTCCTACAACATGATGGCGGCCGTCTCCATTCTGGTCCCCCTCACCGAGGGGATGGAGGAGAAGAGGACCATCCACAAGGGGCTGGCCGCAGGCGCCGTGCTCCTCACCCTCATTTTTGTCTGCATTCTCCTTCCCATGATCCTCTTTCATGCTCTGGTGGGGGCGGCGGAGCTCCCCATGCTGTCGCTGGCCTATTCTCTCACACCGGTACTGGGGCTTATCTACGCGGTACTTCTTTTTGCCGGGATGTTCACCGCAGCCCTTTCCAGCCTTTTCGCCATCACCACCCGCGTCCAGCAGAGGACCGGAGGCGCGCTGATCTCCAGGCGTTTTATTTCCCTCCTGTGCGCCCTTGCTTTTGTGGGAAGCATCTTCGGTTTTAAAAATGTGGTCAGCTTCGTCTATCCCATCTGCGGCTATATCGGCTTTTTCGCCCTGGCAGGCATTCTGCTCCACTTTTTCCTCCTGCGCAGGTCCGGCGTCGGTGCGGGGAACTGAGCTCACGATCACATGGAGACGCAGCCGGAGCGCGTACGCATGGCGGGGGACATCTGTTTTCTGAAGTCATCGCCGTGCCACGCTCAAAAGGCCGACCGCCCTGTCCCCCGACACAGACAAGCCCCTTTCCCCAAACCGGGGAAAGGGGCTTGTCTGTCGTCGCTTTTAAAGTGAGCACCCTTCCGCCGGCGTCGGCCCTGGCCGGAGCGCTTCACGGTGCCGGGTCGCCGCCCTCACAGCAGGGATAAAAGAAAAGACCGCACAGGCACAGGAAAATCAATCGGTCAATCCATTCCCTTCCGTTTCTATCCCTTCCGAGCGTCCAAAACAGCCACCCACCTTTTTAGAATTTCTTAACCGAGCCTATGCAGAAGCCGCCGCACCGCAGAGCCGGTACGGGAAAACCCAAGACTTGAAGCTGTACGCAAAGGCGTTTAATTTCTTGCAGGATAAGAACATCACTTCCCTTTTGCAGTTGCAGGAGGTCGTGTCGGAGATGAAAAAGCGGTCCAGGAATACCAACGGCGAAATCAAGCAGACCGAATTGACTTTGTACCAGACCGCCGAGCGTTATCTGAAAGAGCATTTAGGGAAAGGCAATGTGCTGAAGCTGAAAGCATGGAAAACCGAGGTTTCCGACTTGTCCGAAAAGAAACGCCGCTTGTATGAAGATTTGCAGACTTTGAGAGCCGAGGTACAGGAAGCTGAAGCTGTAAGAAGTGCGTGGAACAGGCGATACAGCCGGAGCAGAGCAAAGAAAAGGCGCAAAGCAAATGGCGGGATATGGAATTGTGATTGTGCCGGAAAAATGCTGCAATAACAAATATCTGCTTCATCCCGTACCCGCCGCCGGACATATCCCTCCTCCTTTCCCCGTAAACTTGTGGGGAAGGGGGTGTCCACTTGACCGTCTCATTCGGCTCTTTTCTCTCCCAGCTCTCCGACCCTGCTCTGCAGTGTGTGGTGTTTTTGACCCTGTGCGTCATCCTGGTCAACGGATGGACCGATGCGCCCAACGCCATCGCCACCGCCGTCTCCACCAGAGCGCTTCCTTTCCACACTGCCGTCCGGCTGGCCGCAGTGTGCAATCTTCTGGGGGTGACCGTGATGACCGCCTTCAACGCATCGGTTGCCGAAAGCATCTATACCATCGCCGACTTTGGTGGAGACGTCCGCGGAGCACTCTGTGCGCTGTGCGCTGCTCTCTGCGCTATTGTCCTCTGGTCCGCCGCCGCATGGGTCTTCGGCATCCCCACCAGTGAGAGCCACGCGCTGGTGGCCGGTATCACCGGCGCCGCCGCCGCCCGGCCCGGCGGCCTGTCCAACGTGCAGGGCGATACCTGGTTTCGGGTCGTCCTGGGCCTTGTCGTATCCGTGATTCTCGGCTTTCTCCTGGGGCGTCTCTGCGGCTTTCCCGCCGTCCGGGACAGCCGCCGGAGCCCGGCCTTTTACCGCAGAGCTCAGACAGGGGGAGCCGCGGCCATGGCCTTTTTTCACGGCGCTCAGGACGGACAAAAGTTCATGGGCGTTTTTCTTCTGGGCGTGGCGCTGGCCCAGGGACGCCGGGATACCGAGACCTTTCTGGTCCCCATGTGGCTTATGGTTCTGTGCGCCCTCACAATGGCCCTGGGCACCTCCCTGGGGGGAAAACGGATCATCGACACGGTCGGCCATGAAATGGTGTGCCTGGACGCCCGCCGTGGATTTGCCGCCGACTGCGCCGGAGCACTCTGTCTGCTACTGTGTACGCTCTGCGGTCTCCCCGTCTCCACCACCCATACCAAGACCGCAGCCATGCTGGGCGTCGGCAGTTCCGTCCCCGGCCATCCTCCTGACTGGAAGATCGCCCGCTCCATCGTCCTTACCTGGCTGCTCACCTTTCCCGGCTGTGGCGTGATCGGTTATTTTATGGCCCGAATCTTTCTTTCTTTTCTCTAAAAGCCCTTTTCATTTGTCAAAAAAGCGTATATAATAGATGCGCTGTCTCGGCAGCCCGGGCAGAGTGGTCCGGTTTACAATTGAATCGACGGAGGAAAGACCATGGAAAGATTAGTCGGCACTGTATCCAGGGGTATCCGGGCCCCGATCATCCGCGAGGGAGACGACATCGCCCAAATCGTTGTGGATAGTGTTCTGGCCGCATCCGCGCAGGCGGGTTTCACACTGGGTGAAAAGGATGTCATCGCGGTAACGGAGGCCATAGTGGCCCGTGCGCAGGGCAATTACGCCACTGTGGATCAAATTGCCGCCGATGTGAAGGCCAAATTTGGAGATCACACAATCGGTGTGGTGTTCCCAATTCTGAGCCGCAATCGCTTTGCCATCTGCCTCAAAGGGATCGCCTCCGGTGCAAAGAAAATCGTGCTCATGCTCAGTTATCCCTCCGACGAGGTGGGGAACCACCTGGTAGACTTGGACCTGGTGGATGAAAAGGGTGTGGACCCCTATCGTGACGTCCTCAGCGAGGCCAAATATCGTGAGCTTTTCGGTTATACCAAACACGTTTTCACCGGCGTTGACTATATCGAATACTATAAGGACCTGATCCAGAGCTGCGGCTGCGAGGTGGAAGTGGTCCTGGCCAATGACTGCCGTGTCATTCTGGACTACACCAAACACGTGCTTTGCTGTGATATCCATACCCGCACACGCTCCAAGCGTCTTCTTAAGAAGGCTGGCGCCGAGCTTGTGCTGGGCCTTGACGAACTCATGACGACGCCTGTAGACGGCAGTGGATGCAACGAGCGTTACGGCCTGTTGGGCAGCAACAAGGCCACGGAAGACAAGATCAAGCTCTTCCCTCGTGACTGCCAGGACGTTGTGGAGCGCATCCAGGCCGGTATTCTGGAGCAGACCGGCCAGCACGTAGAGGTCATGATCTATGGTGACGGAGCCTTTAAGGACCCGGTGGGAAAAATCTGGGAGCTGGCCGACCCTGTGGTCTCTCCCGCCTACACCAGCGGTCTGGAGGGACAGCCCAATGAGGTCAAGCTCAAATATCTGGCGGACAACGAGTTTGCCGATCTTTCCGGTGACGCGCTGAAGGCGGCCATCTCCGACTATATCCGCAACAAGGACGCCGACCTCATGGGAAAGATGGTCTCTCAGGGTACCACTCCCCGCCGTCTCACCGATCTCATCGGTTCTCTGTGCGACCTCACCTCCGGCAGCGGCGACAAGGGTACCCCCATCGTGCTGGTCCAGGGCTACTTTGACAATTATACCAAGTAAGAGCGCCTCTCTTTCTCTTGCGCCTGCGGTTTTTCCGCAGGCGCTTTCTGTTTTTCCAATTAAAAATCCCCGGGCTTACAGCCCGGGGATTTTTACCTATGTGCTCTCAAACGCGTCTTTCAGTTTTTTCAGCGCCTTTTTCTCTATGCGCGATACATAGGAGCGTGAAATACCGCTTTGCGCGGCAATCTCCCGCTGCGTTTTGGGCGGCTGGTTATTCAGCCCATACCGCATGGTGATGATCATCTTCTCCCGGTCGCTGAGACACCGCTCCACATACTGCCGGACCTGGATACAGGAATCTCTTGCGTCCAGATTCTCCAGCATGTCGTCGTCCACACTGATCACATCCATGAGAGAGAGGGAGTTTCCGTCGCCGTCGCCGTCCAGCGTGTCCGAAAGGGACACCTCCCCCTGCAGCTTCTTCTGGGATCGGAAATGCATCAGGATCTCGTTTTCAATACATCGAGACGCATAGGTGGCCAAACGCACGTTCTTATCCGCTTTGAAAGTTGAGATCCCCTTGATGAGCCCAATGGTGCCGATGGAGATGAGATCGTCCTGGTTGCTGGACTGGGTGTAGTACTTTTTTACAATATGGGCGACCAGGCGCAGATTGTGCTCGATCAGGACGTTCCGTGCCTCTAAGTCTCCGGCTGCATAACGCTCCAAGTACATCCGTTCCTCATCGGCCTTCAGCGGCCTTGGAAAAGAACCGCCTCCATCCGACACCCGGAGGGAAAAAAACAGACTGTTGAGCATGAGAAGAATCCATGCTGAAAGCATACGAGTATCGCCTCCCGCTTTTTGTTTTCTGTCCGTCCCTTCACTCTATTCCCGCTGCGGCACGTCCTATGAATAGAGAACGTGGAGCACCCTCCAGGACCCGCTCCCGGAGGACGCTCCACGCTCTTTATTCTTCGTGTTTCCCTTCTGCCCTCGCTCCTCCGCCCGTATATGCGGCTACGGCCAGGAGGACGGTGATCGGAACCGCCAGCACGGTGCCAAAGCTCCCCGAGAGTCCCTGCATGATGGCGATACCGATATTATTGGAATTGATGATCTGCAAATATGGTAAGTCGTAGGCATAATCCAGCAGGAGCATGCTCACGCTCCCTCCTGCGAAGGCCAGGATCAGTGTATTGCTGTCGGTCCCCATCATGTCCCGCCCCACATGTATCCCTGCCCGGAAGAGGTCCCGCCTGGAAATCGCCGGATTCTGGGCATGGATCTCACCGATTGCGCTTCCGATAGACATCGCCACATCCATGACCGCCCCCAGACTGGAGATGAGGAGACCGGAGAACAGAAGACCTCCCACCTGGATATCGGCCACGTTCCATAGAGTAAGCAGGCTCTCGATATCGGAAACATTCCAGCCGCTGATGCCTGAGGCCATGCTGAACAGCGTGGCGGCGACGCCTGCAATGATGACGCCCGCTATGGTGCCGCCGGCCGCGACCAGCGTCTTTTTTGTGGGACCTCCGATGAGATAAAGAGTGACCACCGTGGTGACTACACACACCAGCACCGCCACCCAGAAGGGCGAAAAGCCCCGATAGACCAGCGGCAGGTACACAAAGAGAATACACAGGAAGGTGAATACCAGTCCCAGCGCACCTTTGATCCCCTGCTTCCCCCCCACCAGGCAAAGCACCAACAGATAGAGCGCGGCAAACAGATAGATCACTCCGCCCCGGTCCTGCGCATATACGGTGGTAATGATGGACTCGCCCGCCACGCTCTGCAGGACCACCACCTTCATTCCCACCGTGCACCCCGCGCCAAAGAGATAGCCTGAGCTGCTGGTCGTCCGCATCTCCTGACCGGCCCGCACACCTGTGGTCATGTGCACCATGACCACTTGCTCTCCCGTACGGCTTCCGTCCGGCTGGAGGTTATCCTGCAATATTTCGGTGACAATCCCTTTCTCAAAGGTCTGCCCCTCCCGGACCACCAGAGGTACCCGCTCCACCTGGTTGATAAAAATGGTGACGACCACAAGCAGGGCCAGCAGCGCCAGTGGGATGCCCCAGCGCAGGAAAAACGCTCTCAGTTTCAAAATGTTCAGCCTTTCTGCGTGGAAGGAAACGGACCTTCCACCGGCACGCGGACCGGCGGAAGATCCGTCTCTCCCCTCTTTCTTTCGGGCGGCCCGTCAGGCTCCCACGGCCACGCCCAGCGTGGTCAGGAAGGAAGCGGGCACATAGTAATTGCCGTTCGCCAGCATGGCGGCAGTAGAGACGGCCTGGCCGTCCACGGTGAGGTCCAGCGTAACGGCGGCGCCCTCCGCGGCGGAGGTTTCGGGGGCATTACCGGTATAGGCGGTCTTGGTCTCAATGACTACGCCGCCGTTCCAGCTCACATCAAACTGATTGGCGCTGCCGGTCACAGAGGCGGCCACATCCCGCAGGCGGTAGTAGGTTTCGCCGCCCACAGCCAGGGAAGCGACGGGGACCGCGGCGGAGGCGTCCTTCTCGATGGCGAAGGTCTCGTCGATCTTCTCCGCCTTGCCGCCGTCGGTGATCTGATAGGTGTCGATGGAGCAGCTGGTCTCAGTCATGTTGATGACGGAATAGCTGGGCAGCCAGTTCTGGCTCCGGTTGGCGATGTAATCCTGCTGGGCGGCGATGAGTTCGTAGAACTTAGAGCCGGAGGCAGAGTTGGCGGACATATAGAGGATGCCCTTGGGATTCACCACCGTATTGCCGGTGGTGGACTCGATGGTATAGCACCGGTTGTCCTGCTGGAAGGCAGTCAAAAGAGCGGAGCCGTCCGCGTCGCCCTCCTCAGGGGAAAGGGGGATCTGGGTGGAGTTGGTAATGTCGTAGGCATGATCCCAGTCATAGTCGCTCCCCTCCGCATTGAGCTGGAACTCATAGTTGTTGTGGGTCTGACCGTCGCCATAGAGCAGCTTGCTGCGGCTGTAGGTATGATCGTGTCCCTGAAGCACCATGTCAATATCGTACCGATCAAAAACAGGGGTGAGCTGGGTACGCAGGATCATACCGTCCGTGTCGGAGTGATCCAGTCCGGTGCCGTAGATGTCCTGGTGAATCGTGACCACGCGCCAGGCGGCATCCGGGTCAGAGGCCACGGCCTCTGCGATGGCCTTCTCATGCTCAGCCACATTATAGTTGTTGGTGTTCAGCACGATGAACAGCCCGGGGCCGTAGGAATAGTAATAGTCGCCTCCGGCCTGGGTCGCCCCGTACTCCGTGGCGTTGGGGTTATAGAAGTGATACATATAGTCGGGGTTCAGAGAATCGTGGTTGCCGATGGTCGTGGCCACAGGCAGGCGCTGGAGCGCCTGGGGATTCAGATAACCCGCATACTCCTCCTCCTTGGGTTTGCCGGTCTTGTTGACCTGGTCGCCGGCGGAGATGATAAAGTTGATGCCGGGATTCTGCTCGGTGGCGATCTCCAGCGTGCGGTTCCAGCCGAAGCTGTCGTTTCGGGCGGCGGTGTTGGCAACGCCCGCATCGGCCGCCAGACTGTCCATCCCCTGGGGCTGTCCCTTGGAGGCGCCGATCTGGGGGTCTCCCACATAGAGCATCTTTATGCTGGAGAAACTGCCGGTTTTATACTCCACCGGTTCGGTCTCCACACCATTCTTTTCCACGGTGTAATAATATGTGCTGTTCTCTGCCAATCCGGTAACGGTAACATGGTTATAGACATAGGCCACTCCATCGGTCAGGCTCTGGTCCACATCGGCGGATATGCCGGTGAACGCTGTGAGCCGGGCCTTGTCGGCGCCAAAGTGTACCACCGGTGTAGCCGCCTTGCCGTCCTCCACTTTGCTGTACCACGCAAAATTCAGCTCGGTCTCATTTTTGCCCGGGGTCAGAGACACCTTGGTGTAGTCCGTGGCGACGGATGCCCATGACTCAGTCCATGCTTTCCAGGCCTCGGAGCCGCCTACCGTACTGCCGTCGTTGTAGTGGACCGTAGCCGCTAAAGCCGGCGCGCAAGCGCCTACCAGCAGCGCACCGCTGAGAACACTGGCCAAGACCTTTTCCCGTGTCTGCATTTTTGATTACTCCCTTGTCTCAATTTGCCGGTTCCGTGCCGGGCAGCCGCCCCTCCCGGAACTGCGAAGTCGAGTATAGCACCCTGAAATTCCAGTCTCAAGGGACTTTGGCAAAGCTTTTCTCATATTTTATCCCTCCCTTACACAGCAAAAATCCTGAGACGTACTATGTAAAGGGTAAGTTAACCACCCAATACATTACGTTGGCTGACGGCTCATTTGTGGCAGAATGGCAGAAGCTGGAGGGGAGGCGATTGACCAGCAGGAGAAAGCGGATTGGGGAGCGTCTGGGGATACCCTGGACGCTCTTTCTTTATAGGCTCCCGGCTAAGGGCGTACTTACTCACCACCGCCGCTGGCAGGTGGTGGTATGGCCTGCGGCCATCGTGCGCCCTCCTAGAGGAACTGGGACGGGACGGCTCCGCCATCAGCTTTCCCCTGCCAGTATATACAGCAGACGCCAACGGCGGCTTGTGCATCGAGCGCCGCTGCGTCGATGCACTGGGAGCTTGGGGGCCGCCGGCCACCAACAAGCTGCGCCGGGTATATACCGGCGCATTGCTTGCCACTACTATCATAACCTATCAAAGGGGTTGAATGCCGCTCGGTTTGGTGGTACACTTTGCTCATGCCAATTCGACAAATCATATTTTTTAGAGGGAGTACTCTAATTGTGTACAAAGAATTGATTTTAGAATTAACGCAAAACAATGAGTATGTAAAGATACAATCGCCTTGTACCGGAGAAGAAATTGAGAAAGCAGAAAAGGCAGTCGGCTACCCCTTTCCGAAAGAGCTACGGGAACTTCTTTATGAATTGGACGGGGACAAATATCTTCTCTTGTCTGCAAAGGAGATACTCGCGCAAGCCATATTAAACAGAGAAACTCAAGAAATGTACAGCGATGAAGAATTTGCGAAGGAATTAGACAAGTTTATCTTTTTTGCTACAAACGGCTGCGGGGACTATTATTGCTATCATGCAGACTCTGACGGAGTTATTGATGAAAACGCTATCTACATTTGGGAACACGAAATGTTTTGTTGGAAACAAGTAGCCGCAAGTATGGTGGAACTTATTACTCGGTATTATCATGATGAAATTTAATGGGCATACAGTTTCCAGTTTGTCGGGGGATTTCATCTTTTGGGTGAAATCCCCCTTGACAAATGCTCTCTTGTGATGGTGTACTCCTGATTTTTGCACGACAAGATACGTTCCCCGTCCTCCATAAATCCGATCACATAGTATTCATGGAAATGGTTCGGAAAAGGCTGTGCAATGCCCTCAAAACGGTAAGCCTCAATGTGGAGTTCGTCATCGTAGACCACCGTTCGCACTTCTTTTTTCATACGGTGTACCTCCTTGCCCGTCCCATTATAACAGCCTGGGGATTGTGCTGGCTTGTAAAATATCTTCATTTTTGTGCGTGACGGAGCAAACGGCGCAGGGATGGGCCAACCAATCCCTGCGCCGTTGTATGGCTGCTATGCCCTCTGCCAGAGCAGCATATTGTCTTCAAATAGAGTGTTCACCCTGCCGTTGTCTTTCAGCCACGCTAGATAGGAGCGGACGGTGCTGCCCACCAAAACATACTGTTCAAAGTTCATGGTAAGCCCGTAGTCCGCAAACAATTTTTGCAGGATCACTTCAAAGCAAAGCGGTTCTCGGCAGATGCCGGTGATTTTATCCGCAATCTCCAACACCTTGTCGATGTTATACTGTGCCAGCTCTGTCACATCCTCGGAGGCGGCAGCGTGGGCCGGAACGAACATTTTTGCCCGCAGGGATTTGACCATTTCCAGCGTGTTCAGATAGGCGGCAACATCATAGATGAAGCCGATCTGATACTTGTCCAGCGTTTCCCGGCTGGACAGGCAATCCGCCAGATAGACCACATCATCAGGCGTCCGAAAGCCTACCATATCAAAGAAATGTCCCGGCAGGGGGATGATCTCAAAGCCCTCCGGCAAGGATTCTTTGGTCAGCTCCTGGGCGTCGCTCTCCTGGGCCATGAGGAATTTGTGCCGCAGCTCCTTACATGGGTAGCCGCCATACAAAAAG
The DNA here is from genome assembly GCF_004154955.1 of Intestinimonas butyriciproducens. Classification (NCBI taxonomy): domain Bacteria; kingdom Bacillati; phylum Bacillota; class Clostridia; order Eubacteriales; genus Intestinimonas; species Intestinimonas butyriciproducens. Next base: position 1,193,563 of record NZ_CP011524.1, on the reverse strand, counting down.
GACGGCTCCAGGATGGGGTGATGGGTAAAGGCGCAGTCAATCCCTGGAGCGTAAATCATGCACCCGGTCTGGCCCTGCAAATACTTATTGCCGCCGATGTGGTCAGCGTTGGAGTGGGTGTTGTAGATGGCGGTAAGCCGCCAGCCGTTGGCTTCCAGAAGTTTCCGCACCTTACGCCCTGCGTCCTTATCGTTGCCGCTGTCAATCAGGCAAACGTCCTGCTTGTTCAGCTTCACCAGCCCAATTTTTGCTGGACTTTGGATGTAGTAACTTTGCTCTGAAACCTGGATCAATTCATACATGATGACAGCCCTCCTTTAGTGGCTCGGATAAAAGATTGTGTTATAGACCGCGCACCCGCTCTCGGACAAATTCTGATAGGCATGGGGCATATCGGCCCGGTAACGGACAGCCTGTTTCTCACCAACATCCACCGTTTTGTCTCCCAGGACAAGCCGCAGCGTCCCGCGCAGAACAAAGACGTGTTCCTCCACACCGTCATTGTGCTTGTCCGAGGAATGGCGGCAATCTGGGTCAAATTCGATGTAGAATGTTTCCACGCTCCGCACCGGGTCATAGGTGAATAGAGGATAGGCCCGCATTTTTCCGCCGTCCCCTAAAATCACATTGGCCTGATCCGGGCTGACGATGGTGTATTCAGCTTGTGGCCCTTCCAGGAAGTAGGACAACGGCGTTTTCAGTCCCGTGGCGATCTTCCAGAGTATTGTCATCGTGGGGATGGACTGACCGCGCTCGATTTGGCCCAACATGGGCTTGCTTACGCCAGTCAGAGCCGAAACATCATCCAGAGACATAGTTCGGGTGTTGCGGAGGCTTTTCAGCTTCTCACCAATTTTCAAATTCATAGATTCCATTGCTATAACCGCCTTGTATGTTTTTGCATCTTTAAAACTTGTTATAGCATATACCCAAAAGTGAGGAAAGTCAACACGATTAACAAGCCTTGCTCAATCGCTCACTTTCTGGCCCTGCACATTCCGGCAAGCAATGCAAGTGTGGCCACACTTGCGATTTTGCTTGTTGGGGACCTCCCCAAACCCGGCGGAGCTTCGGGACAAATTGTCCCAAAGCTCAGTTGTTGCGTCACAGCCCCTATCGGGTCTGCCCCTTATTTCCGGCCCCAGAAATGTGGAACATATATGCCCAAATCGGGGGCGAGGAATGATATTATATACCCCACCCCAAAATCACGCCTTGGAGCCCTTGCACCACAATGGGTCAGAACACAAAAAGCTAACAGATGCACCCCTGATTTTAAGCGTTCAACCCAATCCCCCCGCCCTTGCCCAATCATGGGCAAGGGGGCGGCTCTGAAGGATATACCTTACTTTGGGACAACTTGTCTCAGACGGATCAACTTCAAGGCAAAAGAAAAGTGCCGGACTCAACCGCAAGGGTTAAGTCCGACACTCTTTTTGACCGTTCCCGTTTGACAGATGCCATAAGTTTCAGTATTTTAGGCTTACTGTCTTATGAGCACCCAGCTAAGCCGGTGGGTTTTTATTGCAGGAAAAGGGGATCGCTTTCTACGCCCTGACCTCAGCGGTGCCGGCGGAATCCCGATTCCTCACATAGGTCTGGACCACAAAAAGCACCAAGCAGGCCGCGGCAAAGATCACGCCCACCGGGTAGGCGATGGAGGTAGAGAGTTGAAACCCCTCAGGCGCCTGCAGGATGTAAGTCATGGAGACCGCGGACATAAAGGTCGCCGGCAAAGCCGCCATGAAGCAGCACACGGGTGGGTAGCCGAACCGGAAGAGAAACACTGCGCCGGTCCACAGCACCATCATGGCCAGCGTCTGGTTGGACCAGGAGAAATAACGCCACAGGATATCCCAAGGCAGCGCCGTAGCAATCACCGCGCCCACCACCAGCAGGGGGGCGGACAGCGCGGCGCGCTTTTTGACGCTGGACTGGTCGATGTGGAACCAGTCCGCGATGGTGAGCCGTGCGGAGCGAAAAGCCGTGTCACCTGAGGTGATGGGGCAAGCGATCACGCCGATCATGGCCAGCACGCCGCCCACCGGGCCCATCAGTGTAGTGGAGATCTCATAGACCACACCGCCCTGTCCCAGTGCGTCGATGGCATCGGACAGCGGCCCCACACCGTTATAGAAGGTTACACCGGCAGCCGCCCAGATCAGGGCAATGATACCCTCTGTTACCATGGCGCCGTAAAACACGGTACGCCCCTCCTGCTCAGAGGTGAGGCAGCGAGCCATGATGGGGGACTGTGTGGCATGGAAGCCGGAGATCGCGCCACAGGCCACGGTGACAAACATCATGGCCCACATAGGCAGTCCTTTGGGATGTACCACGGAGAACGCGGCGGCTGTCAGCTCGGGCAGCTCATAGGCGGGGTTGATCAGGATCGCCCCCGCGATCCCCAGCGCCATGATGATCAGGCAGATGCCGAAAATCGGGTAGATCTTTCCGATGATCTTGTCGACGGGGAGAAACGTTGCCAGCAGATAGTAGATCAGGATGACCGCCAGCCAGAATGATGTGCCGACGACAGGCGGAGTGAGCATACCGATCAGCTTGGCGGGGCCCACGGAGAAGTTGACGCCCACCATCACCAGCAGGACCACGGAAAAGACACGCATGATGAAGGTCATGACCTTCCCCATGTAGATACCCACAAGTTCAGAGATGGACTTGCCATCATGCCGCTCGGACATCATGCCGGACAGGAAGTCATGGACTCCGCCGCCCAAAATGGTCCCGAACACAATCCAAAGGTAGACCACAGGTCCCCAGCACGCGCCCGCCAGCGCGCCGTAAATGGGACCCAAACCCGCGATGTTCAACAGCTGGATCAAATAAATTCTCCATGTCTTCATGGGAACAAAGTCCACCCCGTCCGGATGGGCCACTGCGGGGGTTTGCCTGTTGTCCACGCGGAATACTTTTTCCACCAACTTGCCGTAGGTGAAAAAGCCCACGACCAGCAGGACCAGGCAAGCAAAAAATGTGATCATAGAGTTCCCTCCTTTTTTCTTTCCGGCTCCTTCCACAAAAAGCCGGTCCCAACGCACAAAAAGCGCCTTCCGAAAGCTTTTATTCTTTCGTTATTCGCTTTTCCGGCTTTTAATTATAGGCATATGAAAGTGGAAGTCAAGTAACAGGGTGTCGAAATTATGAGGTACAAACCATATATTTTCAGCAAATTTTTTGCCGCTTCCCTCCTCCCATTCCGTTCTCTTCTGTCTCTTTTCTGCCGCATTCAAAAATTTCACGGTAACCGCCGGAGAACGCTCAGATTCCCCCGGCGTCTCTGCCTCCTGTTCCATTTTCAAACCGTATATCCGCGTGGCTTCCCCTATCCTTTCTATGCACCAGCCATCCGACCGGAAGGATTTTTTCCGTTCCCCATAAAGCCCATGATAAGAGCCGGGCCTTTCGAAAGAAAAAGGTCCGGCTCTTATCGCAAAGCGCGGGGTCAAACAAGTTGAAGGATCCGTGCGCCGCTCGCCACCAGAAAGCAGACCACCATGCCGATCCCCGTAGGGATGGCGAAGGAGAGCAGCGTCCACTTCATACTTTTGGTCTCCTTCCCGATGGTCATACAGGTAGTGGAACAGGGCCAGTGCATCAGGGAAAACAGCATCGTGCACACTGCGGTCAGCCAGGTCCAACCGTTTCGGACCAACAGCTCATGCAGCGCCCCCAAATCGTCCAGTTCCAGTAGGGTTCCGGTGGAGAGATAGCTCATGATGATGATGGGAATCACGATCTCGTTGGCCGGGAACCCCAAAATAAAGGCCATAAGGATCACTCCGTCCAACCCCAGAAGCCGGGCAAAGGGGTCCAGGAACCCGGTACAGTGGGCGAGCACACTGACGCCCCCCACCTGCACATTGGCGCACAGCCAAATGACAAGGCCCGCCGGAGCGGCCACTGCTACAGCCCGCCCCAGTACAAAGAGGGTCCGGTCCAGCACCGACCGGGCGATGACCTGCCCCACTCTGGGCCTGCGGTAGGGCGGCAGCTCCAGGGTGAAAGAGGAAGGCACGCCTTTCAGTATGGTGGCGGACAGGAGCCGGGACACCCAGAAGGTCATGACCACGCCCAGGAGGATGACGCCGGTGAGCATAACGGCCGCCAGCAGCGATTTTCCCGGGCCGGCGTTCACCCCCACAAAGAACATGCTGATAATCGCAATGAGGGTCGGAAATACACCACCAATTCTGGGGAAAATTGGTTCCTGAATACGACGAATAGATGGCCGATAGCTCCCTATTCGCCGTATATAAAAATATCGAAGTCCCTCCCGTTCCACTCACATTTCTGAACGATCAGCCGAATCAGGGTCCGCTTTTCGTAGACGGAGGCTGAGGCAAAATTCTCTTTGAATACGGCCAGGGCCCGCACCAGCATATCCAACTGGATTGACCGCTCCTCCCCTGCGTCTAAGCCTGTTCCCAGCTCTTTTTTCGCCCGGACAAGCTCCTGCATTTCGGCATCCAGGACGGCGGCCTTATCATTGAGCCGCTTTACAACAGCCGGGTTCATATCCTCTCCTGCCAGCATATCCACCAGTCGGTTGATTTCTTGGTCGCAAGCCTGGATTCTTTTTTCCAACCGCTCCCGGGGGTCCTCACCCGTATCGCTTTTTATCGTTCGTTTCAGCTTTTCGAGCCGCTGGCAGAGCTCAGAATTTTGATTTTCGTAATTCATTAAGTATTCGCAGACCATGTCATCCATCTGCGGCCCGTTTAAGTTGGGACAGTCACAGCGGTTCAACTGCATCTTATCACTGCATATGTAATCGAAAACCTTTGGGTTGTTGGAGCGCCGCTTTGCAAACATACGGCTTCCGCATTTCGCGCAGTAAATCATTCCCGACAAAAGAGAATAGTCGTTGTGCATGACAGGCGGTTTTGAACCGTCTGTTTTGTTTTCCTCAAAGAGCCGTTGGATGGAGACCCATTCCGTGCCCGGTATCTGTCCCTTATGCTTCCCCACCGCGATGATCCATTTATCTATGGACTGCCGAGGCGCATGTCCCTTTGTGTAGTCCCGTTTATTGTACGAAAGCAGCCCCCGCCCGTCCTTGCAATCCTCCTGGTCGAAGCAGACCACTGCGTCACGCTCGACAAAGTACGCCCGCGCCGCTTCATCGGCTATGCAATATACCGGGTTCTGCAAAATTTCCTTGATACCTAATAGCGAAAAGTCCTTTCCCGTTCTCGATTTGATATTCTGAGAGGCAAGATATTTCCTCACCCCATTGACACTGTGAAAGGCAATCATTTTCTGGTAAATCAGCCGAACGATTCCCATTTCCTCCTCGTTCACCTTCAGCTTACAGGAGGTTTTCATTTTTCCGTCGATGATGACCTCCTGTACCTTTTCCGATGAATAGCCCGTGGGCGTCTGACCGCCCAGCCAACGTCCCATTTTGGCAAGCATCAGCATATTATCCCGGACCCGCTCGGCAATGGTTTCCCGCTCCAGCTGGGCAAATACGCTGGCAATATACATCATAGCTTTTCCCATAGGGGTACTTGTGTCAAACTTTTCTTTGATACATACAAAAGCAATATCACGGTTATTCAGATTTTCAATCAGGCTCGCAAAGTCCCCTACATTCCTGCTGATACGGTCCAGGCGATAGCAAACGATGCAGTCCGGCTTATGCTTTTTGATGTCCTTCATCATCTGTTGAAATTGAGGTCTGTCCAGACTTTTTCCTGAAAAACCCTCATCCTCATAAACCGTAATATCGGCTTCGGTTGCACCGGCAAAATTGGAGAAAATATAGGCTTTACACATCTCCACCTGGTTCTCAATAGATTCCCCCTTCCCCGTATAAACTGACTTGCGGGAATAAATTCTAAAATCCATGTTTTTCACATCTTTTCTTTATATTTTTTAACTATTTTATACCTGTTTCTTAATTAGATTATATCATATCCCCCTATCATGTGCAAAAAATGGCGAAACGAGGCCGTGGTCACGGACATACCGCCTCACATGTAAGGATGTGCCATCCATGAGTACCTTTGATTATTTCTATGGCGGAGAGGCGGAACAGTACAGCTTCTACCGCATCCCCCGTACCCTGATCATCGGGGAGCGGTTCAAGGGCGTGTCCACCGACGCCAAGCTCCTGTATGGTCTCATGCTGGACCGTATGGGCCTGAGCTTCAAAAACGGCTGGCTGGATGACAACGGGCGTGTATTCATTTACTATTCCCTGGACGACATCCAGACTTCCCTGGGCTGCGCCCACCAAAAGGCTTGCAAGCTCCTGGCGGAGCTGGACACAAGCAAGGGGATCGGCCTTATCGAGCGCAAAAAGCAGGGGCAGGGCAAGCCCGCCCGTATCTATGTCAAGCGGTTCTATACCCAGGAAGACCGCCCGACACCGCCTTCTGAGCCGCTGGGCCCCGGTACGGGTGCTCCAGACTTCTCAAAATCAGAACCCCAGAGTGCTGAAAATCAGAAGTCAAGACTTCCCCTTTTCAGAAGTGCAGACTTCTCAACATCATCCCCTAATTATACTTACCCTAGTCAGCCTTACTCCAGCCAGCCTTACCCATCCATCTACCCCCCCTGCCCCCCACTGGGACGATTGGATGGATGGGACCGGCGGGAGGAGATAAAAGAGCAGATCGGCTACGGCGTATTGTCCGAGCGGTACGGTACAGAGGACATGGACGAGTTGGTGGAGTTGCTGGCCGACGTGCTCGGCACCACTCGGCCCACAGTCCGTATCGGCGGAGAGGATATACCGACGCAAAGAGTCCAGGAGCGGTTTACGCACCTGGACTTTTCTCATGTGGAATACGTATTCGACGCCCTGGCGGAGAACACCACGAAGATACGAAATATCCGCGCCTATCTGCTCACTGCACTGTACCGGGCCCCCACCACCAAAAACCGCAGCTATCAGACGCAGGTCCAGCATGACATGTACGGCGGCCCGTAATCATCCTAACAATTTGTCCAAAGAATGGACGCAAAACCACGCATTTGATACGTTTGTGGCATTGTTTCTATGGTTTGGACGTAACAATGCGAAAATAAAATACGGAGAAAATCTAAGATTATTTAGGGAGGTATTGACTATGGCAGACGAAGAAAAAACGAAAACCACCCCGCAGCCCCCGCCCCCTGATGCCCCGCAGAACATCAAGCTGGAGGACATCCACGACCTGCCCGGCGTGATGGTCCGCAAGCGCATCGACCGTGACCTGGGCGGACTGGTGCAGAGCATCAAGAGCCAGGGCGTGATGGAGCCTGTGGTCCTGCGCCAGCGGGAGGACGGCAAGTTTCAGATGGTTTCCGGCTACCGCCGCCTGTGGGGCTCTGAGCTGGCCGGCAAGACGGACATCCCGGCCCTGGTACGCGCCGCGACGCTGACGGAGGCCCAGGAATACTTTCGGGCCGTCAACGGCCCAAATCCCGGTAAGGTCCCCCTGCCCGGGAAGTCCGTGGCGCCAGAGGCACCCAAGCCCCCTGCCCCTCCTGAAGAGCCCAAGCCCAAAGTCAAAGCGGAGACTCCAGCCACCCCCGAACGCAAAGAGGAAAAGCCCATCACCCAGCCTGTGCCCAAAAAAGAGCTGGGGCCGGATGGCTTAAATGCGGAGGGAGGAAGCCAGGACGCCGATTCTACAGCCAATGCCGTGAAAAAGAAAATCAGGGAAATGGAGGCCGAAGCCGAAAAAAAGAGCAAAACTCCGGCCCCGCCTGTGGCATCCACCGCCGGTGCCAATGCGGCTAAGGGGAAAGGCGCTAGTCCCCAGGCTGCGCAAGAGGCCGGGCAGGCTTCGGAAGAAGCGGATTCCTTCTCTTTGCCGCTGTCCCAGGAGGGCAAAAAGGTCCGAATCAAAATCTCCGAAATCCATGACTTCCCGGGCCATCCCTACAAGGTCGTGGAAGATAAGGACATGAAGGACCTGGCCGAGAGCATCCGCAAGTTCGGCATCATGGAGAACACCACCGTAATCCCCAGACCGGAAGGCGGCTATTATATGGTCTCCGGCCACCGCCGAAAACACGCCGCTCTCCTCGCCGGATTGACCGACCTCCCGGCGGAGGTCAAGAATTGGGATATGGACGAGGCCATCATAGCGATGGTGGATTCCAACCTCAAACGGGAGACCATCTCTCCCATGGAGAAGGCCCGGGCGTATAAAATGAAGCTGGAGGCCATGAAGCGCAAGTCCGGACGGCGCACGAAGGAGGAGGCCGCTAAGGGCGCGCCGGAAAAGCGCTCTGACCAGCAGCTTGCCGAGCAGGTGGGTGAGAGCCGCAATACGATACAGCGGTTTGTGCGGCTCAATGAGTTGGTGCCGGACCTCCAGGAACTGGTGGACAGCGGCAAGCTGCCCGTCAATACCGCCGTGGAGCTGTCCTTTGTGCCGAAAGAGCGCCAGGAGGACGTGGCGGACATGCTCAACCGAGGACATACCATCTCCGGTACTCAGGCCGCACAGCTCAAGGAGGTGAGCCAAAAGGCCCCCATCACCCCCCAAAAGGTGGCGGAGATCCTGGACCCCGCCCGGAAGGAACCGGATGTGAAGATCGTACTCACCGGAGACCGCCTGCGAAAATATTTTCCCGATGTCTCTATGACCCCCAATGAAATCATGGAGAGCGTTTATGGGGCGTTGGAAGAGCGCCGTAAGCGCGAGATAAAGCGTCAACGAACCCAAGAGAAGGGGGCGCAGACCCCCGCCCCGAAGCGTGAAGACAAACCTGGGCAAAAGCCTGCACTGCTGCCCCCGCAAGGTCCTAAGAAGGCTGAGCCGTCCAAGAAAACACCCGGCCTGTCCCGATAGGTACATAACTCACCAAACAACCTGTCCAAAATAGGGACAGGTATTTTTGTGCCCATTTTACAGAAAGGACATGTACATGAACGACTACGAAGACAAAAAACAGGCTCGGATTGACTACTACCGGGAGCAGGCGGAGAAAGCCCGTGCCGAGAGCGGCGCACTGAGCCGGGAGGCCAGTAAGATGCTGGAGGCCATTCCCCTGGGTCAGCCCCTCATGCCGGACCATTATTCCTATAAGTCCGATCAGCGCTACCGGGAGCGGGCCTGGAACAAGCAGGCCAAGGCCGTGGAGGCCGAACGGAAGGCCGCCTATTATGAAGGGAAGGCCGAGGCGGCGGAGCTCAACACGGCTATTTCCAGCGATGATCCGGAGGCCATTGAAAAGCTCAGGACCAAACTGGCGGGGCTGGAGGACTGGCAGAGCCATATGAAAAGAGTCAACGCATATTACCGTAAAAACGGCACCTGCCTGGGGTGCGAGGGACTCACCCCGGACCAGGCCCTCAAGCTGGACCATGCCGTGGAGACGGGCTATTCCTGGGAGAAATGCCCCTACCCCAGCTATCAGCTCTCCAACAACAACCAAGAAATCCACCGTATCCGGGGCCGCATTCAGCGGCTGGAGGCGGCCCGGTCCACGGAGCATGTGGGGTGGGATTTTGAGGGTGGCAGCGTCAGTCCTAACCAGGAGCTCAACCGTCTTCAAATCTTCTTTGATGAAAAACCCGCGGAGGAGCTGCGGACGGCGCTCAAATCCGGGGGCTTCCGCTGGGCCCCGTCGGAAAAGGCGTGGCAGCGGCAGTTGAACCGTCAGGCCATTTACGCCGCCGGGCGCATCCCCGCTCTGCGGCCCCTGTCCGGGGAAGACCCACTCTCCCTCCGGCCCAGGCCGCCCAGACGGGAGCCTCCTGCCCGAGGCGGCCCCCAGCGATAGGAGGTGAGAGGTATTGTCGTTGGAATATTTGCTGGACCGCACCCTGTTCAGCCCCGGCCAGTGGGCGGAGATCCGGCGGGGTGACGATGAGGGCGTGGACATCCTGGCCTACGCCGATACAAAATTCACCGAAGGCCAGATGCACGAAATCTACCTCGGCCTCAAGGATGGGCTGGACGTGTCCATTTATGCCGACCCGGTATACAGCGAAGCGCAGATGTTTTGCCTCCGGCGTGGTCTGCACCGGGATCAGAACATCCTTCCCTATTACTCCCCGGCAAAAAGCCCGGAAGAGATGAAATTTCTCTATGACGACCAGCGGCGGGAAAACGCCCCCCCTCTGTGGGCAGAGCTGTTCCCCATGAGCCGTGGGACCGCGCAGCACATGCTGGAGGCAAAGGCGCAGGTCTGTCCCTTGCTTGCAGACGGCACCATGGGGCCGCCCCTGTCCGACTGGAGGGGGCTGGCGGACCACCCCGGCCTGTTCGCCGCCAAAAGGAATGATAAGCAGGCCGCGGCGGCCTACCGGGCCTATCGCGGGAAGCGTCGGGAGGAGGCCAACTTACTGACCTCCGACGTAGACAGGTTCGGTATCTACCAAATCCCGGACGGTGAAGCCCATCTTTCCCTGCTCTTCGAGCCTCTGGAACGGCTGGAGGCCTACGTTCTGTCCGTCCGCAGGGAGAATTACCGTCTCATTTATACAGGTTACCTGGACCCTGGCGATTCCCTGAACCGTATCTTTGAAGCCTTCAACCTCCGCCATCCGCCCGGCTATCGGGGCCGCTCCCTCTCCATCAGCGATGTGGTGCTCCTACACCGTGACGGGAAAAATGAGGCCTTGTATGTGGATAGCTATGGTTTTACCGGGATACCCCGTTTTTATGGGGAGCCCATGCGGGCCTGGAACGACGGCCGGACAGCGGCCTATGCGCTGGATCAGGGGCGCCATCTCACCCTCCGCTTCAACAGCAAAGGCGGGCCGGACTTTTTCCTGGACGGACCGGACTTTCTGGCCGTGGACGGCGGTGCGTTGGAATCCCCCGTTCCAGTCGTAGAGGAGGCCCGACAGGAGGCAGCTTCCCGTCTGGGCCTGACGGAGCCCATGCGGGAGGTCAATTACGAGGAGTACGAGCGCAGGGCACGGCTTGCTAACCAGGAGCCCACCGTCACCATCCTCTGGAGCGAGAGCAGAGGCGTCCACAGCGGCCAGACCTTATCACTCCACGAGGCGGACCGGCTCTTTCGAGAGCTGGATGCCCAGCGGCGCGCCGAAGCCGGGGGCCGCTACTACGACAAGACCAAATTCGAGATCGAGTATATGATGTGCGGCACGATAGAGACCTACCAGGGCCGCCAGGACTTCGGGGACGGGGACGGCAGCCTGATCGACCACATCCGGGGCCACTTCACGTATACCCGCAACGACCCGTATTGGCAGGATAGACTGGCCGCCAAGGGACTGAAGGGCCAGGCCAACGAGCGCTGCGACTATGCCTTGGACGTGTTCGTCCCCTTCCTGGAGCAGCACGTGGAGCTCGCCGCAAAAGCAGAGCATATCGCCGGGGTATACAACGACCTGCCGGACCCTCGGGGGAAAGACCAGCCTGTGGCGAACTATTGTCTGGCGATGCTGGAGCATATCAAGGCGTGCCGGCGGGAACTCAACACCGCCGAGCGCCCGGAATACCCCGCACAGCCGGAGCTGGCGGACTTTTTCAAGGACCCGGACATGGGCGCGGACAAAGAGCGGAGCAAGCGTGAGATATGGCATGAGGCCCGGAGCCTTGGCATGACTCCCTCGGAATACGCAGCCCAAGACTACCAGCCTCCCGGAGTATCCGAAGAGAGCGGCCATCGCAAGCCTCCCTCCCAACTGCCCCACCGCCGCATATCGCCCCGCCGGAGTGGCCCGGAGCGGTAAAGCGTCCAGACTTTGGACAAGTTTTCCCGTCCCTCAGCCGATGATGGAAGACGCCACATCGCCAACGTCAGCTTTGGCAAGGACCGTTTAGCCATGTTGTTCCGTCTGATCGCCAAAGGCTGGGCGCTGGACGAGGTGGTACGGGAGCTGGACCAATACTTCAAAATCGGCACCACCTATTCCAGCAACGCACTAGAGGGGAATTCCCTCACCCTCAGCGAGACGAAGGTGCTGCTGGAGGACGGCATCACCGCCCTCCAGGCGGCCCAGCGGGACGAGAACCCCACCGACAGCCCCTTCCAAAAGATAATCGCGGAATGTGGGCTGGAGGCCCAGCGGGACTACTGCCGCATGTTCCGCATCCCGCTTCAGGACAGAGCCGCCCACGCGCCCGAACGATAATAGCATACCACCCACCTGCCCGCCGTGAAAACGGCGGGCTTTTTCTATGACAGTCCCCTCGTATCGGACCAACGTAAGGAAAGAGCGGTTGGAGGAGGCGGAGCTTTTGGGCGTCCCCATTCTCTTCACCACGCTCCGGGTGGACCCGGCTACGGTCCCGTCCGGTATGTACGTCTACGACCTCCAGGCCCAGCCGGAGGACTGGGCCCAGCCCGGGCTGCTGGGCAGGCAAAGTAGACATAGGTGAGGCCATGGTGGCGGTCAAAGCCGCCGCTTTGAGCAACTATCCCGGTATGAACGTGTTTTCGGGGACCTGGGCAGGAGGGCGTACCTACCTGACGGCCCCCTCCTCATTTTGCGCAAAGTCACGGTAGCGGTATCGGCTGGCATTTCAGCACACCCCATCCCTTGAACAACAAAGGCGGCGGGGCCGGATACGGCATCCGGAAACGGCGCAAGGGAAACAGCCTCCGGCAACGTTCATGCGCGGCTTTGACGCGCATGAACAGCAAGTACGGCATGTGGACACCCACATGCCACTTGTTGGGGGCACAGCCCCCAAGCCCCGGCGTTTTTGTCCCAAGTTTGGACAGAACAACGGAGGGGCGGCAATGACGCCGCCCCTCCGTATCTATCCCTGATTCAGACCGGATATTCCCACAGTCCGGCAGTGTGCAGCTTCTCCCAGTCGGGCGACAGGGCCTTGATCGTCCTGTTAAATTCCACGCGGTAGTCCCCGCGGCGTACATAGCCCAAATCAAGCATCTGCTGGAGGGCTGCGTGGACGATCTGCTCCCCCATGCCGCTGTGACGGGCCACCGCCGCCACGGTATTCTGGAAGGTGGGTATGATCCGTTTCTCCGGGTGCTCCGCAATATAGTTGAAATTATCGACGATAAGGCGGTAGCACGCCGCGATCACCGTCCCCTCCGCCGGAAGCTGGACGGCGTTGGTGGCCGCCGCCTGGAGCTGGCGGCTGAAAGCCTCCCGGACTCCGTAGACCACCACCGTCTTATGCCGCTTCTGGGTCAGGTAGCGGACCACAGATTGGAAATGTCCGTCTCCTGTGAAAATAACATAAACCTCGTTTCTGTCATTCTCCAGCTCCCGCTGGTAGATGTAGTCCAGCATGATAAAATCCGTCATGTCCTTTTTGTGGAAGGGGCTCTTATTGTCCGTTGCTATGATCGTATTGGTCAGCGCCCTGATCTTAGGCGCTTCATACTTTAGGTCCGCCTGCGCAAACGCGCCGAAAAACATCAGTTCGGCTATCTCATAGGTCCTTGCCAGCTCGTCGTACCACCCGCGCAGGTCCGGCTCCATATGATAGAGCTTCTTATAGGAATAATACCAGTGTTCATAGTCTACGAATACCACAGCCCTGGGCTTTTGTCCCATTCTCCTGAAAAGCCGCTCGAAAATCGTCATTAATCCCCCCCTTGCCGCTTCCACGGGCAACCCCATTATAACACTCCCGGGCGGTAATGGGAAGAAAAACCAAGAAAACATCTCGTCCCAGGTTTGGACACAATAGGAGGTTGTCGTGAGAAGAAGACCCAACCGCATCGGCGTATGGTTGAGCGACGCCGAATATCGGTATCTGAAGCAGCAATCAGAGTTTTCCGGCCTGGGCATGGAGGCGTTCATCCGCAGCCTCATCATGGGCACGGAGATCCGCCCCCGTCCGCCTGAGCAGTACGCCGCCCTGCTCCGCCAGCTCTCCGGCATCGGCACCAACCTCAACCAGCTTGCCCACATCGCCAACGCCTCCAAGGCCGTGAACGCCGACCAGCTTGGGGAGGCTGAGGAACTGGCCCGGCAGGCGTGGCGGCTGTTGAAGGAGGCGTTTTGATGGCCTACGACAAGATCATCCCCATCCGCAACCGCCTGGACCGCTGCCTCAATTATGTGCTTAACGATGGAAAGACCGCCCTGGGCCGCGCATTGGAGTACATAGAGGACCAGGAGAAGACGGCGCTGGAGTGGGACGGCGGGACCGTCCGGCTGGAGACCGCCCTCAACTGTGAGCTGGATTCCGCCCGCAAGGACATGGAGGCCACCAAACGGCGCTGGGGCAAGGACGGCCCCGGCCACGTCCTGGGCTATCACCTGATCCACGCTTACACCCCCGGCGAGGTCACGCCCGAAGAGGCCCATGCCGCCAGCCTGGAGTTTGCCCGGCGGCTCCTGGGGGACCGCTATGAGGCCGTGGTCTCCACCCACCTGGACCGGGATCACCTGCACGCGCATATCGTCTTCAATTCCGTGTCCTTCGTGGATGGGAAGATGTACCGCAACAACTTCAAGGACTACTTTCGGGGACATCCGGGGGATCTCCAACGAGGTGTCGCGGGAGCGCGGCCTGTCCGTCATCGAGCCGGAGGGGCGGGGGAAGCAGTACGCTGAATGGGCGGCGGAGCAGGCCGGTCGGCCCACCCTGCGGGGCACGGTCCGGGCGGACATAGACGCCGCCCTGGTCGGGTCCGCCAGCCTGCCGGACCTGTTCACCGCGCTGGAGGTGCGGGGCTATACGGTGAAGCGCGGGCCCGGCGTCAAGCACACGTCCCTCCGGCCGCCGGGCGGCCAGCGCTTTCTGCGCCTAGATTCCCTGGGAGAGGGCTACAGCGAAAGCGGACTGCAAGCGCGTATGGCGGCCGCTCAGCGGGGGGGAAACACATGTGTCGCAGCCCATGGCACGGGCCGCACCCCTGCCCGTGAAATACTACCGCCTGCGGGGCCCCCGGCCCATCCGTGGCCACAAGTTCCACGGCCTCCGGGCCCTATATGTCAAATACCTCTATCTGCTGGGGAAGATACCGGTCTGCAAGCCGTCCAAGGGGGCGGCTTTTTTGTTGCGCGGCGAGGTGGTCAAATTCAACCGTTACGTGGCCCAATTCAGGCTCATTCAGCGCTACCGGATCGAGACTACGGGCCAACTCGGCCTATTGGCCGACGCGCTCCAGGCGGAAATAGACGCCCTAACGGACCGCCGCAAAGCCTTCTATCAACTGAGCCGCCGGGGGCGGGACGACGGTACGGTCACGCAGGCTATCAGCGCCGCCACTGCCCGGATCCGCTGCCTGCGGCGGGACCACGGGCTCTGTACGCAGGCCCTCGGGGACTTGCCCCGCATCCAATCACAAGTACCGAAGCCCCAAGAGAAAGAGAGGGGCCGCGTTAAGGAGGACAACAGACATGTTAAAAATCGTGGACACCGATCTCGTTGAGGCTCTGGAGGCCCTGGCCGCCCGCCGCCCTAGCCTGGACCGCCGTGATCTCGCACTGGACCTTCACCGTCTGAAGAAGGGAGATTCCCATCATTACCTGTTCCTGGCCCGCCGGGAAAAGACCTTTCTCTTTCCCTTGTCCGAGGTGTTTCAGGAGGGGAGCTATGCCAACCTCAGCTTTTTATCTCCCCTCGGACAGGTGCATAGACGGCCAGACGTACTTCTTCTCCAGCCCAAGCAGGCCCCAAAGACACGGCCCCGTGGAAATCTCACGGTTTTGAATTACCCGGACGTGGCAATGGATGTGGAGGTGTTCTCCCTCCTCACCTGCCCTTTGGACAAAGAGACCCATCTCCGGGCGTTTCTGCGCTCCTGCCGGAGAGAGGCAAAGCCGGGGAAATGGTCGGACTATCTGTGGCATCTCAGCATGGAAGGAGTTGAACCGTATGGGCATGGAAGGTGACGCCGCCGACCTCATGGCCCGCCAGTGCATCCAGATCGCGGAGGCTACGGCCAAGCTGGCCGGGGCAGGGGCCAAGCATCTGGTGGCATTTCTCTACGCGCTGGCTAAAAACCCGCACCAGCTCCAGGGTAAGACCAAAATGAAGAAGTTTATCAAGGGCTGCAACGGCGCGGCGCGGGTATTCCCCCTCCAGCATTCCGACCTCAAGCGGTTCGGCCAGTATGCCAGGAAGTACGGCCTTCTGTGGGCCCCCATCAAGCCCAAAGACCGGGACGGCACGGTGGACATCCTGGCCCGCTCCGAGGACGTGTCCGCCGTCAACCGTATTTTTGAGCGCATGGGCTACGCCGCCCCCGCCCAGGCTCAGGGGGATGAACCGCCAAAAAAGCCTGTGTCCCACGCTCCCCAAGGCAGGGACTCCGGGAGGCGCGGGAGTGGATCGGGCAGTTTGGAGGAGACTGCGACGGTTACGACCAGTGACCGCCCCACTGTCCACGGCAGGCTGGAGAGCCTGCGGGCCGCCAACGGCCAGAAGCGGCCCCCGGTGAAGGGGCCGGAGCTCACCAGATGAATGATGATGGGAGGAAATCAAATGGCAGACATCAGAGGTCTCCTGGCCAGCAAGCGGGCCAGCGATAAACAGTGGCAGGAGCAGCGGCAGGCCGAGCGAGAGAACATAGACACCATGCGGGACGCGGGTATCACGGACGTGACCAGCACCCCCGCGGCTTATCTCAGCTATCTGGACTTGCAGGCCGTGAACCCAGACTACAGCGCCGGGAACGTGGTGCTGGCTATGTACCAGCTCCCCAGCGTGATGGATGAGCCCGCGCAGATCGGCACAGCGGAGCGGTGGCAGGGGCTGGGCCGCTCGGTCATCCCGGCGGAGCGTGGGCACGGGGCCAAGATTTTTGTACGTCCCAAAGACCCCAAGCGGCGCGGATATGACATTGGGGAGGCGTTCACTCTGGACCAGACCCAGGGCCGCACCCTGCGGGAGCTCCGGCTTGCTGAGGATACCCATCAGATGGAGAAGGCGCTGGCTACCCTGATGAACTACGCGCCAGGCGGCAGCATCCGGGCGGTGGAGGGGCAAGAGGCCCCCGCCGTCTATGACGAGCGAAATATGGAGATCACCATCGACCCGGACGCACCGGAGGGGGAACTGTTCGCGGCCCTGGCCGTGGAGCTCGTCCATGCGCGGGCCCACAACCAGGGGCGCAACCCATACTACCGCAGGGAGGACACCCAGCTTGACGCGGAAAGCGTCTCCTATCTGCTCTGCAAACGGTTCGGTATCGACCGGGAGCCCCCGGACGCAGCCCAGGCGAGCAGCGCCTTCCTGGACTGGTCCACAGAGGACCGGGCCGAGGCGTTGAAGGCCGTCCAGGAGACGGCGAAGAAGATCGGCGGCAACATTGAGCGGTCTATCGAACCGCTCGGACGGGACCGGGGCCGGGGCTACACGCCAGCGGACAGGCGGGGGCGTTGACCCCTGCGGGAGCCTATCCCAACCCCCGCCCCCCGTCAAGGCTGGTCAAGCCGCGCTGCGGCTTGACCATGAACCGGTCCAGTCTGCGGACTGGCCCGGGCCTTGACTGGGGCCGTGGCCTGGGATAGAGGGTAATCAAGGGGGCATCGCCCAAGTGCGCCGGGCTCCGCTCGGCGCACTTACAAATATGGGGAGCGGCTCCGCTCCCCCCGCCCCGAGCAATACGGTACATCCAGCGCCCCCGCAGGAAGCGGGGGCGCGTCCCTACTTAGTAAACCGTCCAAACTTTGGACAGAAAAGAGGCGCGATATGAAAAGACTTTTGACTCTGCTGGCCTCAGCACTGATCCTCTCCAGCGTGGTGTTTGCGGCGGAGGGGGCGGCTTCCGAGACTTCCCCGCCCCCGGAGACGGTCCCGGATATTTACCCGGTGGAGGTGGTGGAGACCCAGGCGGGGGACTACCGCCGCATTGAAAAGGTGTATCTTCTGGAGTCCGGGACCGATCCCGCCGCCATCCCCACGTTGGATTTTCAGCGGGAGGGCTATGGCTATGCCCTGCTGGATCTGCTACGGGAGGACCAGACCGAGACGGAGACCAGGGAACACACCGAGACCGTCACCATAGACAGCGAGACCAAGGACATGTCGGCCATCCTGGAAAAGCTGGAGGCCAGCATGGAGCTTACCACCGACGACGGCTTTACCGGCACGCTGGATCTGGACCCCAAGAGCATCACCGTGGAGGCGGCGGGCTACCAGTCCAGCACACGGATCGTCTCCGCCACCCGCACCTATCCCGGCCTCTCCGACGCTGACACGGCCCTGCTCCCCAAGAGCACCGTGGAGAATGGCCGGACGCTGGAGCTGGCCGATGTGAGCTGGCAGACCGTTCCCGGCGGCAACGATACCCTGCCCCCCACCTATACCGCCACAGCCGTCTATTCCGGCACCGCCTCCAGCCGCTCCGCCACGGGCTACACCGTCACCGCCAGCTATACCGGGGAACTGATGTGTACTGTCAGCGGAGCGGTACGCTATACCGCCGTGTTCGCCGGGGCCCCGCTGGAGCCTTTAGAAGAGGCCGCCCAGGATATAAGCGAGACCCCGGCGCAACTGGCCGTTCACTACGGGCTCCCCGCCCTGGCCGTGGCCTCCGCCCTGGTTCTGGCGGGGCTGGGGCTCCACCATCTGATCAAATGGCGGAACGGCAGGAGGTATGCCGCATGAAGCTGAGACAGTTGTGTTTGACCGTCGCCCTGCTCCTGACCGCACTGACCCTCCCGGCCCAGGCCCTGGAGTACAACGTGGAGGCCCTGGACGGGGGGCTCTTCGGACGGCCCACCACAGACGATACCGTCTACGTGAACAAAGAACCAGTCAATCAGGACAGGAGCAAGAACAACGCCCTGGTGGCCCCGGCCTTCGGCAGCCCCACCAGCTACCTGCCCGGCAACGGCGAATACCTTACCCCTAGCCTTGCCGATGATACCGACTCCACATCTGGCGGCGCTGTGGGTAGCTGGACTGCCATCGGCGGCGGCTCCAATCCGGCGGACGCCGTACCGCCCGCCCAAGTAACCCCTTCCCCTGACTTTACGATCACCTGCCCCACCGCAGCCTTCACGGAAGTCACCAGCGACCTCTACTATTCCGCCGGGCACCTGGGGACGCTGAAGATCCCAGCCATCGACCTGAGCGTCAGGATCTATGAGGGCACGGGGAGCAAGCCCCTCTCCAAGGGCGCGGGCCATTTCGAGGACGCCAGCATTTGGGACGGCAACGTGTGTCTCGCGGGGCATAACCGGGGCGTGACGAACCATTTTGGCAGGATACATACCCTGGAGATTGGGGACAGGCTGACGCTGACCACGAGGCTGGGCACGCGCACCTACGAGGTGGTCTGCGTGGCACAGGTGAGCGAGACCGACAGGAGCGGACTTGCCGCCACGGCAGACAACCGTGTCACGCTCTATACCTGCGTCCGGGATCAACGCGATCTGCGCTGGATGGTCCAAGCCGTAGAGGTGTAAAAAAGCGACAAAATATGCTCATTGTGGTATCCTGTTAGTAGAAGAACAGGCCATCCGATTCTACTGGGGGTATACAGATGCACGGAAAGAGTCCATCCTTTGCAGCGGGGTTCACCGCCGCCGCGCTCCTGTTCGGCGGGGGCACGGCCCTGGCCGCCACCGTCCTCACCGCCGCGCCGTCCACACAGACCTTTTGCGTGGACGGCCAGGAGGCGGCGCTGGAAGCCTACGTTATCAGGGGCCATAATTATGTCCAACTTCGGGACATCGGACGAGCCGTGGACTTCGGTGTGACATACGACGGGGCCGCCAATATCGTCCGTATCGACAGCGCGGCCCCCTACGTGGAGGAATCCCCGACTACTGGCACACTCACCGTCCCACAGTCCGACGAGCCCTTCCGGCCTTTGGCCGGGGATGTGGTCCAGCTTGACGATGGCACTACCCTCACTGTCACCGGGCCCAAAAAGGAAGAGCCCGCCTTGCCCGAGCCCACCTGCGACTGGAGCCAGTTCCCGAACTTGGAGCTTCCCGTGGCCCGCACAATCCATTGGGAAAATGGCACGGTAACGATCCTGAATCTGCATGAGACGCGCAGGATGCAGTATACGATTTACAATTCCGTCCCCAACTGCCCGGAATTGTGGGAGAGCGGGAAACTCAGGCGGGATTCAAAAGGGGAACCGATTTTCCATCTTGCCCTGGGAATTGAGGTACCCACGGGAGTACAGCCATTCTGGCCATGGAGGGATGAACAGTCGACCCAGGTTTTCTATTCCGCCCCTGCCGCACAATTTGCCGTAGAAGCATGGGACACCTATAACAGCATGGGGAAGTTTCTATATACCTGCTACTATGTGCAAGGCTTATAACATTCTGTCCCAAATTTAGACGCGTCCTGGGGCCCCGTTTACAAAACGGGGCCCCTCTTTTGCGCCCATCGCCTCCATAATATTGAATTTCTTTTGGATTATTCCGTCCCGATTTGAGACAAAAAGGAGATGCATCCTATGAAGCGAATCATCAGTATCCTACTCGCACTGTCTATCGTCCTGCCGCTTTTCTGCACGTCTGCCGGCGCGGCGGAAACCCCGGACGAGGCGCTGGGGGAGGTCGGCATTTTCAGCGGCGGCTTTCCCATGGCGTATCTTGCTGTCAATGGCAAGGTACAGAAGCAGGAATATACTTACTTCCTGTTTCCAGATTCTACTTCGGGTGAGATGAAAGAGATCCCCGCATATTGCGTCAACCCGTCGCAGCACGGTGTCCCGCAGACGGTGGGAAAGGGAGAGAGCATCGAGTATCTGGCAGAGGAGCGGGCCAGCGACCCGAAGGTGGTGGGTCTCGTCGCCAACATGTACCCGCACCGCTCCCTGCAAGAGCTCAAGCTGGACAACCTATACCAAGCCTTCTACGCCGGAAAGATCGCTTTGTGGTGCTATCTCATTCCTGAATGGGATATCTCCAAGGTGACGGTTGCCCCCGGACTGTCCGGCATAGAGCGCGAGAGAGGCGAACGGCTCTTGGCCGCCGCCGTGGACATCTATAATCGGGGCATGGCCTGGGGCTCCGTCCCGGAGCCCCGGCTCACCACCACCCCGGACCGGGAGACCGCCTACCCCGTCACCATCGACGGCAAGGCATATAAGCAGCAGGTTTTCACCGTCACGTCGGACACTTGGGTATGCGACTATGCCGTCCATATCAAATTTCAGACCCCCAACGATGTGCCCCAGGGCGCACGTATCACGGATATGGACAACAAGGATATAGATACGCTCCTGGTGATGCCCAACGGCGGGAGCTACAACGGAAAATTTAAGGTGCTGTATCCCGCTGAGAGTGTGCAGGGTGAAAACGGCAGCGTCCAACTCGCCCTGACCGCCGAGGTCTACAAATATGCCGTCTTTTATGCACTGTGCCAAGAAAAGGACAAGTACGGAAATCTCCAAAGCTATCTCTGCGACACCGACCCGCAGACCACTCTGCTGCGGACGGCCATCAGCAAATTTGAAGACAGCTCCACACCCCCGCCGCCGGACACCCCTGATACCGCTTTGAAGATCGTCAAGCTGGATGAGGGGACGGACCGGCCCCTGGCCGGGGCCTCCTTTGAGGTGGTGGGGCCCTCCGGGGATACCATCGGTATCTACACCACCGGGGCGAACGGTACTATCACCATACCCCTTACCACAGTCGGAAATTATACCGTTTATGAGCGCGTGGCCCCAAAGGGATATCTGCTGTCAGAAGAGCCCGCTCAAAACGTCACAGTAACATACGGCCAGACGGCCACCGCCGCCTTCCACAACGCCCCCTATGGGAACCTCCGCATAGAAAAGATCGACGCCGACACCGGGGACAGCCTGGCCGGGGCCAGGGTACAAATCAAGCATATAGAATCGGGAGCCACCCATACCGGGATCACCGGGACGGGCGGCTCTTATACGTTCTCCGGCTTAAAACCGGGCGCTTACGAAATCCTGGAGCTGTCCGCCCCGGAGGGATGGCAGAAGGACCCGCAGACCTACACCGCCACCGTCGTTACCGGGGAGACCGTTGTCTTCACGCTGAAAAACGATGCGCTCCCCGGCCTTCGGATCGTCAAGTACGACCGGGAGACCCACGCCACCATGCCCGGCGTGTCCTTCCGGGTCTACCGGGACGCCGAGCTGCTGGGGAGCTACGAGACCGACGCTCTGGGGGAGATCGTCCTGACTGACCTGCGGCCCGGCACCTACCGTGTGGAAGAGGAGGACGCCGGGGGCAGCGGCCATATCAAGGACCCCATCCCACAGGAGGTGGGGCTGAGGGCCGGGGAGGGTATTAAAACCCTCTATTTTTACAATGACCGCAAGCCCGGCATCCATCTGGTGAAGGTGGACGCAGCGGACCCCTCCATGGTAATACCCAACGCCGTGTTTGAGATCAGGTCCGTGGACGGCAGCTTCGGCCCCCGTGAGTTCACCACCGACGAGCACGGGGAAATTGACTTGGCTGAGCTGGACCCAGGCGCGTATATGGTGACGGAAAAATCCTGCGCGGGGTATATCATCGACGAGGCCCAGCGCATCATCCAGCTCCGCCCCAATCACGACGAGCAGTTCGTGTTCACCAACGCAATCCGTCCAAGCTTGAGACTTATAAAGCTCAGCGCAGACGGCTCCCCGCTCCCCGGCGTCACCTTCCGCATCGCCAAAATCGAGGACGGCAGCCATTACCTGGACCGCACCACCAACGCCCAGGGCGAGATTCTCATTGCCGACCTTGCTCCCGGCGTGTACTCGGTGAAGGAGACTGCCACCAGGGAGGACCACCTGCTCGACCCAGTGGAGCATCACGTGGAGCTCTTCGCCGGGCGAACAAGCACTATCGTGCTCAACAACGACATGCGGCCTTCCCTCACCATCCACAAGAGCGACGCCGACACCGGGGCCCCCGTGGCCGGGGCCGTGTTCACCGTTAAGGCCGCAGACGGCCATACCGTCAACGAGGTGGAGGCCGGGCCGGACGGCACGGCCACTCTGGAAAATCTCCTGCCCATCGTCTACGAGGTAGCCGAGAAATCGGTCCCGGCCACCTACCTCCTGGACGCTCCTAGCCAGCTCATCACCCTGTACCCCAATCGAAACAGCGACATTTACTTTGAAAACCACAAAAAGCCGTCCCTGGTCATTGAAAAGCTGGACAGCATCACCGGGGACCCCATCCAGAGGGCCAAATTTGAAATTTGGTACGGCAGCAACGACACCACCACCGGGGAGCTTAACAGCCTGGGGACCTTCTTCACCGACGAGTCGGGGCGCATCGAACTGACCGGCCTCCAGGATGGCTGGTACAAGGTGACGGAGCTGGAGCCCGCCAAGGGCTACGCCATAAAGGCCCCGGATACCCAGGAGTGCTACATCAAGGGTGGAGAGGGCAAGGCACTTACCTTCCAGAACGTTCCGCTGTCCGCTTTGGTAGTCTACAAATACGACGAGAAGACGGGAGCTGCCCTGGAGGGGGCCGTCTTTGAGGTCCGTTACCTGGGCGGCACCAGCGGCACGGGGGGCACGGTCATTGGCAGCTATAAGACCTCCGCCAACGGCAGCTTTGTGGTGACGGGCCTAAAGGCCGGGGCTTACGTGGTGGAAGAGGTTCGGAGCAGCCCCCATTACACCATCGACTCCGCCCCACAGACGGCCTACCTCTCCGGCGAGGACCAGGATGTGGTGAAGCTTTACATTGGCAACCAGCCCCACGGGGCCGTGCTTATCAAAAAGCTGGCCGACGGCACCGGGCATACGCCTCTGGCCGGGGCCGTGTTCATGGTGACGGACGATAAGGGCGCGGTGATCGGCACGGGCAACGGCGCGTTCACTACTGACAAAAATGGCGCTATTCTCATTTCAGACCTCACGGCGGGTACGACCGTCATCGTCAAGGAGCTACGGGCCCCGGCGGGCTACGCCCTGGACGGCACGCCGCAGACCGTCCGCGTGGAGGCAGGGGAGACCCACACGCTCCACTTTTACAACAAGCCCCTGTGTGACCTCACCATCCTAAAGCGGGACAGCGCCACCAAACAGCCTCTGGCTGGGGCGCAGTTCCTGGTAACAGACGGCGCAAGCGCGCCTATCGGCCCCAACAACGGACGGTACACAAGCGGGGACGACGGGCTCGTTTCCATTACCGGTCTCACCCCTGGCCAGACTATCATCGTCCGTGAGGAACAGGCCCCTGTCGGCTACGTGAGGGATTGGGAGCCCAAGAGCATCACAGTTCAGAGCGGTATGACCAACAGCCTCACCTTTGACAACGCTCCCAAGGGAACGCTGATTATCGTCAAACGGGACAGCAAGACCAAGAAGCCCCTGGCGGGGGCCACCTTCAAGGTGACGGCTTCAAATGGCGAATTGATTCCCAACGCGGGCGGGGCGGTCTCCTCCAATGGGCTCTATACCACGGACGCCAACGGCCAAATCGTCATTTCCGGGCTGGAGCCCGGTACGCTGGTGGTAGCGGAGGAGCAGGCCCCTTCGGGGTACATGAAGGATCCCACACCGCAGACGGTAGTAATCAATACCAACGATACTCAGACGCTGACCTTCGAAAACACCCCCACCAGCACCCTCACCATCCAAAAGTACGTCGAGGGCACCACCACCCCCATCCGGGGCGTCACCTTCCTGGTCACGGACAGTAGCGGTGCCGTGGTAGGCCCCAACAACGGCGAGTATACCACCGACCGCAACGGGTGCATCGTCATCACCGGGCTTACACCTGGTACGACCGTTACAGCCAGGGAGACCAGAACCGCCGGGGGCTTCGTGTTGGACGGCACGCCACAGAGCATCCTGATTAAGGAAGGCGAGGCTCAAACGCTCACCTTCCACAACCGGCGGGAGGGCGGCCTGGAGCTTACCAAGGTGGATGCGGACAATCGGAGTGTACGCATCCCGGATGTGGAATTCGAAATCCACCGGATGAACGGCGGGCTGGTGGATACCGTGATCACGGACAGGCGGGGCCGCGTCCACGTGGACCTGGAGGCCGGGGACTACTACGCTCTGGAGGTCTCCTGCCCTAAGGAGTACAAGCTGGACCCCACGCCCCATTACTTCACCGTGGAGGATGGAGCCGTCACGGAGCTGATTGTAAAAAACACCGCTTTTTCCGGCATACTCATTCACAAGGTAGATAGCGTGACCGGGAAAGGCATCCCCGACGTGACCTTCCTTCTCTATGACGGCCAGCACAACCCTGTGGACCAGTTCACTACGGATCAACGCGGGTACGCCTACGTGGACACGCTGGACTTCTCCGGCCGGGTATATTTGCGGGAACT
This sequence comes from Intestinimonas butyriciproducens, assembly GCF_004154955.1. NCBI lineage: Bacteria > Bacillati > Bacillota > Clostridia > Eubacteriales > Intestinimonas > Intestinimonas butyriciproducens. Next base: position 1,168,448 of record NZ_CP011524.1, on the reverse strand, counting down.
TGAGGCCCCTGGTTATGTAGTGGATGTGAGGTTAAAGACGGTCTATGTCAAGCCCGGCGAAACCACGGAAATCACTTGGAAGAACACCCCCATCACGGGACAAATCCAGATCGCAAAAAAGTCCGCCGATGATAACCCCATCAACGGCCTGCCCGCCGGAACGGGCCTTGAGGGGGCCCGGTTCGAGGTCTACGATAAGGCGGGAAATGTGATGGACACCATCGTCAGCGGGAGCAATGGATTAGCCGTGTCCCAGCCTCTACCGCTGGACCGCTACACCATCCGGGAGGTTCAGGCCCCGGCCTACTACTCTCTGGACGGAACACCCGTGACCGTCTATCTGGATCACTCCGGCCAGATCGTCCGGCTGGAGATGGCCAACAAGAGCGTGAGCACGGGAGTGAGCATCGACAAGACAGGCCCCAGGGAGGCCATGAGCGGCCAACCTGTCCGATATGTCCTCCGGGACATCGCCAACACCTCCACCGTGCCTCTCAGTTCCTTCTACTGGAGGGACTACCTGCCCTCAGCCGTCCGGCTGGAGCAGGTGGTGACGGGCACTTATAACAAGTCCCTCACCTATAAGATCGTCTACCGGGTGAACGGCGGGGACTACCGTACCCTGGCCGACAGCCTGAGCACGACGAAAAACCATACTCTGGATGCCTCTCCCGCCGCCCTGGGGCTGGCCGTCAACGAGAAGGTGACGGAGCTCATGTGCGTATTCGGACAGGTCCCGGCAGGCTTCGCCCAAGTGGATATCCCCTATCTCTATACCACGGCTCTGCCCGGCCTTGCCCCTGGCTCCAGCTTCACCAACACGGCGGAGGCGGGCGGCGTCTTCAACGGGGTGTGGGTCCAGGCGGTGGCCCGCTGGGTGACAGCCGTTTACGGCAAGCCCGTGCCCCTGCCCAGGACAGGCTATTGAGCGCCGCGCATCGTGTCCCAAGTTTGGACAGATAGGAGCCGGACGTGAAAGCGAACCATACCGATACGAGCTGGAAGAGCGCCGCCCTCACCTGGGCGGCGCTCTCTGTTCCCGTGCTGTGGGCAGCGGCTATCCTGGCCTATGCCTATACCGACGGCATAGACCTCTTTATGCTCATGGACCGTTTCATGGTGACGCTCCAGCACCCCTTTGACATCCGCTGGACGCCCCACACGCTGAAATTCCTGGCCGGAGCCCTGGTTCTGTACGGCTGCGGCGTGGGCATGTACTACGCAACCCGGCGCACCACCCGCTTTGGAGAGGAGCACGGCTCCGCCAGATGGGGCAGCCCGGCCCAGCTCGACGCCAAGTACGCCGACCGCAAACGCCCCGAGAACAACGTCATCCTCACACAGCATGTACGCATGAGCCTGGACAGCCACAAGCACCGCCGCAACCTCTTGGAGATCGTGGTAGGCGGCTCCGGCGCGGGCAAGACCCGATTTTTCATCAAGCCTAACTTGATGCTGGCCAACTGCTCCTATATCGTCACCGACCCCAAATCCGAGATTTTACGTGCGGTGGGACCGCTCCTGGCGGAGATGAGCTACACCGTGAAGGTGCTGGACCTTATCGACCCGGACCGCTCGGACTGCTTCAATCCCTTTGCCTATGTCCAGGACGATAAGGACGTGCTCAAGCTCATTCGCAATTTTATCAAAAACACCACGCCCAAGGGGGCCCATGAGAGCGATCCGTTTTGGTCCAAATCGGAGACCGCCCTGGACACCGCCCTCATGCTCTACCTGCTCCATGAGGCCCCGCCCGAGGAGCAGAACTTCGAGACCATGACCTACATGATTGAAAACGCGGACGTGCGGGAGGACGACCCGGACTATCAAAGCCCCCTGGACCTCCTGTTCGCCGCGCTGGAGGAGGAGGACCCGGACCACCTGGCCGTGCGGCAGTACAAGATTTTCAAGCAGGCCGAGGCCCGCACGGCCCGGAGCATCCTCGTCACCGCCGCCGTCCGTCTGGCCCCCTTTACCCTGCCCTCCATCAAGCGCATCACCAGCCGGGACGATATGGAGCTCTCCCGGCTGGGAGAGCGGAAACAGGTGGTGTTCTGCGTCATCCCGGACTCAGACGACACCTTGAATTTTCTGGTGGGGATGCTCTATACCTGCGCCTTCCAGGCCCTCTACTATCAGGCGGACAAGGTACACGGCGGCAGGCTGCCCGTCCATGTGCGGCTCTTGATGGATGAGTTCAGCAACGTGGCCCTGCCCGATTCCTTTACACGCCTCCAGTCCACCATGCGCTCCCGGGAGATCTCCTCCGTCATCGTCCTCCAGAACATCAGCCAGCTCAAGGCCCTGTTCAAAAATGACTGGGAGGGCATCATCGGCAACGCGGACAGTCTGCTCTACCTCGGGGGGAATGAGCAGAGCACCCATGAGTACATCTCCAAGCTCCTGGGCAAGCAGACCATCGACACGCAGACGCGAGGGGAGACCAGGGGGCGCAGCGGCTCCAGCTCCACCAACTTCCAGAACGCCGGGCGGGAGCTCATGACTCCCGACGAGGTGCGGATGCTGGACAACGACTACGCCCTGCTCTTCATCCGCGGGGAGCGGCCCGTGATGGATCAAAAGTATGACCTCCTAAAGCACCCCAATATTGCCCTCACTGAGGACGGTGGGGCCGCCCCCTACCTCCACGCTCCGGGCCTTAACTTTTCCATGGCGGACCTGGACTTTCCCTTTTCCGGCATTGACGAGATTGAAATCATCGAATGGGAGGAACCAGCATGAAACATACCGACTGTACCCGCAGGGCATTTAAGGCTCTGCTTACCGCCGCGCTTCTGCCCCTCTGCCTCACCGTCCCCGCCCTGGCCGTGGAGGGCGACCCCCTCCAGGTGGTCAATAACCTGAGTGACTTTGTATTCCAGTGTATCCAGGCCATCGGCGTGATCCTGTTGGGCTTTGGCATCGTGCAGATCGGCCTCAGCCTCAAGGGCCACGACGCGGGCCAGCGGGCCCAGGGCTTCATGTGCTTCTTCGGTGGGCTCCTGATCGCCTTCGCCAAGCCAATCCTGGACTCCATCATGGGGTAACACAGCGCGGGGCTGTCCTCACTGGGCGGCCCCGCCTTTTATATCGGATGGCCGCAGAATCCTGTCCAAAGCTGGGACACGATTTTGCGGCATGGAGGTGAACCGACATCAGCGACAACTGGATCGTAGGCGCTCTGCAAAACGCCTTTGACATCTGGAATGACAAGCTGACCGAGATATGGTCCCTGCTGACTACCACCCCCCAGGACTTCCGGGGCGGCGGCATCTGGGACGTGATGGTCGATATCAACGACGGCCTCAAGGCCGTGGGCTATGGGCTCCTGGTCCTCTTCTTTGCCGTGGGTATCTTTTCCGCCACGGCCAACTTCCGGGAGCTCCAGAGGCCGGAAAACGCCTTGAAATTCTTTATCCGCTTCGTGGCGGCCAAGACCGCCGTTAGCTACTGTATGGACCTTATGACGGCCATCTTCACCGTCTGCGGGGGCATCGTTCAGTCCGTCATGGGCCATGTGGGCGGCATGGCCGGGGCAAGCGTCACCCTGCCGGAGGAGATCGTGACCGCCATCGAGGAGGTTGGATTCTTGCAGAGCATCCCCCTTTGGCTGGTCTCCCTCCTGGGCAGCCTGTTCATTACCGTTATGAGCTTCCTCCTCATTATGACGGTGTACGGCAGATTTTTTAAGATCTACCTCTACACCGCCCTGGCCCCCATCCCCCTGTCCACCTTTGCCGCTGAGACCACAGCAGGGACCGGAAAAGCCTTCGTCAAGGGCTATATCGGCATGTGCATGGAGGGGGCGGTCATCGTCCTGGCCTGTCTTATCTTTTCCGCCTTCTCCGAGAGCGGCGGCCCAACCGTGGACGCGGGGGCCGACGTGGTGACGATGGCTTGGGATTACATCGCCTCCACCATCTTCAATATGCTCATCTTGGTGGGGCTGGTCAAGGGCGCGGACCGGGTGGTAAAGGAGATGTTTGGGCTATAAGTCTATTTCCTTTGAGACCTTCGATTGACTTTTACCAGTATACGCCCCAATTGCCTTTCGGGCAGTTTGGGGAACATCTGCAATCATGAAATCATTTGTTGTTGAGCCATTTGGGGGTATGCAATCAACCTCCCTATTTTTTAACTTGTCGATTATTTCTTTCCCTTTTGTTAACTCGTTAACTCGTTATCAGCCAAATGAGAAGGGGCTAATCTTTCAGTTGATACAGTCTGCAATTTCTTCTTATCTTTACTCATCTTTTCATCCTCCGCCGCTCAAAACATTTTCTACGCTAATTGTAGCACAGGCTTTGCGAAAATCCACATTCGTTTCAACGTAAAACAATCGAATATGCGAGGTTATGTAATGGAAATCAAAATCAATAAGGAGATACGCCAGCACAAGGAAAACGTGTTTTTTGGCCTCACGGTCCGGCAGTTCTTCTGCTCCCTCCTGGCTGTAGGCGCGGCCATAGGCGTGTACTTTCTCCTCCGGGACCCGCTGGGGAGCCGGGCGGCAAGCTGGCTGTGCATCCTGGCTGCGGGCCCTCTGGCCGCCGCCGGCTTTTTCAGCTACAACGGTATGAGCTTTGAACAGTTTGCCTGGGCGGTCATCAAGACGGAGCTGCTCTGCGCAGGCCCCCGCACCTTTCGGGCGGAAAACCTGTACGAGAAGGCCCTGGACGGGAAGGGAGGCCGCCATCATTAAAAAGGTGACGAAAGGGGCGGACAGGAGCGACTGGGGCCGTTTCACCATTCCCCGGAGCGTTCAGAAGTCCATCCCCGTGGGGTGCATCTACCGGGACGGCATCTGGAAGGTGGCGGAGCGGTTCAGTCGGACATGGCGCTTTGCCGACATCAACTACGCCGTGGCCTCCCATGAGGACCAGCTTAACATGTTCATGGCCTACTCAGGCCTGCTCAACAGCCTGCCCGCCGACGCCGTGGCCAAGATCACCATCTCCAACCGCCGCATGGACCCCCACAGCTTTGAACGCACCGTGCTTCAGAAGGAGCAGGGCGACGCCCTGGACAAGTACCGCAGGGAGTATAACCGCATCCTCCTGAACCGGGCGGCGGAGAGCAACAATCTGGTTCAGGATAAATACCTCACCATTTCCACGGCCAGGAAGGACATTGAGGAGGCCCGCACCTTTTTTGCCCGGATGGACGCGGAGCTATCCCGAGGGTTTGCCAAGCTCTCCTCTGGGGCCTGGCCCCTCAGCAACCAGGACCGGCTGCGTATCCTGCACAGCTTCTTCCGGCCCGGTTGGGAGCAGTATTTCCATTTCGATCCCGCCGAGACCATGCGCAAGGGCCACGACTTCCGGGACTACGTGTGCCCGGACAGTCTTTTGTTCAAGCGGAGCTATTTTGAAGTAGGTGATAAGGTGGGCCGGGTGCTCTTCCTCCGGGAGTACGCCAGCTACGTCAAGGACACCATGCTCACCGAGCTCTCGGATTTCTCCAGGGACCTCATGCTCTCCATCGACATCCTCCCGGTCCCCATGGGGGAGGCGGTCAAGGACGTGCAGAACCGCATCCTGGGCGTGGAGACCGAGATCACCCGCACCGAACAGCGTCAGATCGCCAACAACAGCTTTTCCGCGGGCATTCCCTACGAGCTGGAGCAGTTCCGGCGGGAGGCCAAGGAATTTTTGGATGATCTCACCACCCGGGACCAGCGTATGATGCTCTGCGATGTTACTCTGGTCCACACCGCCGGCACGCTGGAGGAGCTGGACGCCGACACCGCCTCCATTGTCTCCATCGCGCAGAAGCACTCCTGCGAGCTGGGCGTGCTTAACTATGAGCAGGAGGACGGTCTGAACACCGTTCTGCCTTACGGCCTGCGCCGCATCCACGCCCGCCGTACCCTCACCACCGAGAGCGTGGCCGTGCTCATGCCCTTCAAGGTCCAGGAGATCCAGGACACCGGGGGGCTGTACTATGGAGTCAATGCCGTGAGCAAGAACCTCCTCATCTGCGACAGGAAAAAGCTCCAGAACGGCCACGGCTTCTGGCTGGGCGTTTCCGGGTCCGGCAAGAGCTTTTCCGTGAAGGAGGAGCTGACCCTGGCCGCCCTCTCCACCGACGATGATATTCTGGTGGTGGACCCGGAGCGGGAGTTCGGGCCCCTCGTCTGGGCCCTGGGCGGCGAGGTGGTCACACTGGAACCGGGCAGCCCCCACCACATCAACGCCCTAGCTATGCACAAGGGCCATGGCAAGGAGGAGAACCCGGTCATCCTCAAATCCGAGTTTATGATGAGCGTCTTCGAGCAGCTCATGGGGGCGGACAAGCTGGGGCCCAAGCACAAATCCATCCTGGACCGCTGCACCGCCAACGTCTTCCGGGCTTACATCAAGAAGTACGAGGGCCCGGAGCCCACCCTGCCGGACTTCCGGGCGGAGCTCCTGCGCCAGCCGGAGCCGGAGGCCCAGGAGATGGCCCTAGCCCTGGAGCTCTTCTCCGACGGCAGCCTGGACCTGTTCGCCCATGAGACCAACGTGGATATGTCCCGGCGCATCATAGGCTTCGACATGTTCGGCCTGGGGGACCACCTGCGGCCCCTGGGGATGCTGGTCATGCTCAACGCTCTGGAAAACCGCGTGGTGGAGAACAAGGCCCGTGGACGCTTCACCCGTATCTACATCGACGAGGGATACCTCTATTTCCTGTACCAGTACAGCGCCCAGGTGCTCTATAAATTTTGGAAGCGCCTGCGCAAGCTGGGAGGGATGATGACCTTGATCACCCAAAACGTGGAGGAATGTCTCCGCTCCGATACCGCCCGGCTCATGTTCGCCAACAGCGAGTTCCTGGTCATGCTCAATCAGGCCCCCACCGACCGGTCGGAGCTGGCCCGGCTCCTGCATATCTCCGATACCCAGCTCTCCTACATCACCAACGCCGACGTGGGCTGCGGTCTGGTCAAGGTGGGCGGCTCCATCGTGCCCTTCCAGAACGAGTTTCCCAGGGACACCGAGCTCTACCGGCTCATGTCCACCACGCCGGGAGAGAAATAGGGCTGGATTTTTCTGTCCAAAGTTTGGACGGAAAACGCCGCGGCCGGGCCCTGTGGCGCTATGTCGCTCGACCTGTTCGACGGCAGAGCGCCGCGCCGTGCGCGGAGGCGTCGATTGCCGTCCATGGGCATATCTGTACAGCAGCGGGGTCAGCCCTTATGATGGAAGCATCAAACATAAGGAGGGAACCCCCATGAGAGAACTTTTCGTGGAGACCTGTACAGCCGCCGGGGAAGACGGCGCGGCCAGCGAGTACGACTACTCCATCCTGATCGAAGAGCTGCCCGGCGGACTGGAGAACTACGGGGTCAAGATCACGGAGCACGGGACCGGCAAAGGAACGACCGTCCCCGGCGTTACGGTGGACTTCTCCCGTATCAACGAGCTCATCGCCCTGCTCACCCGGAACGTGGTCACGCCCACCGGCCTGCCTGATGTGTTGGCCGACTGGCTGTAGGGCCGGACGCAGCTTGCCCCCGCCCGGTTGGGGCGGGGGCAAGTTCTATCTATGGAGGGATATGTTATGCCGAAACCCAAGGAAAAGAAAGCGTGCGGTAAGCCCAAGCTCCTGGAGCGGGCCGCCCTGGCCCCGAAGGAGATCGGCCGCCTCTTAAAAAAGCAGTACGCCGCCCAACAGACCCGCAGCCAGCCGGAGGATGAGAGGGAGACCAGGTATGTCACGGATTGGGTGGAGGGCACGGTGGAGGGCACAGCCAGTTATACGGCGGACGCCGCAGGGCGGGGCCTTCGCCATATCCGGCGGGAGAAAAAGGAGAGGGCCCGCCGCAGGGCCTCCGCCGAAGCTGACGCGCAGGCCGCCGCAGGGCCGGAAGGACAATCAGGACCGGGGCCGTCAGCGACTGGACAAGTGCCCAGGGAGCAGATTCAGGATGTGACCGGACACCCGGATTCCGCCGAATTCCGTCCAACTTCACCCCGGCCTGTAGAACGCCGTCATACAGTCTCCTTATCCGCCGAGGTCTACTCTAGAGAGCATCTGCGGATGAGCGGCCATCAGGATCCCAGGCAGATGGCCAAGCTGGAGCTTGCTAAGGAGCGGGCCTACCATCGCGGCGGAAGCGGGCCTGTATCGGCCCCGCCAGGTTATCCAGATACCCCTATGGCGGATTTGCCCCGGCCCAAAACGGCCCCGGGTGCCCCACGTGGCCGGGTACCCCAATCGTCCCCAATGGTCCCTGCACGGCCCAAGACGGGGCCGCAACCCCACATTGCTACACCATCTCACAAAGCCCCCATGCCTCCGAAAGCCCCTGGCCAAAAACAAGCGGGGCTCCCGCGGACCAACCCAGCCGCCGCCAGCCTGCGCCAGAAGGCGAAACAGCAAGCTGCCAAACGGGCCTCCCGGCCGACGGCGGCGCAGGCACAGCGCGCCGCCAAAACGACCGCCAATGTGGCCGTGAAGGTGGGGAAGGCCGTAGTCCGGGCCGTGACCGCCATGGCGGGTTCCCTCATGGGCCTTCTGGGCGGAGGTGTGCTGGTGGTGATCCTGTCGGCGGTAGCCGTGATAGGGGCCCTGGTAGCCTCGCCCTTCGGCATCCTCTTCTCCGGCGAGGCGGCAAACCCCGATTCTGTCTCCCTGGCCGTGGCCGTGGGCACGGTGAACACGGCCTTCAGCGACTACCTGAACGAGCTTCAATCCGCCAGGGACTACGACAGCATCCAGCTCCACGGCTCCACCACGGACTGGCCCGAGGTCCTGGCCGTGTTCGCGGTGAAGACCGCCCTCTATGACGGGGAGAACGCCGCCGATGTGGCAGAGCTGGACGCCGACAGGGTGGAGCGCCTGGAGGCCGTGTTTGGGGACATAAATCCGGTCCGGCCCCAGGTAGAGGAAGTCTACCACGAAGACAGCGATCCGCTGGACGGGGTGGACGATAGCTGGACCGAGTATATCCTGCACCTCTATATAGAAAACAAAACCGCAGACGCCATGATTGCCGCCTACGGTTTTGACGCTCAGGAACAGGAGGCTCTGGCCGAACTTTTGGGGGAGCGGGAGCTGTTGGGTGAGCTTTCTACGAATCTTGCCGTCTCCGACTATACGCCCCAGGAGGTATTGGAAAACCTCCCGGAGGGCCTGGCCCCGGAGCGGCGGGCCGTCGTGGAGGCCGCCCTCCGACTGGTGGGAAAGGTCCCCTACTTTTGGGGCGGAAAATCCTCCGCCATAGGCTGGGATAGCCGCTGGGGAACGCTCCAGAAGGTGACTTCGTCGGAGAGCTCCAGCACGGGGATGTACCTGCCCTACGGCCTGGACTGCACGGGATTCCTTAACTGGGCCTTCCGCAACGCCGGACTTCCCAGTGACGGCCATTGGTACATCGGGGCCAACCTCACCGAATTAGACTGGGCCGACTCCCTCCCCGGCGACATCGCTCTGTTCCCCGACGCCTCCCACGTCGGCCTCGTCATAGGCAGGAGCGCCGACGGCGGAATTCTGGTCTGCCACTGTTCTTACTCGCAGAATAACGTGGTCATCACCGACTGCGCTGCTACCGGCTTTACCGCCATCGGCAGGCCGGATGTTTTAGCCCGAAAAGATTGCCGAAAACAAAGTCCAAATCGGACTGCATTATAAAGCTACCCCCGCACTATCTGGATGGGTACGGGGATAGTTTTATATACTGCAATTGATTGGGTAGCGCACAGAAGCCTCCCCGCATATCATGGTAATTTGTTCAATACTTGATTTATCATTATTAGTTGCGGACGCAAGTGTTGGTCAAGATAAGATGTAGTAGCCCTCCAGCAAGTGGCGGCTCCGCGCATCCAATTTGGGCCAGGCACGGGCCAAGCGCTCCAGTTCTTCCTTTTTCATCAGGCGCATCTCAATCGCGTGACCGTCGTTGGCAAAATCAGATACATCCAGATAGTCCTCATAGGGAGAATCGTTGGGACGCGCATTGTCGCGCACATAATTCAGCGCCGTATTTTTGCAGGTCGTAATGATATAGTTGACGCGCTGATCCCGGCCTTGGCTTCGCAATAGAGAGATTTTATCAATGAGTTTTATCAAGGCGGACTGCATCACATCCTCAGCGTTCCACGGGTCCTTTACAATATTGTTGATTTCCTTATACATGAGCTTTTTGTATTGGAGGAAAAGGTCCTCCATAAAAGCTCGGTCATCATCGTCTTCGATGACCAAAATGCAATACGGTATCATTGGCGCTCCTTTTTGTTGTAGCGGTTGATCGCCATGCGGAACTCCATATCATCTATGATCTGCGTCAATATGCGTTTTCGTTCTTCCGGAAGCTGTTGGAGTGCGGTGATGATGTCCCCTACTGTCTTCTCTTCCGTCACCATATTTTTGAAAACATCCGGCGACAAATTGCTCCCACAGCGTCCGAGCAGGTAGTCCGTTGTAACATTAAAAAAATCGGCCAAATTAACCAATTTCTCAATGTCGGGGAAATGTACGCCAGTTTCATAATTTGAAATCGTACCAACGGACACGTGAAGCACATCGGCCAACTCATGCTGGGTCATACTTTTGTCCTTTCGCAGTTCTGCCAGCAATTCGCCAAATCCGGCCATATGATCCGCTCCCGTTCCATAATAATTAATATTATATGTATGCTGTGGAATAAGCGGAGAAAGTAATAGTAATACAATAATTATTATTTGAATTTTTGATTAAATTTTAGTATAACTAGAGTGCAGACAAAAACAGTGATTAAAGACTGATTCATATTTCAACGCCTGCATGTTGCACATTCTTAGTTTCAGCGTCTCCTTATAAATAAAGATTAAAAAAAGCTGTATCATGGAGGCAGATAGGTTGATTGCATATATCATCAGCACCTTGGAGGACCAGGGAGACCGGGCCTTTATGGAAAATCTTTATCAGGATTTTGAACGGCTCATGTTTTCTACAGCACGCAGATACGTCCAAGCTATACCGGACCAAAAGGACATCGTGCAGGATGCCATGGAAAAGCTGATCAAAAAAAGTGCAACGATTCGCTCCATGAACCGTTGCGCTTTGGCGTGCTATATCGTCTATACTATTAGAAGCACTTCCATTGATTTTCTTCGGGCGCGCAATAAAAGCGTGGAACACAATGTAAGCATAGACTTGCCGGAATCTTCGGAACTGGAGGCCGTGGCCCCATCCATGGATGATTTGGCGATTTCGGCTGAACGGATGGCGCTATTACAGAGCCTGTGGCCCCACTTGCCGGAGGACGACCGCACGCTTTTAGAGGGAAAGTATGTATGGGGCTATACCGATCAAGAGCTGGCCTCTTTATTAAAGTGCAAACCAAGCAGTATCAGGATGAAGCTGACCCGGGCACGCCGCCGGGCCTTTGAGCAGATGACTGAGAAGGAAGGTATGATTGGATGACGAGACGCGAGCAGTTACAAGAGCAGTACGAGGATGCGCTCTTTGCCCTTATGATGGATGACGTGGCGACCGCCGAGGGGAAAAAATATCTGGAGGAAAATGAACGGCTGAAAAACGATCCGGATGCCGCAGTACCCGAGGAGATCAGCAGGGAATGTCTGCGGACGATCCGCAGGCAATTTGCAAAGCGGAAGGCCAGTGCGGCGGGGCGGGTCACTGCAAAGGTCTTTGGTCGGGTGGCCATGGTGGCCGGTGTCGCCGCAATGCTGTTTACCGCGGTCTTCGCAACGTCGGAAACGGTGCGGGTCAATACGATGAATCTGGTTGTCAAGGTCTATGAGGAATGCACAGATTTCTATGTTGAAAATGGGCAATCGGCTGATACGATCCCGGAAGTGACCACCGGGTGGTTGCCGGAGGGCTATATCCTGGAAGACCACAGCAAAGATGATGTGTTTGCATGGTATTTATACCAAAAGTCAGACAATGAATCTATTAAAATTAAGTATACCTTGAGTGAAGGACTGGTTTTAAGTGTTGATACAGAGGATGCAGCGGTAGAGCATATTGAAATTCATGGGGCACAGGCAATGCTGATCACAAAAGGAGATGTGCAGCAGCTTGTTTGGTTGACGACGGATAAAAGTGCGTTTATACAGGTTCTTGGTATAGAAGTGTCAAGGGATGAACTGATCCATGTGGCACAAGAACTCAGGTATTAAAAACGTCGTTGCACTTTCTAAAATCTTGTGTCTCCTATTTTAGCGATCTCCAAATAGAAATAGGGAGGCAATTTAAATGAGAAAACGCTTTGTTCGCACGACCCTTTCCATGTTCTTGCTTGTCAGCATCTTCGCGGCAAGTCTTGCCGGCGCGCACGCTGCACAGGTGGAACCCAGGTATGCCGGCATTTCTGATATTGGGGCTTATTTAACGATTTCTTCCGGCGGGGGCGCCAAGTGCAAGGGAACTGCCGAGGTAAACCGCGGCTATACCGTAGACCTGACCGTCGAGCTCAAGCAGGATGGCGAGACCATCAAGACGTGGACCGACTCCGGCACAGGGATGGTCAGCACGGGCGGGACTTACTATGTCACGTCCGGCCACGATTATGTAGTGACGACCACTGCGGAAGTCAAAGATTCTAACGGCAGAATTGTCGAAACTCCCAGCAAAGATTCCCCGGTCAAATCCTTCTAAAGTTCAGCCCACGGCGGGTACTCTTTCCCCAAAGAGTGCCCGCCTTTTTTGTGTGCGCGAATGAAAAAGCGCTGCATAGAGAGGGGTTTTGAACCGTTGCATGCCGCTGCCGATCCCCGCCTGCCCATTGATTTCCACCTACTACCCAAAACCACCGCAAAGATAGAAAGGATGGTCATCAATGGCTATGTACTTAATCGTTCCCGAGCAGGATAAGGAAAATGCGGGAAAGCCCCTCACCGCCGAACAGCTCCTGCGCCGCCTCGGCGTGACGGGGCGGCTGGCGGGGTTCCGCTACGCGGCCTCCCTGGTGGAGCAGGTAGCGGAGGACCCGGACTGCATCCGGCTGATCACCAAACGGCTCTACCCCGACACGGCCCGGCAGTTCGGCGTCACGGCCTCCTCCCTGGAGCGCTCGGTCCGCACACTGGTCCGTATCTGCTGGGAGCGCGAGGAGCATGAGTTTCTGGACCACGTGGCCGGCTGCCATGTGGAGCGGCGACCCTCCAACACGGAGTTCATCGACATGCTGGCGGGTTATCTCAGGCAAAATCAGTAAACTCCTAAACGGAGGCGGGCACAGCTCGCCTCCATTTTTTATGTCCGCGTTCGACGCCGCAAGGCATTTTATCCTGTCCAAACCTGGGACAGATACCCTATCGTGTCGATTAGATGTACTGCGCCGTCTAACCATATCGTCCCATATCGACGGATTCAATGGCTGATTCGACTGAATATCTTAGGCGAATACCATAAATTTACATATAATAGAGCACGTGAGGGACAAGCGCAGGTTATACCTACCTCCCACGTGTTCTTTGAAAACTTTACACAGCAACAGGTACGTTTGATATGCGGTCCCATCCGTGGGCAGCCGTGTGGGGCGTAGTGTGCCATGACCCCAAGGATGAGGAAGGAGGGTATGGGAGAGCCACACGCCGCGCACAAGCAAGCCGTGGCGGCTTGCGGCGATGACCCGCATATCTGATCATGATACGTCTTCCCGGCCATGGTTCGAGCGTTGAAGCGTTAAAGGGTCCCCATAAACTTTGATAACTTTATGGGGAGAGGAGGGGTAACGGAGCGGGTGAGCTTTTCGCCGCAAGGCGGAAACGAACAAGCGAAGTTTGCTCCGACGACGTGAGCCGTCGCAAGCTGTGGGGGAGCCAGAGACCCTGGGGGTAAGTCCCGCGGAGCGGCCCAGCCAGCCGCCGCCTGTTGCTTTTTCCTATGCAAGCTGGAACACCGCGCCGGGAATACACCCGGCGCGGCGCTCCAGCCGTGTGGAATAGGACAATTCAGCCTTCGCATAAGGATTCCCCGAAAGGGTGTGGTCACATGCGAAGAAACAAAGTCAGAGCGATCCATGTACATATCGTTCCCTCACAGGACGGCGCAGCTCTCACTGAAAAAATTTATGACTGGCAAATCAGGGTGATTGAACGGAGGCTGAACGAGGCTGGGTTGTCAACCAGTGAAAAGCTCACCGTCATTGATGCGATGATGGCGGACCTATCATCCGGCAATACCGCCAAACAAAAGTGACTTGATTTGTTTCCATATCTCGTATGGCGGCGACGCCACGTTCTGCTCCCAGGCTCGAAGGGTCAAATGCTTGACCCCCACCATCTCCGCAAGCTCCTTTTGGGTCATGTGATTGGCCTTTCGGTAGACCTTCATCAATGCTGCGCAATAGCTCTTATAATCATCCATGGGCAAAATCAGCTTTTCGGAGGCGTTTTCACTATCGGCTCCAAGGAACCTTTTTGTTGCCCTTTGTGTGGTGGCGCGAATCGCCCGTTGCAGGGTACAAAATTATTGGTCAGGATGGCGATCAGTCGTTCTCTTGGGGAGTCGATGATCCGACAGCCTACGATTCCCGCAGCGTTGCATCCAAAGCCCATACATATAGATAATATAATTTTGTGCTCGCAAAGTAGCCCCCACCACCCCCTACTGGGGTGGCGGGGGCTTTCTTCGCCTATCTCACGATCTGCGCCGCGATGAACCCCAGCGCCCCGGAAACGGCCAGCCAAATGAGCTTGTCCACGATACCGTCCCAGCGCTTGGCGGGGGCCGTTTAATTGGTCATTCCTTCTCCCGGTCCTCTCCACCGCCCAGCTTATCCCCGGTTTGGTCCACGCCGGATTTGAGGGCGGAGACGGCCCTTTTGAACCACGCGGGCTGCTTACCGTCCCCCAACTTCCCCGCGTTCTCCAGGATGGAGCCCAGCTCCGTGAGGATGTACCAAGCCACCACCAGGGGGCCGAAGATCACCGTATACTCAAAGGGAAGCGTGATCGACGGAATATTGTTGACGATCATGCCCACTACTGTGTCCAGAATAGCGGCCACCAGTACAGCCACAAGGATGGCCAGCTTATGCCACAGCCCAGTGCGGGCCGTCTTGGAGGACCACTCCCCCGCCTTCATTCCGGCGGCGGAGCCGGTGATGTAGTCCAGCAGCATGCACAGGGCCAGAATGCAGATAAACCAACCGTACCACCCCCACAGAGCGGTCAGCGCGGCGATGACGGCGGCCACGGCGGCCTTGATGCCGTTGATGTTTTCGGTCATGATAAGTACTCCTCTCCTAATTTGCCGCGGCCAGCTTTTGCAGCAGGTCCGCGCCGTATCGGTACGCCTCCAGGTAGTCCATGGTCTCCTCGGCCAGCCCGAAGCGCGCCTGTACCTGGGCCCGGTAATCCGGCTCCTGCGCGCCCAATGCCTTGTCCACCGCCGCCCGGAGCATATCCATGGTCTTACTGTGGTAAGGCCACCAGTGCATCACATCCGCGTGGTTGGAGGCGATGCCCTTGGCATAGCCCTCCGAGTGGCACAGGATGTCGGCGGCGGTCAAGCCGTAGGTCTTGCAGAGCTGGACGCACAGCGCCACGGCGCGGCCCCACACGGCGGCAAAATATGCCGCGGTATCCTGGGGGTTGTAAGCCAGATACGAGCCCTGGCGGCTTGCCAGCTTGGCGAGGGTGGCCGGTCCGCAGGACCCGTCCGCCGTGAGTCCCAGGTCCTTTTGGCAGGCCCGCAGCGCCGCGTCGCAGCCGGGCCCGAAAGAGCCGTCCACCCCCTTGGGGTCGTATCCTCTGGCCTGGAGCTCCATCTGGAGGCGCTGGACAGCCCAGCCAGAGGACCCCCGTTTGAGGGCAATCCACTCGGCGGGGATCAGGCGGCACTCCTGGGGCTCGCAAATCTCAAGGCTCAGGTGGGTGTTGTTGGCCGCCCCGCCGCAGTGCCACGCCCGGCAGGTGTCCGGCAGGGTCTGGAGCGTGCGCTGGTCGTCGATGATGTAGTGGACCGCCGCCTCTGCGCCTGACCGGTCCCAGGCGGACCGGATGGTCTGGGCATCCGCCCCCGGGGTGGCGGTGGAGTGTACCATGATCCCCTTGGGGATAATGGTCCTCCCGGCCTTGTAGCAGTCGCTGTTGGTCATGATGGCCTGGGTGATGTCGTCCATAGGCTTGTCCTCCTTATCGCTGTCGTCGGGCTTGGATGAGTGCCCCTTGCGCTTGTAGACCAAAATCAGATTCTGGCTTGGGTCACGGCCCTGCACCATATCCCCAGTGGCCCTGTTATAATAGTTCACCTTGCGTCCACCGTCGCCCATGATGCAGTCGGACCATCCGAGTCCCTGCACATAGTCCCGCAGCTCCTCCGGCTCCATGCCGTCGCTCCCATCCGGGAAGGCGATGAAGGCGAGCGCCCCGCCGCAGAAGCCCCACCCCGTCCGGCCGCGACGCCCCCGGACATCTGGCTTGCAGTACATGGTCTCCGGCTTGCCCTGGTAGAGTCCGGCGGAATTTGCAATATAGTTCGCCTTGCCGCAGGCCCCGCCGGGCGGGACTATGCCCATGGAGATGTCCGGCCCGGTATCCCAGATCAGAGCCGGGTAGTGGTATGCGTCGGTCGCCAGCACCTTCCCGTCAGCCTTGATGGGGCACGCGGGCTGATAGCTGCCGTAGAGCCAGAAGTTGCCCGTGATCGCAAGGTCTGGAGCCTCTTGGGCCACAATCTGTCGGAGGGGCAGCTTGCTGGAGTTGATGTAGATTTGCACCCTGTCTATGTCCCCCAGTGGGATAGAGGTGATGTACTTACTCATCGCCCTCAGCCGCCTCCACCGCCCCGCGCATCAGCTCCACCGCCTCGGCGTACCGCCCCGCCCTGCGGAGCTCCACCAGCGCCTTGTAGTGGTCAAATAACGCCTGAGTGAGGGCCGCTCCCTCATTGGTTAGTCTGGGCAGGTCCTCCGCCAGCGCGGCGTAGTCCACATCCCCCGCGCCCCTGTAGTGGGGCAGCGTGGGGTCCCCGGCGTTCCGGATGTTGGCCAAAAACATATCCTTGGCGTTCTGCGGCTCCGCGTGATTGACTGCGGCGATGTCCATGATCTCGTTGATGTACTCGTACAGATGCTTCATAGCTGACTTCCTTTCCGGCCAAGTTGGCCTGTCACATATGGATAATCTCTTCCGCCTGATCGGCGGTGATCCACTTCGGGGCCATGGAGCGCACCTGCTCCGCCGTCAGACGGCCCAGACGATACTGAATGCGGATAAACTCAACCATCGCCTGTCCCTCCCATCATCAGCTCCAGCATGGCCGCCTCCAGCGCGGAGAGCCGTTCCGCCTCTGTGGGCGAGATGGGGGGCTGGGCCTGTCCCATGGCCTCCAGCTCCGCGAGTTCTTCTGCTGTCATGAGGATTTTGACATTATCTATTACTTTGTACATATCGCTACCTCACCCAAATCTTTACTTGTCCGCTATATATCTGGTAGTCCTGTACGGCGCTTTGGGCAAACTGGATCGTTTGGGCTTTACCATCTCCCATATTTGCGCCAGTGGGCGATGCCGTATTATTTAGCGAGGACGCAGACATCGCGTCATAGTCATAGGTGGATATCCGTGTGATCCAATGGGCTCCGGCAAATATGGCATGTATGATTTGATGCTTGATGCCATCCGTGTTGCGGACGGCCACGTTATTTGTGAGGCTTGCCCCATTGACTTTAAGCTGCCACCCCATCGTTTGATTTGACTGTAGCCCCCAGGTCCTGACTGATATCTCTGTTATGTCGGGTACATTCCATTCCCAATATGCCGTACCCACGTCAGATTCCGAAAATGTATGTTCCCATAGCAGTGTCCACTCTCTGCCCCCACCCGGCGCGCTCACTTTGCCCCACGCTCCGTCCACCACGCCCGCATACATGCCGTTGTCCTCTGCGGTCACGGTGGGGAGGCCGACGCCATCCGCACCTGCGGGACCCTGCGGGCCGGTGTCTCCGGTGTCACCTTTTGGCCCCTGCGGGCCTTGGATGCCCTGTTCCCCCTGGTCTCCTTTTGGGCCTTGCAATCCCTGGGCGCCGGTATCGCCCTTCGACCCCTGCGGGCCTTGTGGCCCCGTCTCGCCCTGGATGCCCTGTAGACCCTGCTCTCCTGGATCTCCCTTCTCTCCCTGGGGACCGGCGGGACCGATAGGTCCCTGTTCTCCTCTGGGACCGGTCGCCGATACGCCGGTATCCACGCCGCCGACGACCCAATTCCCGCCGGGCCCAATGTTGGGGGCCGCCCCGCCGGAGTAGACGCCGGTATCCTGATACGCCCCGCTCTCCAGGTCCCACACCATCCACGTCTGATCCCCGGACAGCTTGGGCGGGTGGACCGCCGCCGCTTCCGCCCGGTCTGCGGCGGCCACTGCGGCGGCCTTGGCCTGCGTGACCCTGGCCTCCATCTGGGCAAGCTCCGAGGGCTCGACGCTCGGAAATGCCTCCGCAGCGTTGATGCTCCCGCTCACCAGCAGCTCAAACTGGTTGCTGTGGGCCACCGTATCCCCTTTGAGCCCCCGGAGCTGACAGCGGTACAGCCCGTCGGAGGCCAGGATATCCCGCGTGAGGTCCACCCACAGCACGTCCCCGGTCCGCTCCAGGTCCACCACGTTCTTTGCTTGCCCCAGAGCCATATCCAGCTTCACCGCCCACCCCGCGTCCAGGTCCGCGGCGATCTCCAGCCGCCGGTGCAGGTGGTCCGACTCATACCCGAGCTCCCGGTCCCTTACTTCCATCAGCACACGCCAGTTCTGCAGCTCGATCATCAGGCGTAGTCCTCGCCGGTGATGTCCTTGTACTGTTCTTTGGTGATGACGCCCTTGCGCACCGCCGTCTTCACCATCGGCTTGCTCCACAGGCCCGCCTCGTAATAATACTGGATCCGTTCAAAGCTCATGTTATACCACCTCCGCATCGTCCAGGGTGAGCATGTTCTGATATTCCAGGCTGGCGGCGATGGACGCCAGGCTCGTGGCCGTCAGTTCCTCGTTGGAGACCGCCTCGCCGGGGGCGTTCTGCGCGTCCTCGAAGGCTTCGATGGCGTCCAGCACCTCCTGGTCGGTCCCGCAGGCGGAGAAGTCGCACCCCTGCTGGGCGCAGATCTGCTTCATCTGGGCAAGGGGCGTGCAGAACGCCCCGTTCACCTCCCCGGCAGCCAGCACGTAGGGGATCGCCGCCGCCGCGGGATACCGCTCCATCCACTGCCCCGCCGTCAGCACCTCCCCAATGGGCGTGATGACCTGACTGGCCTTGTCCCAAAGCTGATATCTTTTGCTCATGTTTCTATTCCTCCTTAAATTGTATAGACATCGACGACCGCGCTATAACTGCCGCTGGAGCTACCGTTGTTGCCGCCGGCAAACAATCCGTAATCTCCAACCTGGATCCCCTGCGGATATTCCCGCGCAAGGCTCAACGACGTTGCCACAGTCATAGTCAAAGAGGCGTCGTAGCTATCTACTACTGCGCTGCGGCTACTGGAGCTAGTGCATCCGCCCCCGAAAAGAGCAAAGTCGCCCAATGTCATAGCGGCGAGGTCATATCTGGCAGTGCTTAATGATGCGGCCGTACCCTTAGTTAGAGATGCGTCAATACTGGCAACGACTGAATTTGCACTATTGTTCCTGACATATAGGATATAATCGCCGACAGTGGCCGCCGCATTGCCGAAACAGACTTGGGCAGCCGTCATCGTGGACCGTGTAAGTGATGTATTGTATACGTCTATAGTAGTGCTGTTCATTTGATCTTCGCCGTCGTAGTAATATCCGCCAATGAATAGGGCGTAATTGCCGACTGCCGCCGCCGCAAGTTTGTATCTGGCTACGCTCAGGGCGGTAGGCGTACTCCGGGTAAGGGAGGCGTTGTAGGCGTCCACGGTGGAATAATATCCGGATTTCGAGCTAGTCCCCTGGTGGCCCCCGGCAAATAGAGCGTAATTGCCGATTGCGGCCGCACCCAGCGCCGTCCTAGCCACGCTCAAGGCGGTAGGCGTACTCCGGGTAAGAGAAGCGTTGTAAGCATCTACGACTGTAGACGCGCCGTATGTGGAGGAGTTACTACCGCCGCCAAATAAGGCATAGCTTCCCACAGCCACACCCGCCAAGTCATATCGGGCCTCGCTCAGGGCGGTAGGCGTGCTCCGAATGAGGGAGGCACTGTAGGCGTCTACGGTCGTCATATATCCCGAGGAATACGAGTACCCCCCTCCGAACAGCGCGTAATTTCCCACCGTCGCCGCCGCGTGATAGGTTCGTCCGGAACTGAGTGCCGTGGCCGTCCCATAATACGCCAGTTCTCCCCCGCTCCAGAAGATGCGCGCCACTCCTCCCACGCCGATGTACGCCTTTTTGACCTTCCGGGCCACTCCTGCCACACCGATATAGATCTTCTTCACCTTGCGGGCCTTGCCGCCCACGCCGATATAGACTCGTTTCGCCATTTCGTCGTCGCCTCACTCGTACACCAGGTAGATGGTTCCGCTGGTCAGGCTGGAGCTTCCGGCGGTCAGGTCCGTGGTGCTGGCCTGGATGGCCCGCATCATGGCAGTGGTATAATTGGTGTCCGCCGCCCCGGGCCCCGTCGTGCGATTGAGGGCATAGCGCAGTGTGTTCATGGTCACAAGGGCGGAACTCGCTGTGAGAGCGGCGGACGCGCTGGTGTTGTCCTTAATGGCGCGGGTGGTCACTGCGCCGGTGCCCGCCCCGATGAGCGCCGCGCCGCTGGTCAGGCTGGCCGCCCCCGTACCGCCCCGTGCCACAGGCAGCGTCCCGGAAGTGATCTTACTGGCCACCAGATCGGGGATGCGTGCGGCGTCCAGCGTCCCGGAGGCAATGTCACCCGCCCCATGGCTGTGGCCGGCGGCCGCCGCCCCCACGTCGGCCGCTGCCAGGGTGACGTCCGCACTGAGCGCCTTGCCGTTCACCTTCCGGGTCGTGGGCACCGCCCCCACCTGGGCCGCCGTCACCCCATGGGGGTTGTTGGTGTTGGAGATGTGCGCGCTGGTGGACGCCCCGTCCGCCTTGGCGTTCCAGGCCGTCCGCTCCGCCGCGCTGACGTGCTTCACCCCGTCCGCTTCGTGCGCCGCCAGCGCCGCCCCCTCCGCCTTGCTCTCCTCCAGGTCCTTCAGCGCCGCGTCGACGGCGTCCATATTGACGTTGAGCGCGTCGACCCTGGCATAGTCGCTGCCGCCCGGCTTATTGAGGCCATAATTCGTTGTCTGCTCCATCTCAGAGCTCACCTCCTAAAATCTCATCCCAGGTCCGGCTCTCCAGCTCTCCCCAGGTCTTCTCCTCCAGCTCTCCCCAAGTCCGGTAGAGGATGATGTAGTCGTATGCCAGGTGCGCGGGCTTGATCTCCTCCAGGGCCGCCGACAGGTCGTCCAGGTTGGGCGGCACCCCGATGCTGCTCAGGAACCGGATGTCGAAACGGTATGCCTCCGGCTGCTCCTCCACCGCCACCTGGCCGTTGTAAAAGCTCTCGGCCACGTTCTGGATCATGGCCACGGTGGTGGTGCCCTGCCCCCGCAGCTTGGAGAGGATGCGGGTCCGCCGGTAGGCGTCGGGGCGGGACACGTCCACATCCAGCCCCAGGGACGCCTCCCAGCAGGACAGTCCCCAGGTGGCCTTGTTGACGTCCAGTTGGTCGATGAGCCCGTTCTCCGCCGTCCACAGGGCCTCGGTCTGCTGCTCCAGCGCCCCCTGGAGGGCCGCGATCTGGGGCGAGGCGGCGTAGAAGTCCGGCAGATAGCCGATCAGTTTCACGTCAGCGTCACCGTCCCCTTCACAGGCACCTGCTCATCCCCGATGCTCACGTTGCCCGTGCCGCCGTTGATCGTCAGCGCCGTAAAATCGGACACTCCCGGGATGCTCAGCAGCAGATAGGCCACCTGGTTATATCGCAGGGTGGAGGCCGAGAAGGCCAGCTCCATGAGATAGGTGTCCAGCGCCGCCTCGAACTCCGTCTTGACTTGGCTGAGGGGGGCACTCCCATCCAGCGTCACCGCCGCCGTCACGTTGATGCTCAGCGGCGCGGCCGCCGCCACCGTCACCGTGGCCCCGATGGGCCGTTCCGCCTCAATGTGGGCCTGTACCGCCGCCACGATCTCCGCCGAGGCGGGCTCCATGCCGCCGTCCACCAGCACCACCTTGACCGTCCCCGCGCCGTTCCACAGGGGGAATACCCTGGCGGCGCCCACGCCCGCCACCTCCAGCGCCCACTGCTCGTAGTGATAAGCGTTTCCGGAGGTGGCCGGGCGGCTCAGGTAGGCGTGGATGCGCCCATAGAGGGCCCCGTCGCTCTCCGGGTCCGTGCCGCCGGCGGCGGGGCCGTTGGTCCAGGAGGACAGCCCCGGCAGCGTCGCCGCCATCTGAGACAGCTCCCCCGCCTCCACGTTGTACGCGCTGCCCACCTCTGCCGCCTCCGCCGTTCCCGCGTCGCCGCTCCCGGTGAGGACCACCGCCTCCGTCAGGGCGAACTCCAGCCCGCCCGGCGTGACGAACACCGTCCCCGCCGGTACCGTCGCCCCCGCCGTGCCGGTGAGGGTCATGGCGCACCGGGCGCGGGTGCCCGGCTTCCGGGTGATGCCGTACTTGGCCCCCTCCAGGTCCAGGTAGCCCCCCGAGCTCTCGTCCACGAAGGCGATGGACACCACCGCGTTCATCGCCTGGTAGACCTTCCAGATCTCCAGCGCGGCGGGCCCCGCCATGGAGTCCAGAAAGCTCCCCTCACGGGTCTCCAGGCTCTCTCCGGCCTCCGCCAGGATGGCCGCCTTGATGCTCTCAGGTGTGATATCTTCAAACATGTAATCTCACCTCGCTTGTTCCATAAATGGTCCGCACCGTGCAGGAGATGGACAGCCGCCCGTCGTCGAAGTCCACGCCCACGTCCTCCACGGCGCTGATGTAGGGGTTGATCTCCAGGGCCTCCCGCACGTACCGCTGGGCCTCGGACTGCTTCAGCGCCTCGGTGTACGGCTGCCCCATCAGGTTCTCCAGCTCCGTCCCGTAGGCCCGGGAGTAAATCTCATGCCGGAACCGGGTGGTGTGCAGGGCCAGCCAGGCCCAGACCCGTACCGCCTCCGCGCCCTCCACCGTCTCCGGTTCTCCGTTGCGGAACACGGGCCGGTTCCCGTCGTAGTCCCATTTGACCTCCCGGCACAGCGGAAGCGCCGTCCCGGTCTGCACCGCCTCCGGCTGCACCACGGGGAACAATGTCGTGCTCATACGCTCACCGCCTTGCACAGAATGATATACCGCTGGTTCTCCTCAATGGGCAGAAGCACCACCTGGTCCCCCGCCGCCAGACCATAGGGCAGCAGTCCCGGCGACGAGAGCAGGTCTTCCCGCTCCTGGGACGTCCCCCCGGCGATCACCCGATGGGGCCGTGTCGGGTGGTCCTGGTCCGGCCAGGACGCCACCGTCCCCAGGCACAGCCCGCCCTCCGCCGCCCCGGGCGTAAAGATCCGCGCCAGCCGCTGATAAGGATTTTCTTCCACGTCCTCGCAAACTCCTCTCCGCTTCGCCCGCCTTCCGGCGAGCATCCGCTCCACTCCGTTGCTCGTCCTCTCCCCACAAAGCCTCGCGGCTTTGCGGGGACCCCTTCTGTTGCATCGCCGGGCCCGTGTTGGGCGCCTTTCCCTGCCTGTCACCCTCCGCGCCCTCTCAGGCGTCCGGCAGCTTTCCCGCTTCGGCCTCATCCATCAGGTTTCTAAAATTCAGCACCAGCTTGGTGGTGTATACCCCGCCCTTCCAGGTGTGGGTGTCGCTGTCGATCCAGCACAGGCCGTACAGCCCCGTCACCGGCTCCTGGAGCACCGCGCACTCCCCGGCGATGAGCGCCGGGTTCCCCCGCACCTGCGCCGTGATCTTCTGCGCCGGGGCGTTGTCCTCCAGCAGCTTCCTTGCCTCCGCCGCCGCGTCCTTCCCGCTGCTCTCCGTCACCATCTGCTGGAACAGGCCGTACCGCGCGATGGACGCCCCGTCCTCCACAGGGCTCCCCTTGGCCGTGCCGTCCTTGCTCAGGATCTGCACCCGGTTCACCAGGCGCTCCACGCTGTCCGTGGCCGTCAGGCTGATGAGGTTGGACCCCGGCCGCAGCGCCAGGGTCCGCTCCCCCTGCTTTTTTTCGATCACCTCCAGCGCCTCGCCCCGGAACCGCACCATATACCGCCCCCCGGTGGCGGCTGACGCCTGGGTGTACGCCGTCTGGATGATCTGGTACAGGCTCACCCCGGGAAAATTCCGGCTGATCGCCGTCCCCGTCCGGGCCAGGCTCCCCACCGTCAGCCCGAAGTCCGCCGCCACCCGCCCCGTGATGGCCTCAGGGGTCTGGCCCCGGAAGCGGTACGCCCCCTGGTTCCGCTTTAAGTACAGCCCCCGGTCCGCACAGGACACCTCCACCGTGTTGGACAGCGTGTCCCGCTGCCGGGAGAACACAAAGCCGTCGAAGAGCAGCGGCTCCCCCCGGTAAAACTGCACCCGGCTCCCGGGCGGGCAGTCCACCGCCGGCAGGCGCTT
Source organism: Intestinimonas butyriciproducens (assembly GCF_004154955.1). Taxonomy (NCBI): domain Bacteria; kingdom Bacillati; phylum Bacillota; class Clostridia; order Eubacteriales; genus Intestinimonas; species Intestinimonas butyriciproducens. The sequence goes on along the minus strand of NZ_CP011524.1, from coordinate 1,144,002 downwards.
GTCCTCCGGGCACACCAGCAGCGGGAAGTCCAGCGTCCGCGCCGCCTGGTCGTAGCTCCCGCCCCACGTAACGCTCCGGCACAGCGCCGCCGCGTCCCGGGTCCCTCCCTCCGGCGGGGTGATCAGCAGCTTCAGCTTTTCCTCCATGACGGCCTCCTCACATGATCTCAAGCAGCTTGTCCCGGGAGAGGTTCAGATAGGATTTTCCCGTCTCCGGGTCCCGCCCATATACCGTCGCCGCCGCCGCTTTCTGGGACCGGGAGGGCGTCGCCGCCGCCGGCAGCTCCTCCCGGGCGGGCAGCCGGAGCACCTGGCCGGGGTGGATGAGGTTGGGGTTGGCGATCCCGTTGGCCGCCGCCAGGCGCCCGTACAGCGTCGCGTCGCCGTAGAACCTCCGGCAGATGGCCGACAGCGTGTCCCCCGCCGCCACCGTGTACGTCTCCGCGCGCTCCGGCTCCGCCTCCACCGTCCGCGCCCCGTTCCCCGTCTGACGGCTCTCCGTCGTCTCTGCCGCCAGCGCGCGGTAGCCCCGCAGCGGGATCGTGCAGTAGAGGTCCCCCGTCCCGTCCTGCTCCCGGTATCGGATCGGGTCCAGCAGCACCGCCGCGTTCACCGGCGTCCCGGACACCACGAACCGCAGCACCGTCCCCGCGTCGCTCCACTTCTCCAACTGCTCCAGGTATACCCACGGGTTCGTCCCCGCGCCCGGCTGGTTGAAGGGATACCCCTGGGCCGGCAGCAGGCAGGTAAGCTCCGTGTCCAGCAGCACCGCCGGGCCCGGCAGGTTCACGTCCCCCGACTCCTGCATCGTAATGCCCGCCGCCTTCCGCCCGTGCTCGACGTCATAGCTCCCGGGTGTCACCGGCAGCACCAGCTCCCGCCCCGTCTCCGTATCCTTGAAGATAAATTGCCGCGCCATGCCTATACCCCCAGTTCCGCCGCGCGGACCACATTGGCCGCCAGCTTGGCCGCCAGCCGGTCCAGGTCCGCTTCCTCTCGAACGGTAACCGGCCCCGAGAACGTCACGTTTACGCCCATCCCCCGGTCCGCCGCGCGGGCCTGGGATGCCGTCAGCACCCGCTCCCCCTGGTGCAGCAACGCCGGAAAGTTGTCGTAAGGCACATAGCCCAGCCCCCAGGCGTGGGGGCTCCAGTTCGCAGGGTCCACGTCGAAGGGCCCGTTGTATCCCGGTCCGGTGAAGTGGTCCACGGACTCCCGGATGCCCGCCGCCTGCTCCTGAAGGTCAAGGGAGTCGATATACGCGCCTCCCCTCCCCACAGACAGCTCCTGCTGCTTCTCGTAATCCCCCAGGTAGGCCGCCTCACCCAGCGCCAGCGTGTTCTCCCGGATGGCTGAGATCAGCTCCAGCTCCACGTCCCTGACCTCCTGCATCTTGTCGCTGGCCCCGAACGCCCCCTCCGCCAGGGCCTCCGCCTGACTTTTGAGGGAGTCCGCCTTTTCGCCCAGTGTGATCTTTTCCTCCTCGCTCGCGTCCTGGAACGCCGCCTCCAGCGCGGTGTACTCCTCGTGCAGCCGGGCCAGCGTCTCCGCCTGCTCCCCCTCGTACAGGCTTCCCCCCGTTCCGGTCAGCAGCGTGGTCATCGCCTCCCGCAGATATTGCTCCTTCAGATTCTCCTGGGCGGCCTCTCCCGCGCCGATCATGGCGTTGAGGCCGGACATCTCGTCGGCGATGCCCGAATAGTAGTCGATCTGCCGCTGTTTCCCCTCGCTGCGCAGCGTGTTGTACGCCTCGCCCTGGGCGTTGGCCATCTCCTGCTCCCAGCCCTCCAGCGTGGAGCTCCGCCCCGCGAAGGTTTTGCTCTGCTCCTCCATCGCGCCGGAGAATCCGTCCGTCAGGGCCGACAGGATGATCTCCACCGCCTCCGTCCCGGCGATCTGTCCCTTGGAGATCATATTGTAGATCTCCCCCCGGCTCTTTCCCTTCGCCTCGGCCAGCATCCCCACCGCGCCGATACCACGGCCGTTGAGGATGTTCAGGTACTCCAGCGTCGCCTTGTCGCTGGACTTCATCTGTCCCAGGGCCTGGGCCACCGTGGTCATATCGCTGGTGCTCATGCCCAGCGCCGCCCCCGCGTCGCCTATGGTGGACAGCACCGGCAGAATGCTCTCCGCATCGTATCCGAAGGTGGCCAGCGTCTTGCTCATGGCCGTCAGGTCGTCGTAGAGGAAGGGCGTGGTGTTGGCCATGCTCACAAGCTCCGACAGGTACGTCTTTGCCGTCTCCCGGCTCCCGAACAGGGTGGAGAACGAAATGAGGTCCGTCTCCCGGCCCGACGCGATCCCCGACCCGCTCTCCAGCTCCGCCGCGTGCCGTTCCCCCGCCGAGCTGTACAATTCTCCGTAGTAGCTCTTGAATGCGTCGTCCCTGGCCTTGAAAATCTCCGTCCCGCCGGATATAGCGCCTGATATGCCGCCTACCGCCGCGCCAATGGCAGCCCCTGTAGGCCCGAGTACGGCCCCCATAGTCGCCCCGGATATCAACCCGGAAACCATAGAGGAAACTAACTGTGCTTGTGGTTCCCCTATGGCGCTGGTCAGGACTGACCCGGCCAGACGAGACAGCGAATCACTTGCCAGTTTCCCCAGGCCGGCAGACATCAGCCCCTTTGCCAAGCTGGTTTCTCCCCCCTGATTCTCCGCCTTTCGCTGCTGGTCCATCAGCGACTTCAACGCGCCGTAGTTGCTCTTCATGGCCGTCTCCGTCTCTTTGAGCCTGCGCCGGTATTCCTCCTGTTCCTCCAGCGCCTTATCCAGCGCGCCTTTATGCGCCTCGTCCTTGTACTTGGCGAACGCCTTCCGCGCCTCTCTGACCGTCACGCTTGACTGCTCCAGCTTCTTCCGGTAATCTACCGTCTCCTTGGACAGCTTGTCCTGTATCTTGCTGTAGGCCTGTGTAGTCTGCTCCAGCTCCTGGAGTTCCTTGCTGAATGCCTTTGTCTTCGTCCCGATGCCGCTCAGGGGGCCGGACACCTTGTCGACCAGCGACATATAAATGTTGATGCTTTCTTCCGGCATAGTCTCGCCTCCTCTTGACTTTTTACCTTTTTGGCGATATGATTTCCACAGAAGGAGGGTTGCGGTTATGAAGCGTTTTTGGAAAGAATTTCGGGCGCTCTCTCATGAACCAGTCATCCTTATGATCGTGTGGCTCCTCGTGGTTGGCACTCTCTTCTGTGCCGCCTTCTTCTCTTTGGTGGGTAATATGTCTCCCTACGACGGCATGATGTGGGGAGGGTTCCTGCTCTGCTTACTCTGGGCCGTTTGGGCCAGCTTTCCGCCCAAAGATGAATGACCTCTCCGCCGCCCTTCGGGGCGGCTTTTTTGCGCTCATTTTGATCTCTGCTCCGCCTATCCTCGCGCTTCCACCTCATAGGACGCCAGCGCCCAGATGAGGTCCCGCTCCCCGGGGGACTTCCGGTAGTAGTCCCCCGGGGCCCACCCCTTCACATGGAAGAGGTAGTAGACGAGACCCAGCTCCGCGTCGCTGCCGTCCTCTAGGCGTTTTTTACTTCTTCAATGGTCGCCGTCCGGTATCCGCACAGCCGCTCCACCGCACGGCTCAGGTCCTCGATCTCACCCGGCAGCAGCAGCGCCTTTACCGTCTCCGCCGGCGTGGCTCCGCCGAATTTAGCCTGGAGCGCAGGGTCCTTCAGGTCCGGTGAGACCACCCCAGAGAGCACGATATGTACGCTCAGATCCTCCGACATACTCTCCTTCAGCTCGCTCACCTTCCCGTAGGGCAGCGCCCGCAGCTCGAATACCACGTCCTCCCCCAGCAGCTCGCTCAGCCGCTTCACACGGTACCGCGCCGTGGGCAGGCTTTTCCGCACATTGGGCGTCTCCTCCCGCAGCAGCAGCTCCAGAATGCTCCTCTTTTCGTTCATACGCTTCTCCCTTCTATCGTAAGCGCAAGGTCCGCCGCTTGGAACGATCCCCGGCGGAGGTTGAATACCCGCGCGAAGTCCAACGCAGACAAAATCATGCCCCCATACTCGTAATCTGGATGTTCTTGGGCGAATATCTCTGTCGCCGCAGTACGCATAGCCTCGATGTCCAGCCCCTCCGGCGTCATATACTCGTTTAGAACTCCAACCAGTTCAAAGGCGTACAATGGCGTTCGTCTCCTGTGGATCGCGATCCGGGCATATTTCTCCTTGCCGTCCACTATGGCGTGGCGCATCAGCCCCTCCGCAGGTTTCTTTTTCATCCGCGCCGCTCCTTATACGTTGATCTCGTCCAGGAACTCATAGCCGGTAAAGGTGAAGGGGCACTCCACCTTGCCCACGCTCTTGGCCTCCCAGTCGGCCAGGGTGAGGTCGTCGAAGCTGACGTTGCTCAGGACCACCCGCTCCGCCCCGTAGGCGTCCGGGTCCTTCAGCTTGCTCACAATGGTAAAGCGCACGTCCTTTCCGTTTCGGATGTTCTCCCCAATGGCCAGCGCCATCCGGGAGGTCACCTTGTGCATCCGCAGGGACCCCGTACACTCGATGCTCGTCACCTTTTTGTCGCTGGCCATCTGCCCGCACAGGGCGATGTCCTCCTTGTTGAAGCTCACCTTGGCCTGGAGCCCGTAGCACTCGGATACCTTGTCTCCGTCCAGCCACACCTCGCCCCAGGTCCCTGAAATCACTCGCTTTGCCGAATCCATGTTTTAGCCCTCCTCAGATTGTGATATTGAGGCTGATATCCTCAATGGCGTCGAGGATCTTGATGGACGCCTCCAAAAACACCTTGTCGGCGGTGTTGGCCTCCTTGATCTCCTGCTGGCTCATCCTGGAGGTGTCCGTGCCCACAGACTGGAGGTATGCCTCCTGGTGTGCCAGGTCGATCCCCACCGAGGAGCTCCCCGCCTGGAGGATGCCGGACTGCTCCAGCCCCACCAGGTAGCCCTTGATGGCCGTCACCAGCAGGCACTTATTGTCGTAGCTGTTGGCGTACTTGCCGATGTAAGCGTCCTGGGCCGTGGTCCGGATGTCGGTCTGGATCATATCCATGACCTCCACCATCTTGATCTTCTTCCAGGCGTCCCCCTTGTCCTGGGTGGTGGTCTGGAGGGAGTTCACCCCGCGGGCCACCTTCACCTTCTCCCCGTCGTGGAAGAGGATGAACTTGCCCGCGTCCACCGCGGCGTCCATGGCCTCACGGGTCAGCCGCCCCACGTCGCTCACCTCGGGGAGAGGGGCGTAGGTGCAGGAGATGGTCATGGGCGTCCCGGCGATGAGCCCCGCGATCCGGGAGCAGTACTGCGCCGCAGTGAACTCGGTCGTGCCCACCAGGATATCCCCGGTGGCGAAGTTGACCACCGCCTCGCTGTCCGCCGCCTTGTTGGGCAGCACCGCCTTGCAGATGGCCGCGTCGTTGCTCCTCCGGCCGGCGATCCAGGTCGCGATGGCCGTGGCCTCGGCCTCCGTGCAGTCGGGGGGCCCCGCCAGATAGTCAAAGGTCTGGGTGGCCAGCCACGTCAGGGCGTCGGTCAGCGCCTCCGCCGCTGCGGGCAGCACGTAGACCAGCACCTGCCGGGGCGGATTCACATACCCCGTAAAGGCCCGCTGGATGTATGCCTGGTTGTCCGTCCCCAGGGTGGCCGGGATCTGGCTGGCGTTGGTGTAGGCGTGGCCGCCGTTCTCCTTGGCGTCCTTGATGATGAGCGCCACCACCCCCTTCTCAGAGCGCTCGATGGCGCTCGCCGCTGTGGATTTGAATGCGATGTTGATGCTGGGAAGTCCCATTTCAATTCCCCTCCTTGATTTTTGTCTGTATTTCGCCCATCAGGGGCCACTCGTCCCCGCCCGGGCGGTCGTCCTGGTACTGAAACGTAATGCTGGTCTCCGCGTAGTCGAATTGGCAGTTCCCCTTGTTGGCCGTCACGTGGAGGAACCGGTCCTCCACCTGGAGTCCGTCCACCGCGAAGAGCTCCTGTACCGCCCCCATCCGGGTCATCAGGTCCGGCACGTGGCTGTTATAGTAGTCGTCCGCCTCCACAAAGGCGGTGACCACCACCGTGGCCTTGACCTCCAGGCAGCCGCACGAGGCGTCCAGCATCTCCACCGGCCCCAGCTCCACCAGGAAGGACGGCCGCGCAAAGTCCACCGGTACCTGCGCCATATAGACCGTATTCTCCGGATACCGCTCCTCCACCAGCCCCTTTACCGCCTCTGTGATCGCCAGAAATGAAAGCATTGTAATCCTCCTCATTAAAGATCGAATAAGTTCTCCAACTTGACCAGCACCTTCTCAGCCGCCCGCATGGCCAGTTCTTCCGCCCTAGGCCTTGTGAACGAGTAGAATTGCCGGGCCGGTACAATGACATTCCTTTTGCCCAAAACTACCTTATCCACATTGATACGCGCTTTGTACCGCTTGGCTTTCCCCGATGGCGGACGAATGGCATGCCCTTTTTCCAAATATTTGGTAATCTTGCGGCTTGAAGCTTTTTTCCCCTGTACTTTCTCTTTAGCCGGGTAGATCGCAACATAGCCGCCACGCGTGCCCACGCGATATCGCTGCCAATTGCGCACATGATTTCTACCGTCTTGCACCCCCCTCTGGATAATCTGACGCTTTACCTCGGCCAAGACGGCCCTACCCATTTCATCCAGGGCCTGCCGCTTGGCATCCGGGATTTCAGATATCACATGTTCCCACCCATCAAAGAATCGCTTAAACTCCCCGTAAGCACATCCCATCAAAGGTCACGCTTTCTCCATATCTCATATTCATTTTTCCAGCTGTCCAGTGTGTGAGCTATCTGTACCACATACGGTTCCCCGGCTACGTCCACCAGCCCCCCTGGTGCCAGCTCCACCGCCTTGGGCGTCACCAGCACGTAGCACACGGTGGTGGTGGCCATGGGGTGGTCCTGCTCGTGGCGAAGGTACTTCTCGGTGAGAACACCCGGGAACGTGGGGCCGTTCTCTCCCCGGTGGACGTTGCCTTTGCACGCCATCGGCTCTACCAGCGCGGCCTGGACGTCCAGCCACCCGGGGATGTTCTCCACGATGGAGGTCAAAAACAGATGCTGTCCCTTCCAGCGCAAGGCGTTGTGGAGGGTGAGGTTCTGCCGCCGCAGGACCAGGCGCACGTCCCGGGCCCCAATCCCCACCTTGGAAAAGAGGTTCGTCTGGTCCGTCAGCTCCGCCTCCGCCCAGGTCCGCCGCACACTCTCCCACGCCCAGCCTCCCTCCACCGCGGCCAGCTCCAGCACCTCCACCCGCTCCCGCAGGGCGCTTGCATTGTAGTGCATCTTGTCCTCCTCTTAACCAGCGGCGGGCTCCGGCGGAGCGCCCGGACGTCCCCTACTGCGGCAAAATGCCAAAAAGCAGGCTGGTCGTCGTCCGTAATGGCATAAGCCCCGCCCGGACGTTCCGCCGGGGCCCGCCGCCCCGGTCCTTGATTATGCTATAAAACCCCCGGTTCGCCGAGCTTGAGCTGATTGATGATTCTGCGCAGCGCTGGGTTTTCCTCCACCCGGGGGTTGTCCTGGTCGGTCCGGCGCATCTCGTCATAGTAGCCCAGAGTGAGGCCAAAAGCCGCCAGCTCGTACAGGGACGCTCGGGCCGGCGTGTCTGAGATCCCGGCGCCGCTCAGGTACGTCACTGCCGCCTCATACAGGGAGCAGAGCAGCCCGTCCTCCTCATCCTCCGCGTGCATGTAAGCTTTCAACCGCGCCAGCTTGTCCGCGTCCATGACCGTCAGCCGCTGCTCTTCGGCAGCGTCGCCACCACAAAGCCCTTGTCCACGATGAGGTTTCCGCCCACCATGGCGTCACCCAGGATGGTGAGCATCCGTTCCACCGCCTTGACGGACTCATCTACCCGGACGGTGTAGGCGCCGAACAAGCCCAGCTCGTAGTTCATGGGGTCTCCGTACACCATGGTCTGGATGGCGGCGGCGCCCTGGGTCGAAGCGGACAGGGCGGTCAGCTTGGAAGAAATGGAGTAGGGTATGATGGTGCCGCCCTCCCGGATGGTTCCTGTGTTTGGATTTCCGGCATCGGGCACGATGTCGAAGAGCCTCCGCTTCTCGTTGGTCCCCCGCAGCTTTCCCAGCGCCAGCAGATCCATTTTGTTGAGGTACAGCCGGCAGTTTCCGCCCAGCTCCTCGTCTCCGCCGTAGGAGAACATCAGCTCCGTGAGCAGGTCGGGGCCTACCTCATCCACATCCAAAGAGGCATAGATGGTGCTGCCCGCCATGTTCTTGGCGGTCTTGACGCCAAACATCTCGTTGGTGGCCTGGCCGTCGCCGTTGAAGATCATCCCCACCGTGTCCCTGCGCATCGCCCGCATGGCCATGCCGAACACCTTGGCATAGTAGTTGGCGGGGGTGAGGCGGGAGATGTTCCGGTCCACGTAGCTGGTGGTGGTGAGCTCGTAGGGGGCGATTTTGGCAACGCCGAAGGTGGGATCGGCGGAGGCAGTGCGGGCCGTCCCGGCGGCGGTGGAAACCTTGGCCCCGTTGGCGGCAGGCTCGGAGATCACATAGGGCTCCAGATAGGCGGCCATACCGGTAAGGTCCTGGACGTAGACCTGATCGATGATGGCGCCCACGCCGTAGCCCATGGCGTCCCGGATATCCGTACCCGCTCCGGTGGGCTGAGCTAGGGTGCCGGTGGCCAGGGTCACAGCCTTCTCCGTCTGGCGGGGCGCAAAGAGGGCCTTGGCCACCTCCATGGGAGCAAATTTCACTTCATCGCCCTTCATCAGCGCATTGCCCCGCTCCTCCGCCTTGTCCCTCTCCTCGGCCAGATCGGGGGCCTTTTCCAGGAACTTGCGGTCCTGCTCCCGGACCAGCTCCTCCACGTCCTTGATCTCATCGTTCATGGCCGCCACCTTGGCCATCTCGGCGCGGTACTCCTCCCGCTTGCCATCCTTCAGCAGAGCCTCAGCCCCCTCCAGCAGGGTGGTTCGCTGGGTTTTCAGGTCGATCAATTTTCTTCTCATGCTTGATACCCTCCATAATATCTGTTTTTTTCCAGCTCCAGCAGGGCTTCGTCCTGCCAGTTCTGACTATCTTTGCCGGGCGCTTTGCCCGGAGGCGACCCTTCCGGGCCCTCTGGCCCGCCATAGCGTTTGACCACCCCCGCCGCCGGCTGCGCCGGGACCGGCAGCAGAGACACCTCATAGGCGTCGGCAGCTCCATCCAGCTCGACACAGCACTGCTTGCCCTCGTAGCAGCAGCCCTTGACGTGCTCACACCAGGCAGTGGCCCGGTCTGTGCCGCAGATGGTGCAGATGGCCCGCTCCATCGCCACCCCGACGCTGCACTCCCGGAGCAGTCCTGTCTCGATGGCGGCGATGGTGTCACCGTTGCTCTGGAGCCTCGGCATGTAGCACCGCAGCACCAACTGTTGTCCTCCCTCCACGTCGGGCATCCCCTCCACGCCGGCGCTGTACACCCGGGCGGTCTGGCTCCCTGCGGTCCACTTGTGGTCCAGCAGTACCGGCCGTCCCACAAAGAGCTTAGCGAGGTCCTCCAGGGTGGCCTCGGTGAATCGCTCCAGATCCCGGTCCACCTGGTTGTTGCACGCCGCCAGACGGAAGGTATAGACCTCCTCCGCCGCCAGGGGGCGCAGGGCCTGCCGGGCAATGAGCGCCAGGTCCTCCTCGGTGGCCTCGGCCTTCAGCAGCCGGGCCGATTTCATGATCTGTTCCATTAACTCTCCCTTCTGCCGGTCTCCGCCCGGATACGGCTCAACTCCGGCCAATCCCGCAGGGGTACATAGTTGAGGCTGGCCCGCCGCTCGTCGCCCCCCGGCACATCCGGCATATCCTCCAGGGCCCTCACATCGTTGACGGAGAAGGGTCCCTCCTGCATCATATCCTTGTACCACTGGCCCCGGGCGGAGGTGTCGCCCCGTAGCTCCGCCATCATGTTGATGCGGACTTCCAGACCAGCGTCCACCTGGCTCCTGGTCAGCAGTTTCCAGGTCCGCTCCTCCTCGTACTGGCTCACATTGGGGTGAAGCGTTCCCACCACGTACTCGATGGCGTTTTGCTCGTTGGACCCATATGCCTGTTTGCCCTCCTGGAGTTTGTAGAGCGGCACGCCGAAATACCGGGCGATATCCCGGACCGACACCTCCCTGCTCTCAATAAACTGGGCGTCCTGGTTGCTCACCGACAGGGGCTTGTAGTCCAGGCCGAAGTCCAGGATGGCCACCCGGTGGCTGTTGTTGGGCCCGGCGTGGACCTTCTCCCATTCGCTCCTCAGCTGGTCCTTCCGGGTAATCCATGAGCCGTCGGAGCGGGTCAGCGGCTTCCCCTCCGGGTCCTCGGCATATCCACCCAGATCGCTCTCGGTGCGCAGCACGCCGGAGGGCTGGCCACCGTTTTCATAGTAGGCCCGCTCGTATTGTTGGGCCGCCAGGCTGGAGGCGATGACCTCGCTGGCCCGGCGGAGGACCCCCACGCCCTTCAGCCCGTCCCGGGAGGCCGCTTTGTAGTGGCAGATATCCTCCTGCGGCAGGCGCATGGGTTCCCCCGTCCAGGGATGGGTCACCGTGTACCACACCCGGCCGCTCTGATCCCGCCATGGCTCCACCAGCTCCCCGGGCACCGGGATAATCTCGGTGATGCGCCCGGTACGTGGGCTGCGCAGAATCCATTCATATCCGTTTCCGGTGACCAGACGGCTGGTCTCCACCACTTTCTTGGCCACAAACGGACTCATAGCCGCGTTGGGACGCACGTTGAGCAATTGAAGCAGCGGCAGGTCCACCCGCTCCCGGGTCCGGCTGTCCATAATGAAGGAGGGCAGCTTCCCCATGGAGTCGCTGAGGATTTCTATGCACCGATCCACCGCTGAGAGCTTGCGGGCGAGGCTTTCGTTGGTGTCCGTCCCCATGGGCGGATAGCCGGCGGCAATCATGGACTCAGCCGTCACTGCTTTACGCCTCGTGGGGACCCGGGCCAGGACCCGGATACCCTGGGCAATACTCACCGCCCCCCACCCCCTCCCAGGATGCTCAGGGCCGCGCCGGCGATGGCCAGCAGCCCGCCGGCGATGAGGCCGGCCGGGAGGTAAATCAGGCCCGCGCCCGCCGCCACCGCTGCGGCGCCCGCCGCCAATGCCAGTTCCGCCCCTCGGCGCCGCAGCGCCGTTTTCCATTTCTTTTCCATAGGACCTCCTTGCGTCTCACAGACTGAAATCAGGCCGTTTCATAGCGGCCGCCAGGTCGATGGGCTGATTTTCCGCCACAATCGCCGTAGCCATGGCGATGATCCAGGCCACCGCGATATCGATGCGCCCAATGCTCCGGTTCTTCATGGGCTTCATGTTCTCGTTGCCATCCACCGCGCACCGGACGTTTCCAAAGCACCACCGGGCGCAGGTGTTATGGATGTGGAGCATTCGGTGGGCCCGGATCAGCCGCTCAAGCTCTTTCATGGCCGGCGACATCGACGGCATGGTCTGCGGAATCTCCACCACCTGGACGCCCCGGTCCATCAGCCGCTGGGTCAGCGTCCGGCTGAGGTAGGGGTCTACCCCCAGCAGCGCCAGCTCGTAGCGCCCGGCAGCGTCGGCCACCGCCTCCTCCACCTGGGGGAAGTCGATCATATCCCCCGGGCAAAGGGTCAGGAACCCGGCCCTCGCCCAGTCCTGATAGGGCACGTGGTCCCGCTGCTCGGCCTCCCTCACGCCATCCTCCGGCCGCCACGCCTGGAACAGCGCCACCCAGTGCTCCAGTCCTGGCTGAGGAGGGAACAGCAGGGTCAGGGCCGTCAGGTCCGTCGTGGTGGAGAGGTCCAACCCCCCGTAGCACTTGAGTCCACGCAGGCGCCCAAGCCATGCCTCCCGCTCGGCTTTGGCGGAGGGCCCCCACTGGGTCTTGTCGTAGAGGGTCAGGGGTATCCACCCCACCGCCTTCACGCTGATCCACTGGTTGAGCCGCAGCCACCGGAACAGTTTCTCCCCCGCCGGGCTCCGTTTGGCCTCCTGGGCCTCCAGACGCAGGGCCCGCAGCTTCAGATGCTGCCCCAGGGAGGGGTTGCAGCGCCGCCAGAATCCCTCGTCCCAGATGTCCACCCCGGCCAGGTCCTCCGGGTCGTCTCCGTACAGGGCGGTGAGTCCGTACAGCACCGGCAGCCAATTGCTCTGATCCCGGGCCAGCAGTTTCTCCATGGCGGACGCTAACTCATCGGGCGCGGCCTTGCGCAGGGAGAGGACCTCTTTGGGGTCTCCGCCCTCCCGCAGGATGGTCCGGAGCCGGCGGGCGTCCCGGATATCCACCGCCTTTTCGTGGATTTCCCATCCGATGCTCTTCCGGTCCGGGTCGTCTCCCGCCGTGGTCAGCACGATCCATACCGGTTGGTCATGGGCCGCGCCGGCGGCACCCGTCATGACGTCCCACATCTCACGGTTGGGCTGGGCGTGGAGCTCGTCGAAGATCACGCAGGAGGGCTTGTAGCCGTGTTTAGAAAAGGACTCCGAGGACATTACCGCCAGTTGCCCCACCGTGACCCACCGCACGGTCCCGTTTTCCGCCCGCTTTCTCTGCCGGTACTCCACCCGCTTCTGAGATCGGATGACCTTCAGCTCGCCCCTGGCGATCATCTTCGCGGTCCAGGGCGCCGTTTCCAGCATGAACACCGCCGCCCGAAACACGATCCCCGCGTTATCCCGGTCCGCCGCGCACAGATAGACTTCCGCGTTCAACTCGCCGTCCCCGAACAGATGATAGAGGGCCAGGGCGGCGGCCAGCTCGCTCTTTCCGTTCTTCTTTGGGATCTCCAGGTAGAGATACTGGTATTTACGCAGCTCCTCCCCGCTTCCCTCGTCCCGATCCATGGAGCCGTAAAACTCCATCAGCGTCTCCCTCTGCCAGTCATACAGGTGAAAGGGCTTTCCCGTGTCCGTGGTCGGCAGCCGCTCCACAAAGTCGCACACAAACTGCCCGTTCTCCGGTCTGCTCACTTCCATGGGCTATTTCCCCGCCGCTCTGGCCTGTCTGGCCCGCAGAGCCTGGGTAAACTCGTCCACTTCATCCGCCTCCACGGCGGCGGCGGCAAGCGCCGGCGGGACCACCAGGCGGCACCTGGAGGAGACCGACAGTCCCATGGCTTCCGCACACTGTCTGCACTGCTTGAAATAGCTGCTCTGCACTCCGGTCCACTCACGGGCCAGCTTCTCATCCTTGGCCCGGATGGCGGCGGAGGCCAGCTTGTCGGCCCGCACCCAGCGGTCCCTGGACACCAAGAACTGGCCCAGCACATCCCGGTCCAGTTCCGCGTACAGTCCGGCCAGCCGCAGAATTTCCCCAATCTCCTGAAACTCCCGGTGAAACCGCTTCATGAGCCAGGCGGGCGGCTCTGCCCGCTCCGGAGGAGGAACGTGGACCTCCTGGTCCCGCCGTGCGTCCTCCTCGGCCTGTGTCATGTGCTTGCGCCCGTTCGCCTTTAAAACGTCTGTGGGCTGTCTGGGTCCCGGCATGTTACAACACCTCCCGGTCTGTTTGTTTTCTCGTACTCAGGCTCGCCGCCTGCCGGCAGATATCTCCGGGGCGCCCTTCCCGCCTCCTCGCGGCATTTTTCCCGCTCCCGGCGCTCCCGTCCCCCGCGTTTCCTGCCTCCTGCGTTTCCCATCTCCGCTCTCTCTACCACACCCTGACCCTCGAAACCTCCAGTGGGGAAAAAATCCTCCACGTAGGGTGCCATGTGGTTGAAGACGAATCCAGGCAGAACTTTTGGGGGTTGGGGGAGGGTATCCGACGCCTACGGCGTCGTGGATACTAAGCGCGGGCATGACCCGGACACATGCGCATGCGCCCAAGCCTGGTCCACTTTTGCTGGGTCGAGGCGCTTACTTTTGGCGCTTTCTGCGCTGTCTTTCGGCCATCTCCAGAGCCGTTTTTTGGTTGTGATGCCGCTCACATAGGCTCTGGAGATTTCGGCGGTCCGTGAATAGCGCCCAGTCTCCACGGTGCGGAATCTTGTGGTCCACCCGCGTGGCCCTGACCCGCTGTCCCTGTTTAGCGCACTCGCGGCAGAACGGCTCCCGCAGGAGCTGTGTGGGCCGAAGATCATCCCGCCATGCTGGCGTATAATACATCCAGTGCCACGCAGCACTCTCCCCGCGCTCTGCCCGCTTTGGCTTATGCTTTGCGCAGTATCCCTCGCGGGTGAGCTCCGGGCACCCAGGATGTCGGCATGGCCGGAGCGGTTTTTGCGCCATGGGCTATCACCTCCAGACAAAACAAAAAGCCGGCTCCGACGTCCGCCCCAATCGGGTTGGATCATCGGCACCGGCTCTCAAAGCACTGGCCCTGCTCGATATCGACCATCGTTTCTGTCCGGCAATCCCGGCAGTAGACGATGAGATTTTTGGCCGAGGTATCCGGCCTCACCTGGAGGACCTTACGCCGTCGGCAGGAGGGACACATCAACCATCCGTCCTTGATGATCAGTTTATCAGTTTTTTTCTCAGCTTGCAAGGCTTTTTCTCCTTTTCTACACACCCTGACGAATTATTAAGACTGGTTTCAAGCGGGAAAATTATTAAGCGGCCCTTGCCGCCGTCCTATATTATAGGTATAGCGTTCCGGCTCCCGCTCAGGAAAAAGGAGATACCGGGCCCCCACACAGTCCGCAAAGCCGTATGGGTTTTTCTCACTGAAGCTCTCATAATCCACGGCTCCCATCGGCGGAGCAAGGGTAACGCTGTCGCTCGGGATCTCAATGTACTCCACCTGGTATTTTTTGAGATTTCTAGACCCCCGCCAAGTCCTCTCTCCCGGCTTGGCCCGCCCAAACTCCCGGGCCTCCTTCGTCATGTACTTGGCAAGTTCCCGATAATAATGGACGTCCAAAGGCTCCGCCCGAATATAACCTCCCCCCTGCCACAGGCTCCGCACCTCCTCCAGGTCCTCCAGCGACACACAATTGAGCACTACATGGTGGTGGAGCCGTCTGTTCTCCAACTCTCCGTCCTCGTCAAAGTGGTCGTAACATCGACATTCGTGAAAGCCCTCCGTGTTGTATATATATCGGAGCTCTTCGCCCCGTTTTCGGCGGGCCGCGCGATATCTCCGGACAAACCTCTGGAAGCAAGTATCAGCACTCTTCTTGTTGTCCGGGAGGTGAGCATCGTCGTATGTAAAGACCAGCACCCAGTCTCGGGCACCGAAGTTAGTCGCCAGAGTCAGCTCCAACTCTCTCCAGGAGCACTTCAGATTGTAGAACTGCTGACCGGGCGAAGTGGGTACCTGTCGCCTGCCCCGTCGGCGCTGTCCGCTTAAGTCCGGGACTTTCCCCAGGATCTCCAGGTGCAAAAGACCCGCCGTGATGGATTTGATACACTTCGCCATCTCAATTCTGATGCATTTTCCGCTGTCGCAGTATTCCAAAAAGTGTTGCTTTGCTATTTTGTCGTGGGCAATTTCTTCCGGCGTCGGAGCGCCAAAGGGTACCCGGTCAATGTGCGTCAGTACAGCCATCGTCCTCATCCTCCTTACGGGCCTTGCTACAAACCGGGCAAAAACACTTTCTGTATGTTCCGGTCCATCCATATAGCTTCAAATTTTTCATTTCGGCTGCCGGGGTGCTATATATCTCGTCGTGCCCGCGCCCGCATCCGTCGCATCGGATAGATACGCACGGCATAGCTTTAATTGCCATCTCCACCACCTCCCATCTCGATCAAAAACGCCGCATTGCGGGCCAAATGCCACAGGTGAGGCAATCCGCTCTCATGATCGTAATGCTCGCCTTTGAGATAGGCCAGCCAGTGCCGGTACAAAGCATCCCTGTAGCGCTGCGGCTCAACCTGACGCCAGTTGTCCGGATCGTGGTACTTGGCGCACCCAAACATGCGTACCGCTGCCACGGCCTCGATCAGCGAGACCGGTACCAGCGTGGGGCGCGGCTTTCCGGCGTCGGCTTTGGCATGCTGATTGCTAATATGATCTGTCAAGATGATCACCCTCTAAAGTCCTCCCATTTACACGACTTAAACGCGGCCCGCATATTGACCCATCGCGCGAACCTGCGCTGCTCTGTAGTCGGCTCACCGCCGTCATAATCCCTGTACGGCTGCGCAAACGGGGTAATGCCAAGCTTGTCCAGTGCCAGCGCACGCCGGTGTGCCTCATCCACATCCTGCACCAGCATGTAGCACCAAAATCGTGACGGTGCAATCCCCGCCTCCCTCATATAGGCCGCCGCCTGCTCGATCACCGGGAGCATAGACGCCGTGTCGCAGCTCAGGCGCACAAACCGTATCCACCGCAGCCTTGACAACAGTCTGGCAATCTCCGGCGTAATTAGCCGGGCGTCCAAACCCTGATTAAAATCTACCCGTACCTGCGCATGCCCCATCTTATCGATCTGCTCCAGGCCATGCGGATGGGCCAGGACATTGTTGTCCAATAGCACCAGGTCACGGCTGTCAGGCCGCTTGATCTCCTCCCAGGTGGAGGCCGGGCGTATCTCCCCCTCTTTGCGTGGCACAATACACCACGGACAATTACGGATGCAACCTCTTGTCAAAAATCCGACCGCATGCGTTACGTGTGGATACATGCTGTAATCCGGTGAGGTTGCCTCTATCTCCGGCGGCAGACTGCCATAGTCCTTGTACCCGGTACCGCCACGGATCACCTCATTCGCCCGGATGACGGTCTCCACGTCCGATGAAAACGTAAATACCTTGCTCATGTATACCCGGTCGTAGGTTTTAAACCCATCCCACCACTCCACAGCGTCGGCTCTCGCCTTGTGCCATGCGGACAAATGCATCAACGCCAAATTGGGGAACCCACTGTGACCATCCACATCAATGAGTCCGATGTCCATGTTTGGCCTGCTTTGCCTCCTCTATCAATCCCAACGCTTTGTCCAAGCACTCCTCACACCACGGCTCACCATCTACTCTACAGACGATTTCCCGTACTTCTCCGCATTTTGCGCATTTACACTCCATGCTGTTCCTCCCCCGGCATAACCGTTTTAATCGGGTTGCGGTAGGCAATCCAAGCTCCATAGTCGCACAGGTTGTATACCACACGCCCGACCAGTTCGTCATTATCATACTCCCAGTATGTAAACACACGATTTGCCCCAACGTATGCCCATGCGGACACGGTCAAATCTTTGTCTGGAGATACAACCCAGACCCATTTCCCGCGCATCCCCCGCAGCTCGTCCAGCGTCAACGGGTCGTTCTTTTCCCGGTCCGCCTGGGCCAGCTCGCGGAGGCGGTCTGGCGTGGTGCCAAGGGCCTGTGCCGCCAGTTTTATGACAGCCTCCGGCGTAAATGTCGCCTTGATTTCCTCCGGCCCTATCCAGGTGTCCTCGTAGGCGGCGAGGCGGTCAACGTGCAGTCCCCTCTCTTCACGGCCATCAATATTGACACGCCATTCTCCTCCGCCCTGGCCATTAGGACACCAATATGTCAGTCTCTCCATGCTCATCCCTCCCCCAAAGCCAGTTGTCCGCCCTGATAGAGCTGGTACAGTGTATTGCCTCGACCGTCGGTCATGTATGGCAGAAACACCTCGTCCATGCTCACCATACCGGCCTCAATGATCGCCATTTGCGCCAGCACCCAGTCTCGGATATTGCGCCAGCCTGTACGCTCCGCCTGTGCCAGGTCTGCCTTGACTTTTTGCCGCTGGAGTACTTGGCATACTCCATCGATGTTGGCCGGGAGCATAAAGCCCCGTCGCCCGTTCGGCGTGTCAATGGCAAAGGCTACACCGGTGGGACGTCCCTGGTCATCATACTCCACCATAATCTGTCGCGCCCCATGCGCCGCGAGCGCCCCCTGAATCTCACCCAGGCTCGTGTACACGTCCACCCCGGATGTATAATTTTTGATGGCCATTGCTCACTGCTCCATTTCCCTCAAAATTTCAATCTTGCGTTGCATGCACCAGGCGGACGTCGGAGCACAAAAATCATCTTGTGCGGAGCATTGAGAGAAACAACCGCATTTATCGCAATGCCCGCCCGCAACGGCCTGCGAAATCGCTAATCCCTCTGCCTGTTTCGCTTTCGGGTACGGCTTATCAAATATGGTGATGTGTGTCCATTTATCCATCTCTACTCAAAACTCCTCTCCGAGTCTAAATTGCTCCGGTATTTCCTCCCGCTTTGGCCTCCGGTAGGACATCCCGGTGATCCGGCTGGACGCCATGGAAAAGGCCAGTGTGCAGCCCCCAACGCCGCCGTGTCGGTTTTTGGCCAGATCCACCTCCAGGAGAGATGGGACGCTGGGGTCCACTGTGCTGCGGTCGGCGTAGTAGTCCTCCCGGTAGAGGAAGATCACCCCGTCGGCGTCCTGCTCCAGGGCCCCGGTGTCCCGCAGGTCAGAGAGCTGAGGCCGCTTGATCTGCCGCCCCTCCACCTCCCGGTTGAGCTGACACAGGGTCAGGATGGGGAGACGGAGCGTCCGGGCCAGATTTTTCAGGGCGCCGGAAATCTCGGTGGTATACTCCACCCGCCCGACCCGGCGGGAGGCGGCCGGGGGTAGGATCTTGCCAAAATAGTCCACCACGATGAGCCGCAGTCCGCCAATGCTGCGGGCCAGAGTGCCAATGTCGTCAACCGTTACCGTGGGGGCGTCGTTGGAGTAAAATGCCAGGCTTGCCAGGGACTTTGCGGCCTGACTGACCTTGGCCTCCTCCAACTCTGTAAGGGGTTGCATCAGCAGTTTGTTGGCGGAGATGCCGGTCTCTCGGGAGATCCGCTTAGCTGCTAGTTGTTCTGTGTCCATTTCCAGGGAGACAAATAATACCGGATCAGTTTGGGCCACCCGGTCGGCAATGTTAAGAGCCAGGGTCGTTTTCCCCATGCCGGGCCTTGCGGCCAGGAGATAGAGTCCGGAGTTGAGCATCCCGCCTCCCAGCAGCTCGTCCAGGGCCATATAGCCGGTGCAGACATAGCCCCTGGCGTCCCCGGCCTCCACAGCGTCCCGCTGGCGGAAAAAGGCCAGAAAGCCGTCTGCCGGAGTGACCAGCCGCCCAAGGCTGCTCTGGGACGCCAAGTCATCCAGCCTCTGCCCGGCTGCGGAGAGGACGGCGGACGGCGACTCCCGTCCCACAATGCCCTCTCGGATGCGATCAGCGGTCTCCATCAGCGCCGCCCGAAGGCTCTCCTCCTTGACCAGCTTGACATACTCCATCACATTGGCGGCGGTGGGGGTGAGTTCCATGAGATTCAGCACATATTGCCGTGAGACCTGCGCCCCCATTTTCTGGGCACGGTCCAGGATGGTCACGGAGTCGATCCTATCCCCATCCCGCTCCAAGGCCAGGGCCGCCTCGTAGAGGGCCCGGTCTCTCTCCAGGCGGAAATCTGTTGGGCGGAGCTCCCGCTCCACATCCGGAAGACACCGGTCCGTGAGGAGGATGGCGCCGATGACGCTCTGTTCGGCCATAAGATCCAGCCTCTGGCTATGTACTTCCGGCATCCGGCACAAGCACCTCCTCCCCGTTGATGACCTCCGTGTGCCATCCGGTGAGCTGTCTGGCCCGCGCCTTGGGTGGTCCCACCTTGCCGCCCTGTTTAGGCTCGTCTGTCCACCGCTGGTTTCGGAGGTACCGGCAGGCGTAGGGCGCCGGCCAGTCCTCGGCCCTCACCTGCCACTTGAGCGCCCGGGCAATGGCGTCGATGAGCGCGTCATCCGGCTTGAGCCTGTCCCATTCCCGCACGGCGGATACCCGGTCTTCATGGCGGGGGTAGAACGCCCAGAATGCCTCGAACCGCTCAGGCTTCCAGGTGGGGACGCTCTTTGTTTTCTTCTTTTTGGCCTGTCCCCCTTGGGGGACTATAGGGGGTATATATTCTATACTTGTATTATTCTCCTGGACATTTTTGTCGGGAGGGGTGGTGACAAAATTGTCAGGAGGGGTCCCGACAATTTTGTCGGGAGGGGGTGCTGCTGCCTCCTGTCCGCATACGGCATAGATCCGTCGCTCCAGCACCTCCCGCGTGTCGGGAGGGGTAGTATCAAAATTGTCAGAGCTCCCGACAATTTTGTCGGGAGGGGGTTCGGATTCCTCTTGACTGTATACAGCATAGATCCGCCGCTCCAGCACCTCCTGCGTAGCCTCGTCCCGGATCACGTCCACCCGCAAATACCCCCGCTCCGCCAGCGCGGCAAAAAGCCGGGTGATGCTCCGGTCAGACAGGCCGAACAGCTTTGAAAAGTAGCTGTTTTGGGCATAGCAGTACCCCAGCTTGTCCGAGAGGGCGGTCACCTCGCCGTAAAGCAGCTTGGCATTGGGAGATAGTTCCGTGTCGTACCGGACGGATGCGGGGATGACTGCCCAGTATGCCGGTCGTTCTGTGCCCGCCATATTACAAAAGATACTCGACCCACCCTGGCAGGCCGATTGCGACAATGATACACCCCAAAAACATGGCGCAGTCCCGCAGCGCGAGCCGTGCCCGCCGCCGCTCCGCCCGGGTCATTTTATGCCATGCCTGGCGCTGGGCGGCCAAAATACCCGTCCTCCGCCGGCGGTTGCGTCCATCCCCCACGGGTCTCCAGTCAGCGTCTATGTAATCCATACTCTGCTCCTCCTCTTGATGATGTCCGTGCCGCTCCTGGCGCGGCGGGTCGCGGTGACGCCGAGAGGCGCGACGCCCTGGCCCGTGCGTCCGGGCTCCGCCTGATCCCCGCCGCCCCAGCGGCGGCACGGCTTGTCCACTGCTTACAGGGGCTGCTCTACTGGAGCAGCCCCCTCCATCATGCCGGCTCCGCCTCCGCCCAGCGGGCATCTTCCATGGTTTGTTCCGCCGACTCTGCCCCGAAGCGCACAACCGTCATCCCATCCGGCGTCCGGGCCTCCACCTTCCACCCGTCGCACATGGCTTCCACTTTTACGATCTTGTTCACATACATCCTCCTTCCTTTTCGGTGCAGGGCGGCTTCTAGCTGCCGCCCCGTCTCTTGACGTGGGTGTGGTTAGGCTTGTCTACTGGCGGGACTTACCCGCCTTGCGCCTCCCTGATCTTCCGGCCCGCCCGGATGAAATCGACAATGAGCGACTTCGCGTCCTCCGGTAGTTCGTGATTGTCTAAGTACGTGCTCAGGTCTTCGCAGATGGACCCGTCGGCCATGATATTTGTGACCTTGACTCCTTCTTTCACGATGTCACCTCCTGCTGGGATGCTATGCGGATGGGCTTGGGCACTTTCCGCTATAGGTGATTGGTAATTCTTCTCGCCTTCGGGCTCACACACTGGTAGCGGGTCTTTTATGCGCTGTTCCGCTTGCCCCCTCCCCCGCCCTGTGGTATGATTTGGGTGGTGGGAGGAGGTGAGAACATGTATCTGTTTAAATGTAAATGCGGCGCTCTCTTTACAGTCAAAAAACTTGGAGGCAGACACTTGGTATGCCCGGATTGCAGAGAGACCTATCCGATTACAAGCTGTTCTGAACAGAGTGAAATTGAATCGGAACGCACGAAATCCGGGCTAGATGTTCGCATCATTCCAGATGACGCCAAAATCACCGTCACATTCGATACCTAACTTCGCGTCAGCCGTCGGTGCCAGCCGTCGGCTGATTTATTTTCACCTGTAACGAGGTCTGTGTGATGCTGATTTCATCCAGCGTATCACGGAGTTCGTCAAGTAAGCCCCTTGCCTTTTCCGTTGCTGCTATCAGCTCATCCAATCCTTCCATCTCCAGCGTGATTCTCGGTAGCCTTGCCATGCTTTCCCCTCCTTTCCCCCGCCGCTCATGGTCGCCCGTGGGTAGCGGGCCTTTTATGCGCTGTTCCGTTTGCCCCCTCCCCCGCCCTGTGGTATGATTTGGGTGGTGGAGGAGGTGATTTTATGAGCCCTTTGCTCAAAGATGACTTAAATCGATTTTGCCGGGTATATCTGGATAACATGTCCGATGTTTTGAAGAGGCTCCCCACGCCCGCAGCGATGAAAATTAAGCAAGAACTTGAAGAGGAGTTTGACCTATTCCAGCTATCCATGTTTAACCGCATAGAAGAAGAATTTACGAAACAGTAGGTGTTGTCTCATCCAAAAGCGTCTGGGCCGTCGCCAGCGTCTCAGACGCTTTTTTGTAAGTCAGTCCGCTGTCAACTAATAACTGGACAATTTTCGAAGCAATTTCTTTTGTTGCCTCATCTGGTGTTGGCATCCCATATGGGAGTCTCATCCTCCTCACCTCCTCTCATGCGCTGTTTTGGGCGTCTCCATTCTGCGGATTACTATCCTTGTTTAAATTTGGTGCTTGTGATATACTTTTTTTGACAGGTAACGCCGAGCCAAGCCCATCAAGGGAAGGTGTAACGACTGGACACGGAGCATCCCATCGGGATGAAGGCACAGTCTGAACTCATGGGCGACCATGAGAAGCGGGCAGAAATGACCCGCTCACGCCGAAAGGCGGAGTAACAGTTTGGATTCATGGTATTGATAATATGACTCGCGGACTGGCCGAGTTTGCCGATAACGACGGAATCGCTTCGGCCATTGATTCCGCCGACAGCGGAATCGCTTCCCTCGCACATGGCGTAGCCGACTCCCTCGGCGGTATCGCCACTACCTACAAACCCTTCACTTTCGATGACGAGGTGAGTAATCGCCCTGCCGCCCGGCAACGGGCGGTCTGCACTCCTTAAATTCGGCGAAAGCCTGTCCCTGCCCGCCGCTCATGGTCGCCCGTGGGTAGCGGGCCTTTTATGCGCTGTTCCGCTTGCCCCCTCCCCCGCCCCGTGGTATGATTTGGGAGGGAAGGGAGGTGAAATTATGAATATCCATGATGGTGCTAGGATTATCCTGAAATATATGTTAGATCAGGTACTCAGCATTGGCAGTCTAGAGGATGGTTTCTATATTCGTTATGATGAGTTGGCGAATCTCTTGAACCTTGAAAGTGAAAATTACTGCCACATATGCTTCCAATACCTGGATCAACTCGCATGTATCCAAATTACTCGGAATGATGACGGCGCCCGCTTTGTTCTCCTTACCGCAAAAGGCATTGATTACCTAGAAGGGGCCTAAGCAGCCCAACGTCCTCTAGATCCTTCAAATAGTACTCTGGCAACCTCCGGCAGAGCTGCGATTTCTGCCGGAGTTGCCTTTTCGTCCTCTGCTACTCGGGTTACGAATCTCGCAAGACTCTTAATTATCTCTTCATATTGCTCTATGTTCATGGTCTCTCCATCCTTTCTAACTGGCGTAGGGGTTTTATGCGCTGTTTTGGTCCTGATCGTGCCGGTGCTGTTTCGCCCAGTCCCACAGGATTTGCAGGACGAGGGCGTTTAGTGTGTGACCCTCCTGCTTTGCTATACTCTGCAATTGCGCCTTTAACGTTTGCGGTGCTCGTACCAAGATTTTTGCAATCATGACATCCCTCCTAGGTGAATACACTTTGATTCCACCTCATGTTAACATAGGTGTATTCACTTTGTCAACTCCTTGAAAGCATATTTTTTGTCCTCAATGTGTTATCATAGTGTCATCACTTTGTGGGAGGGGTATCTATGCCGTCGAACGTACCCATGCGGGGGTTAAGAATGACCGATGAACTCTACCTTAAGCTGAAAGCCATTGCAAAAATTGAGAATCGCTCATACAATCAAGAAGCGGTATACATTCTCCAGCGTTTTGTAGCTGAATACGAAGAAATGCACGGCGTTATTGACGTAAACACTGACGACCTCTATCAATAAGCCAAAGCAAATAGGCATTCAGGCTCATACCCAACTTTGCCGCCTCCCCTTGGAGCTGCTCCTTGAGCTCTGCCGGGAGGCGGATTGTCGTTTGCTCACGCTCCACCCCGCTCACCTCCTCTCATGCGCTGTTTTGGGCGTCTCCATTCTGCGGATTACTATCCTTGTTTAAATTTGGTGCCTGTGGTATACTTTTTTTGACAGGTAACGCCGAGCCAAGCCCATCAAGGGAAGGTGTAACGACTGGACACGGAGCATCCCATCGGGATGAAGGCACAGTCTGAACTCATGGGCGACCATGAGAAGCGGGCAGAAATGACCCGCTCACGCCGAAAGGCGGAGTAACAGTTTGGATTCATGGTATTGATAATATGACTCGCGGACTGGCCGAGTTTGCCGATAACGACGGAATCGCTTCGGCCATTGCCTCCGCAAATGAAGGTATTGCTTCCTTCGCACGCAATGCAGCCAGCATTACCACTCTCGCGTCTTCCTTCAAGCCCTTCACGTTTGATAATGACGAGGTGAATCATCGCCCTGCCGCCCAGCAATGGCCGGTCTGCACTCCGTAAATTCGGCGAAAGCCTGTCCCTGCCCGCCGCTCATGGTCGCCCGTGGGTAGCGGGTCTTTTATGCGCTGTTCCGCTTGCCCCCTCCCCCGCCCTGTGGTATGATTTGGCTGGTGGAAGGAGGTGAGAACATGTATCTGTTTAAATGTAAATGCGGCGCTCTCTTTACAGTCAAAAAACTTGGAGGCAGACACTTGGTATGCCCGGATTGCAGAGAGACCTATCCGATTACAAGCTATTCTGATCAGAGTGAAATTGAATCGGAACGCACGAAATCCGGGCTAGATGTTCGCATCATTCCAGATGACGCCAAAATCACCGTCACATTAGATACCTAATTTCGCGTCAGCCGTCGGTGCCAGCCGTCGGCTGATTTATTTTCACCTGTAACGAGGTCTGTGTGATGCTGATTTCATCCAGCGTATCACGGAGTTCGTCAAGTAAGCCCCTTGCCTTTTCCGTTGCTGCTATCAGCTCATCCAATCCTTCCATCTCCAGCGTGATTCTCGGTAGCTTTGCCATTCTTTCCCCTCCTTCCTGACTGTCGTTGGCCCCGCCTCCGGTCTCACACACCGGGGGCGGGGCTCTTTTTCTCCTTCGTCAGCCTGTTTCGCCCCCCTAAAATGTTGAAAAAACTTCTGCTTTTGTTGACGCCTCCACGGAGCGCCTGATAAGATACAAGCATCCATAGAAGGGAGGTGGACGCCATCGCTACGACAGAAGTCCTAGTGACTGCCCTTAGTTGTCGGAGACGAAGAAGGCGGCCAAGAATCTTGAATAAACGGATCATGCACAGCTAGCAATTCCCCGTCTGTGGACCAGTATTGGGCGACAATGCGGTTTGGATTATCTTCGGTTCCCGCTCCGGTCACGCTTTCCGTCAGGATGACCGATATGACCTGTGCAGAATAGACAGAGCTATGTATACGCCCCATAGGAGTCTCCTTTCTCAATTCGAAGAAGATTTATCTACAAATGTAGAGCTACAGCCTAAAAAAATATCTCCAACGGGGATCCCGGTCAAAGCGGATATTTTAGAGATTTGGCCTATTGTTGCCCGCGGCGGCTCTTTTTCAATTTTAATATACGTTCCGCGGGCAATTCCGAGCCGTTTCGCCAGTTCCGCCTGCGTAAACCCAGCAAAATGCCGTGCTTGTTTGATAGTGAACTGCAAGGCGATCAACCTCCTTTTTGGAATCAGTATAACTCTACTTTTGTAGATAGTCAATAGCAAATTGAACTTTTGTAGAAAAAATATGTTGCTACGGGTCTACATTTGTGATAATGTAAGCTCGAGAGGTGAACATGATGAAGATTGCAGAAAAAATATATCGGCTCAGAACTGAACACGATATGACACAGTCTCAGCTTGCTAAGATCGCGGGGGTGTCCGACAAGGCCGTCTCTGCTTGGGAGGCGGGTACCCGCGACCCAAAAATAAAATCCATCCAAGGCATATGCTCACATTTTGGAATTGATATCAACCGTTTTATAGATGAAGATACAAATGACTATAGAGAAAAAGCGCCCACCCCCGTTTCCGAGAGTGGGCCTTCTGATAAAGAGCTAATTAGCCTTTGGAGTAGTCTGACGCCGGAAGAGATTTTGCGGGTAAAGGATTTTGCGCTAGGGCTAAAAGCAGCTCGTAAAGAACCGCCTTCTCGTCCTGAGTAAGCTGATCTAATACCTCCTGCATCTCTTGATCAGACATAAGTATTCCCCTTTCCCAGGGGCGCGCCTCACTGTTTTGAGCTCTTCCTGATTTTACCACATAGCATTTATTTTTGTCACTGGCAATTCTTTCCTCCATCGCGTTCTCCGATCTCCCGCAACCCTTGTCAGTGACTTCATAATAGTACGTTTGTTCTATTCAGTCAACCCGGAAAAGTTGCCAAATTTCAACGTGCATTTTCTGCGTTTTAACAGGAGGTGAGAGGCTGAATAGTCCGGATTATGGGACACATAAAATGTTATTGTTACCCAGCCGCCGGAGGGCGGTGAAATATGGAAAGAGGAGATGATAGTAATGAAATCGAAAATCTTGTCTCTCGTGTTGGCATTTTATTTTGTGCTTGCGTTGTCCGCATGCTCCAGCGGAGGTAACTCTCCATCACCCACGCTGTCCCCGTCGCCCACACCGACAACGACTACCGACAGTCCGGATCTACCGGATTCAGAAACTATCGATAAGATCTCAGTTGAAATGAAACTGGATGCCACATTGTTACAGGCAATCGTGACCATTAAAAATGACAGCGATTATGTTTTCAACGGAACAATTCCAGTCCGCTTTGAAAATAATCGCGGAGAATCGTGCGGTGATGACATAATTTTTGTAGAGGATTTAAAACCGGGAAATTATACCTATGCACGTATTAATCTCACTAATGTAAGCAATAACCCCGCTTTGTATTATGATTTCTTTAGTACATCTTTTGAGGAGGGCGCACCTAGTTCTGGCGGAGAGCTCAACGAGGACGCTTCGGCTGAGATCACGGAATCATTTGACATTGGTTTTGGTGGCGCTGGAAACCCTGAATATGCGACCAGCTGGTACCCGAGTTGTGTCAAAATTGAGATATTTAATGCTGAAAATTCTGCGTATGCGACAGTGACCGTAAAAGATGACAGCACAGAAGAAGCCATATCCAGGATAGGAAATGCGATTTTTGGAAACTACGCAAAAGATTATGGACTTTCCAAGGTTACTCTAATCACTGAAAGTGGGGAGGAAGTCTTCACTAGGGAAGGTTAATCTAATCCAACAAAATGCCGCCCCCGGTGCTACCAACACCAGGGGCGGCGGGAAGGTGTAGACCACAGAGCGGCGGCTACCCTTCCATTTTACCCAGACGGGAGGATTTTGTCAATGTCCAAAGAAAACATGCTGGTCTTTGGCTACGCCCGCGTGTCCACCGACAACCAGCTTGAAAACTACTCCATCGAAGAGCAGACAGAGCGCCTGAAAGCTTACTGCGCCGCCAAGGGCTGGACTCTGCTCCAGACCTACGTGGACGGCGGATACTCCGGCGGCAACACGGACCGGCCCGCCCTCCAGGAGATGCTGTCCGCCATCCGAGAGAACAAGATCGACGCCGTGGTGGTCTACAAGCTGGACCGCCTGAGCCGTTCCCAGAAAGACACCCTCACCCTCATTGAGGATGACCTGCTCTCCCACGGTGCCGACTTCGTATCCATCAACGAGAACTTCGACACCTCCACCCCATTTGGCCGGGCCATGATCGGCATTCTCTCCGTCTTCGCCCAGCTTGAAAAGGACCAGATCACCGAGCGCTTCACCATGGGCCGCATCGGTCGGGGCAAGGCTGGGTACTTCCACGGCGGCGGCAACCCACCCACCGGGTACGACTACATAGACGGCAAGCTTGTAGTGAACGAATACGAGGCCATGCAGGTCCGCGAAGTCTTCTCCGCCTTTCTGGGCGGCAGGTCCATCAACGCCATCCAAAAGGACCTCACCGCCCGCTACACCACCAGGTGGACGGCGGCCAAGGTCCGCAACGTCCTCAAGAACAGCCTGTATACCGGCAAGGTACACTTTCTAGGCCAGGAATATCAGGGCATCCATGAGCCCATCATCGAGGAGTCTGCCTTCCGGGCCGCGGTCCAGGCGCTTTCTTCCTTCGAGCGCGAGGCGCAGAAGACCACGGCCCAGCGAACCCCATTCCGGGCTGGCTACCTCCTCTCCGGGCTGGTCTACTGCAACCGTTGCGGCGCCCGGTACTCTGCCAACCACGGCTACTATAAGTGCTACTCCAGGGCCAAGAGCAGCCCGAAGTTCATCGTGGACCCAAATTGTAAAAACGACAACTGGGCCATTGAGGACCTAGATGCCTTGGTCTGCCGGCAGGTGGACGCGCTGGTCTTGCACCAGGATGCGCTGGACAGTCTCCTCGCTCAGACGGACCAACCCAAGGCCGTGAAGATCGACAAGACGCGGCTCCGCAAGCGGGCCTCAGAGATCGATATCCAGATCGAGCGATTGATCGAGCTATACCAGTTCAGCGCCATCCCCATGAGCACCTTGACGGAAAAGGTGAACACCCTCTCTGCCGAAAAAAAGGCCCTCCAAGAGCAGTTGGACGCCCCCGATGAGGTCCCGGCCCGAGAACTCTTTCAAATGGCGGTATC
The DNA here is from genome assembly GCF_004154955.1 of Intestinimonas butyriciproducens. Classification (NCBI taxonomy): domain Bacteria; kingdom Bacillati; phylum Bacillota; class Clostridia; order Eubacteriales; genus Intestinimonas; species Intestinimonas butyriciproducens. The sequence continues at coordinate 1,115,622 of NZ_CP011524.1, read as the reverse complement.
GGACTACAGGACAGGCTTTTCCGACGGGGACATCGCCCAAAAACGGGCTTTGTTGTCAAGACTCGTGGAGCGTGTAACCATTGATGGACAGTCGGTTGAGGTCCATTGGCGGCTTTAGTGCAAAATTATACTGTCCATGCACATGGTCAGGGCCTGTTTGCCGCAGGCCCGCGCCTTTTGGAAAGCGTGGTCCAGCACAAAAGCCACCCGCGGCAGATACCCGAAGTCCTCCAGCAGGGTAAAGAGGGGAAAGAAGATAGCCATCGGCGGCAGCATGACGGAGATCACCCAGGCCAGCACCCGATAGACCCCCAGCACCAGCGCGCCGTGGAGCCACTCGGGGACCTGTAAGTACGCAAAGAGATCGGTAAGTCGATCCTGCACCCAGAACAGGCCGTCCGCCAGGAGGGCCGACGGAACATTGGCCCCGGCAATGGTGATCCAGAATACCACGGCCAGCAGGCACAGCATCACTGGGATTCCGGTGGCCCGGCTGGTGAGGATACGGTCCAATTGTCGGTCCCTCCTGGCCGCGTCCTCCCAGTGGAACGTCACCGTCTCCCCGGCAATCTCCGCCCCCGCCCGGACCAGAGAGGCCACCACGGTCTCCCGCAGGCTCTCCTGGTCCAGTCCCTCTTCCTTCAGCCCCGCCTGCGCTTCCAGCAGGGCGACGCGCACCTCCGGGTCCTCCATCAGGTCGATTTCGAGGAATTTTTCCAAGGCACACAGCAGAGAGGGGTCCTGATCCAGCAGCCGCAGGGCCGTCCACCGCGCCGGAAGCCGCCCCTCCAGCCGCCGGGCCAGCACTGGCTCCAGGCGGGCCAGCGCCCTCTCTACGGCTGAGGGGTAGCCAGGCCGGAACGTATGGGGCGCCTCCTCCGCCGCCGCCATATCCGCAACGGCCTCCATCAGTTGCCCCAAGCCCTCGTTCCTCCCGGCGGCGGTAGCCACTACCGGCACGCCCAGAAGGCGTGAAAGCTCCACAGTATCCACCTCGATCCCCTTGCTCCGTGCCTCGTCCATCAAATTGACGCACACAACGGTGCGCGGGGTGATCTCCAACGTCTGGAGCACCAGATTCAGGTTGCGCTCCAGGCAGGTGGCATCGCAGACCACCACCGCGCCGTCGGCGCCGCCAAAACAGAGGAAGTCCCGGGCCACCTCTTCCTCGGCGGAATGGGCCATAAGGGAATAGGTCCCCGGCAGATCCACCAGAATATAGTCCCGGCCCCGGTGGGTATGCCGCCCCTGCGCGTTGGTCACCGTCTTTCCCGGCCAATTCCCGGTGTGTTGACGGAGGTTGGTCAGCGCATTGAATACCGTGGACTTGCCCACGTTGGGATTCCCCGCCAGGGCGATGACCCGATCCTCCGGGCTGCGTCTGTCGATGATCAGTCCGGCGTCGGCAGCCCCCGCGCCGGTGGAGGTATGTGTAAGGCCCATCAGGCCAGCACCGCCCGGCCGACGGCCTGGGGCACGTTCTCTCGCTCCAGCGCCACGCAGCGGGCGTCCTGCTCCCGCAACGCGATGACCGCTCCGCGAATCAGATAGGCCGCCGGGTCCCCGGCGGGGCTGTGTCCCTGGCATGTCACCCTGGTCCCCGGGATGAGCCCGATGTCCAGCAGCCGGCGGCGCATGGACGGCTCCGCGTCCACCCGGCTCACAAGGGCGCTCTGCCCGTCCAGAAGCGTGTTCATAGAAAGCTGTTCAAACATATCTGGCAGCTCCAATCATAAGATGTTATGGGAGGGAAACTTTGTTTCCGCACCCTATCTTATGCGAAGGGGGTCGATGGGTGACTATGGAAGAGGAGCAGGCGTTCTACACCCAGAAGGGCTATGAGATGCGCAGCGGCCAAACCGTGACCAGCGCCATGGAGGATTATCTGGAAATGATCTGTCGCCAGGCCAGGACGGAGGGCTATGCACGCATCAATTTTCTGGCGCAGCGGCTCAATGTGAGACCCTCATCGGCCTCTAAAATGGTCTATCAGCTCCGGGATCTGGGTCTGGTGGCATTTGAAAAGTACGGTCTGATCCGCCCCACGTCCGCCGGAACGGAACTGGGGGCCTATCTGCTCTACCGCCATGACCTGCTCCACCGTTTTTTCTGCTGGGTCAACGGCACCACGGATGAACTGGAGCAGGTGGAGCAGGTAGAGCACTATATCCGCAAGGAGACCCTCCACAATCTGGAGCAGCTGATGGAGCGCTGCGGCGCGCCCTGAGTGCGGCGAGGCCAAATACCCCCATCCGGCCCCGCCTCTTTGTGAAGCGGGGCCGGATGGGGGTGTGACAACCACATGGGATTGGGTTGGGGGAGTTCATTTGAGCAATTCCGCTACGGTCCGCCTATAGACCTCTGCACAGTTTTTCACCTGCCAGGCATGGCCGTACTCGTTTGCAGCGTGCATACCGCCGCCGGAGGGGCCGAAGGTCACGGTGGGTATCCCCAGAGATACCGCCAAAATATTGGAATCGCAGACCGATGGGTCGTATTCCACCGGCAGCTCCTCACCCGTAACCTCTTTGAACGCACGCTGGAGGGTGGTGACCAGGCCGTCATCCGGCTCCAGGGCAAAGGACTGCATGTAAGGGGAATTCCGGGGCTTAAGGCGGACCTCCACCTTCTCTTCCAGGCCCAATGCGCGTGCGGCATCCAGCATCTGTTGGATACAGGTTTTTTCGTCCTCTCCCGGCACCACATACCGGTCTACGAAGATATTGCAGACCTCGGGTACCACCAGAGTGCCCTTGTTGCCCCCCTCCATGTGCCGGACACACCAGGTTCCATGCTTCAGGTTGGGATGGGTCAGGGTAGGCAGGGCCTCGATGGCCGCAGCCAGCCTGCCTCCGGAGATCAATGCGTTCTCACCTACCGCCGGATAGTGGCTGGCATGTGCGGCCACGCCATGGACCGTCACCTCAAAGCTGTAGCGGCCCCGAAACCCGATGGCGACGTTATCATACCGGCACTCCGCCATAATGGCGTAATCGGCTGTGATACCCTCCTCCACCAGTTGGTAAGTTCCCTTGGAAAGCCCCTCCTCATCGGAGACAAAGCACGCCTCAATCGTCCCGGTAAATGCGTCGGTATGCTGGGCATAATACTCCAAGGTCTCCAGAATGGCGGCCAGCCCACCTTTCATATCCATGGCGCCCAGGCCGTGGACCTTATCCCCGTCCTCGGTGGGCACAAAGGGGTCCGTGTTCCAGCCATTGGCCACATCCACCGTGTCGATATGCCCAATGAGCATGATGGTCTTTCCCGGCTTTCCGCTGTCGAGCACCGTCCAGACAGAGGGGCGGGCCTTCTCCGTCCGGTCCTCGGGAAAGTAGCTGTAGTGGGGCTCCAGGTTCATGGCGCGAAGCTCCTTGGCGATGTAATCTGCCAGATTGACTTCATGCCCGTTGACGCTGTTGATCCGAATCATATCGTACCAGCGCTTGATGATCTTTTCCATTCCGATCTTCTCCTCTCTCACATCTGAGCGGTTATTGGGGCCTTCAGCTTGGCCATCCCGATACCGGTAAGCCCCATCGCCAAGGAGATGATGATGGACAGCCACAGCATGGGGGCAAAGGGGGCAAAGGACATATTGTCAATGCCCAGGGTGCTCACTACATAGGCTCCAGTGGTGGCCCAGGGCACCAGGGGCGCGAGACCCGTGCCGGTGTCCAGCATGATGCGCATCAGGTTCTTTTTGTCCAGGCCGTATTCCGGGAACATATCCTTCACCATGGAGCCCACCACAGGGTAAGAGACATAGTAGGCTCCGGTAATGGTGAAGAACAGCGCGTGGATGACCAGGACGCCGGTGGCCATGATTTTGGAGTTTCCGGCTATCCTGTGCACATAGTCCAACAGGATATCCACCACGCCGGCGGTACGCAGGGGGGCGCCGAACACACCGGCGGCGATGAGCAGACCGATCGTCCCGAGCATGCTGGTAAAGCCGCCCCGGGTCAGCATGCTGTCCACCACCTCCACGCCGGTGTCGCTGACAAAGCCGCCGTACATGGCGGAGGCCACCGAGTGCACATTCTCTCCCTGGAGCGCCATGGCCAGGACCACAGCCACAAAGATACCGGCGGTGAAGGTTGGCAGGGTCGGCTTTTTCAGGACGATCAGGACCACCACCACAATGGGAGGCAGGAGCAGCAGGGGCGAGAGGTTGAACTGGCTAGTCACCGTGCTCAGAATGGCTTCATAGGTCTCACCGCCCACGGTGCCCCCGCCGAAGCGCAACCCGTATATACTCAGGAACACCAGCGATACGAGATAGGCCGGGCCGGTGGACAAAAGCGCGTGCTTGATCCCCTCCATCAGGGGCACCTCCGTCACACTGGAGACCAGCACAGGGGAGTCCGACAGCGGTGAAATCTTATCCCCGAAAAAAGCCCCTACTACGATTGCGCCGGCGGTGACCGGCAGCGGCACGCCCAAACCCTGGGCCACGCCCATAAAGGCCACGCCCACGGTGGCCAGAGTGCCCCAGGAGGTTCCGGCCATGGTGGACATCAGCGTACAGACAACGCAGACGATGGGCAGGAACAGCCCCGGCGTCAGCACTTTCATGCCATAATAGATCATGACGGGCACAGTACCGGAAATCATCCAAGTGCCCACCAGCACGCCGACCGCAATCAGAATCAGAATGGCCACCAGCATCGAGCTGATGGTCGCCTTCATATCCGCCTGTAGATCGTCATACCGAATACCAAAGCAGCAGGAGAGCACGCACATCAGTACACCGTCAAACAGCAGGATGATGCGGTTGTTGATGCCCATCTTCAGCCCTATGAAGATGATGGCGATGCCCAAGATCAGCATCAGCATCGCTTGCCAGGGTTTTACCGTTTTCTTCTTGACTTGCTCACTCATTGAAGCTTCCTCCTCTTTTTCTCCGCTTGCGCCGGCCTCATGCCGCCGCTTTCAATTTTGTATGAAGCAAATCGTGTGCCAACTTTTTCTTTTTCCCCAAAAAAGCCGCAACCCACTGTATTTTCAAGGGCCCAATTCCATCACGTTTGCTGAAATTCATCGCTTTCGTGCTTTACCGGCCTGTTATGGGGCTATTTGCGGGCTCTATCGCCCAAAAATTCTTTTGTTTCTCTAGCATTAGGCGTTTATCTCCATAAAATCACTAAATATCTTTCAAATTGTATATATTTTGCTTGCATTTCTAATTTATTTATTCTATAATAATATTATTAATCTGATTGTGAGATGTTTATGGGGCGTTTTGGGGTGGCACCAATGAAGACACTGCTTTTGGTCACAAAGCGGAGAGCCGTACAGGAGATGTACTACGAAGAGCTTGTCAAGGTCTTTGGCGAACGGCTCAATATCCTCCCCTGCGTCCAGTCCGACGACGGGACCGATTTCACATCCGACAGCGGCATTGCTCAGGCGGATATCGTACTGATCACCAACCCCTACTCCTTCCCCTTGGCCAGGCGCCAGATGCGGCCGGATGCCCAAATCATCAATCTGAATTTCTCCTTTTCCAGAGACAAGGTGGACGCGCTGAAGCTTTTCCCCGTGGGTACGGAGGCCCTGGCCTGCTTTAATTACTATTCCTCCGCCCATCAGGCGGTCAACGCCCTGTATGAGGCGGGGGTGACGAATCTCAATCTCTACGTCAACTATCCCGGCAATCGGAATTTGAATAAAAAGCGGATCGGCCTGGCCATTGTCTCCGGCCAGACCGACCAGGTGCCGGACGGGGTCACACGGGTCTTTGATCTCGGCCCACGCAAGCTTTCCCTGACCACCATGCTGGAGATTGCCGTAAAGGCCAATATCCTCGACAGTGCCCTGGAGGAGGCGATCATCCGCTATTCCAGGACGATTTCCGTACCGGACAACTTTCTCTCCTACTTCTATGACTCCTCCGGCGCCTCCACGCTTCAGCTCAAAGCTGTGATGGAGTGCATCGACTACGGCATCGTCATCTACGACCAGAACTGGCGGATCATTAACTTCAACCAGAACTTCATCCGGCTCTTTGGCCTAAGCCCCAATCTTTATGGAAGGGTCCTCCGGGATTTCCCCTGGGAAGCCGAGCTGAAGGACCTCATCTTTTCCGACCGCGAATTCCGCAACCGATTGTGCACACTCCATGGCAGAGGAAAAAGCTTTACTGTCTCCAAAGAAAAGATCAACAAAGGGGACAGGCAGTGGGACCTCTACATCCTGTTGCTCAAGGACATTACGGAGCTGACCAATCTGGAGCGATCCCTCCGGCATCAGATTGCAAAGCGGGGGCATGTGGCCCGCTACACCTTCTCGGATATCAAGGGGAACAGTCCGGCCATGTCCCAGTGCCTGGAGAAGGCCCGGCGCATCGCGCAGATCGATAAGCCCACGCTGATCGTCGGCGAGAGTGGCACAGGCAAGGAGCTCTTCGCCCAGTCCATCCACAGCGCCTCCTCCCGGGCCCATTTCCCCTTTGTGGCCATGAACTGCGCGGCGATCCCCCCCACCCTGCTGGAATCGGAGCTCTTTGGTTATGAAGAGGGCGCCTTTACCGGTGCCCGCAAGGGCGGAAAAGAGGGCCTTTTCCAGATGGCGCAGAAGGGGACCCTCTTTCTGGATGAGATCGGCGAGCTCTCCCTTCCCACCCAGGCAAAGCTCCTGCGGGTACTGGAGGAACGCGAGATCATGAAAGTAGGCAGCGGAGAGCTTATCCGTGTGGACGTCCGCATCATCGCCGCCACCAACCGTGATCTGAACGCGTTGGTAGACTGCGGCACTTTCCGGCTGGACCTCTACTATCGGCTCAACACCCTTATCATCAACGTGCCGCCCCTACGCTCCCGGCGTTCCGACATTCCCTTGCTCATCCAGGAATTTCTTCTCCACGAGGGCAAGGAAAAAATGGAGATGGAGCCTGCGGTGCGCGCTTTTTTGATGGATTACCCCTGGAAGGGCAACATTCGGGAGCTGAGGAACTGTGTGGAGTATATGGCCAATCTCTCCGACGGTCCCATCACGGCGGACCACCTCCCGGACTATATACGGGAGACTTACGAGTCCTCCCGCTCTTCCCAGGCCCTTCTCCACAAGCGGGTAGGCGAGCTGACCCAGTATGACCGCGAGGCCATCACGAATATTTTAATCCTGCTGAAGCGAAAGCCCGCCGGTCGGCGCGGACTCCTCCGGGCGCTTTCAGAAGAGGAGCTCTACATGACCGAATACCGCCTGCGGGAGCTTTTGAACTATTTGAGTCAGAACGGCTACGTGGTCTTCGGCCGCGGAAGGGCAGGCTGCTCCCTGTCCAGATCCGGCGAGCAGCTCCTCTCCCTGCTGCGGCAGAAGTCATAGATAAAACGGCGGCCTCCCACGTTGACGTGGGAGGCCGCCGTTTTATTGTTACAGCCGTGCCAGCTTGGCGTTGAGCTTGGAATAGACGCGGGCCCGGAACCAGGGTTCGGAGGAGGCCTCCACGGCCTCCTCCCTGCCAAACCAGGCCACTGCGCTGTTTTCGTCGGGTTTTACCGCCAGAAGTTCGTGCTCGTCGGCCTCCAAGAGATAGGTGAGGTTCAGATGAAGGTGAGAGGGGACATACCTCCCGCGCTTCTCATGGCCGTCCACCGTCAGGATCTCCAGGGAAAAGAGCGCCTCCGACACCGGCGCCACCCGGGCCAGTCCGCTCTCTTCCCGTACCTCCCGCATCGCCACGGCCAGCAGATCCCGCTCTCCGTCCGCATGTCCGCCCAGCCAGGACCAGGAATCGTAAATATTGTGATAGGCCATCAACACCCGCTCTCTGTCCCCGTTCACCACCCAGGCCGAAGCGGTCAGATGGGCGGCCTCATTCTCCCGGGTCCACAGGTTCTGGCCGGTACGCAGTAATCCCATCAAAACCGCCCGGTCCCGCGCCTCCTGCTCGTTGAAGGGGGCATAGCGCTCCAGTATCTGCAAAAGCTCCATCTTTTACACCTCGATCCAGTACCGCTGTGTGACACCCGCGCCCTCCCGTACCTCTCCTTCCAGCATGCCGCCATTGGACAGGATGGTTCGGGCCGAAGCGGTGTTTTCCCGGTCACAGGTCACCAATACGCGGGAAATCCCCATCTCTCTGCACTTTTCCAGGGCGAGGTGAAGCATCTCCCCCGCGTATCCCTTCCGACGCTCCCCTTTTCGGACGCTGTATCCGATATGGCCACCGAACCGACGCAGGTAATCATTGAGGGCATGCCGAATCTGAATCATGCCTACCAGAGTCCCGTCGGAGGCCCGTACCCCCAGATAGGAGGTGGCGGGCACCAACCCGCCCCGCACCGTTGCTGGGTCCATGTTGTTCCTTACTCCCGCAAGCCATTCGGCGTAGGACTCTGACTCATGCAGGTTCCCTGCACCGTGCAATCTCTCTCCCATTTCTATAAATTCTTTTCGGTAATCCATCACGTCATTCTCCCACTGCTCATCCGGGAGCGTCAGTCCGATTTCATCTCCCAATTTTTTCACGCCTCTCTCCTTTATTTCCGCGCCTTTCCGGGAAAGCTATCTCCGGAATTCCAACTACAAAAGGAGGTTGTCACAAATGGACGCGCTCAACCCGATCGCCGACCTGCCCATGGGCTTCGGCATGGCTCTGGCCCAGGATCTCTCCGCCATGGACCGCTTCGCAAGCCTTTCCCCTGATGAGCAGCGGGATCTGATCGACCAGACCCACCGCATCACCTCGAAGGCCGAGATGCGGTCTTTTGTCAGCGCCCTAGGCAGGGACGTGACCCCGCAGGACCTGGCGCCCTGATGAGCGGGCGGGCGGGGTGCTCCCGCCCGCCCTTTTACTGCTCCAGCGCCGCCAGCTCCTCCCGCAGGCGGAGCAGGTCTCCCCGTATGTCCAGTCCCTGAGGACATTTCTCCTCACAGGCCCCGCACCCCACACAGCTCGTCGCCCGGCTGGCTTCCTCCATATTGCCCCACCGGGCCTGAAAGCGGGGCGGATTGTGAAACATGCCCCAGTCGTTCCAGAGCTTGAAATTCAGCGGGATATCCACCCCCGCAGGGCAGGGCATACAGTAGCGGCACCCCGTGCAGCCGTTCTTGACCAAGCGCTTGAATTCCGCCGCCGCCCGCTCCAGGACCGCCTGCTCCCCGCTGTCCAGCGGCTGAAAGGCTGTAAAGGTGCGCAGATTGTCTTCCAGCTGCTCCATTGTGGACATACCCGAGAGGACCGTCATGACATTGGGCATGCCTGCCACCCACCGGAGCGCCCAGGAAGAGGCAGAGGCCCCGGGATGTTTCTCCCGGAAAAGCCGCATGACGGACTCCGGAGGGTTGGCCAGGGAGCCGCCCTTGATGGGCTCCATCACAATGAGCGGGACCCCCAGCTCCTCCGCAAGGCGATATCCCCTGATCCCGGCCTGATCCTCCGTGTCCATATAGTTGAACTGGATCTGGCAGCAGTCCCAGTCCCGGGCCGTCAGGATCTCCCGGAATTCCTCATAGGCGCCGTGGAAGGAGAAGCCAAAGTGGCGGAACACGCCTTGTCTCTGGAGTTCCAGGCACCAGTCCACCACACCCAGCTCCACCATCTCCCGCCAGCGGGCCCCGTTGATGTTGTGGAGGAGATAAAAATCCAGGTCGTCTCTCTGGAGCCGCCCCATCTGCTCGTCGAAGATGGTCTTGGCCTTATCCAAAGAATGGATCAGGGTCGTGGGCAGCTTGCTGGTGAGGAAATAGCTCTCCCGGGGATAGGCCGCAAGCGCGCGTCCGACAAAATTTTCGCTGGCGCCATTGTGGTAGAAATAAGCGGTGTCGAAATAGTTGACGCCGCCGCGGTAGGCCCTGTCCAGCATGGCCTGCGCCTGCGCCTCGTCAATGCCCCCGTCCGGGCGCGTGGGGAAACGCATACAGCCGAAGCCCAGCAGGGACGGCCTTACATGCAGCTTTTCCATCTTTCTGTATTCCATCTGATCTCCCCCAGTTCCGTTCGGATTCTTTTCTGTCTCGGCGGATTTTCAGATTTATTTTACCACACCAGGGCGCGTCCGTCTACATAGCCTGGAGGAGAGAGGTTGGGGGTGGTTCTATGTCTTGTCCGGCCCCGTCCGGCCCATCCGGCGAGACCCTGGTACTGCTCAGCGCTGCGGCTGCGATCCAAATCGCCCAGGGAAGGAGCGCCGACGACCTGGGGGTGCTGGCCGCCTTTTTTACCGCCCTGGCGGATAACCTGGCGCTTCTGGCCCTCCGTCAGGACGCCTCGTCCGATGCGTCGTCTTGTCAAAACTCTGTAAATTCAGCGCAACCACGTTGCGCATCCGTCTCCAAACGTGTAGAATATAAAAATCAAGGAATGGAAAGCGGGCATGAAGCATGATCTGCGGCATTGTGGACCTGGGCTCCAATACCATACGGCTGTCTATTTATCACTGGGAGGGGCAGGACTTCCGCCTCCTGCTCAATAAAAAGACCATAGCCGGCCTGGCCGGCTACGTTCAGGGCGGCGTACTCTCCGACAGCGGCATCCTGGTGGCCTGCCGGACCCTTTCCAGCTACCGCGCCCTGCTGGACAACTTCCAGGTGTCGAAAATGCACGTTTTCGCCACGGCCTCCCTCCGCAACATCTCCAACACCGGAGAGGCGGTGGAGACCATTCGGGACGTGACCGGCATCCCTGTGGAGGTCCTCTCGGGCGACGCGGAGGCCGCCCTCTCCTTTAAGGGCGCCGTACTTCCCGGCGGCGTATCCACCGGCCTGCTGGCGGACATTGGCGGCGGCTCCTTCGAGCTGGTGTCCTATGAGGATATGTCCATCACCTCGGCCTGCTCCCTGCCGGTGGGTTCTCTCTCCCTCTACACCCGGTTCGTAAACGGGCTCTTCCCCACGTCTGAGGAGCGCAAGGCCATGCGCGCCTATGTGGAGGAGCAGTTGGACCGCGCCAGGACCGCGGGCGTCCGCCGCGGCCGCCTGTGCGGCGTGGGGGGCACCATCCGGGCCCTCAACAAGCTCTCCGTGGACGTATTCCACAAGCCGCCCGAGAGCCGTTCCATGACGGCGGAAGAGCTGCGTGAGCTATACAAGCTGCTGAAAAAAGATGGCCGGGACACGCTGCGTCAAATTCTCCATGCCGCCCCGGACCGGGTCCACACTCTGGTGCCCGGCCTGGTCATTTTGAATACGATCATCAAGGCCTATGGAGTGGAGCTGGTGACCGCTTCCTCCTCCGGCGTCCGTGAGGGCTACCTTATGATTACCTCCTAATAGGAACGCTGTAATATCAAGGCTTTTCGGAGCCGAGGAAAGAAAAAATAAAAAACTGAGACTATCACATTACGCAGAAGGCCGTCCAAAAGAGACTTTGGGCGGCCTTTTTGCGTGGAGAAGTCCGGGGAAAGGAGAAAAAACACAAAAAATATTCAACAAACTTTTCGTTCCATTCTTGTGCAGAAAGTAGAAATTGAAGGAGGCTAGTAAATGGACGACAAGAAGCAAACGGGCGTCCCGGAGGATCATACCCCCACGCCAGAACAGCAGCCGCCCTCTCCCTCCGGCCCCGGTGATGTAGTGGTTGACTTTGATAAAATCAACGAGCTCATGGCCGAGCGCCGGGCGGCGGCGCGGGATGCGGTGGAACAGGAGCCATCGGCTCCGCTTGAGGCAGAGGGGCTGACCTCAGAGGAAACGCTCATTCTGGAGCAGGAGGACAAGGCCGCCCTGTTTGAAATGGGGGATGTTTCCCCGGACGAGCAACCGTCTTTCGGCACATACATCCCCGAGGAAGTGGAGCCGGATAAGGAGCCTGCCGTCCCTGCCGGGCTGGAAAAAGTGGAAGCGCCGGAGCCGAAACAGGAAAAGCCCCGCCGTGGCCGTGCGCCGAAGGTAGAAAAGGCCGCACCGGACAAAAAGGCAGAGCAGCCGGAAAAGCCACGCAAGGGCCGCCTCTCCAAGGCAGATAAGGCGTCCCCGGACAAGGCTTCCCCGGCTAAACCTCGAGACAAAGTGTCCCGAAGTGCAAAGCCCGCGCCGGTAGAGGAAGCGCCCCCGGCCCCCACGCCGGAGCCTGCCCCGGCTGAAACAGTCCCCCCGGAGCCTGCATCCCCGCCCCGCCCTCTGGAGGAGGGCAAGACGGTGTAATGTGTTCCGTCATTAATGAAAGCTGTGATGTTCGTTTCACTTTCCGGAATTGTTGCTGTTGAACTATTTAAATACAGGTTACTTCCTGACTTAAACAGGCCATTGAAACTTGCTACAGATTGGGAACTAAAAAATGCACAATTTGTTTTTGCAGATACTGTTTTTCCGGGAGGAACAAGATTAGAACTGCTGATTGCGTAGTTTCCTGTAAGAGTAATTGCAAGCCGCAATTTTTGAGTGGAAGAAAGCTTGTAAACTGCAATCTGTGAATTGCTACTTGTATGAGTGACATTGTTAGTAAGACCGTCACCAAAGCTGGAAACCGAGAAGGGCCCGGCTCCTTCTGAAACTACGGACAATTTCCAGCGCTGAGCCTCGCTTGATGCCTTGATTTGCCAAGATACATTGCTGTTTGCAGAAGTACCATCAGCAGTTAAGTACCGACCATTGGTGATAGACTTGATGTAGTACACATTGGGGCCATATCGCTCAAATTCGACTAAACTATCTTTATAGTTACCTATATGTGAAATTATGTCACAGTTGTTTGTTCCCGTGGCATTATTTAGCGCATAACCCCCAGTGTTATTACTTTTACAGGAAAAAATTCTTGTCCGTGCACCATTGCTTGGCGAATCAATTCGCCAAGTCTGATCAAGACTGGCTGAGACTCGTGCTTTAATATATACATTGCGTCGCGCAGTTGGTGTGCCATCAGCAGTCATGTAAAGACCTGCGCCACCATGGGATTGAAGAGTATAATTTGCCATGATTTAACCTCCTATTATTTTTATATCTGGGCTCACTCTTTACAGCGTCTTTTACAAATGGTAAAATAATGATAAACAATCAAACTTATCTTGATAATCGTATGAAAGGGGCAGCATAAATGAAATCTAAATTGCTTTTGGCAGTTGCCTTTTTGTCAATTGTCTTGACTTCCTGTACAGCAAAAGCTCCTGTCCCGTCCAGCGCGTCCGATCCCGGGGAAACAGCCGTGCCAACCACAGAACATCCTATCCCGTGGTTGGACAGAACACTCGAGTATCTGCCGGAAGTACTCCCTGAGCAATACAGGGAAGTATTGTCTCCTTGGGATCCCTACACGAGAGCGCTTCTAACGGACGGTGTAGTGATCGTTGCGCCGGATATGAAATTTTCCAGTTTGCCTCAGAACTTCCGGGATACCCTGAAATGTATAGATAGCGACCTTCCTTATGGTCAGTACCTGGATGCGGATGTTCAGGAATTTCAAGATGTGCTCTGCTCAGTCTATGAGAACGACGATTTGCAGATCATAACGGCATACTTTGACCCGCTGAAAGAGGGCCTCTATTCTGATGCCGGGATCGAATATATTCGGGTTGTTCACGCACGATCGGATCATTTTTGTACATACCAAGGGGTTCGACTGGGTGATTCGGCGGAAACTTATACAAGTCAAGACGCAGGTACATCGATTTCCACCGGGACACCGTATATGACCTATGTGACAGACGATGGCAAGCTGGCGGATCTGTTTTCCAGTTCTTTTGCTGAGATATCTAGTCTCAAGGATAGAGTTGCTGACATTTCTTTTGTAAAAGATTAAAAACTCGACTCCATTAGCACTACTATGTTGGAGTTTCGCTATTTTACTGCATCGAATTTCCTCCTCCTTACTTTCTACAATGGCGAGTTAAAGGATGCATCTACTGCATTGCCTTCATTCATGTATTGATTGGATAAGCCAAAACATTACATGCATAGACAAAATTAGTGAAAGATTTAAAGATGGCAACAAGGGCGTCTTTGGACATTGTGTCCAAAGACGCCCTTGTTGCTTTACTCATTTTTCCATCCAATTATTGTGCAGTCACAGCAGTAGTTGTTTTAGTCCTGTAATCACCGCGAGTATCATCTTCGGCATCACCAGCGTAAAAAGTTACAACAGCACGATATTGCTTACCGGATGTTCCGTTATATGAAACGCTTCCGAAGTGCGTGATCGCATTAGTAACCATCATACCATTTGCGACAGAACCCCAATATGTAGCAACACCTCGCCACGTAGATCCGTTTTTCTCTTGTACCACAATATGGGCTACACCTATCCGCTCCATATAATTGGTTGCAACAATGTCATAACTTATTATATGTCTACTCCCTGGAGGGCCAGCTCCCCGGGGAGAGCAGAGCCGCGCTGTGCTATGAGCCCTTTACCCCGAAGTTTCCAATGGGCCTCAGCCGGAGTGAGAGGATCCTCCCGCAGGTCCTGCGGCACGACGCGCTCCTCTTCTATCCCTTCCACTCCATGGACCCCTTTCTCCAGCTCATCCGCGAGGCGGCCAACGACCCCAATGTGCTCTCCATCAAGATCACCATCTACCGCCTGGCCTCCAAGGCCAAGCTCATTGAGTACCTGGCCGCGGCGGCGGAGAACGGCAAGGACGTCTCCGTCCTCATGGAGCTGCGGGCCCGCTTCGACGAGCAGAACAATATTTCTTGGGCCGAGCGGCTGGAGGACGCCGGCTGCACGGTGCAGTACGGCTTTGAGGGGGTCAAGGTCCACTCCAAGATCTGTCTCATCACCCGGCGGGAGCGGGGCAGCATCCAGCATATCACCCAGGTAGGCACCGGAAATTACAATGAAAAGACGGCCAAGCTGTACACCGACCTGTGCCTGATCACCTCCAACCCCGCCATCGGCGCGGATGCGGCCGCTTTCTTCCAGAACATGTCCATCTCCAACCTGGAGGGGGAGTACCGCCACCTGCTGGTCGCCCCGAACGGCCTCAAAAACCGGCTCATATCCCTCATCGACGGGGAGACCGCAAAGGCCAGGGCGGGCAAGCCGGCCCATATTTTTATAAAGTGCAACTCCGTGACCGACCGCGACCTGATCGACAAGCTCTCGGAGGCCAGCCAGGCCGGAGTGGACATCGTACTGAACGTCCGCGGCATCTGCTGCCTCCGGCCCGGCGTACCCGGAAAGACCGACCGTATCCGGGTATTTTCCATCGTGGGCCGATACCTGGAGCATCCCCGCATCTTCGCCTTCGGCGTCGGGAAGGACGCCCGGCTGTACATCGGCTCCGCCGACCTCATGACCCGAAACACCGAGCGGCGGGTAGAGATCGCCTGCCCCGTGCTGGACGAGGGCATCCGGCGGCAGATCGCCCACTATGTGGACGTCCTGTGCCGGGACAATGGAAAGGCACGGCTCATGGGCTCCGACGGGCATTATTTCCCCGTCCCCGACCGGGGGGAGGCCCCTTTGGATGCGCAGGCCGCCTTCATGGAGGAGGCCGCCCGCCAGGAGCCCGCCCCCGGGGCCGTCTCCCCGGCCCCGGAGCGCCGGAAGGGCTTCTTTGCCGCCGTTCTGGATCGGCTGAAGTCCCGGAGCTGACGCTTTCCGGCCCGCCGCAGGCGCCTCCTCGCTGTAGAACGGGCGGTTTTCGGTGCACAAAAACGGCACGGCCTTTGAAAGGCCGTGCCGTTTTTTCGTCTTTTCCGTCTACTGCCCCCAGAACGACCGGACCTCGCCGGCGCGGGCCTTTGTCTGCTCGTATCCGTCCTGCCAGAGCGCCCGGATCTTGTCCACATCCCGCTCGATACGGGAAAAGCCCTGGGTATTTTGGGGCGCAAACAGGAGGACCTTCCCCTCCCGCTCCAACTGGAAGAGGTGCTCCCGGGAGGCATTATAGGTCTCCGCCCGGCGGCGCATGGTCTCGCAGAAGTGAGGATACCGCCTGTACCGCACGTCGATAAAGGGCTGGAGCTTCTCCGGCTCCCTGCGGTAGCTCCGCTCCCGGGTGAGAACCACCACCACCCGGTCGCAGCCCATCTCAAAGGCCCGCTCATAGGGAATGGCGTCCGCCGCTCCGCCGTCCAGGCAGGGCATCCCGTCCAGGTGGTAGACGGGAAACAGAAGCGGCATGGCGCAGGTGGCCTGGAGCAGCAGAAAATGCTCGTCCCGCCGGGGTACCGGCAGGTACTCCGCCTTGCCGGTGTTCAAATTGGTGACCACCGCCTCCACCTCTCCGGGAAAGGCGGCAAACGTATCATAGTCAAAGGGCACCAGCCGGTTGGGGATGTCCTCATAGGTGAATTTCAGCCCGAAATAGCAGCGGTTGGCGGGCCGCAGCAGGTTCCGCTTGCCCATGTACCGCTTGTCATTGGCGTACTTGGTCAGGATCTCCAGATTGCGTCCGAACTGGCGGGAAACGTAGCTCACCCCATAGGCGATCCCGGCGGATACGCCGATCACATAGTCCGGCAGCAGTCCCGCCTCCAAAAGTCCGTCGCAGGCACCGCTGGAAAAGATGGTGCGGAGGGCGCCGCCCTCCAGCACGATGCCGGTTTTCATGGATACCACTCCTTTGGTAAGGGATATTATACCTCTTTTCGCCTCAAATTGCAAAGGGCCGAGGGAGTCCCCCTCAGCCCTTTGCGATGTCCCGGTTGGCATAGGCGTTGAGCGCCATATCCGCCGTATGCCCGGCCAGATATTCGTAATAGGCCTGACAGCCGATCATGGCGCCATTGTCCCCGCACAGGGAGAGCGGAGGCAGGTAGAGGCGGCATCCGGCCGCGGCACAGGCCGCCTCCAGGTCCGCGCGGATGCGGGAATTGGCCGCCACGCCCCCCGCCACCGCCACTTTGCGGCGGCCGCAGCGGCGGGCGGCCTCCATGACCCTGGGGACCAGCATATCGCTGACCGCCGCGGAAAAGGAGGCGGCCAGGGACGGGAGATCCAGCGCCTCCTCCTTCTGCCGGGCGTTGTGGATGAGATTGATGGCGGCCGTCTTCAAGCCGGAAAAGGACATGTCCAGCGGAGCGTCGTGGACCTGCACCCTGGGGAAGGCGTACCTTCCGGCGTCTCCCGTCCGGGAGAGGCGGTCCATGGGGGCCCCTCCGGGGTAGCCGATGCCCAGCACCCGGGCCACCTTGTCAAAGCACTCCCCCGCCGCATCATCCCTGGTGGCGCCCAGGATTTCCATCTCGGTGTAGTCCCGCACATCCACAATGAGGGTGGTGCCGCCGGAGACGCACAGGCACACGAAGGGGGGCTCCAGCTCCGGGTGGGCGATGTAGTTGGCGGAGATATGTCCCCGAACATGGTGGACGGGGATGAGAGGCACTCCCAGCCCATAGGCCACGGACTTTGCGAAATTCACCCCCACCAGCAGCGCCCCAATGAGGCCGGGGCCATAGGTGACGGCCACCGCGTCCACATCGGCTTTCCGGAGACCCGCTTCGGCCAGCGCGGCGTCCGCCAGACCCGCGATGGCCTCCACATGCTTGCGGGAGGCGATCTCAGGCACCACGCCTCCGTAGAGGGCGTGCATGTCGGCCTGGGAGGCGATGGCGTCGGAGAGGACGGTCCGCCCGTCCCGCACCACGGCGGCCGCGGTCTCGTCACAGGAGGATTCAAAGGCCAGAATGTTCAAGGGCAGGTCCTTCTTTCTCTGGAGCGGAGGCTCCATATCGGGTGGGATCGTCGGAGCGGCCCACTAGGTAGTCCAGCGACACGTCATAGAGGTCCGCCAAAAAAATCCAACCGGCCAACCGCGGCTCCTGTTCCCCCCGCTCATAGCGCTGGTATTGCCGTGGAACAACCTGCATGAGCTGGGCCAGCTCCGTCTGTGTCAGTCCACGGCTTTCTCTCAGCTCTTTTAATCGAAGCAGATACATAAAAACTCCTTCTTGACACGACTATTTTAGTCTAGTATACTGGATATAGATCAAAATAGTCGTGCCGAGGTGATACTATGAACTCATCCTTACTAATTCTCTATGACACATTCGTAATCAAAAGTCAATTGTCCAGTCCCGATTACCAGGCCGCCATGGCGGAGTGGCGCCGCGCCCGCGGGGGGAGCTGGCTGGACCTGGAGGATGCGGCCTATGCCCGCATGTACACCTGGGGAGAAGTCTCCTTTTCCGCCGGACTGCGCATGGGCCTGGAGCTCTCTCACGACCTCTCGGGGATATGGATGAACCGATCGTAGAGCCAGGGGCTGAACTCATAGTGATAGAGCCGCTGGTGGGCCTCCATGGCCTCCTCCCCGGTCCGGTCCCCGTACAGGAGCATGGCGTACCGCACGCCGAAAATACGCGCCGCATAGCCCAACTCCCGGAACCCCAGGCGGCGGTAAAAGGCCAGCCGCCTGGCCCGGAGCCCATTCTCCTCCGGGGAGGCGTCGTCCCCCTCCGCCTCGGCCTCCACCAGAATCCCGCTGACGTGGCGGTACTGCTCCATCAGATGGGCCACCATCACGGTGCCGATGCCCTGTCCCCTGGGCTTGTCCCGGCAGACGCCCAGATAGTCCAGCAGCACGAAGCCGCCTTCCGGGTCCCTCCACAGCAGGGCATACGCCATCAGTTCCTCTCCCCGGTAGAGTCCCCAGGGCTCGTACCGCCCGGCGGACAGGAGCTTTTCCATGGCGGAGAGGGGTTTGCGTTCAGCGGGGGGAAAATCCGGCGTCAGGTGTTCCCGGTAGACAAGGTGCAGGGCGTCCAGATCCAGTCGCTTACATTCATACTGTTCCAATCCGATCAAACTCCACCGTCATTAAAATCGCGTCCTCATGGAGATCCGCGTAATAATTCTTTCTCCGGCCCACCGTCTCAAAGCCCATCTTCTCGTAGAGGGCGATGGCTGGGGCGTTGGACGCCCGCACCTCCAGGGTGAGAAACGCCAGATGGGCCTCCCCAAAGCGGAGAAAAGCGCCCAGGATCTCCTCCGCCACCCCTTGACGGCGGCTGTCCTCCGCCACGGCGATCTTTTCCAGGCAGCCCTCGTCCAGCACCACGCTCACCTCGCCGTAGCCCAGCACGGCGCCGTCCTCCCCCTCAGCCACTACCAGGGAGACGGCGTCGTTGTAGAGCTCGTCCGCAAAGGTCTGCTCCGACCAGGGCTTGGAAAAGCAGGCCCGCTCAATGGCGAGCACCTGCGGCAGATGGGAGCGGTCCATGGGCACCAGTTTTCTCTTCAAGTCAGTTTCGTCCCTTCATCCAATATGGGGGTTCCGGTATCTCGCCGGGCCCCAGCGGGATCTTCACATCGGGGCGCCCGGGGCCGTAAATGGCCCGGTGGGCCGCCATCAACTTCTCCATGCCGGCGGGCATCCGACCCAGGACCAGGGCCCGGAACCGAACGCCGCAGGACCCTATGTCATACACCGGCGCAAAGCCGCACCGCTCGTAAAAACCGATGCGCCGCAGCCGCAGGGCGTTTTCCGCCTCGGGGCCGCCGGGGACCGGGGCCTCCGCCTCAGTGATGATCAGGGCCCGGCCCGCATACCGCTCCCCCAGCAGCCGGAGGATGGCCGCGCCCAGCCCGCCGTTCCGCCGTCCGGCGGTAACGCCGAGGTAGTCCAGCAGCACATAGCCGGGGAACGCCTCCCGGCTCCAGAGCGTGGCATAGCCCAGCAGCGCCTGCCCCTCATAGAGGCCCAGCGGCTCATAGCAGCCCCGTTCCATCTCGGACATCATATCGGCGAGGGGTTTGCGCTCGTTCTCCGGGAACGCCTCAGAGAGCTCCCGCGCATACCAGCCTGCCAAATCAGAGATCGGCCGCAGCTCCATGGATGGTCCTCCCCTCTGTCTGTCTCACTCCTTGGCCTCCGCCCAGCTCTGTCCGGCGGCGGAGTCGGCCTTCATGGGCACGGAGAGCGCGGACACGCCCTCCATCTCCTCGGTCAGCAGCGCCTTGACCCGCTCCACCTCGGCGTCGGGACACTCCACGATGAGCTCATCGTGGACCTGAAGGATCAGCCGGGCCGCCAGCCCCTCCCGGCGCAGGCGGTCGTCCACCCGGATCATGGCCAGCTTGATGAGGTCGGCGGCGGTGCCCTGGATGGGCATATTGAGGGCCACCCGCTCGCCGAAGGAGCGCAGATTGAAATTGGAGGACTTGATCTCGGGCAGCCAACGGCGGCGGCCCATCAGGGTGGAGACGTAGCCGTCCTGCCTGGCCTGTTCCACCACCCGCTTCCTGTAATCCCGGACGCCGGCGTAATGGCCCAGATAGCGCTCGATATAATCCCTGGCCTCCGCCACGCTCACGTGGATGTCCTCGGAAAGGGAGAAGGCCGAAATGCCGTACACGATGCCGAAATTCACCGCCTTGGCGGCGGAACGCTGGGCGTGGGTCACCTGCTCCGGCGGGATGCCCAGCACCTGGGCGGCGGTGGCCGTGTGGATATCCTCGCCGGTGAGGAACGCCTCCTGCATGGCTTTGTCGCCGGAGATATGGGCCAGCAGCCGCAGCTCAATCTGGGAGTAATCCGCGTCCACCAGCTTGTACCCCGCCGGCGCCACAAACATCTTCCGGAGCTCCGCCCCCAGCTCCGTGCGGACGGGGATGTTCTGGAGGTTGGGCTCCGTGGAGGAGAGGCGCCCGGTGGTGGTGACGGTGTTCTGGAAGGAGGTGTGGATGCGCCCATCGTCGGCGATGACCTTGGTCAGCCCGTCCACATAGGTGCTCTTGAGCTTGGCAAGCTGGCGGTAGTCCATGATGACGTCGATGATGGGGTGTTTTCCCCGCAGCTTTTCCAGCACCTCCACATTGGTGGAATAGCCGGTCTTGGTCTTTTTCACCGGCGGCAGGCCAAGCTGCTCGAACAGGACGCGCCCCAACTGCTGGGTGGAGTTGATGTTGAATTCCTCTCCCGCCAGCTCGTAGATGATCCTCACATCGGCCTCGATGCGCCCGTCCAGCATCTCGCCAAAGGCCGCCAGAGCCCTGCGGTCCACCAGCATCCCCGCCCGCTCCATGCGGGCCAGCACCGGGCACAGGGGGAGGTCCACCTGATAGTAGAGCTCATGCATGCCCAGCTCCTCCAGCTTGGGGGAGAGCGCCTCATACAGGGCGGCCACCATCCCCGTCCAGGCCGACAGCGCCGCGAGGGCGGGCGCCGGGTCGGCCAGAGGTCCCCACGCCTCCGGCTCCGCCCAATCCTTCCGGGACGGCAGCTCGGTGTTGAAATAGGATATGGCCAGCTTATCCATGGCATAGCTCCCGTCGGTGGGGGCCAGGAGGTAGGCCGCCAGGGCCGTGTCGAAGACAAAGCCCTCCGCGGTGAGCCCCTCCCCCAGGAGCTGATGCATCAGATCCTTCCCGTCATGGGATACCTTGCGCACCGCACCGCTGAAAAAGGTCTTGAGAAAATCCCGGTAGGGTCCCGCCCCCACCCGCTCGGCAAACACAGCGGACATACGCTCCCCCTGGAGCACGCATACGCCGTCCAGGGAGGGCAGCGCCTGGAGAAAGACCCGCTCGGCCCCTTTCCACTCCTCCAAAAGTCCGGCGAGGGCCGCCGGGTCGGTGATCAGCTCCGCCTGGACCTGAGGCGCCTCCGCCTTTTCGGCGTGCGCCAGCCCCTGGTTCCCTTTGAGTCCCAGCTTATCGATGAGCTTGGCGAATTCCAGGCGCAGAAACAGCTCATAGAGCACCGGCTCGTTGACCGGCCTGCGCAGTGCCTCCTCCGGGGTGAAACGCACAGGGGCGTCGCACCGGATCGTGGCCAGCTCGTAGGACATCCGGGCCTGCTCCCGGCCTTCGCCCAGCTTTTTGAGGACGGCGGGCTTGGCCTCCACCGCTTCCAGATCGGCGTAAATGGCCTCCACGCTCTGGTATCTCTGGATGAGGTCCATGGCGGTCTTTTCCCCGACGCCCTTCACGCCGGGTATATTGTCGGAGGCATCCCCCATGAGGGCCTTGAGATCGATGATGTGGATGGGGTCAAAGCCGTACTCCGCCCGAAAGGTCTCCGGCGTCATATCCCGGGTGGCGGTCTGCCCCATGCGGGTGGTCACCAGCTTGACCCTGGCCGTCTGGGTGATCAGTTGGAGCGAGTCCTTGTCCCCGGTGACGATCACGGTCTCCCAGCCGGCGGCGGTATCCAGCTTTGAGATGGTGCCGATGAGATCGTCAGCCTCCCAGCCCTCCAACTCATAGCGGGGAATGTTCATGGCGTCCAGCACCTCCTTGAGGAGGGGCACCTGGACCACCAGGTCCTCCGGCATGGGCTTACGCTGGGCCTTATAGCCCTCATAGGCCAAATGGCGGAAGGTGGGCGCCTTCAGATCGAAACAGACGCACAGGGCGTCGGGCTCCTCCTCCCCCACCAGCTTCTGGAGGATGGTGAGAAAGCCATAGACGGCGTTGGTGGGCGTGCCGTCCCGGGTAGAGAGGGGCCGGACGCCGTAAAAAGCCCGATTGAGGATGGAATTTCCGTCGATGACCATAAGTTTCATGGAGAAGCCTCCCGCCTGCGGATCAAAATAAGTTCTTACAGTATATCAGTTTTCCCCCACATGGGCAAGCTAAAACAGGCCCCGCCCGGGAGTTTGCGCCGGACGCGGCGTTTTCCCTCTCAGCTCCCCGCCCGCTCCAGGCTGCCCAGCGGCCGGTAGACCACCGCATACATGGTGAGGAAGCAGGCCAGCCCCCCGATGAGCTGGGAGACGGCCTCGGCGACGAACACGCCGTCGGTCCCCATGCCCAAATAGGGAAGCAGCAGCGTAAGGGGGGCGTTGATGATGGCTTTCCGCAGCAAAGAGAAAAAAATGGCGTTTTTGGAGCGGCCCAGCGCGGTAAAGACGGACTGACCCGCGATTTGGAGCGACATGATGATGAAGAGGCTGAAATAGATGCGCAGCGCCGGGATCCCCACGTCCAAAATGGGCTGTTCGCTGGTGAACAGGCGGATCATCGCCTCCGGCGCCAGCATGATGATCGCCCAGGCCGCAGTCGAATAGAGGACCACCACGATGGAGGTGAAGCGAATCCCCTGCCGGACTCTGCGGGACTCCCCCGCGCCGTAGTTGTAGCCCAGCACGGGCTGGGACCCGTTGGAGAGCCCCTGGACCGGCATGGAGACCACCTCGCGGATGGAGTTGATGATGGTCATGGCCCCCACATAGAGGTCGCCGCCATAGGCCTGGAGCGTGGTATTGCAGACCACCTGGACCAGACTGTTGGTGAGGTTTACAAAGAATCCGGCCAACCCCAGCGAGACGATCTTTCTGACCCGGCGCGCGGAAAGGGCCAGGCAGTCAAATTTCAGCCGCAGGATGGCCCTCTTCCCGGTGAGGAATTTGAGCACCCACACCGCCGAGCAGCCCTGTGCGATCACAGTGGCCAGCGCCGCCCCCTGGACTCCCATATCCAGCACAAAGATGAACACGGGGTCCAGGACGATATTCACCACTGCGCCCAGCCCCACCGTCATCATGCCGATCTCGGCAAAGCCCTGCGCATTGATAAAGGGGTTCATGCCTAGGCTCACCATAACGAAAAGGGTGCCGCAGAGGTAGATGGTGAGATAGGCGTCGGCATAGGGAAAGGTGGCCTCACTGGCGCCGAAGAGACAGAGCACCGGGCGCTTGAGCAGGAGAAAGACCAGGGTGGCCGCCGCACCCAGGATCAGCAGCAACGTGAAGGAATTGCCCAGAATATGCTCGGCCTCCTCATCGTCTCCCTGCCCCCGGCAGATGGAGCACAGCGGCGCGCCGCCCATGCCGCAGAGGTTGGCAAACCCCATCAGAATGGAGACGATGGGCATGGTAAGTCCCAGTCCGGTGAGCGCCAGATGCCCGGGCAGCCGTCCGAGGTACATCCGGTCCACCACGCTGTAGAGGACATTGATGAGCTGCGCCAGCGTCATAGGGGCCGCCAGCGTCAGAATATTTCTTGGAATGCTTCCCTTTGAAAAGTCGTTCTTCCGTTCCGACAAGGCACTCTTTCCCCTTCTGTTGTATCTTGCAGAAAAATAATACAAAATTGTAGCACAAATTTCCTCCCGGGGCAAGGAGGGCGGACCTCCTGTCCCTTTTCCCCACCTGTGCATTTGTGCTGGAACCAGTGAAGGGCAGCCTCGAGAAGAAGGCTGCCCGTAAAGACTGGTTTGTCCAACGGCCTATGACGCAGCCGTCACGGTTGGGTCGCTGCGATCACTATTTTGCAATCTGCACAGTAATGCGCCTGGGCCATATATCCGTTCGCCTTCAGCGGCTTGAACCCACCTAGGAGGGGAATCCCCTTTTCGGCCGTTGAAAAGGCAATCATAGAGGGCCTTTCCCCGTCAGGAATCCACTGGACCGGCTGGCCTCCGTTTGGAATATAACCGGATCTCATTTCTTTTTGGCAATATGGACACTTCATTTTATCGGCGCCTCCCATTCAACCGCGGCAGATCCCTGCTGCGCTCCTGCTTACAGTATTGTACCATGAAGGCAGTGATTTTTCAACGCGCGGCCAAATCAAGGACGGCCTGCACCGTCACCCTGAGCTGAGCTGTTGTCCCAGTCCGCGCTGCCATGTCCCTCCTGGAACGGCTCGGCTTCGTAAATCCAAACCACAATTTGTCTGATTGATTTTGCCTTGCACCGCACAGACTAGCGATGAGGTGATTGGAAATGCCGAAGGACAGTCAGCCTGACAGCAAGCAGGCTCGGATGAAAAAAAGCAAAGGGCAAACGCCCATCACCCGAGAGAACCAAAACCAGAACCGGAACGCCAAGAAACAGTCGATTCCGGGCAACGACGTGTGAGGTGCACCATGCAGCGCGAATATGCGGATATGTACGCCCTGTTTCGGCACGACCACAAGGCCGAGGCCTACTTCGAGTCCCTGCCCGATTATGTGCGGGACCAGATCAGTATGCGCGTCAAGAACGTGAATACCTTTGACGATCTCCAGGGCTATGCCGACAACCTATTGCGGGGGGACGGCTGATGGCAAAGCAGGGGATGAAGCGTCCGGAGCGGACCCATACGCAGCCCCGGAACGATGTCCCGCCGGTCCCCGAGCTCCAAGGCGGGCCCAAGCGTACCAAGGAAAAAGCCAAACCCATCACAGAACCATGAGAAAGGCCCCGTCGTCCGAACAGCAGTCGGACGGCGGGGCCTTGCCGTGTGGGTCAGATCCGCTTCCACTCCACCCCGGCGGGGGTGTCCTTGATCTCCACGCCCATGGCCTTGAGCACGTCGCGGATACGGTCCGCTTCCGCCCAATTTTTGTCTTTTTTTGCCCCGGCCCGCTGGGCGATGAGCGCCTCGATCTCCTCGGCTCCCTCGGCGGGGACCTTCTCTTTCTCCCGGAGCGCCGCGGCCTTCTCCAGCAGGTCCAGGCCCAAGACCTGGTCAAAGCTTCCGACCAGGGCGCGCTTGGTCTCGTCGTTCACGTCCGCCTTCAGCACGTCATAGAGACGGGTGACAGCCAGCGAGGTGTTCAGATCGTTGCCCAGTGCCTCCTTGAAAGCCGCTTGATGCGCCTCCACCGCTGCCTCGTCCACGGTACCCTCTCCGGTCAGCGCGGCTACCCGGGCCACCAGCTTGTCATAGGCCGCTCTGGCGTTGTCCAGGTTCTCCCAGGAGAAGGTAAGACTCTTACGGTAGTGCGACTGGAGGCAGAAAAGGCGGTAGACCAGGGGATCATATCCCCTCTCCTCCAGGGTGGTGACGGTGGTGAACTCGCCCTTGGACTTGGACATTTTTCCGCCGGCGGTGTCCAGGTGGTGGACGTGGACCCAGTATCTGCACCAGGGATGCCCCAGATATGCCTCACTTTGCGCGATCTCGTTGGTATGGTGAGGGAAGGCGTTGTCGATGCCGCCACAGTGGATGTCCAGGTATTCGCCCAGATACCGCATGGAGATACAGGAACATTCGATGTGCCAGCCCGGGTACCCCACGCCCCAGGGGGAGTCCCACTTGAGGGCCTGATCCTCGAACTTGGATTTGGTGAACCAGAGCACAAAATCCGTCTTGTTCCGTTTATTGTTGTCCGCGTCCACGCCCTCCCGGACGCCCACCGCCAGGTCCTCCTCGTCGTGGTCGTTAAACACATAATAGTGCTCCAGCTTGGCGGTGTCAAAATAAACATTGCCCCCCGCCTGATAGGCGTAGCCCTTTTCCAACAGCCCGGAAATGACCTTGATATAGCTCTCGATCATACCGGTGGCGGGCTGCACCACATCGGGATATTTGATATTGAGCTTCTTGCAGTCGTTAAAAAAGGCTTCGGTATAAAACCGGGCGATTTCCATGACGGACTTGTGCTCCCGCTGGGCCCCCTTGAGCATCTTGTCCTCGCCGGTATCGGCGTCGGAGGAGAGGTGTCCCACATCGGTGATGTTCATCACGCGCTTGACCTCATAGCCGTCGTAGCGGAGAAACTTCTCCAGAATATCCTCCATAATATAGCTGCGGAGATTTCCAATATGGGCAAAATGATAGACCGTAGGGCCGCAGGTATACATGGATACCTTGCCGGGCTCATGGGGGATAAACTCCTCCTTGGTATGAGACGCGGAATTGTACAATTTCATACTGATAGCTCCTTACAAATTTTCACTTTTTGCCTGCTCATCCATCAGTTTTTCCAGCCACTCCAGCCGGGAACTGATGGCCTGAAGCTCTTTTTGTACCGGATCGGTGATATGGATCTGGTCCACATCGGCGGCGTAGTTCATCTTTTCACCCGCGATGCGCACCACCCGGGCAGGGACGCCCACGGCCGTGGCCTCTGCCGGGATCTCGCTGAGCACCACGGCGTTGGAGGCGATCCGCGCCCCGTCCCCCACCTTAAAAGGCCCCAGGACCTTGGCCCCGCAGGCGATCATGACGCCGTTTCCAATGGTGGGGTGCCGCTTCCCCTGGTCCTTTCCAGTGCCGCCCAAGGTAACGCCGTGGTAAAGGAGCACGTCGTCTCCGATCTCTGTGGTCTCTCCGATGACGATACCCATACCGTGGTCGATGACGAAGCGGCGGCCGATCCGGGCGCCGGGATGGATCTCAATGCCGGTGATGTGTCGGGCGATCTGGGAATTGAGCCGGGCCAGAAAGAACAGCCTGTGCCGGTACAGCCAGTGGGATACCCGGTGAAAGAGGATGGCGTGTACGCCCGGATACAGCAAAAATATCTCCAGCTTGGATCGGGCCGCCGGGTCCCGGGCCTGATAGGCCGCCAGAGTCTCGGAAAGTCGTTTGAACATAGGGGTCCCTCCTATTCTTGGACAAGCAAAAACGCCTCTCATGCTCAAAGGCATGAGAGGCGTCGTCACAGACAAAACGCGGTTCCACTCTCGTTTCTCACTCAAGAGCCGATAACGGGGCCATCCGTGGGACGTTACGTCCCCGCGCTCCCGGATGCACTTCACGCAGGGCTCCCGTGGGACCGCTTTCAGCCGGTGGCGTTCCCTCTCTGCCCGGTATGACTCCCCCCGCGCTACTCTTTCCGTTCCTCGCGCCGTTTTTTCCTATGTCCTCAGTATATTATCACCTTGGCGTAATCGTGTCAAGTCTCCCGCGCCGCCCGTCCATTTGCGGAGACATTACGGGGTCTGGCTGCCCGGCTCCGTCTGGCGGGGCAGTTCAGAGAGCCAGCGTCCCTCTCCCACGGCATCGCCGCACATGGGGAGGTACCAGTAGGACAGGGAGATGCCGGTCACGTCCTCCAGGTCCACCGGTGCCTCAAAGGTCCAACAATCCAATCCGCGGGGAGCTATCGTCCAGTGATCGCCTTTCAGTCCGAAGCCGCCGCCGCCCTCCCACCGTGGGAACAGGACCGTTCCATCAGACAAATAGACTGCCAGGGGACTGTACTGGAGCAGAGACTCCACCTCCTGCTCAAAGAGAATGGAGGGTCCCAGCGGGGACAGGTAAAGCGTACGCAGCCGGACCGTGCCGATCATGTCTGAGAGCGCGACCTCCCGACTGGAGAGGATCTTGATGTCCAGAGGAATCCGCCAGTGGTCCTCCCCTATCTTCCCCCGGCCTAATCCGTCCGGATATATGCCCAGAACCAGCAGCTCCATCCCCTCCAGCCCGCCGTCCGCCGCAGCACTGAAGTAGGTCCCCCACGTTCCAAACTCCAGCAGGGCCGTACCGCTCTCCGGGTCGAATCCGACGCACTTGCCGCCCATTGTGCGGGAATTCCC
The DNA here is from genome assembly GCF_004154955.1 of Intestinimonas butyriciproducens. Taxonomy (NCBI): domain Bacteria; kingdom Bacillati; phylum Bacillota; class Clostridia; order Eubacteriales; genus Intestinimonas; species Intestinimonas butyriciproducens. The sequence goes on along the minus strand of NZ_CP011524.1, from coordinate 1,087,599 downwards.
CTCCTGCTCCCCCTTTCCGTCCTCTTCCGGCCGTTCGACGCCCCCCCACACATCCATGTCGGCTCTCAGCCTGTTCTGCCCTGTTACGTCCCGGGCCTGCGCATAGACCTTGACCCTGGCCCTGTCTGCCATGGCGGAAATCACTTTGATCTCAATCCCGTTCGCGGTGCAGGCCGCCGCCTCCACAGGCTGCGCATAGGGCGCAAAGCCCCCCAGGAATTCCTCCAGGGTATCCCGCAGCGTCGGAGCCGAGGCCACCACCGTCATCACCATTGCGGCGCAGGCCGCTGCCACCAGTAGTATGGTCCGCCGAAGGGGCCTAGGCCGGCGTCCCTTTTGCTCCATGGCCGCCAGCAGCCGCTCCATCTGTTCCCGATCCGGTCCCACAGCTTCCATCTCCTTTCTGTATTCCTCTTCAAACATGCTCCTCGTCTCCTTCCAGCCCTCTCCGCAGCATTCCCCTGCCCCGGTGGAGCCGAGTGCGGATCACATCCTCGCTTTTCCCCAACAGTCTGGCGATCTCCGCCACGAAGTAGCCCTCATAATAAAACAGGTGGAGTGGAATCCGATAGTTGGACGGTAGGGTTATCACCGCCTCCAGTACACCGCTCATCTCCTGCCCAGGCTGTGTCAGGCCCTGAGCCTCCTCCAGCGGACGCGCCCTCCTTCGCAAGGCAGAGCGGAACAGATCCCCCGCGCAGTTGGCCGCCACCCGCAGAAGCCAGGCCTTGGCGTGCTCATCATCCCGGAAATCCGGGGCGGCGGGCATCAACCGGAGGAACACCTCCTGCATCACGTCCTCGGCGTCCGCTCTGTGCCCTGTTCTGGCATAGGCCAGCCGGTACACCGACGGGGCAAACCGACGTGCCAGCTGTTCCGCCTCTTCCCTGTCCATCTTCCATCCCCCCTCTTGCCCTTCTCTAATTATGACACGGATCAGCCGGCCAAAAGGTGACAAAAAAAGAGCGGATCTCCGCCCGGTAAGCACCGCCGCGCCGATCCGCTCTTCTTTCGCCTCAGTTGGGCTTGAGGATATCGCTCAGGTCCACATCCACGGCATCCTTCCACAGCCGCTCCAGATCGTAGAACTGCCGGGCCTCATCCATAAACAGGTGGACCACAACGCTGGAGAAGTCCAGCAGCACCCAAGTGCCGCCCCGGTGGCCCTCTATGTGGTGGGGCGCCTCGCCCCGCTCCTTCATGACCTTTTCGCACTCATCCGCCAGTGCCTTCACCTGCGTGGTGGAGGTGGCGGTACAGATGACGAAATAGTCCGCCAGGGTGGTGAGGGCTCCGGTCTCCAGGACCTTGATGTCCTGTCCCTTTTTGCTGTCCAGCGCTTCCGCGAGGACCAATGCCATTTCTTTGGGCGTCATAGGCGTTCGCTCCTTATCTGAAATTTCAAATGATGGGGATCCCCTCAGGGGGCCCGCTCTCCGCCCCGGAATCAGGCGTAGGCGTGGGCTCAGGCGCCGCTGGCTCGTCGTCGGTGGGCCCCTCCAGCCCGACGGACGGTGTCGCCGTGGGTGCCGTGGTCTCTCCGCCGCCTCCGCCAGGTGGAGCGGAGGTGGCGCCCGGGTCCGGCGTGACGCCGGGAGCCGGTGTTTCCGTGCTCTCAGGGAGCTCAGGGGTCTCGCTCACCTCCGGCGTGGGCGTCTCCTTGGGTGTGCTCTTATAAGCGGCCCAGGCCGAGTTATGCCTGGTATCCTCCAGCACGCCGGTGCTGGAGCCGATGGTCCCGTCGCTGTTGACATACATAATATCCAGATCTTTATCGTCCAGATCTTCCAGATAGGGGTTGAAATACTCGTTCACCACGGATACCAGCTCTTCGGTGTTGGGCACCACATAGGACTGGAACTGGTAGCTCTTTCCCGCAAAACTGCGGCTCCACACGCTCTTGTTGGTGCAGGGCATGGTGACAAAGTTCACATTGTCAATGCTCAGGGGCGGCTTCCCCAGTACGGCCTGCTGCCCAAACCAGAAGATATTCTGTACGGTGAGATCTGTGGTCACGTTCTCTGTGAACACACCCGCCAAATTCAGGATGGTGGAGGGCTCTGTTACCTTTGTCAGCAGCTTCTCCACAATGGCTTTGAGCAACTTCTGCTGGGTCTCGATACGGCCGATGTCTCCGTTTACGTATCCGGTGTTGTTGTTGCCGTCCCGGAACCGGAGGACCTTCATCACGCCCTCCCCATCCAGATGCTGCATCCCCTTGGAGATATGGATATGCAGGTCCTGGGTCGGATCGTCGTAATTCATGTTGACGGGGACCTCAAAGTCCACGCCGCCAATGGCCTCCGCCATCTCGCCCACGGCCTCCCACTCCACCACTACGGAAAAGTCGGGGATAAAGCCCACCAGCTGGCTCACCTCGTCGAAGAGCGCCTGGATGCCCTCGTCTCCTCCCCCGTATACGTTATAGACGGAGTTGATGCGCTTGATGTCCCAGGAGACGTTGACCATGGTGTCACGGGGAATGTTCATGACGCTCAGCTTCTGATTGGGCACATCGTAGGCCACCAGCATCACCGTGTCGGTGTTCCCGCCGCCGCCCGTGTCCCGCCCAATGATGAGAAAGGTGAAGAAATCTTCTTTCCGCCCGCTGTCGTTGATCTCCGGCGCGTCGGAGGAGATCGGCTCCCCGCTGGCGACCGGCGGCTTGGGGCGGTTCTGCGTGGTGGGGACGTTCGGCTTGACAAACAGGAGGCGGGATGCCGCAAACGCCGTCACAATGATCGCCGCAATGACTGTGACAACGATATAGACCACCCGCAGGGCTTTCTGTCGGGACGTCAGCGGCACACGCGGCTTTTTCTGCTTCTCCGGTTTCTCGGTGCTTTTCTGGAGGCGGCTGCCGCCTTTTTTATGCTCTTTCTCTGGGTTCATCGGTTTCGTCCTTTCAGATAGTCACGTGCCTGGAGGGTATTGGTATGGACGGGCATCCCCCGTTCCTCCATATCCTCGATGGTCAGCTCGCAGCCCAGCAGAAGGGCAGCGTCCAGATCCTCATAGGCCAGCTTCCGAAGCTTTGAAAGGCCCGGAAAGTCGGCCCGGGAGGGCTCAATGTAGTCGGCCAGATACAGCACCTTAGACAGCAGGTCCATATCCGCTTTTCCGGTGGTGTGCCAGTAGATGGCCATGCAGACCGCCTCCGGCTCTCCAAAAACGTGCCGTGCGATGGCCGCGCCGGTCTTGGCGTGGAGAAGCTTGACCGCCACCCGCTCCAGCTCGTCCAGTGCGATCCCATACCGGTCACACAGCGCCAGCTGCTCGTCCAGCTCCAGATACTTAGTGCAGTCGTGGAGGATGCCCGCCCGCCGGGCCAGGCCGGCATCCGCTCCCCACCGCTCCGCCAGCCGGACCGCCTCCTCCTCACAACCCCGGATATGGGGGATGCGCTTGGCCTTCACCATGGAGAGCGACGCACAGCGCAGATCGTCGTCAGAGAGGCGCTTCAAATCGGCGCTCACGCCATAGAGTCCCTCCCGCAGGATATAGCCGTAGACCTGGCACCACAGAAGCGCCCTGGCCTCCACCCGGTTGCGGACCAACAGCTCCCGCACCTGTGTGGAGGAGATCTCCATCACCCGGGGCAGCCGGACCAGGGCCACACGGGCCCCATACCGCTCCCGAAGCCGCCGGGCCTGCCCTTCCATCCCGCCGCTGTCTGCCTCCGTCCGGTCAAAGGCAGCGATCCCGGCCAGGGATATGATCTTTTCCGGATCCCGCCAGGTCTGGAGAGAGAGAAACATGTCGGTGCCCAGCAAAAGCCACAGCTCGTCCTCGGGATAGCGTTCCCGGAGCTGGGCCAGGGTATCCGCCGTATAGCTCTTCCCTGTCCGGTCCATCTCGGCGGCGCTGGCCTCGGCAAGCCCGGGGCTTTTCAGCTCCAGGTTCACCCCATCGGCCACCATGGCTGCCATGGCGAGTCTGGCCTGGGGCGCCACCGCGTCAGGCGGCAAAGCCTTGTGGGGCGGCACGGCCGCGGGTATCAGCAGCAACTTGTCCAGCCCCAGCGCTTCCGCCGCGGCCCGTGCAGCCTCCATGTGTCCCAGGTGCGGCGGATCAAAGGTGCCGCCGTATACGCCGATTTTCATAGAGATTCCTCCACAGACAGATCATTGTGAGTTTATTTCACCAGGGCGATCCTGTCCTTCTTGTCCTTGTTATGGCTTTGACGATACAGCACGAATTTTGTTCCAATGACCTGGACCACCTCGCTACGGGTGGCCCTGCTCAGCGCGTCGGCGGCCTCCCGGGGGGAGAGCATAGCGTTCTCCAGCACCCGGCATTTGATGAGCTCCCGGGCCTCCAGTGCGTCGTCCGCCTGCTTGACCAGATTCTCCCCCAGGCCGTCCTTGCCGATGTGGACAATGGTATCGATGGAATTGGCCAGCCCCCGAAGCTGGGCCCGCTGCTTACTTGTTAGATCCATTTAAATAACGCTCCAATTTGATTTGAAATTCTTTCAGGGCATTCCCCCGATGGGAGATGGCGTTCTTTTCCTCTCCGGTGAGCTGGGCGAAGGTCTTCTTTTTTTCCGGGACAAAGAAAACGGGGTCGTACCCGAAGCCGTTTTCCCCCTGCGGCGCGTAGGCAAGTGTGCCCCGGCACTCTCCGCGGGCGGTGATCACGTCGCCGTTGGGCATACACAGTGTAATGACCGAGACAAACCTGCATGTCCGGTCCAGCTGTCCCCTCATGTTCTCCAGCAGAAGGCGGTAACGTCCCACATCGTCCAGTCCTTCACCGCCGTAGCGGGCGGAATAGACGCCGGGCGCTCCGTTCAGCGCGTCCACCACAAGCCCCGAGTCGTCGGCAATGGACGGGAGCCCGGTGCACTCCATGACGGCCCTGGCCTTCAGCAGGGAGTTTTCCTCAAAGGTGGTTCCCGTCTCCTCCACTTCCACGTCCGCGCCCACCTCGGACTCCAGGACCACCTCCACGCCCTGGGCGGCCAGGATGTCCCGCATTTCCACCAGCTTATGCTGGTTTTTACTGGCTAGTACCACTTTCATCCTTTACCCTCCCAGCGCCTGCCGCTGGATGGCCTGCACTTCCCGGATGCCCTTGGCGCACAGGTCCACCAGCACACGCTGCTCTTCTATGGTGAATGCCCGGCCCTCGCCGGTACCCTGGAGCTCCACCAGCTCGCCCTCTCCCGTCATCACGCAGTTGAGGTCCACTTGGGCGGAGGAATCCTCCTCATAGCAAAGGTCCAGCATGGGCTGGTCGTCCACGATACCGGCGGAGACGGCCGCTACGCAGGTCTTCAGCGGCATCTCCGGCAGAACGCCTTCGGACACCAGCTTGTGGAGGGCATAGGAGAGGGCCACAAAGCCGCCGGTCACCGAGGCGGTGCGTGTGCCGCCGTCTCCCTGGAGCACGTCGCAGTCCACCGTAATGGTCCGCGCTCCCAGCTTCCGCATATCCACCGCCGCCCGAAGGGCGCGGCCCACCAGGCGCTGGATCTCTGCCGAGCGCGGGGAGAGCTTCAGCTTGGCGATGTCCCGCTTGGAGCGCTCCCGGTTGGCCCTGGGCAGCATGGAGTACTCCGCCGTGACCCAGCCCTCCCCCTCGGGGACGTGGGGCGGCGTGCGCTCCTCCACGGAAGCCGTGCACAGCACATGGGTGCTGCCGCAGCGGATGAGGCAGGAGCCCTCTGCAAACCGATTGACGTTTGGAATGATCTCAATGGGGCGGAGCGCATCATAGGCTCTGCCGTCGATACGAGGCATGTGGTTTCCTCCCAATATAATTTTTTGTTCTCAAGTTCAGATCACAGCAAAAAAGCCGCCGCGATGATCAGCGCTCCAACCGCCAGGAGCACGGCGCCCCGCCGCCGGAGGTCGCCCACCGTCAGGCGGCGCTTGGGTCCGCCGCCCCGCCCGCTTCGGCCGGAGATCCACTTCGCTCCCGTCAGATAGACGGTGCCGGTAACCGCCACGATCACGCCCGCGGCAAACATACGTCCCGTCCCGTTCATACAGACACCTCCGGCGCTTTTCTCATACCAGCGCCTCGGTGAAGGCCTCGGCGTCAAAGGGACGCAGGTCCTCCACACCCTCTCCCAGGCCGATATATTTCACCGGGATCTGCAGCTCGTTGGCAATCGCCACCGTGATCCCGCCTTTGGCGGTGCCGTCCAGCTTGGTGAGTACAATGCCGGTGACCCCCGCAGCCTCACGGAACTGTTTGGCCTGGATAAGGCCGTTCTGACCGGTGGTGGCATCCAGCACCAGCAGCGTTTCACGGGCACAGCCGGGAAGCTCGCGGTCAATCACCCGGGAAATCTTGTTGAGCTCATTCATCAGGTTTTGCTTGTTGTGGAGCCGTCCTGCGGTATCTACCAGGATCACGTCGGTGTTTCTCGCCTTGGCCGCGCTCACCGCGTCGAAGACCACGGCGGCAGGGTCGGCTCCCTCATGCTGCTTGACGATCTCCGCGCCGGAGCGCTGTGCCCAGATGGTGAGCTGTTCCGCGGCGGCGGCCCGGAAGGTGTCCCCCGCGCAGAGGAGGACCTTCTTCCCCTCCCCCTTCAGACTGGCCCCCAGCTTGCCGATGGTGGTGGTCTTTCCCACCCCGTTGACACCGATGAAGAGGACCACGGAGGGTTTGGTGTCCAGCTTCAGGCCCTGGTCGCCCACGGCGAGCATATCCTGAAGGACCCGGCGCAGGCAGGCGCGGACGCCCTCCTCATCCTTGATTTTCTCGCCCTTGACCCGGCTTTTGAGCTCCTCCACCGCCTTGAGCGTGGTATCCATCCCCATATCGGACAGAATGAGGGTCTCCTCCAGCTCGTCATAAAAATCGTCGTCAATGGCGGAAAAGCCGGAAAAAATGTTCAGCTTTTTGATCTTATCAAAAAATCCCATTTTCTGCCTTCCTTTAGTTTAATTTTTCCCCGCAATGGGGGTAGTACCGGATATTTCCCCCGTCACTTCAGGTTCAGCTCCCGCTCCACATCGCTCAGATTGATGGTCAGCAGCCGGCTGATCCCCTGTTCCTGCATGGTGACGCCGTAGAGGACGTCGGCCTCCTCCATGGTCCCGCGGCGATGGGTGATGACGATGAACTGGGTCCGGTCGCTCATGCCGCGCAGGTAGCGGGCGAAGCGGGCGACATTGGCGTCGTCCAGCGCAGCCTCGATCTCATCCATGACGCAGAAGGGGGTCGGGCGGACCTTTAAAATCGCAAAGTAGAGCGCAATGGCTACAAAGGCTTTCTCTCCGCCCGAGAGCAGGGAGAGAACCTTCAGCGCCTTGCCCGGCGGCTGGACCCTGATCTCAATGCCGCAGTTGAGGATGTCCTCCGGATCGTCCAGCTCCAACGTGGCCTTGCCGCCGCCAAACAGCTCCGCAAAGGTCTCCCCGAAGGCGGTATTGATGACGCCGAATTGCTGGGAGAAGATCGTCTTCATCTCGCCTGTGATCTCGGCGATGACCTTCTCCAACTCCCGCTTGGACTGCGCCACATCGTCCCGCTGTCCGGTGAGATAGGTGTATCGCTCGTTCACCCGCTCGAACTCCTCGATGGAGTCCAGGTTGATGTTTCCCAGGCTCGAGATGGCGCGTTTGAGCTCACCGACCCGTTTCTGTGCCTTGGCTGTGGACTCCAGCTCCAGGCGCTGGGCCCGGGCTGCCTCGTGGGAGAGCTCATAGGTCTCCCACAGCTTGTCCAGGATCTGCTTTTCCTCCAGGGCGGCGGTAACCTTCTTCTGCTCCAGCACCGAGACTTCCCGCTCCAGATTCAAAAGCGCGGCATTTTTCTCCCGGCTCTCCCGGTCCGCCCGGTTCCGCTGGGCCTCCAAAGCCAGCTTCTCTTCGCTGAGGCGGGCGACGGCCTCTTTTTTGCTCTCAGTGGCGCCCCGGATCTCCTGGAGACGCGCCTCCTGCTCCCCGATCCGGGCGGTCAGGCTCTCGTTTTTCTCCTGGTACCCAGTGAGCAGCGTCTCCCGCTGGGCCCTGTCTCCGGTGATGTCCCGGCACAGCGCCTCCAGCTCCCGGAGCGCCTGCTCGGAGGCGGACTGCTCGGCCTCCAGCGAGGCCACCTCCAGCCTGAGCTGGGCAATACGGGCATTCACCCGCTCCATCCGCGCCCGGCTCTCCTCCTGTCCGGCGGCCTTGCCCTCAGCCTCTGTCCGCAGGGCCTCCGCCGCGCCCTCCAGCGCCTCGATCCTGGCGCGGGCGTTCCGGGTATCGGCCTCGGTCTGGCGGGATCGGGCCTCGATCTGCGCCAGCTCCTCCCGAAGTCCGGCCTGCTGGGCGTCCAGCTCGGCATAGGACTTTTGATAGCCCTGAAAACGCTCCTCCAGTTTGAGGATACTGTCCTCCAGCTCACGGCGCTGGGCCTGCGCCGTCTCCATCTCATAGGCGGCTGCGGTGTGCTCCCGGCGGGCTTCCTCCAGTGTCCGGGCCGCCTCTCCGAGGCGGCCGCGGATGTCTTCGATCTGGGTGTTGAGCCGCTCCAGCTCATTGGCCCGGCTGAGGATCCCCGCACTGCGGGAGGCGGAGCCGCCGGTCATGGAGCCGCCCGGGTTCAATACCTGCCCGTCCAGTGTGACGATGCGGAACCTATAGTGGTATTTCCGTGCCATGGCGATGGCGGCGTCCATGTCCTCCGTAACCACGACCCGCCCCAGCAGATTGGAAAAGACGCGCTGATAGCGGGGGTCGAACTTCACCAGCTCATCTCCCATGCCCACAAATCCGCGCTCCCCCCGCATGCCAGCGTCCCGAAACTCGCCGGGGCGGATGGAGGAAAGGGGGAGGAACGTGCATCGGCCCCCGTCTCTCCGCTTCAGGTAGGAGATCGCCGCTTTGCCGTCCTCCTCGCGCTCCACCACAATATTCTGCATGGCCGCCCCGAGGGCGATCTCGATGGCCACGGTATAGGCGTCCGGCACATGGACAAGCCCGGCCACCGGACCGTGGACGCCCCGAAGGCTCCCCCGCCCGGCCTCGCCCATCACCAGCTTGACCGCTTTGGAATACCCCTCATAGAGCTTTTCCATCTCTGTGAGCATATGGATACGGGCGGAGAGGGCATTTTCCTCCATCTGGAGTTTGACATGCCGCTCCTCTGCCGACTTGGCCTTTTTCTGACGGGCCTCCACCCGCAGTGCGTATCCGCTGATCACATTCAGCAGCGCGTTACGGTCCTCCCGGGCCTGTTCCAGTTCCCGCCGGACGCCGTCCCCCTCCGCATGGGTCTGGCTGATCCTCGCCTCTCCGGCGGAGAGTTCCTGCCGGACGGCCTCATCCCGATCCAGCAGCTCCTGGGCGGCGGCGGCCAGCGCGGAGAGCAACGCCTTGGCCTCCGCGGCGGAGGCGCTCTCCACCGCCGCCTTTTCCCGCAGGGCCTCCAGCTCCGCCTGGAGGATGCCTGCACTCTTGCTCTCCGTCCTGCTCTGGGCCTCGGACTCCTCCAGGTCCGCTTTCAACTCGACCATCCGCGCGGAGATCTCGTCCAGGCGCGCCCGGCGGTCCGCGATCTGCGCCGAGATAGACCCGGCCCGGCCCTCCTGGGCCTCCAGTTCCCGTTTCACCCGGTCCGCGTTTTCCAGATTGCTCTGGATCTGGGACTTGAGTACCGCGATGGCCCGCTCGCACTCGTTGGCGTCGGCCTCCCGCTGCTGCATCTGGAAGCGAAGGCCCTCCGCCTCCATATCCTTTTCCCGCATCTGCGCCGCATATCCCTCCGCGGCCGCATAGAGGGACTCCACCTCGTGCTGCGCCTCCTCCTTCTGGCGGACGGCGTTTTCAAAGTCAGATGTGATCTTGATGGTATTGGCGCGGATCTTATCCAGCTGCTCCATCCAGAGGGAGATTTCCAGGCCCCGGAGCTCGTCCCGGAGGATCAGGTACTTTTTTGCTTTCTCCGATTGAGCGCGCAGGGGCTCCACCTGGAGCTCCAGTTCGTCGATCTTGTCGTTGATGCGCACCAGATTCTCTTCGGTGCGCTCCAGCTTCCTCTCAGCGTCCTCCTTGCGGTGACGGTAGCGGGAGATGCCGGCGGCCTCCTCAAAAACCTCCCGGCGGTCGGCGCTCTTGACGGACAGGATCTCATCGATCTTACCCTGTCCAATGATGGAGTAGCCCTCCCGGCCCAGCCCCGTGTCCATAAACAGCTCGTTGACATCCTTGAGCCGGACGGCATGGCGGTTGATGTAGTATTCGCTCTCCCCCGAACGGTAATACCGCCGGGTGACCATGACCTCGCTCTCCTCCCGGTCGAAGAGATGCCCGGTATTGTCCAACACCAGAGAGACCTCTGCAAAGCCCAGCTGCTTCCGCCTGGCGGTGCCGCCGAAGATGACGTCCTCCATCTTGCCGCCCCGGAGCGCCTTGGTGGACTGCTCCCCCATCACCCAGCGGATGGCGTCGGAAATATTGGATTTTCCGCTGCCGTTTGGCCCCACGATGGCGGTGACATCGTGGTCAAAGGTCAGCACTGTTTTATCCGGAAAGGATTTGAATCCCTGGATCTCCAGCGCCTTTAAATACAAAAGCACGCACTCCCTATAAGCCCATTGTGTTAATTAAAATATTATACCAATTTTGCCGTCGCATTGCAAACCTTTCCCCGCCGATATTTGCTGTTTCAAAGAGGTGGTTTTTGTGATATGATACCCTTGATCCGCACGGTACGGAACACCGCATGGGAATTCAACGCTTGGAGGACTGAAATGAAAAGACGAATTGCACCGCTACTGCTTCTGTCTATTCTGGTTGGACTGCTCTCTGGCTGCGCGGGACAGGGCGCATCGGATATGCCCTTTACCGCAGGCGCCTGGAGCGGAGACCACTACGACAGCGCCTTTCTGGACCTGCGCTTTACCTTGCCCGAGGGGTGGGAGGCCTCGGGAGCCGACCAACTGGCCGACATGAGCGCCGCTGCCGACAAGGCCCTGGACCTCCAGAAAGGCGGAAACGGTGAACATCCGGAATCCATCTATCACTACGAGCTCTCCGCCAAGGACCCGGAGACCGGCGCAGGCGTTCTGGTCCTGGTCAACGCTTACAGTGCCAGCGCTACCGACTATACCTCCGGTCTCCAGAAGGGGGCGGAGGCCGAGGGCGCCTCCTATACCGTCGGGAGCACGGAGACCGTGACCCTGGCGGGCCGCCGCTACCTGATGGTTCCGCTGGCCATGGAGGGCCAGGAGACTCCCTACCAGCGGCAGTACGTCCGCAAGGACGGCGACTATCTCATCACCGTGATGCTCTTTGCCCCCACCGACAGCGCGGAGGCCTTCACCGAGATGGAGGGCTTCTTCACCCAGCTCTCCGGGTCTTAAGGGCGCAAAACGCTCCAGCCGGCGGAACCTCCGGCGCGGCGCAAACCGGGCGCACCGCTGATGCGGTGCGCCCGGTTTTTCATTGGAAGAACTTCTGATAATAGCCCATAGCAAAGATCACCAGTACAATGAAGGGTAGGACATACGTGACATAAGCTCTCGACCACTTGGGGAATTTGAGCCCTTTCCCGGCATCCGCCTCCGCCAGGAATTGTTTCCACCCCCAACCCCGTCGGGAAGTGCAGAAGAGCAGATAGACCAAGCTGCCCAGGGGGAGCAGATTATTGGATACGATAAAATCCTCCAGATCCTGAATATTGCCCACGGGCGTGGAGAATCCGCTCCAGACGTTGAACCCCAGCACACAGGGCAGGGACAGCAGGATCAGGGCGATCCCATTGACCACGATAGCCTTTTTCCGGCTCCAGCCTAGGTCCATGGCAAAGGCGACGATGTTCTCAAACACCGCAATGATGGTGGACAGCGCCGCAAAGGACATGAACAGAAAAAAGAGCCCGCCCCATACGCCGCCCAGCGGCATCTGGTTGAAGACGTTGGGCAGCGTGACAAAGATCAGCCCCACACCCTGACCGGGGTTGACGCCGAAGGCAAAGCAGGAGGGGAAGATGATCAGGCCCGCGACGAGGGCCACAAAGGTATCCAGCACACTGATGCTGATGGCCTCTCCGGTGAGGGACCGCTCCTTGCCGATGTAGCTGCCGAAGATGGCCAGGGCGCCGATGCCCAGGCTCAGGGTGAAGAATGCCTGGCTCATGGCGTCGTAGATCGCCGCGCCCAGAATAAATCTGCCGTCCGTGTCATATGCCAGGTCATGGAAATCGGGCACTAGGTAGAACTTGAGGCCCTCCACAGCCCCCGGCAGCGTAACGCTGCGAACCGCCAGGACCAGCATCAGGAGCAGCAGACAGACCATCATCGCCTTGGTGATGCGCTCCACACCTTTTTGCAGCCCCAGGGAGCAGATCCCAAATCCCAGGAAGGTGACGACCAGCATCCATCCGATCATAGGCCCCGGCTGGGCCAGCATATCGTAAAAAGCCGTCTCCACCCCCGCCGCGTCCAGGCCGCTGAACTCTCCCAGGAACATTTTGCAGACATAGGAGAACATCCAGCCGCCCACCGTGGTATAGAACATCATGAGCAGATAGTTGCCCGCCATGGCGCCATAGCGGTAGAGGTGCCACTTGGCGCCCTTGGGCTCCAGAATGTTGAAGCTCAGCGCCGCCGACTTCTGGCTGGCCCGGCCCACAGAAAACTCCATGACCATAATGGGCAGGCCCAGGATCAGCAGGAACACCAGATAGACCAGCACAAATGCCGCTCCGCCGTATTTGCCGGTGATGTAGGGAAAGCGCCATACGTTGCCCAAGCCGATGGCGCACCCGGCGGAAATGAGGATGAACCCCAGCCGGGATGAAAACTTCTCTCTCTCCAATTGTAGATCCTCCAACCTCTTTGTTTTCGGACACAGGGCCGGCTTTGCCTTTGAGAATCGGCTCGCAATAACACGCTGGCCGGCGGCGCCTTCCCCGCCCGGCTTTCACCATGGTATTGCGAACCACTTCACATCCGCTGCCGCCCCCGCCGCTTTTTCAGAGCTTCGGCGCCCTCTGCCCAGTTCTCCACCGTCCCGCCGCGCCTTGGGGAGGGCGGCCTGTGGGGCCCTTTCTCTTCTTCTCAGCCGTCCGCCGCCGCGCCCGTCAGGTGCGCGATGGCCGCCTTCGCCGCGCTCTGCTCGGCCTCCTTTTTGCTGCGCCCCTCTCCCTTTCCGGCGGGCGTCCCGTTGAGATCCACCTCCACACGGAACACTTTGGCATGGTCCGGTCCGCTTTCGCCCGTCAGGCGATAGGACAGCACCTGACCGCTCTCCCGCTGCACCAGCTCCTGGAGCGCCGTTTTGTAGTCCCGGATGCCGCCCTCCTGCTCCCGCTCGTTGTTGGTCAGGATAAAACTTGTGATGAATTTCCGCGCCGAGCCGATGCCGCCATCCAGGTAAACCGCAGCGATCACCGCCTCCACGGCATCCGCCTGAATGGACGGCCGCTGCCGCCCGCCGCCCGCGTCCTCACCGCGGCCCAGCTTGAGATACTGCCCCAGCTCCAGCTTTCGGGCCACCTCCACCAGGCTCTCCTCACATACCAGAGCCGCCCGCGTCCGGGTGAGCTCCCCCTCCGGCATATCGGGGTGGCTCCGGAACAGGTGATCCGCCACCACCATGCCCAGTACGGAGTCGCCCAGAAACTCCAGGCGCTCGTTGCTGGCCTCGCCCTTCTGCTTGTTTTCGTTGGCATAGGAGCTGTGGGTCAGAGCGTTCTCCAACAGGGACCTGTCGTGAAACAGATATCCCAGCCTCTCTTCCAACTGCTTCATACGTTTCTCCCCTCCTTCACACGCGAAAAGAGAGGCCCCGCCTTGGCGGGGCCTTTCATGCTTGTCGATTCTCAGGCGTCCAGCTTGTTCTGGAGATAGTGCACCAAGTCGCCCACCGTGGTGATGGAGGATATCTCATCCTCTCCCATCTCGGAAACGCCGAACTCCTCCTCCAGGGCCATGGAGAGCTCCACGATATCCAGAGAATCCGCGCCCAGATCATCCTCAAAGGTGGTCTCCATCGTGATCGTGTCCGGCTCCACTCCAAACTGCTCCGAAATGAGTTCACTCAGCTTCTCAAAAATCATATTGTACTCGACTCCTTAGGCTGGATTATTTACACTCACATAATAGGGACATTTTTCCGGCCTGTCAATACTATTTTTGAAAAATGAGGCCCTCACTCCGCCGCCGCGCCCGTCCGCTCCAGGCGCATATGGTCGATATTTTCCGTAATATCCTCGATGATCCCGGAAGCGGCGAAGGACGCGGCCTGCCGGATGGCGTTCTTGATGGCGTAATCATCCGAGGAGCCGTGGGCCTTGATGACCGGTTTGGATATCCCCAACAGCGCCGTGCCGCCCACCTCGCCGGAGTCCAGCAGCTTTTTGAAGTGGGCGATGCCGTCCTTGACGCACAGGGCCCCCAGCTTGGTGACGAGGCTCTTCTTGAACATCGCCTTGAGCTCCTTGGCCAGGAAGCCGCCGGTTCCCTCCATGGTCTTGAGAAAAATATTTCCCGAGTAGCCGTCGGTCACGATCACGTCCACCTCGCCGCAGACCGCCTCCCGGGCCTCCACATTGCCCGCAAAATTGATGCGGCCCTCGTCCCCCGCCTTTTTGAGGAGCTGGTAGGCCTCCCGCTGCAGGTCAGTGCCCTTGGATGGCTCCGCGCCGATGTTCAGCAGCCCCACCCTCGGCTCCGGGCGGCCCATGACATGTTCTGCGTAATAGGAGCCCATAAAAGCGAATTGGAGCAGATATTCCGGCGTACACTCGGCGGTGGCGCCGCAGTCGATGAGGACCGCGCCCCCCTTGCCCGTGGGGACCACGGGCGCCATGGCCGCCCGGCGGATGCCCTTGACGCGCTTTACCAGGAGCGTCGCCGCGGACAGGAGGGCCCCTGTGCTGCCCGCCGAGACAAAAGCGTCCCCGCCGCCATTTTTCAGAAGGTTCAGCCCCACCGTCAGAGAGGAGTCCTTCTTCTCCTTGAAGGCGGTGGCCGGATTGTCACAAATCTCCACCACTTGGTCGGCATGGGCGATCTCCACACCTGCGGGCAGCGTATCGATGCCGTCCTCCTTGAGACAGCGGAGGATGTCCTCCCCGCGGCCCACCAGGACCACCTCCGCACCGTACTCTTTTACGGCGTGCAGCGCTCCACGGACATTGCACTGGGGGGCGTTGTCTCCGCCCATGGCGTCCACGATGATCTTCATGAAATCCCTCTTTCTAAGCCAGTATGCGTCGTTTTGCTTGTCCCTATCATACTCGCTTCTGGGACTTCTGGCAAGTCCCAAGTGGACGCAAGGCGCCTCACGCCGCCTGATCCCAGAGACGCAGGACCAGCAGAACGACCTGCTCCATCGCGGCATCCTGCCTGTCAGTTGCTTGAAAAACGATTCAACCTATAAAAATGTGACAGTCGGGCGGCAAAATGCCGCCCGACTGTCGCCTATATCTCCAGCGTGCCCAAGATATCCAGTGCGCGCCGGCTCAGTTCCGCGTTTTTGTTCCTCTTGCCCTTGACCCGATGATCCAGAGGCGGAATGATACCGAAATTCACATTCATGGGCTGGAACTCCCCTACGGTCTCATTGGAGACATACAGGGCCAGGGCCCCCAGGGCGGTCTCCTGTGGGAAGTCCACAGGCCGCTGTCCCAACAGCCGGCGGGCCAGTTCCACCGCCGCCACAAAGCCGGAGGCGGTGGATTCCACATAGCCCTCCACGCCGGTGATCTGCCCGGCAAACATCACGTTTTCCCGCCCCCTCAGCCGGTAATACCGGTCCAGGAGCCTGGGGGAGTCCAGATAGGTATTCCGGTGCATGACGCCGTAGCGGACAAACTCCGCATTCTTCAGCGCCGGGATCATGGAAAAGACCCGTTTCTGCTCCGGCCAGGCCAAGTGGGTCTGGAATCCCACCAAGTTATAGATAGATCCTTGGGCATTGTCCTTGCGGAGCTGCACCACAGCATACGGCGTGAGGCCTGTTCTGGGGTCCCGGAGCCCCTTGGGCTTCAGCGGGCCGTACCGCAGGGTATCCCGCCCCCTGCGGGCCATGACCTCCACCGGCATACAGCCCTCGAACACATTCTGGTCCTCAAAGCCGTGGACCTCCGCCGCCCGCGCGGTGGTGAGCGCCTCCCAAAACGCGGCGTACTCCTCCTCGCTGAGGGCGCAGTTCACATAGTCCGCCGTTCCTTTGTCATACCGCGAGGCAAACCAGGCATGCTCCATATCCAGGCTCTCAAAGGTCACCAGGGGGGCCGCTGCGTCAAAAAAGCTGAGGTAATCCGCGTGGACCAGACGCTGGATCTCTCCGGCCAGCGCGTCGGAGGTCAGCGGCCCTGAGGCCACGATGGCGTCTCCCTTCTCAGGGATGCTGGATACCTCCCCTTCCTCCACCGTGATGAGAGGGTGCGTTCTGATCCTTTCGGTGACTTCACGGCTGAAGCCCTCCCGATCCACGGCGAGCGCCCCGCCGGCCTCCACGCGGTGTTCGTCCGCGCAGGCTAGGATCAGGGACCCGCAGCGGCGCAGCTCCTCCTTGAGCAGTCCCACCGCGTTCTCCAGCTGGTCGGACCGCAGGGAGTTGGAGCACACCAGCTCTCCAAAATAGGGTGTGTGGTGGGCAGGCGTCATCCTCTGAGGCTTCATTTCGCGCAGGACCACGGGGATGCCCCGCCGGGCCAACTGCCAGGCGGCCTCGCTGCCCGCCAGGCCCGCGCCGATTACGATGACTGGTTCCATACACATAAGCCTTTCTATCGAAGACGGGCCGCCGGCTCCGGCGGCCCGTTCCGTTTTATTCCGCCTTTGCGGCGGTCCTCTTTTTGGCCGTCTTTTTCGCGGCTGTCTTTTTGGTCGTGCTCTTCTTAGCCACCGCTTTTTTCACCGGTTCGGCCTCCTCCGGCGCCGCAGCCGGCTGTTTTTCTTCTCCGGCGGCCTTGCCGCTCTCGGCGGTCGGTTTCTTTTTATAGCCGCCCCGCTTATCCTCCGGTGTGAAGTTGGCGCAGTCCGGGTTGATGCAGAAGGGCTTTTTAAATCCCCTGCCCGACTTTTTGAACATGGTCCAGCCACACTCCGGGCAGTTGTCCTTCACAGGGACGTCCCAGGTCATGAAATCACAGGTGCTGCCGCCGCGGCCGCCGTTGTGCTCGCAGCCATAATAGGCATACCCCTTCTTGGAGGTCTTTTTCAGGATGCGCCCCCCGCACTTGGGACATTTTCCGGGCATCTCCACCACGATGGGCTTGGTAAACGTACATTCCGGATACCCCGGGCATGCCAGAAAGCGGCCGAACCGCCCGGACTTGATGACCATCTGCCGTCCGCACAGGTCGCACACCTCGTCGGATACCTCGTCGGGGACTTTGATGCGCTCCCCGTCCAAATCCTTCTCCGCCTGCTGCAGCTCTTTCTCAAAACCGCCGTAGAACCCGGACAGGAGGTCCTTCCACTTCTCCTTGCCTTCCTCCACCTCGTCCAACTGCTCCTCCATATGGGCGGTAAACGTGGTGTCCACAATGTCGGGAAATTTGTCCTTCATCAGGCCGGTGACCACCTCCCCCAGGGGCGTGGTGCGCAGGTACTTCCCCTCCTTCACCACATATTCCCGGTCCAGGATGGTGGAGATGGTGGGCGCATAGGTGGAGGGCCGTCCGATGCCCTTCTCCTCCAGGGCCTTGATGAGGGTAGCCTCGGTATACCTGGTGGGAGGCTGGGTAAAATGCTGTTCCGGCTTTACGCCGGTGAGGGAGAGGGGTTCCCCCTCCTTCAGATCGGGCAGAGGGGACTGCTTCACCTCGTCCTCCTCGTCCCGGCCCTCCACATAGACCGCTGTAAAGCCCGCAAACTTCAGGGAGGAGTGGGTGGCCCGGAAGGTGTAGCCCGCGGACTCCACCTCGATCCCCACGCTGTCGTAGACGGCATTGGCCATCTGACATGCCAGGAACCTGCTCCAGATGAGCTTATAGAGCCGGTACTGCTCGCTGGTCAGGTCCTTCTTGATCTCCTCGGGCGTAAGGCGGACGTCGGAAGGCCGGATGGCCTCGTGAGCGTCCTGTGCGCCGGACTTCGCCTTGAAATGGCGGGTCTCGGCGGGATAGTAATCCTTTCCGTAGCGGCTGACGATCATCTCCTTGGCGGCGGCCAGAGCCTCTTCGGAGAGACGCAGAGAGTCGGTCCTCATGTAGGTGATCAGGCCTACGGTGCCCTCCCCCTGAATGTCCACGCCCTCATAGAGCTGCTGGGCCACAGCCATGGTGCGGCGGGGCGTCATGTTGAGCTTCCGGCTGGCCTCCTGCTGGAGGGTGGAGGTGATGAAGGGAGGCGCGGGGGAGCGGTTTTTATCCTGGCGCTTTACGCCCTTGACGGAGAATGGGGCGCCCCGCACGGCGTCCACCACCGTCTGCATCTCCTGCTCACTGTGGAGCTCCATTTTCTTTTCCCGCCCGTGGAAGGCCGCAGTGAAAGCCCCCATGTTGGGGGCGATCCGGGAAAGATCCACGTCCAGCGACCAGTACTCCTGCGGCTGGAAGGCGCGGATCTCCTCCTCCCGCTCGCATACCAGGCGGGTGGCTACGGACTGGACCCGCCCGGCGGAGAGCCCCCGGCGGATCTTTTTCCACAGGAGGGGGGAGAGCTGGTAGCCCACGATGCGGTCCAGGATGCGCCGGGCCTGCTGGGCGTCCACCAGGTCCATATCGATGTTCCGCGGAGAGGCGATAGACTCGTTCACCACCCGCTTGGTGATCTCGTTGAAGGTCACCCGATAGGTCTTGTCGTCGGGGATACGCAAAAGCTCCTTCAGGTGCCAGGAGATCGCCTCCCCCTCCCGGTCGGGGTCGGTGGCGAGGAACACTTTCTCGCTCCCCTTGGCCGCCTTCCTGAGCTCGGATATGACCTCTTCCTTGCCCTTGATGGGCTGATAGTCGGGAAGGAAGCCATGCTCCACGTCCACGCCCAGCTTGCTTTTGGGCAGATCCCGGACATGTCCCATAGATGCCTTCACCTCATAGCCCGGCCCAAGGTACTTGCCGATGGTCTTGGCCTTGGCCGGGGATTCCACAATTACTAAGTTCGTCTTCGCCACAGTATACCTCCAGTAGATCATCCTTCTATATGCGCAAACGGGCGACCACAGGCCGGTTCTACCGCCGGACGCCATAGAAACGGCCTCCGGCCGCCCGTCCTATTATTCCGTTTTGAGCCGGACCAGTGCCTCAAAGCGCCTGCCGGGCCGCTCCGCCACATAGCCTTGGACCTGAAGCATGGTGAGGGCCGAGAGGACCCGTCGGGCCGGGATCTGCGTGAGCTCGATGAGATCATCGGCCAAAAGCTTTTTCTCCTCCAGCGCGGCCAGAAGCTCGATCTGGTCGTCTGTCAGGGCGCTTCTGTCAATATATGCCCGCTCCGGGGACTTGTCAACCGCTTTTTCCGCATCTTCGGTATGCTTTTCCTCCGGCTCCTCTGCCCAGGGCTCCAGACGGGCCGCGGCCTCCTCCCCGCTCAGCGGCACGGGGCGGCGGACTTTGCCGGGAAAGCGGTCCTCATATTCTCGCAGGACATCCCGAGCACAGGTGACCAGCCGGGCCCCCTGCTGGATGAGGCGGTTGGGCCCCTCACTCATGGGGGCATCCGCATTTCCGGGCACGGCAAACACATCCCGGTCCTGGTCCAACGCCTGCCGGACGGTGGTCATGGTACCGCTCCGCACGCCGCACTCCACCGCCACCACACCCAGACTTACGCCGCTGATGATGCGGTTGCGCACAGGAAAGTGCCAGCCCTCCGGCGGTGTACCGGGCGGGTACTCGCTCAAAAGGGCGCCTGCCGCGGCCACATCCTCGTAGAGGAAACGGTTCTCCCTCGGGTAGGCCACGTCAATGCCGCAGCCCAGCACCGACACCACCGGGCCGCCGCCCTTGAGCGCCCCTCTCACCGCCTCGGTGTCCAAGCCCTGAGCAATACCGGAGACCACCAAGGCCCCCTCCCGGGCCAGCTCCAGCCCCAGCCGCCCCGCCATCCGCTTCCCATACTCCGAGGGCCGGCGGCTTCCCACCACGGCCACGGCGATCTCCTCATCGAAGGCGGGCAGCCGGCCCTTCACATAGAGGACGGCGGGCGGATCGTAGATATTCTTGAGCCGGTCCGGATAATCGGCGTCTCCCAGCGTGAGGATGCGCAGGCCGAGGCGCTCGCAGTCGGCCAGGATGCCCTCCGCCTCCGCCAAGTGTTTCTCCTGGAGCGCAGTCCGCACGGGAAGAGGGAGGTCGGACAGGAGGTCATACTCGCCGGGATCGGCAAAGTAGGCCCCTTCCGGCGTGCCGAAATGCTCCAGCAGCCGGACGGCGTGCTCGGGGCGCAGGCCCTTTCGCGTGGTCAGCCACAGCCAATATTTCAGACTCGCCATATCCTCCGTCCCCTCTCTCGTTTCAGATGGAAAGTCCGCTCCGCGCCATCTCCCACAGCACCACTGAGGCCGCCACTGCGGCGTTCAGAGATTCGCAGCGCGCCCGCATGGGAATCTTCAGGGTCTGTCCGCACAGGGCCAGCGTTTCCTCCGAAACCCCCTTGCCCTCACTGCCGATGACCACGGCGCACCGGCGCAGGTCTGCCCGGCGCACATCCTCAGTATCCGCCCGCAGCGCAGTGGCGTACAGTGGGAGCGCCGCGTCTGTCAGGCGGGCGGTCAGGGTCTCGCGCTCCATTTCCCAGACGGGAAGACGGAAACAGGCCCCCATGGTAGCCCGGACTGTTTTGGGGGAAAAGGGGTCCGCACAGCCGGGCAGCAGGATGAGCCCGTCCGCTCCGAAGGCGTCGGCTGTGCGCCAGACCGTACCCACGTTGCCCGGGTCCTGGACCCCATCCAGCACCAGATAGCGGGTGCCGGTAAGCTTGTCCGGCGCGCTCAGATCCGGAGCCCTGCACAGGAACAGCACCCCCTGGGGTGTCTCTGTGGTGGACAGGCTCTTCAGCAGCTCCGGCGGAACGGACACCTCCCGCGCTCCGGGCGGGCATGGGACGCTCCGCCCCTCTTCCGCCACCACGGCGGTGATCTCCGCCCCCCACCGCAGGGCCTCCGCCAGCAGCTTGGGCCCGTCACAGACAAACTCCCCCCGCTCCCGGCGATAAGCGCGGGAGGCATTCAGTCTGCGGATGTGGCCCACCAGAGGATTTTGGCGGCTGGTGATATGTTCCACGCTGCTCATAGATCGTGGAGGGTACTAGTGTTTTCGTTGCGGCCCAGCGTGACCACCACATCGCCGGGCGAGATCACATAGGACGCTCCGGGGGCCACTACCAGATCGTTTTCACTCCCGCCCTTCCGAACGGCGATGATATTGACGCCATATTTGGCCCGCACGTCCAGATCCTTGATGGAATGTCCCTGCCAGGGCTTCGGGGCGGCGAGCTCCACGATGCCAAAGTCGTCGGAGAGCTCGATAAAATTGAGGATATTGGAACTGGAGAGGTTCTGCGCCAGCTTCACGCCTGTCTCGTGCTCCGGGAACACCACCCTGTCTGCGCCGATCTTTTGTAGCACCTTCTGGTGGACGTGGCTCTGGGCCTTGGCAATGACCTGTTTGACACCGATCTCCTTGAGATTCATAGTGATGAGGGCGCTGTTGCCCACATCGTCGGCCACCGCCACAATGGCGCAGTCATAGTTTCTCACTCCAAGGGCCCGGAGGACGGCCGGGTCCCGGGCATCGCCGGTGACAGCATGGGTCACATGGTCGGCAATGGCCTGCACCCGTCCCTCGTCTCCATCGATCGCCAGCACCTCATGGCCCAGCTTGCAGAGCTCTGCGGCAACCGCAGTGCCAAAGCGCCCCAATCCGATCACAACATAAGTTTTCACAGCATACAGCTCCTTTTGACCGCAGCTCAGCCGATCATGATATCCATGGTGGGATATTTGATCTTTGCCGGATACTTGCTCCTCGCCAGAAAAGCGATGGAAAAGGACATGATACCCACGCGACCCAGGAACATCATACAGATGAGCAGCACGTGGGAGAAAAGGCTCAAAGTGGGGGTGATGCCCACCGTCACGCCCACCGTGGCCATGGCAGAGGCCGACTCGAAGGCAGCGGACAGAAATGGGACGTCGTCCACCAGAGAGATAATCATGGATCCTGCCAGGAAAATCACCGCCACGATCAGTGTGAGGGTGAGCGCGTTCATCACCCTGCGGTGGGAGATGCTCCTGCCCCGCAGGGTGACCTCTTCTCTGCCCGCCAGGCCCGCCCGCAGGGTGAGAAAAAGCACGCCCACCGTCACGGTCTTGAGTCCGCCTGCGGTGGAGCCGCTGGAGCCCCCGATGAGCATCAGGATACAGGACATCGCCAGGGAGCTGTCCCGCAGATTCCCCTGTCCGATGGTGTCAAAGCCGGCCGTACGCAGGGTGACGGCCTGGAAGGCGGCGTTGAGCACACGCTTCCAGCCGGGCATATCACCCAGCGTTGCAGGATTGTCCCACTCCGCCAGCAGGAAAAAGAGCCCGCCCCCCAGGATCAGGGCGGCGGTAAAGCTCAGTACCATCTTGCTGTACAGGGAGAGTCTTCTCAGGTCTCTTCCGCAGCGCAGAATATCCTCCCATACAAAAAAGCCCAGTCCGCCGATGGTGATGAGCGCCATGATCGTAAGCAGTACGACCGGATTTCCATTGTAAGAGGCCAGGCTGGAAAACTCCCCCTCCGTCCCCAGCAGGTCGAACCCCGCGTTGCAGAAAGCGGAAACGGCATGAAAGATCCCGCGCCACAGGCCCTTTAAAAATCCATACCTCGGCAGGAAGCACAGCGTGAGAACGACCGCTCCGGTCCCCTCGATCAGGAAGGTACCCATCAGAGCGTGGCGCACCACACGGACCACCCCGTCCATATCGTTGAGATTCAGTGTGGAGACCATAATGAGCCGCTCGGAGAGCCCGATCCTGCGCCGTAGGGCAAAGGAGACCAGGGTAATGACCGTCATAAACCCCAGGCCGCCAAGCTGGATCATCGCCAGAATGACCACCTGTCCGAACAGGGTCCAGTGCGCCCAGGTGTCCACCAGAATAAGACCGGTCACGCAGGACGCGGAAGTGGCCGTAAAAAGGCAGGTGAGCGGATCGGTGGCCTGCCCGTCCCGGCTGGCCACGGGAAGCATGAGCAGCAGTGTTCCCAGCAAAATGATCACACCGAAGGAGGAGACCACGATGCGGGCCGGGTTCAGATTCTGCATGCTCCGAAGCCGGTTGCGGATACGCCAGCGGATCTGGAAAGGCACAAAAAAGCCTCCTTAGAGACGGGCCGCATGGGCCCATTGAAATTACCGGAACGCACAACAGCATACCGGCGGATCTCTCCGACGGTATGCTGCTGCATGTCTATCTTCAGTCCAGCGGCTTCATGGTGGGGAAGAGAATTACCTCCCGGATGGTGTCGGAATTGGTCAGCAGCATGACGGCCCGGTCAATGCCGATTCCCATACCGCCCGTGGGGGTCATGCCGTACTCCAGGGCGTTGATAAAGTCCTCATCCATCATGCCGGCCTCATCGTTGCCCATGTCCCGGAGCGCCAGCTCGTGTTCAAAGCGGCCGCGCTGGTCGATGGGATCGTTCAGCTCGGAGAACGCATTTGCAAATTCGCAGTGGTTGATGAAGAGCTCAAACCGCTCGGTAAGCCTGGGGTCCTTGGGGGAGCGCTTGGTGAGCGGGGAGACCTCCACGGGGTACATGGTAATAAAGGTGGGCTGGATCAGTTTCTCCTCCACACGCTGGTCGAAGCACTCATAGAGAGCGGTCCCCCAGGTGCGCTCACACCCTTCCATATCGATGCCCACGGCCTCGGCAGCGCGGCAGGCGGTCTCATCGTCGCTGATGGCGTCGAAGTCTACGCCCACATACTGCTTTACCGCATCGATCATGGTCAGGCGCTTCCATCCAGGGGTCAGGTCGATGCTCTCGCCCAGCCACTCCACCTGATAGCTGCCCAGGATATCCTTGGCGGCGGAGGAGAGGATACCCTCCGCAATATCCATCATATCGTGGAAGTCGGCATAGGACTCATAGAGCTCAATGGTCGTGAACTCCGGATTGTGCTTGGGGTCCATACCCTCGTTGCGGAAGATGCGCCCGATCTCATAGACCCGCTCGAAGCCGCCCACGATGAGGCGCTTGAGATGGAGCTCCGTTGCGATGCGCATATACATATCGATGTCCAAGGTATTGTGATGGGTGATGAAGGGCCGGGCGGTAGCGCCGCCGGAGATGGTGTTGAGGATAGGGGTCTCCACCTCCATATAGTCCCTGGCGTCCAGATAGGCCCGGACGTGCCGGATGAACTTGGTGCGGATCTCAAAGGTCCGGCGCACATCCTCATTCATGATGAGGTCCACATACCGCTGGCGGAACCGGGTCTCCGTGTCCTTCAGCCCGTGGAACTTCTCCGGCAGGGGGATGAGGGACTTGGACAGGAGAGTGACCTTGTGGGCCTTTACGGAGATCTCGCCGCGCTTGGTCTTGAACACCTCGCCCTCAACGCCCACGATATCGCCGATATCGGTCTTTTTGAACTTGGCGAAGGCCTCCTCGCCCAGCTCGTCGATGCGGACATAGAGCTGGATGCGTCCCTTGCCGTCCTGAAGATCGCAGAACACGGCTTTGCCCATCCCGCGCTTGGACATGATGCGTCCAGCGACGGAGACCTGTTTTCCTTCCATCTCCTCAAACTTTTCCTTCACGTCAGCGCTGCGGGCGGTGACGACATATTTGGTGATCTGAAAGGGGTCTTCCCCCGCGTCCTGAAGCTCTTTGAGCTTGGCGCGGCGAATGAGCCTCTGCTCGGACAGGTCCATCTCCTGCTCGGGTGCGCCGGTGTTCTTCTCTTCTGTCATTTTGGGTTCCTCCTGTTTCTCGGCTTACTAGGCCTTTTGTATATCTAGGACCTGGTAGTGGAGGACTCCGGCGGGGGCCTCCACCACTACGTCATCTCCAACGACCTTGCCCAGCAGGGCCTTGCCGAAGGGAGATTCCTCTGAAATGCGACCGTTCATGGGATCGGCCTCCTGGGAGCCCACCACCTGGTAGACCTCCTGCTCGTTGAACTCCTTGTCCAACACGGTGATCCGGCTGCCCAGACGTACAGCGTCATGGGCCGTTTCGTGCTCCTCGATCACTACATAGTTGGCCAGAATGGTCTCGATTTCCGCGATGCGGGAATAGAGCTTGCCCTGCTCGTTCTTCGCCTCGTCGTATTCGCTGTTCTCGCTCAGGTCGCCGAAGGAGCGGGCCTCCTTGATCTGATCGGCCACCTCTTTCTCACGGACCGTTTTCAGGTAAACGAGCTCGTCCTGAAGGGCCTTGAGCCGCTCAGGGCTCAGCTTGTATTCTTTCGCCATGCTTCACTGCTTCCTTTCTCTGTGCGAATCAATCCGAATCTTAGAAAGACCGGTACCCGTTTAAAATCCACGGAATATCCGCCGGGCTCCAGGTCCTTGGTAGGTTTTATTATTATTAAGGTAAGTATCTGCTTCTGCATTATTCTGTATTATATGTAGTTTGTTCCGGTCTGTCAAGAGTGGAAATCGGTAAAAACTGTTATCTCCGCCGGGTCCAGCCGTCCCGTCTCCCACAGGGCCGCCAGCAGAGGAAGCCCTTCACAGTCCTCCGGCAGGGCCTGTTCCCGCAGGGCAAAGGAAAAATGATCCATCCGGGGGCTGTTCCCGGACAGGTCCACGATCCTGGCACTGCCGCCGGCGGAGGGCGCAAAATGGATGGCCAGATCCGGTGCACGCCCGGGCGCATCCTCCAGGGCCGGGACGCCGTATTCCCGCCGCAGCTCCGCCTGGAGTCCCGCCCCGCCGACAGGGGCCGCGATCAGAAGGTTTTTCACCTCCGGACACAGCTTCAGAGCCGACATGCGCATGGCCCGGGTCACGCGCTCCCCCCGCAGGACCACCGTAGCTCCCTCCGGCCGGATATGCGCCCCGGTCAGCGCGGCCAGGGCCACCGCCGGCGCCATGGCGCGGCAGAACTCCCCCGTCTCCACCGGCCCCAGGCCGGTCGACTCCAGCGTGTCCCACTCCGCGAACCCCGCCGGGACCAGCACCCGCTTCACACCCCGCTTCCGGAGCGCCCTGGCCGCCCGGCGGAGCCGCCGGGGCCTCCACGGCTCCGGGATCTCCACGCGCAGAATGGGCATATCCAGGACCCGTTCCGGGGAAAACTGTATCCGCAGGGACCTCTTTTGCCCGACGGCAATCTGTCCGATCCTCATCCGCTTCACCTCGGGACAGAATATGCGCCGCCCGGCGGATTATACCGCGGATGTATCGTGACAACGTCCCATTTTACCCATATTTTTCTTTTTCTTACCTCTCCTTCCCGATCTTTTACGCTCCGCTGATAGCGCCGTCCGCCCCTTATCCCGTATCATAGCGATGACCCCGAAAAACAAAACTGGAGTGAAGAAAGAATGAAGTTAAAGCGCACTTTGGCCCTCTCTCTTGCCGCTACATCTCTGGCAGGAACCCTCGCCGCCTGCTCGGCAGGCGCTGCAACGCCCTCCCCCACCGCAACACCCGCCGCAGAGCCCGCTGTTCAGACGCTGAGCAGTCAGACATCCACCGCGCAAAAGGCCCCCAAGTACGTATTTCTGTTTATCGGCGACGGCATGAGCTACCCCCAGTTCCAGGCGGCCTCCGACTACCTGGGCGCCATGGCCGACACCAATAACGACGACATCCTGGACGGCAACGTGAACCTCTCCTTCATGGATTTTCCTGTGGCCGCCTCTGCCGTCACCTATGACTCCTCCTCCTTCTGCCCCGACTCGGCCTCCACCGCTACCTCCATCTCCACCGGCTACAAGACCTACTCCGGCACCATCAATATGGATGAGACCGCTACTGTGGCCTACGAGACCATTGCCGAGAAGCTGCAGGAGCAGCTCGGCTGGAAGATCGGCGTGATTTCCAGCGTCAACCTGAACCACGCCACCCCGGCCGCTTTCTATGCCCATCAGGCCAGCCGCGGCAGCTACTACGAAATCGGCGAGGAGCTGGTGGCCTCCGGCTTCGAGTACTTCGCCGGCGGCGGGCTGCTGAAGCCCACCGGCTCCGATAAGGACAAGACCAGCCTCTACGATCTGGCCGCTCAGGCGGGCTATCAGGTGGTCATGACTCAGGCTGAGGCCGAGGCTGTCACCGCCGGTCCCGTTCTCATCATTGACGAGCATCTGGCCGACTCCGATGCCTTTGCCTATGAAAATGACCGCACCGAGGATATGTGGGCGCTCTCCGACTATGTGAAGAAGGGGATCGAGGTGCTGGACAATGACACCGGCTTCTTCATGATGGTGGAGGGCGGCAAGATCGACTGGGCCTGCCACGCCAACGACGCCGGCTCCACCATTGCCGACACCATCGCGCTCTCCGACGCCGTGGAGGAGGCGGTCGCCTTCGCCAAGCAGCATCCCGACGAGACCCTCATCCTGGTCACCGGCGACCATGAGACCGGCGGTCTGACCATCGGCTACGCCGGTACCGACTACGACACCTTCCTCACCAACCTCTCCAACCAGAAAATCAGCTATGCCAAGTACGACAGCGACTATGTGGCCGGCTACAAGGAGAACAACACCTCCTTTGAGGATGTGATGAAGGATGTAGAGGCCCTCTTCGGCCTGAAACTCTCCGGCGCTGAGGACGACAAGCTGGTCCTCACCGACTACGAGGTGCAGAAGCTCAAAGACGCCTATGCCGCTACCATGGACCCCGACCGCGCCAAGGCCGATCCCGCCAACCAGGCTGAATACGTCCTGTACGGCACCTATGAGCCCCTCAGCGTCACCATTACCCATCTGCTCAACAACAAGTCCGGCATCAATTTCTCCTCTTATGCTCACACCGGCCTCCCCGTAGCCGTGTTCGCCCAGGGCGCGGGGCAGGATCTGTTCGGCGGCTTCTATGACAACACCCAGATCTACCACAAGCTGACCGACCTCCTGGACGTGAAATAAAACTCCTTCCCATGCGCGCAAAGGATGCGGCCCACGCCGCATCCTTTGCACTGTTTCACTATTTGAAAAATCTGAAAGGAACACACACCCATGACGCTTCTGCGCAATACGGACCGCCTCCGTTACCACGCTCCCGTCCTGGTCTGTCTGCTTTTGGTCCTGCTCCTTGTTCTCCTCCCCACCGGCTTTGAAGATGCGGTCATCTATAAGGGGGCGGATCGGTGCGCCGCCCGGGTCCTTTCCGTGGACAACTCCTCCATCATCGACACCGGGCTGATCCGCTCCGGAGAGCAGACCTGCACGCTGGAGCTTCTGGGCGGCAGGTTTGAGGGGCGGACCGTCGAGGCTCAGAACCTCCTGAACGGCTCCCTTGAGCAGGATAAGATCTTTTCGCCCGGAGACCGCGCCCTGGTCGTCATCAGCTACCAGGGCGATGAGATCCTCCTGGTCACGATGACCGACCACTACCGCCTGGACAAAGAGGCATGGCTGGCATTGGCTTTCGCGCTTCTCCTCATTCTTTTTGCCGGGCGCACCGGCGTCAGGGCCATTTTGTCCTTTGTGCTCACCGTGCTCACGCTGTGGAAGGTGCTCGTTCCTCTCTATCTGAAGGGGCTCAGCCCCATTTGGGTGGGACTGGCCGTCACGCTCTTTCTTACTGTACTCATCATCGCCCTGGTCTACGGCTTTGACCGGCGCTGCGCTTCCGCCGTGTCGGGCGCGACGCTGGGCGTCCTGGTGACTGCGGCGCTGGGCTGCCTGTGCACCGATCTCTTTCAGATCCACGGGGCCGTCATGCCCAACTCGGAGAGCCTGCTTTACAGCGGCTATCAGGGCCTGAACCTGACCCGGATCTTTATGGCCTCTATTTTCATCGGCTCATCCGGCGCGGTGATGGACCTGAGCGTGGACATCACCTCCGCCGTCAAGGAAGTGGTGGATAAAAAGCCCGGCATGGGCTGGCGGGAAGCTGCGCGTTCCGGTATGAACGTGGGCCGGGCCGCCATGGGGACCATGACCACCACTCTGCTGCTGGCCTATTCCGGCGGATATGTGGCGCTGCTGATGGTTTTCATGGCCCAGGGCACTCCTGTATGGAACATTTTGAACTACAAGTATGTGGCCTCGGAGATCATCGATACCATTGTGGGCTCCTTCGGTCTGGTGACCGTGGCCCCGTTTACAGCCGTTACCAGCGGATATTTGCTCACGCGGGGAAAATCCCCTGTGTAAAAAACAGCTACCGCCGTCCCCGGGTGAGCGCGCCCACCCGGAGGACAGCGGTATTTTTATCGGCCGTGCCGTATGGTTCCGCCCTATTCCGCTCCCTCAGCCGATACTGGCGGAGATTTTACTGTGGATCACACCTCATCCGGCAATCATTTGAATGGCCGCTTGGAGCTGCGGGTCCTCCGCCGGGTCCAATGTATGATTCTTCAGCTTCTGTTCCTGCTCCTCCGTAAGCTCCAGCTCCCGGTCCAGCGTAAGGCCCGTCCCTATGAGCGAAATGCCCTTTCCGGTAAAGTATTTGGCCGTTGAGATGTTGATCGCGCCGCCTGAGAGGAGCGGAAAGGTCTGCTGGGAAAACCCTTTTCCAAAGGTCGGCGTCCCCACAATGATCCCCCACTCCATCTCCTGGAGCTCAGCGGCAAAGAGTTCCGCCGCCGAATAGGTATCTCCATTGACCAGCACCGCCATAGGGAGGTCCACACATGCGGCGTCGGACTGGACGCTGCTCTGATGCCCGGCCTTATCCTCGCTGCGGAAGATGGTCCCCTCAGGCAGCAAATAGTCCAGCAGCGTTGTGAGCTCATCCAGGTAGCCGCCGCCGTTGTTGCGCACATCAAATACCAGCCGCTCCACGCCCTGCGCCTCCAGCTCCTCCACCGCAGCGACGGCCTCCTCCGCGCACCGGCTGTTGAAGTTCCGAATGGTCACCACGCCGGTGCCGTCGTCCAGGCGCTCATAGGATACGGGGTGCTCCTCCACTCTGGCGCGGACCACTTTGAAACGCTGTTCGATCCCATCCGCCCGCCGGACCAGCAGCTCCGCTTCGGACCCATCCGGCCCCCGCGTGTACTCTGTGGCCCGGCTGCGCGCCTCGCCCTCCATCCGGACGCCGTCTATCTCCAGAATTAGATCTCCGGCCTTCAAGCCCGCCTTGTCCGCCGGGCCGGCCTCCGTCACCGCTTCGATCAGAAGTCCCTCCGTCTCCGGGTAGGACACCGTGCAGCCCAGACCCACATAGGCGTTGCTTTTGTTCTCCTTCTGGCGGGCATATCCCTCGGCGTCCATGTAATAGGACCAGCGGTCTCCCAGTCCGGTGATGAGACTGTCCATGGCGCCGTCCACCGCCTCCCCGATGTCGTGCTCACCTACGAACTGTGTGTTGATGAGCACCATAGCCTGCGCCATGCTCATCCCCTCCTTCCCCAGCAGCAGGCAGAGGATCCCTGCCAGCAGCGCTGCGGTCAGCAGGACGGTTAGCACCACCGTCAGCACCAGGGCCCGGACGGAAAAGCGTTTTTCTCTCATGGTTTTCTCGGTCCTTTCTGGAAAGACAGCGGGGACAAGGGGTCACCCCCTTGTCCCCGCCTGTATTTTCTCAACTGTATACAAATTGATCTTTCAGCGCGGGATAGTAATCCAGCGCGTCGGCCCGCTGTCCGTTGACCCGGAACTCGAAGTGGAGATGATTGCCGGTAGAGGAGCCGGTCGTCCCCACATACCCGATGACCTGATCCTGGGTCACCACATCTCCCTCTTTTACCGCACGGGAGTTCATATGGGCGTAAAGAGTGGCGATGCCATTGTCGTGCTGGATCACCACATAGTTGCCGTAGGAACTGCCGTAGGTGGAGATGGTCACCACGCCGCCCCGCGCGGCATGGATGGGGGTGTTCCTGGGCGCGCCGATGTCCGTGCCCGTGTGGTTTCCCGGTCGCCCGGTGATGGGGTGGATACGGGGACCGAAGGTGGACGTAATCCGGTAAATGCCGTGAAGGGGCCACTGCCAGCCGCTTCCGGGATCAAAGTTGATCTTTCCGGCGTCGATCAGAGCCTGGAGTTCCTTCTGCTTCTGGAGGATCTCGCTGGTGACCCGGTTGGCCTCGGCGGTAAGGGCGTCCTTCGCCTTGGCGGCCTCGTTCTCATCGGCCTTGATGTCCGCGATGAGCTGGTCGATTGTGGCCTCCTTCTCCTTCAGGTCCGCTTTCCGCGCCTCCAGATCCTCTTTCTCCGCCTGCTGGTCGGCCCTGGTGGCCTCCAGCACGGCCTGCTGGTCCTGAAGCTCCTTCCGGGTGGCGGCCAACTGGTCCATCACCGCGTTATCATACTCCATGATCTCACCTATCATCGTGGCCCGTTCCAGCAAATCGGAGAAGTCTGATGCACCGAACAGAATGTCCCAATAATTGACGGTGCCGGACTCCTCCATGACCCGCACCCGCTCGCAGAAGAGGGCGTACTGCGCCTCCTCCTTGGCCCGGGTCTCGGCTACCTCGGTCTCCTTGTCAGCAATGAGCTGATCATACTGTGCAATGGTCTCGGTCACCTTGGCAATGGCTTGGTTCTGGGCGTTGATCTGCTGCTCCACCAGGCTTTTCTGCTCCAGCGCCTTGGATTTATCGCTCTGGATGCTCTGGAGCTGCTCGTTGAGTTTTTTGATCTGGGCATTCAAGTCGGCGGCCTGTGATTTCCCCGCGTTGATCTGCTCCTGCAGCTCCTCCTGACTGACGGCGCCCGCGGTCTGGAACACCACTGTGATCATGGGCAGGATCATCAGGAGCGCCATCAGCAGCGCCAGCAGGGCCACAACCGTCTTGTGCCAGTCGCGCCTGGGTCTTCTCTGCTTTGTGTTCTGCTTCGGATTGGACACGGGATCTTCTCCTTTCACGAGGGAGGGGTGGAACTCAAACCTGAAGGAATTTCCGAATGGCCATCAGGCTTCCGCAGGCGCCGATGGCTAGGCCGGCAGCAACAAAGGCGCCCAGCACACGGGCCGCCAGCGTTTGAAATGGAACGATGGCGATGAGCTGCAGGCCCCCCTGTTCGGAGATGGCGCTTACGATAAGGCTGTAGATGCCCCATTGCAGGAAGAACGCCAGCACCGCACCCAAAAGGCCCAGGATCATGCCCTCAAAAATAAAGGGCCAGCGGACGAACCAATTGGTCGCGCCGCACATCTTCATAATGGCGATCTCCTCCCGGCGGTGGAAGGTGGCCAGCTTGATGGTGTTTGCAATGATAAAGAGGGAGATGATCAGCAGCATAGCGATCAGGATCCACGCCACCGCACCGGCCATATTGCGCAGGGTGACAAAGCCGTCTGCAATATCCAGCGAAGCCGTGACCTTTGCGATGCCGGAGATCTGCTCCACCGCCTTCACCGTCTCCCCCATCTTCTCGATCTCCACCACATGGATGCGGTAGCGGTGGCGGAGTGTGTTTTCCGGCAGGTCCTCAAAGAGGTCCTTGTTCTCGCTGTCGGCATAGCGTTCCACATACTGGTCCATGGCGGCCTGCCGGTCCACAAAGGTGGCGGAAGAGATATTGGCGAGGCGCTCCAGCTTGCCCTGGAGGGCTTTGGCCTGCTCCTCAGTGAGAGATTCGTCCACATAGGCGGTGAACTCGTTCTGGGCCTCCAGGTCCCCCAGCGTATTGTCCAGATTGACGGCCACCAGGGAAAATGAGCCCATGATGATCAGGCAGGCCACGATCATACACACAGCCGCAAAGGACATCAGGCCGTGGGTAAAGATACTGCGGAAGCCCTCCTTCAGGTGATAACCCATGTTATACTGATTCATTGTTGTAATAACCACCCATCCCGTCGCTGATGATCCTGCCGTTCTCAATGGCCACCACCCGTTTGGAAAAGCGGTTGACCAGCTCTTTCTCATGGGTGACCACCAGAACGGTGGTGCCCAGCTCGTTGATCTTTTCCAACAGCATCATGATCTCCAGGGAACGCTGGGGGTCCAGGTTTCCGGTAGGCTCGTCGGCAACGATGACCTGTGGATTGTTCACCAGGGCCCTGGCAATGGCTACGCGCTGCTGCTCCCCTCCGGAAAGCTCGGTGGGCAGGCGGTCGCCCTTATGATCCAAGCCCACCAGTTGCAGCACATAAGACACCCGCTTCCGGATCTCCCGCGGAGAAGCACCCACCACCCGCATGACAAACGTGAGGTTCTCCTCCACCGTCTTTTTCTCGATGAGCCTGAAATCCTGGAAGATGACGCCCAGCGTGCGGCGCAGGTAAGGGATCTGTCGGACGTGAATGTTGTTGAGGTTATAGCCGTTCACCATCAGCCGCCCTTCGGTGCAGCTCACCTCGCCAGTGATGAGCTTGAGGATGGTCGACTTCCCGGACCCGGAAGGCCCCACCAGGAAGACAAACTCCCCGTCCTCAATGCGCATGGACACCCCTTTCAGGGCACGGGTGCCGTTGTCATATGTCTTTTGTACATCTATGAGTCGAATCATTGGCAATCCTCACACATTTGGACACAAACGAGCGGCGGGGCCCCACCCGCCCTACCAGATCTGTTAGCCGGGACACGGTAGGACGAAGGTCCGCCTCCGCCGCTGGTCATCTTGTGATTTCTTTTTCAGGATTCGATGCCCCTGGACACCAGATATTTCTTGACCATCAGCGCCACCTTAAAGGTGATGGCGTCGTCAAACTCCCGCAGGTCCAGCCCGGTGAGCTTTTTGATCTTTTCCAGCCGGTATACCAGGGTATTTCGGTGGACAAAGAGCTTGCGTGCGGTCTCCGAGACGTTCAGATTGTTTTCAAAGAACTTATTGATGGTGAACAGCGTCTCCTGATCCAGGGAGTCGATGGGGTTCTTCTTAAAGACCTCCTGGAGGAACATCTCACACAGGGTGGTCGGGAGCTGATAGATGAGACGCCCGATCCCCAAATTCTCATAGTTGATGATGGACTTCTCTGTGTCAAACACCTTGCCCACGTCGATGGCCACCTGGGCCTCCTTGTAAGCACGTGCCAACTCCCGGATGTGGGTCACGATGGTGCCCACGCCGATCACGACCTTGAGATTGAGCTCCGACCTCAGCGCGGCCTCCACCTGCTCGGCCACCTTATAGAGATCCTTACTCTCCGTGCCGTCGGAGAGCTGCTTAATGAGGGCGATATCCGTCTCATTGATGGACAGGACAAAGTCCACCTGTTTGTCGGGGAAGAGGGACTGTACCACGTCAATCGCGGCCATATCCGTAGTGCCCACCTGGCGGACCAGGAACACCGCCCGGGGCGCCTCGGAGGTGAAGTGGAGCTCCTTGGCCCGGACATAGATATCCCCCAGCAAAATATTGTCGGAGATGATGCTCTTGACAAAAGTGGCCTTGTCGTGCTTTTCTTCATAGTAGGCCTTGGCGCCGTTGAGGGCCACTGCGGCCATGGAGCATACCATGCGGGCCGCATCGTCCTCCCCGCGTGCAAAGGCTGCGTAATCAAACTGAGAGCTCCACCCTGCCAGCGGTTTGAACGTATTGCCGTCAAAGGCCACCAGTTCCGTGTCGGCCTCGTTGATCGCTTCGACCGCTCCCGTCCACTTCTCTCCAATACAGGTCAGTTCATTGCAAGCTACCACCGTTCCCTCAGAATCAATCACGCCGATGGCACGGTCGGTACTGTCCTTCATTTGCAAAACCACACTCTGGAAAACCCGGCTGGACATCGCTTTGCCCCCTTCTATGCGCCTGCGGCGCTTAATCTCTCAACACCGCGGTTCTTTTCAGACCCGGCCTTTCTATTATACTGGTTTTTTTCTCCCTTTTCAATAGGGAAAACGTATTTTTTTGTGAAAAATGCCGAAGGGGTGCTCGTGGAAATTATTCCAATTCCTTCAACCTCTTCCGCTCCTCCTCCGTCAGAGGTCTCCAGCCTCCGGTCACCAATTCCGGGTCCAACTCCAGCGGTCCCATAGAGAGCCTTTTCAGGTAGAGCACCGGCTTTCCCCTGGCCGCGAGCATCCGCTTGACCTGATGGTATTTCCCCTCCCGCAGGGTAACAAGGCCGGCATCCGGCTCCGGGAGCAGCTTCAGCTCCGCCGGCAGGCAGCGCAGCCCATCCCCCAGCATCATGCCCGCGCGGAAGGCCGCGGCGTCCTCCTCATCCAGACGCCCCGCGGCGCGGACAAAGTACACTTTGTCCACATGACGCGCGGGCGCGAGAAGGCGGTGCCCCAGCGGGCCGTCGTTGGTGAGGAGGAGCAGACCCTCCGTATCCTTGTCCAACCGCCCCACCGGAAACAGTCCCACCCGCCTGAGATGCTCCGGCAGCAGCTCCAGCACGGTGGGCTGCCTGGGGTCCTCCGTGGCGGAGAGCAGTCCCGCCGGCTTGTGGAGCATCAGATAGACATATCGCTCCCCGCAGACCTGCTCTCCGTCCACGCGCAGGTCCAGCCCCTCCCGCTCATACTTTTCCTCCGGGCGCCGCGCCACCGCCCCGGCCGCCTCCACACGCCCGGCCCGTACCAGTTCTCCGGCCTCCCGCCGGGACCATCGGCCTGTTCCCGCCAGAATTTTGTCCAGCCGCTCGATCAGAATCCACTCCCCTCCGGAGCCTCGCTCCTTGTCCTTTTTGTAATATTGTATCATACCCGGGGACTCCTGCACATACAAATAACCCGAAAAGAAATGGAAGGAGCGTTGCGCTGTGTTTATCTGGACCGCCAAACTGCGCCGTGGGAGACTTGTTGCGGGCGTGGCCGCTATCGTGGTGCTCTGTGGCGCCGTGGCTCTGGTGGGCGGGGTACTGTCCGCCAGGGGAGTGGACGCGGTCTCTCCCGCCCCGGCCAGCCCCAAGGGCATCAAAACCAATGAGGACAGGATCGCCTATCTGGAGAGCTACGGCTGGCAGGTCTCCGCCGACCCGCTCTCTGTAGAAGAGCTGGCCATCCCTGAGGAATTTGACGAGACCTATACCCAGTACCTCTCCCTCCAGTCCGGCCAAGGCTTTGACCTGGAAAAATACAAGGGCAAGCGGGTCAAACGCTATACTTACGAGATATCCAATTATCCCACAGGAGAGACCGGCGTCCAGGCCGGTCTGCTGATCTACAAAAACACCGTGGTCGGTGGCGAAGTCCTCTCCAGCCAACTGGGCGGCTTCATCCACGGACTGGCCATGCCTGGATAACAGCGGCGCGGCGCTCATAAATGAGCGCCGCGCCGTTTTCTTCTGCCTATTGGAGCGACTGGGATGCTTGATAGAGAAACACCAAGTACAGGATGCCAGCCACGAACATGACCAGCGCCACTATAATCAGCAGCAGGGCGGCCGCAATGTTGATGATCGGCACCAGGACCAGCACAGCGCAGACAATGGATACTAGCGTACACACGGCGTACAGCTTCCAGACGGTTCCCCCCTTGTCTGCACAGGCCTGATCCCCCTTGGCAGAGAGCAGATGGGAAGCCGCCATACAGACATAGTATACGGTCAACAATCCCAGAATACCGCTGCAAATACTCAATATACCGGAGAAAAAGCCGCTTTCCCCGAGCAATGCGCCCAAAAAGTTGGCCACAATATTGCCGACCGAGGTAAAGAACGCATTTTTAAAATAGGGATGGGTGGGGGACGCGGTGTGAAGGCCCACAAGTCCCAGGATCAGACCCGCCAGTCCCGCTAGGCTGCCCACCAGTGCCACGCCGCTCAGCACTGTGGCGATCAAGCCCACGATTTCAGATAAAAACAGTGTTTTGAGTCCCTTTCCGGCCAGCGCGTAGTCTTCATACATAAATCAATCACTCCTCTTTTTCAGCGGTCCTTCTCCACCGGATTTGAGATCAGATGGACATTCAGGTGGTTATAGGTCAGCCCGATGCCGTTCCGGTCAAAAGCGGCCCGGACCTGTTCCAGCAGATCATAATAAAGCTCCCAATAGTCCTCCGTGGCACACCAAACCCTCAGGGTATAGCTCACGCTGCTGTCCCCCAGCGCTGTGGTGCGGACAAAAGGCTCCGGCGTAAACAGCGCCTTGGGATGGGCCCCCACGACCTCCCGCATGACCTGTTTAACCCGTTCCGGATCATCTTCGTAGGACACGGCAAAGGAGAGGTCTACTCTGCGCCGGTCCTGACTGTTATAGTTGGTGATTTTCTCACCGGAAATCTCTCCATTGGGCACGAAGATGATCTTGTTGTCAATGGTCTTCAGCCTGGTATAGACAAGTCCGATCTCCGCCACCGTACCGGAGAGTCCCGCTGCATCCACATAGTCCCCCACGGCAAAGGGCTTGGACACCATGACCATGATACCACCGGCCAGATTGGACAAAATGCCCTGCAGCGCGAGGGAGAGCGCCACGCCGATGATCCCCAGCACGGCCACAAAGGAATCCACAGGGATGCCGATATATCCGGCCAAAACAAGAAGCGTCACCATCCACATGATGACTTTCAAGCACGAGCGCGTAAACTTGTGGACTGTGGGCTCGATCCGCAGGCGGGTCATCGTTCGGTCCAAAATACTGATGACCAGCCGCATCCCCACCACACAGATGACAAACAGCAGCGCCACATACAGCGCCTTGCTCCACGTCATGGAGCTGGATATCTTTTCAAAGGTCTCGGTGACTTCCTCAGGTGAAGTACTTTCCAAGGGCAGAATATCGGACAAGGAACCGGCCTCCTTACATATCATCACCATTTGACAGGCTGCTGGTTCAGTATACCACATCCTTGATCAAAAGGAAAGATGCTCCCACCCCTGCCATACCCGGCTGGAAAAAGAATACCCCGCCGCATTTTGCGGCGGGGTATTCCCTCACGCTTGATTACTCGTTGATCTCGATGACCACGCCGGAACCGACGGTACGACCGCCCTCGCGGATAGCGAAGCGGAGGCCCTTCTCAATGGCGATGGGGGTGATCAGCTCCACGTCCATGTCGACGTTGTCGCCGGGCATGCACATCTCAGTGCCCTCAGGCAGAGTGATGACGCCGGTCACGTCGGTGGTACGGAAATAGAACTGGGGACGATAGTTGTTGAAGAAGGGGGTATGACGACCGCCCTCTTCCTTAGACAGGACGTAGACCTGGCCCTTGAACTTGGTGTGGGGGTGGATGGAGCCGGGCTTGCACAGGACCTGGCCGCGCTCAATATCGGTCTTGGCGATACCACGGAGCAGGCAGCCGGCGTTGTCACCAGCCTCGATGAAGTCCAGCGTCTTGCGGAACATCTCCATGGAGGTGACCACGGTGGACTTCTTCTCCTCGGTCAGACCGACGATATCAACGGTCTCACCAGCCTTCAGTACGCCACGCTCCACACGGCCGGTGGCCACAGTGCCACGGCCGGAGATGGTGAACACGTCCTCGACGGGCATCAGGAAGGGCAGGTCGTCGTTGCGGGCGGGGGTGGGGATATAGGAGTCAACGGCGTCCATCAGCTCCTTGATGCAGGCAAAATCGGGATCGTCCACACCACCTTCACAGGTCAGGGCGTTCAGAGCGGACCCCTTGATGATGGGGGTGTCGTCGCCGGGGAACTCATACTTGTCGAGGGTCTCGCGGACCTCCATCTCGACCAGCTCCAGCAGCTCGGGATCGTCCACCTGATCACACTTGTTCAGGAACACGACGATGGCGGGCACGCCCACCTGGCGGGCCAGCAGGATGTGCTCCTTGGTCTGAGCCATAGGGCCGTCGGTGGCGGCGATGACCAGGATGGCACCGTCCATCTGAGCAGCACCGGTGATCATGTTCTTGATATAGTCGGCGTGGCCCGGGCAGTCGACGTGGGCATAGTGGCGGGCGTCGGTCTCGTACTCCACGTGGGCGGTGTTGATGGTGATGCCGCGCTCACGCTCCTCGGGAGCCTTGTCGATGCTGGAATAATCCTCGTACTGAGCCTGACCCTTCAGGGCCAGGTACTTGGTGATAGCGGCGGTCAGAGTGGTCTTGCCGTGGTCAACGTGGCCGATGGTGCCGATGTTGACATGGGGCTTGGTGCGTTCAAACTTAGCCTTAGCCATTTTGAGTGATCCTCCTTATATTACAGGTTGTAAGCGACAAAATTTAGTTTTTACGGCTTACATTCTACCGCATAGACGCTAGAATTGCAAGTCCTTTATTCCGCGTTGTGGCCGCGCTCGGCAATGATCTTATCCGCGATGCTCTTGGGGATCTCCACATAGCTGTGGGGCTCCATGGTGTACTGGCCGCGGCCCTGCGTGGAAGAACGCAGGTCGGTGGCGTAACCGAACATCTCGGAGAGGGGGACCAGCGCGTCGATCTGGGTGGCGCCGGGACGGGTCTCGGTGCCCTGGATCATGCCGCGGCGGGAGGAGAGGTCGCCCATCACATCGCCCATATACTCGTCGGGCGCGATGGCGGAGACCTTCATGATGGGCTCGAGCAGGATGGGGTTGGCCTTCCGGCAGGCCTCCTTGAACGCCATGGAACCGGCGATCTTAAAGGCCATTTCGGAGGAGTCCACCTCGTGGTAGGAGCCGAAGGTCAGATGGACCTTCACATCCACCACGGGATAGCCCGCCAGCACACCGGCCTGCATGGCGCCTTGGATGCCCTGATCCACCGCAGGGATATACTCCTTGGGGATCACGCCGCCGGTGATCTCGTTGAGGAACTCATAGCCCTTGCCGGGCTCGTTGGGCTCCACGGTGATACGCACATGGCCGTACTGGCCCTTACCGCCGGACTGCCGGGCATACTTGGTGTCCTGCTCGACGGCTTTCTTGATGGTCTCCTTATAGGCGACCTGGGGCGCGCCCACGTTGGCCTCCACCTTGTATTCACGGAGCAGACGGTCCACGATAATCTCCAGATGGAGCTCACCCATACCGGCGATGATGGTCTGTCCGGTCTCCTCGTCGGTCCAAGTCTTGAAGGTGGGGTCCTCCTCGGCCAGCTTCATCAGCGCCAGGCCCATCTTCTCCTGACCAGCCTTGGTCTTGGGCTCGATGGCCACACGGATGACCGGCTCGGGGAACTCCATGGACTCGAGGATGATGGGGTGCTTCTCATCGCACAGGGTATCACCGGTGGTGGAGTTCTTCAGACCGATGACCGCGGCGATATCGCCGGAATAGACGGTCTCGATATCCTCCCGGTGGTTGGCGTGCATCTGCAGGATGCGACCGATACGCTCCTTCTGATTCTTTGTGCTGTTGAGCACCGAAGTACCGGTGTTGAGCATACCGGAGTACACGCGGACAAAGGACAGCCGGCCCACATAGGGATCCGTGGCGATCTTGAATGCCAGCGCGGAGAAGGGGGCGTTGTCGTCCGCAGGGCGGGAGTCCTCCTCCTCAGTGTCCGGGTTGATGCCGTCGATGGGGGGAATGTCAACAGGAGAGGGCATGAAGTCCACGATGGCGTCCAGCAACTTCTGCACACCCTTATTTTTGTAAGAGGTGCCGCAGGTCACAGGGACAATCTTGTTGTCGATGGTGCCCTGCCGGAGCACCTTGCGGATCAGATCCTCGGGGATGGGCTTCTCCTCCAGCGCCAACTCCATGATCTCGTCGGAGAGGTCGGCGCAGGCGTCGATGAGTTTGGTGCGGTATTCCTGCGCCAACTCCATCATATCGGCAGGGATCTCCTCCACGCGCATGTCCTTGCCCATCTCGTCATAATAGATGTCGGCGTCCATCTCCACCAGGTCAATGATACCCTTGAAGGTCTCCTCCTTGCCAATGGGGAGCTGAATGGGCACGGCATTGCATTTCAGGCGGTCGTGAATCATACGCAGCACGTTGTAGAAATCGGCGCCCATGATGTCCATTTTGTTGACATAGATCATGCGGGGGACCTTGTAGTGGTCGGCCTGGCGCCACACAGTCTCAGACTGGGGCTCCACGCCGCCCTTGGCGCACATGACGGTCACAGAGCCGTCCAGCACGCGCAGGGAGCGCTCCACCTCCACGGTGAAGTCCACGTGACCCGGGGTGTCGATGATATTGATACGGGTCTGGGGGAACTGGTCCTTGCTGCCCTTCCAATAGCAGGTGGTGGCAGCGGAGGTGATGGTGATGCCGCGTTCCTGCTCCTGGGCCATCCAGTCCATGGTGGCGGTACCGTCGTGGGTCTCGCCGATCTTATAGTTGACGCCGGTGTAGAACAAAATCCGTTCTGTCGTGGTGGTCTTGCCGGCGTCGATATGAGCCATGATACCGATGTTCCGGGTATTCTCTAAGGATACTTTCCTAGGCATACTCTAATAACTCCTTATAACTACCAGCGGTAGTGCGCGAAAGCCTTGTTGGACTCGGCCATCTTGTGGGTATCCTCGCGCTTTTTGACCGCGGAGCCGAGGTTATTGGCGGCATCCATGATCTCGCCGGCGAGGCGCTCTCTCATGGTCTTCTCGCTGCGGTTGCGGGCATAAGTGGTGAGCCACCGCAGCCCCAGGGTCTGACGGCGCTCAGGCCGAACCTCGATGGGCACCTGGTAAGTGGCGCCGCCCACGCGGCGGGCCTTGACTTCCAGGGACGGCATGATGTTCTCCAGAGCGGTGGTAAAGACCTCCAGAGGGTCTTTTCCGGTCTTTTCCTTGATGATATCGAAAGCACCGTAGACCACTTTCTGAGAGACGCCCTTCTTACCGTCCAGCATGATGCTGT
This sequence comes from Intestinimonas butyriciproducens, assembly GCF_004154955.1. Taxonomy (NCBI): domain Bacteria; kingdom Bacillati; phylum Bacillota; class Clostridia; order Eubacteriales; genus Intestinimonas; species Intestinimonas butyriciproducens. The sequence goes on along the minus strand of NZ_CP011524.1, from coordinate 1,046,055 downwards.
TGACCAGCTTGGTCACCAGGACGGAGTTATACAGCGGGTCGGGCAGAACCTCTCGCTTGGGTACGTTTCCTCTTCTGGGCACTTTGCTTCCCTCCTTCACAGTATGATTTCATAGGTACTCGAAAGCCGCCTCAGTGGGCAGCCCCCGTGTAAAGACAAGTGCCTGCTTGTCCAGTGCCTGCCAAAGAAACGCCCCTATTATATAGGAAGCGCACGTTGGCAAGACTGTCGTCTTGCGCCGGGGCGCAAACATGCTTTCATGTTTGGAAGAAGTCTTACTTCTTGCCAGCCTTGGGCCGCTTCGCGCCATACTTGGAACGGGCCTGCATACGACCGTTGACGCCCTGGGTATCCAGAGTGCCGCGGATGATGTGGTAGCGTACGCCGGGCAGGTCCTTAACACGGCCGCCGCGGATCATGACCACGGAGTGCTCCTGCAGGTTGTGCCCCACACCGGGGATATAAGCGGTAACCTCGTAGCCGTTGGTGAGCTTCACACGGGCGATCTTACGGAGCGCGGAGTTCGGCTTCTTCGGAGTAGAGGTACGAACAGCGGTGCACACGCCGCGCTTCTGAGGAGAAGGCAGGTCGGTCTCGCGGTTCTTCAGGGTGTTCAGACCATGCTGCATCGCGGGAGAATTGGACTTATAAGTCGCGGCCTCCCGGCCCTTCCGGACGAGCTGATTAAACGTAGGCATAAATAGTTCCTCCTTTCTCGAGTTCTCATTTTATTATTTTAACAAAATAATGGTAGAATTATTCTGTTAAAACCAAAGTTAGCGGACCAGCGCCGCCACGGCGGCTCCCACAGCGATGCCGCAGGCCTGGCCCAGCTCCCGCGTGGCGGAAATCCGCTCCACGGGCACGCCGTGTTCGGCGCAAAGTACCTCGACGGGGTCCGTCACACCCGGGTCTGCATCCTCTGCCAGAAATACCCGGACGGCCCGCCCGTCGGCAAGGGCACGGCGGGTCTGTTTGGCACCCACCACCCGGGGTCCGGCTTTGAGTTCGGTCAGCAACCGTCATCCCCCCTGTTTCAGATGTCCCAATGGAAAGCGGGGTTTTCCACCTTGTTTTCCACCGTACGCGGATACACCTGCGCAATTTGGAATTATACCATGGCGTTATGGGGAAGTCAAGCAATATTTTGACAGGCGTCCCTGCCTTCGGGCCTTGCCATTTCTACCGCATCCCATAGGAAAATGGTAAGGCATTTGGGGTAAAAATTTTTAAATATTTTATGAAACGAACTCCAGTCTTTCTGTTTCTAATCAGTAGGAAGGAAGGGCGGCAGGGTGCCCGGTTACCTCCCCCGCCGCAGCCCGTCCTGAATATTCCAATCACAATGAGAATGATATACCGCTTTAGAAGCGATATTCTCTGGGCACAAAGGGGAGAGGCCGGGGAGTAATCCCCGGCCTTTTTACGACTATCTCACGATCTGTGCCGCAAGGAATCCCACAGCGCCCGAGACGGCCAGCCAAATGAGCTTGTCCACGATACCGTCCCAGCGCTTGGCGGGCCTCTCGGTGAGAGCCTTCACGTCGCTCTTAATCTCCTTCACGTCGGTCTCCACCGTCTCCTGCCGTGTCGCCAACACCTCCACGGAGGACACCAGCTTGTCCAGGTTGTCCTGTCGCTCCTCCACCTTGTCCAGCCGGTGGGTGTTCGATTTGCTCCGCTGATCAATTTCGGCCACCTTGACCGCGATGTCCTCCGCCATGGCTTACTCCTCCCTGGCCCTGATTTCGTCCTTCAGGGCGTCCCCCGCAAGGGCGGCCTGTGTAAAGCTGTTGTTCTTCCACCACGCCGCCAGGGAGGCGGCTATGGTCCAGCCGGTGGCGATGAGGGTGTTGACGTCCTCGTCCGCGATGGGGATGGTCTGGACGCCCAGCATGCTCAGCACCTGGTTGACCAGGGCCAGCAGCAGTACAACGGTCCGGGCAATCGTGCCCGCGCTGATCTTGTTGGTCATGATAAGTACTCCTCTCCTAATTTGCCGCGGCCAGCTTTTGCAGCAGGTCCGCGCCGTATCGGTACGCCTCCAGGTAGTCCATGGTCTCCTCGGCCAGCCCGAAGCGCGCCTGTACCTGGGCCCGGTAATCCGGCTCCTGCGCGCCCAATGCCTTGTCCACCGCCGCCCGGAAGATATCCATGGTCTTACTGTGGTAAGGCCACCAGTGCATCACGTCCGCGTGGTTGGAGGCGATGCTCTTGGCATAGCCCTCGGCGTGGCACAGGATATCCGACTGTCTCAGGCCGTAGGTCTTGCAGAGCTGGACGCACAGGGCCACGGCGCGGCCCCACACGGCCCCGAAATACGTCGCGGTATCCTGGGGGTTGTAAGCCAGATACGAGCCCTGGCGGCTTGCCAGTTTGGAGAGGGTGGCCGGTCCGCAGGACCCGTCCGCCGTGAGTCCCAGGTCCTTTTGGCAGGCCCGCAGCGCCGCGTCGCAGCCGGGCCCGAAAGAGCCGTCCACCCCCTTGGGGTCGTATCCTCTGGCCTGGAGCTCCATCTGGAGGCGCTGGACAGCCCAGCCAGAGGACCCCCGTTTGAGGGCAATCCACTCGGCGGGGATCAGGCGGCACTCCTGGGGCTCACAAATCTCAAAGCTTAGGTGGGTGTTGTTGGCCGCCCCGCCGCAGTGCCACGCCCGGCAGGTGTCCGGCAGGGTCTGGAGCGTGCGCTGGTCGTCGATGATGTAGTGGACCGCCGCCTCTGCGCCTGACCGGTCCCAGGCGGACCGGATGGTCTGGGCATCCGCCCCCGGGGTGGCGGTGGAGTGTACCATGATCCCCTTGGGGATAATGGTCCTCCCGGCCTTGTAGCAGTCGCTGTTGGTCATGATGGCCTGGGTGATGTCGTCCATAGGCTTGTCCTCCTTATCGCTGTCGTCGGGCTTGGATGAGTGCCCCTTGCGCTTGTAGACCAAAATCAGATTCTGGCTTGGGTCACGGCCCTGCACCATATCCCCAGTGGCCCTGTTATAATAGTTCACCTTGCGTCCACCGTCGCCCATGATGCAGTCGGACCATCCGAGTCCCTGCACATAGTCCCGCAGCTCCTCCGGCTCCATGCCGTCGCTCCCATCCGGGAAGGCGATGAAGGCGAGCGCCCCGCCGCAGAAGCCCCACCCCGTCCGGCCGCGACGCCCCCGGACATCTGGCTTGCAGTACATGGTCTCCGGCTTGCCCTGGTAGAGTCCGGCGGAATTTGCAATATAGTTCGCCTTGCCGCAGGCCCCGCCGGGCGGGACTATGCCCATGGAGATGTCCGGCCCGGTATCCCAGATCAGAGCCGGGTAGTGGTATGCGTCGGTCGCCAGCACCTTCCCGTCAGCCTTGATGGGGCACGCGGGCTGATAGCTGCCGTAGAGCCAGAAGTTGCCCGTGATCGCAAGGTCTGGAGCCTCTTGGGCCACAATCTGTCGGAGGGGCAGCTTGCTGGAGTTGATGTAGATTTGCACCCTGTCTATGTCCCCCAGTGGGATAGAGGTGATGTACTTACTCATCGCCCTCAGCCGCCTCCACCGCCCCGCGCATCAGCTCCACCGCCTCGGCGTACCGCCCCGCCCTGCGGAGCTCCACCAGCGCCTTGTAGTGGTCAAATAACGCCTGAGTGAGGGCCGCTCCCTCATTGGTTAGTCTGGGCAGGTCCTCCGCCAGCGCGGCGTAGTCCACATCCCCCGCGCCCCTGTAGTGGGGCAGCGTGGGGTCCCCGGCGTTCCGGATGTTGGCCAAAAACATATCCTTGGCGTTCTGCGGCTCCGCGTGATTGACTGCGGCGATGTCCATGATCTCGTTGATGTACTCGTACAGATGCTTCATAGCTGACTTCCTTTCCGGCCAAGTTGGCCTGTCACATATGGATAATCTCTTCCGCCTGATCGGCGGTGATCCACTTCGGGGCCATGGAGCGCACCTGCTCCGCCGTCAGACGGCCCAGACGATACTGAATGCGGATAAACTCAACCATCGCCTGTCCCTCCCATCATCAGCTCCAGCATGGCCGCCTCCAGCGCGGAGAGCCGTTCCGTCACTGTGGGCGAGATGGGGGGCTGGGCCTGTCCCATGGCCTCCAGCTCCGCGAGTTCTTCTGCTGTGGCGTCGCGGTAGATGCCGTTATCATAAACCCTCACGTGCTCCCCTCCTATCTTGCCAAAATGCGAACTTTTACCGTGCCGGTTATGTCTGCTGCATTAAAATCCATGCGTAACTGCCCTGTAGGAACTCCTATTTTCCCGTACCGGGTTCCTCCGGTGGTTGCCCCCAGGAATGCCCCAAACAGAATATCAGTTGTGGCAGTTGACAAATATTCCGCAAAAGACCCGTCGCCAAATAATGTAACGTGGAATAGATATTGCTTCATAGTGTTCGCAGGAACAACCCCCGGATAAAAAGTGACTTGTATCCCATCCACCGTAATGCTGGATGGCTGGTATTGTTTCGTATTAGCTGGGCATTCCACTGCGCACATCATCTCTTTGTATGTGCTCAACTGATGGGTTAGCGTAAGTTGGACACTTCCTACCCCGGCAGAATCGAGCACGATCCCATCATTGCGCAAGAGCTCTGTCCACTCTCCACCTCCACCCGGCGCGCTCACTTTGCCCCACGCTCCGTCCACCACGCCCGCATACATGCCGTTGTCCTCTGCGGTCACCGTGGGGAGGCCGACGCCATCCGCACCTGCGGGACCCTGCGGGCCGGTGTCTCCGGTGTCACCTTTTGGCCCCTGCGGGCCTTGGATGCCCTGTTCCCCCTGGTCTCCTTTTGGGCCTTGCAATCCCTGGGCGCCGGTATCGCCCTTCGACCCCTGCGGGCCTTGCTCCCCGGTGTCTCCCTTGGGCCCCGCTGGTCCCTGTTCTCCTGGATCTCCCTTCTCTCCCTGGGGACCGGCGGGACCGATAGGTCCCTGTTCTCCTCTGGGACCGGTCGCCGATACGCCGGTATCCACGCCGACGACGACCCAATTCCCGCCGGGCCCAATGTTGGGGGCCGCCCCGCCGGAGTAGACGCCGGTATCCTGATACGCCCCGCTCTCCAGGTCCCACACCATCCACGTCTGATCCCCGGACAGCTTGGGCGGGTGGACCGCCGCCGCTTCCGCCCGGTCTGCGGCGGCCACTGCGTCGGCCTTGGCCTGCGTGACCCTGGCCTCCATCTGGGCAAGCTCCGAGGGCTCGACGCTCGGAAATGCCTCCGCAGCGTTGATGCTCCCGCTCACCAGCAGTTCAAACTGGTTGCTGTGGGCCACCGTATCCCCTTTGAGCCCCCGGAGCTGACAGCGGTACAGCCCGTCGGAGGCCAGGATATCCCGCGTGAGGTCCACCCACAGCACGTCCCCCGTCCGCTCCAGGTCCACCACGTTCTTTGCTTGCCCCAGAGCCATATCCAGCTTGACCGCCCACCCCGCGTCCAGGTCCGCGGCGATCTCCAGCCGCCGGTGCAGGTGGTCCGACTCGTAGCCGAGCTCCCGGTCCCCCACCTCCAGCGTCACGCGCCAGTTATCAAGCCTGATCATGCCTGCGCCTCCTCCAGCAGCGCCTGGACCTCGTCCCGCCAGCGCAGGGGCACGTCGTCGATGGTCTTGAGCCCCTTTTGAATCAAGTCCGCGTACAGCTTAGCCATTCGTCTCACCTCCCAGCAGCGCCTCGGCAAGCTCCGCGATGGCGAGCTGCGCTGCAGTGTTGTTGTCCTCGACCACCTGTGCCAGCTCCGCCACGGCAAGCTGGGTCTGGGTGAGCGCGTCCGGCTCCGGCTCGGGCTCAGGGGTGGGCTCCGGGACGGGGAGCTGTGTCAGGCAGATCGATCCGCCCGTCTGTCCCACCCGCAGCCAGTCGGCCACGGTATAGGAGGCCAGCAGGAAAGGCCCGTCCTCCAGCTCGGTCCACACCTCCAGGCTCTCTCCCAGTTCCACCGGCTCCGCCGTCTCCAGACATACCATCTGTGCGCCAGGGACAAAGGACAGCAGTTCCGCCTCCTGGCCATTGGTTTTTAAGATCATGCTCCACCCTCCTCAGTTAAAAACATAAAATTTAGCCGCCGTCCCATCGATGCCATAGGGAACGCGAGAACCGTTGCTATAGGTGTGCCTCACCAAAAGCGTATCAAAGGTGACGGAAAAGAAACTTCCCGTGTATCCAGTGCTTGCCGCATTGGATTTGGTTACATTCAGCCCTGATGCATAAAATTGTGCTGATGTAGCTGAATCTGTTACTCCCGCCGCAGCTCCAAAAACTGTGATGTAATAGTCAGTTGACTCGCATGCCATCATCAATATTGGGCTCCCGATAAGCAGGGATTTCAATTCCGCCGCAGTAATTCCGCTGAACGTAAAGTCTCTAAAAGATGTGGAGGTGCAGGTCGCGTCGATTACCTTTCGAAGTTTCTTCCCGCTGCACAGCTTGGTCGACAAATTGTCACCCATCACCGGCAAAATACAATCGCTCATACCCCCACCCTCCTCACACCGTGCCCACGAGCTGGATCGGTATATTGACGGACGGAGCTGCGCCGTCGGTCCTGGTGTAGACCCGGATTTTGCCAGCCATAGTCTCGATCCTGCGAATGTTGTTGGCGAACTCCTCCACCATAAGCTCCGAGGCGACGACATCAGAGGTCTGCACCACGCCCACGCAGGGAGTCATGGCCGCCGTAATACCAGATACTGTGACGTCCTTGTAGTACCCGCCCCCGGATACCTCCGTCCATGTTCCGGTGGGGATCGTCGCCGTATACCGGTACTTCACCGCCGCCCCGATGTCCGCCGGGGTAGGCTTGCTCCCCTCATGATACACGGCATAATCCGTGCCGCCCAACTTGATCCGCAGCCGCTGCTGGCCCCCTTGTATCTTTAGCGTGGCCTCAGCGCCGTCAGCGCCATAATCTGTCAGATATAGCCCATCGTCTACAGTGCCCTCTACATTTGCGTTTTTCATCAGGCGGCCTGACAGGCGGTTTGACGAGTCTCCAGTCCTTAAGACCACGCTTGCTATGGTTTTGGCAATATCAAGGTTTCCCGTCAGCGTTCCGCCCGACAGGGGGAGCGCCCCCACCTGGGCCGCCGTCACCCCATGGGGGTTGTTGGTGTTGGAGATGTGCGCGCTGGTGGACGCCCCGTCCGCCTTGGCGTTCCACGCCGTCCGTTCCGCCGCGCCGACGTGCTTCACTCCGTCCGCTTCGTGCGCCGCCAGCGCCGCCCCCTCCGCCTTGCTCTCCTCCAGGTCCTTCAGCGCCGCGTCGACGGCGTCCATATTGGCGTTGAGCGCGTCGATCCTGGCATAGTCGCTGCCGCCCGGCTTATTGAGGCCATAATTCGTTGTCTGCTCCATCTCAGAGCTCACCTCCTAAAATCTCATCCCAGGTCCGGCTCTCCAGCTCTCCCCAGGTCTTCTCCTCCAGCTCTCCCCAAGTCCGGTAGAGGATGATGTAGTCGTATGCCAGGTGCGCGGGCTTGATCTCCTCCAGGGCTGCCGACAGGTCGTCCAGGTTGGGCGGCACCCCGATGCTGCTCAGGAATCTAATGTCGAAACGGTATGCCTCCGGCTGCTCCTCCACCGCCACCTGGCCGTTGTAGAAGCTCTCGGCCACGTTCTGGATCATGGCCACGGTGGTGGCGCCCTGCCCCCGCAGCTTGGAGAGGATGCGGGTTCGCCGGTAGGCGTCGGGGCGGGACACGTCCACATCCAGCCCCAGGGACGCCTCCCAGCAGGACAGTCCCCAGGTGGCCTTGTTAACGTCCAGTTGATCGATGAGCCCGTTCTCCGCCGTCCACAGGGCCTCGGTCTGCTGCTCCAGCGCCCCCTGGAGGGCCGCGATCTGGGGCGAGGCGGCGTAGAAGTCCGGCAGATAGCCAATCAGTTTCACGTCAGCGTCACCGTCCCTTTCACGGGCACCTGCTCATCCCCGATGCTCACGTTGCCCGTGCCGCCGTTGATCGTCAGCGCCGTAAAATCGGACACTCCCGGGATGCTCAGCAGCAGATAGGCCACCTGGTTATACCGCAGGGTGGAGGCCGAGAAGGCCAGCTCCATGAGATAGGTGTCCAGCGCCGCCTCAAACTCCGTCTTGACCTGGCTGAGGGGGGCGCTCCCATCCAGCGTCACCGCCGCCGTCACGTTGATGCTCAGCGGCGCGGCCGCCGCCACCGTCACCGTGGCCCCGATGGGCCGGTTCGCCTCGATGTGGGCCTGTACCGCCGCCACGATCTCCGCCGAGGCGGGCTCCATGCCGCCGTCCACCAGCACCACCTTGACCGTCCCCGCGCCGTTCCACAGGGGGAATACCCTCGCGGCGCCCACGCCCGCCACCTCCAGCGCCCACTGCTCGTAGTGGTAGGCGTTTCCGGAGGTGGCCGGGCGGCTCAGGTAGGCGTGGATGCGCCCATAGAGGGCCCCGTCGCTCTCCGGGTCCGTGCCGCCGGCGGCGGGGCCGTTGGTCCAGGAGGACAGCCCCGGCAGTGTCGCCACCATCTGAGACAGCTCCCCCGCCTCCACGTTGTACGCTCCGCCCACCTCCGCCGCCTCCGCCGTTCCCGCGTCGCCGCTCCCGGTGAGGACCACCGCCTCCGTCAGGGCGAACTCCAGCCCGCCCGGCGTGACGAACACCGTCCCCGCCGGTACCGTCGCCCCCGCCGTGCCGGTGAGGGTCATGGTACACCGTGCTTTGGCGCCCGGCTTCCGGGTGATGCCGTACTTGGCCCCCTCCAGGTCCAGGTAGCCCCCCGAGCTCTCGTCCACGAAGGCGATGGACACCACCGCGTTCATCGCCTGGTAGACCTTCCAGATCTCCAGCGCGGCGGGCCCCGCCATGGAGTCCAGAAAGCTCCCCTCACGGGTCTCCAGGCTCTCCCCGGCCTCCGCCAGGATGGCTGCCTTGATGCTCTCAGGTGTGATATCTTCAAACATGTAATCTCACCTCGCTTGTTCCATAAATGGTCCGCACCGTGCAGGAGATGGACAGCCGCCCGTCGTCGAAGTCCACGCCCACGTCCTCCACGGCGCTGATGTAGGGGTTGATCTCCAGGGCCTCCCGCACGTACCGCTGGGCCTCGGACTGCTTCAGCGCCTCGGTGTACGGCTGTCCCATCAGGTTCTCCAGCTCCGTCCCGTAGGCCCGGGAGTAAATCTCATGCCGGAACCGGGTGGTGTGCAGGGCCAGCCAGGCCCAGACCCGTACCGCCTCCGCGCCCTCCACCGTCTCCGGTTCTCCGTTGCGGAACACGGGCCGGTTCCCGTCGTAGTCCCATTTGACCTCCCGGCACAGCGGAAGCGCCGTCCCGGTCCGGACTGCCTCCGGCTGCACCACGGGGAACAATGTCGTACTCATACCTTCACCTCCCCACACGGCTCCCGCCGTGCGGGGGCCCCATCTTCCTTTGACCTGCTCGGGCGGAGTGGATCCGCCCTGCGCCAAGATTTTGCCTGCGGCAAAATGCCTGTGCGCGCTCTAAGCGCGTCCCGGCTTCGCCGGTGCCTGCGGCTCATACCTTCACCGCCTTGCACAGAATGATATACCGCTGGTTCTCCTCAATGGGCAGGAGCACCACCTGGTCTCCCGCCGCCAGACCATAGGGCAGCAGTCCCGGCGACGAGAGCAGGTCTTCCCGCTCCTGGGACGTCCCCCCGGCGATCACCCGGTGGGGCCGGGTCGGGTGGTCCTGGTCCGGCCAGGACGCCACCGTCCCCAGGCACAGCGACCCCTCCTCCGCCCCGGGCGTAAAGATTCGCGCCAGCCGCTGATAAGGATTATCCTCCACGTCCTCGCAACCTCCTCGTCCTCGCAAAGTCCATTTCGCTCACAACCGCCTGCGGCGATTTCTCGCTCCATTCCCTTGCTCGTCCTCTCCCCACAAAGCTGCGCGGCTTTGTGGGGGCCTTTGTGACCTCTCCCGACGGCTTGCCCACGCCGCTGGAGAAGAGCTCCTGGGGGTGTCTCCAATAGGGGGGCCGAGGCCCCCCTGATTGGTCGTTTTTAAAAGGGGAGATTCCAAAGAGGGGGAAGATCGAAATCCCCCTCTTTGGCCCTTCTTTCCGGCCCCTTTCTTCGGGAAGAAAGGGGCCCCCCGGAGGGCGGGCCCTCCGCGCCCTCTCAGGCGTCCGGCAGCCGTCCCGCCTCCTGCTCGTCCATGATGCTGCGGAAATTCAGCACCAGCTTGGCGGTGTAGGTCCCGCCCTTCCAGGTGTGAGTGTCGCTGTCGATCCAGCACAGGCCGTACAGCCCCGTCACCGGCTCCTGGAGCACCGCGCACTCCCCGGCGATGAGCGCCGGGTTCCCCCGCACCTGCGCCGTGATCTTCTGCGCCGGGGCGTTGTCCTCCAGCAGCTTCCTTGCCTCCGCCGCCGCGTCCTTCCCGCTGCGCTCCGTCACCATCTGCTGGAACAGGCCGTACCGCGCGATGGACGCCCCGTCCTCCACAGGGCTCCCCTTGGCCGTGCCGTCCCTGCTCAGGATCTGCACCCGGTTCACCAGGCTCTCCACGCTGTCCGTGGCCGTCAGGCTGATGAGGTTGGACCCCGGCCGCAGCGCCAGGGTCCGCTCCCCCTGCTTTTTTTCGATCACCTCCAGCGCCTCGCCCCGGAACCGCACCATATACCGCCCCCCGGTGGCGGCTGACGCCTGGGTGTACGCCGTCTGGATGATCTGGTACAGGCTCACCCCGGGAAAATTCCGGCTGATCGCCGTCCCCGTCCGGGCCAGGCTCCCCACCGTCAGCCCGAAGTCCGCCGCCACCCGCCCCGTGATGCCCTCAGGGGTCTGGCCCCGGAAGCGGTACGCCCCCTGGTTCCGCTTTAAGTACAGCCCCCGGTCCGCACAGGACACCTCCACCGTGTTGGACAGCGTGTCCCGCTGCCGGGAGAACACAAAGCCGTCGAAGAGCAGCGTCTCCCCCCGGTAGAACTGTACCCGGCTCCCGGGAGGGCAGTCCACTGCGGGTAGGCGCTTGTCCTCCGGGCACACCAGCAGCGGGAAGTCCAGCGTCCGCGCCGCCTGGTCGTAGCTCCCGCCCCACGTAACGCTCCGGCACAGCGCCGCCGCCTCCCGGGTCCCTCCCTCCGGCGGGGTGATCAGCAGCTTCAGCTTTTCCTCCATGACGGCCTCCTCACATGATCTCCAGCAGCTTGTCCCGGGAGAGGTTCAGATAGGATTTGCCCGTCTCCGGGTCCCGCCCATATACCGTGGCCGCCGCCGCTTTCTGGGACCGGGAGGGCGTCGCCGCCGCCGGCAGCTCCTCCCGGGCGGGCAGCTTGAGCACCTGACCGGGGTGGATGAGGTTGGGGTTGGCGATCCCGTTGGCCGCCGCCAGGCGCCCGTACAGCGACGCGTCGCCGTAGAACCTCCGGCAGATGGCCGACAGCGTGTCCCCCGCCGCCACCGTGTACGTCTCCGACCGCTCCGGCTCCGCCTCCACCGTCCGCGCCCCGTTCCCCGTCCGGCGGCTTTCCGTCGTCTCCACCGCCAGCGCGCGGTAGCCCCGCAGCGGGATCGTGCAGTAGAGGTCCCCTGTCCCGTCCTGCTCCCGGTAACGGATCGGGTCCAGCAGCACCGCCGCGTTCACCGGCGTCCCGGACACCACGAACCGCAGCACCGTCCCCGCGTCGCTCCATTTCTCCAACTGCTCCAGGTATACCCACGGGTTCGTCCCCGCGCCCGGCTGGTTGAAGGGATACCCCTGGGCGGGCAGCAGGCAGGTAAGCTCCGTGTCCAGCAGCACCGCAGGACCCGGCAGGTTCACGTCCCCCGACTCCTGCATCGTAATCCCCGCCGCCTTCCGCCCGTGCTCGACGTCATAGCTCCCGGGCGTCACCGGCAGCACCAGCTCCCGCCCCGTCTCCGTGTCCTTGAAGATAAATTGCCGCGCCATCCCTATACCCCCAGTTCCACTGCCCGTACCACCTCGGACGCCACCCGCCGGGCCACACGGTCCTCCAGGTCCTTGTCCGAGCCGTAAAAGCTGTTTCCCGTCACCGTCACCTGCACCCGGGGACCAGCCCCCTGATCCGCCGCGCGGGCCTGGGACGCCGTCAGCACCCGTTCCCCCTGGTGCAGCAGTGCAGGAAAGTTGTCGTAGGGCACATAGCCCAGCCCCCAGGCGTGGGCGCTCCAGTTCGCAGGGTCCACGTCGAAGGGCCCGTTGTATCCCGGTCCGGTGAAGCGGTCCACGGACTCCCGGATGCCCGCCGCCTGCTCCTGAAGGTCAAGGGAGTCGATATACGCGCCTCCCCTCCCCACAGACAGCTCCTGCTGCTTCTCGTAATCCCCCAGGTAGGCCGCCTCGCCCAGCGCCAGCGTGTTCTCCCGGATGGCTGAGATCAGCTCCAGCTCCACGTCCCTGACCTCCTGCATTTCGCCGCTGGCGTCGAACGCCCCCTCCGCCAGGGCCTCCGCCTGACTTTTGAGGGAGTCCGCCTTTTCGCCCAGCGTGATCTTTTCCTCCTCGCTCGCGTCCTGGAACGCCGCCGCCAGCGCGGTGTACTCCTCGTGCAGCCGGGCCAGCGTCTCCGCCTGTTCCCCCTTGTACAGGCTTCCCCCCTTTCCGGTCAGCAGCGTGGTCATCGCCTCCCGCAGATATTGCTCCTTCAGGTTCTCCTGGGCGGCCTCTCCCGCGCCGATCATGGCGTTGAGTCCGGACAGCTCGTCGGTGATGCCCGCATAGTAGTCGATCTGCCGCTGTTTCCCCTCGCTGCGCAGCGTGTTGTACGCCTCGCCCTGGGCGTTGGCCATCTCCTGCTCCCAGCCCTCCAGCGTGGAGCTCCGCCCCGCGAAGGTTTTGCTCTGCTCCTCCATCGCGCCGGAGAATCCGTCCGTCAGGGCCGACAGGATGATCTCCACCGCCTCCGTCCCGGCGATCTGTCCCTTGGAGATCATATTGTAGATCTCCCCCCGGCTCTTTCCCTTCGCCTCGGCCAGTATCCCCACCGCGCCGATACCGCGGCCGTTGAGGATGTTCAGGTACTCCAGCGTCGCCTTGTCGCTGGACTTCATCTGTCCCAGGGCCTGGGCCACCGTGGTCATAGCGCTGGTGCTCATGCCCAGCGCCGCCCCTGCGTCGCCTATGGTGGACAGCACCGGCAGAATGCTCTCCGCATCGTATCCGAAGGTGGCCAGCGTCTTGCTCATGGCCGTCAGGTCGTCGTAGAGGAAGGGCGTGGTGTTGGCCATGTTCACAAGCCCCGACAGGTACGTATTTGCCGTCTCCCGGCTCCCGAACAGGGTGGAGAACGAAATGAGGTCCGTCTCCCGGCCCGACGCGATCCCCGACCCGCTCTCCAGCTCCGCCGCGTGCCGTTCCCCCGCCGAGCTGTACAATTCTCCGTAGTAGCTCTTGAATGCGTCGTCCCTGGCCTTGAAAATCTCCGTCCCGCCGGATATAGCGCCTGATATGCCGCCTACCGCCGCGCCAATGGCAGCCCCTGTAGGCCCGAGTACGGCCCCCATAGTCGCCCCGGATATCAACCCGGAAACCATAGAGGAAACTAACTGTGCTTGTGGTTCCCCTATGGCGCTGGTCAGGACTGACCCGGCCAGACGAGACAGCGAATCACTTGCCAGTTTCCCCAGGCCGGCAGACATCAGCCCCTTTGCCAAGCTGGTTTCTCCCCCCTGATTCTCCGCCTTTCGCTGCTGGTCCATCAGCGACTTCAACGCGCCGTAGTTGCTCTTCATGGCCGTCTCCGTCTCTTTGAGCCTGCGCCGGTATTCCTCCTGTTCCTCCAGCGCCTTATCCAGCGCGCCTTTATGCGCCTCGTCCTTGTACTTGGCGAACGCCTTCCGCGCCTCTCTGACCGTCACGCTTGACTGCTCCAGCTTCTTCCGGTAATCTACCGTCTCCTTGGACAGCTTGTCCTGTATCTTGCTGTAGGCCTGTGTAGTCTGCTCCAGCTCCTGGAGTTCCTTGCTGAATGCCTTTGTCTTCGTCCCGATGCCGCTCAGGGGGCCGGACACCTTGTCGACCAGCGACATATAAATGTTGATGCTTTCTTCCGGCATAGTCTCGCCTCCTCTTGACTTTTTACCTTTTTGGCGATATGATTTCCACAGAAGGAGGGTTGCGGTTATGAAGCGTTTTTGGAAAGAATTTCGGGCGCTCTCTCATGAACCAGTCATCCTTATGATCGTGTGGCTCCTCGTGGTTGGCACTCTCTTCTGTGCCGCCTTCTTCTCTTTGGTGGGTAATATGTCTCCCTACGACGGCATGATGTGGGGAGGGTTCCTGCTCTGCTTACTCTGGGCCGTTTGGGCCAGCTTTCCGCCCAAAGATGAATGACCTCTCCGCCGCCCTTCGGGGCGGCTTTTTTGCGCTCATTTTGATCTCTGCTCCGCCTATCCTCGCGCTTCCACCTCATAGGACGCCAGCGCCCAGATGAGGTCCCGCTCCCCGGGGGACTTCCGGTAGTAGTCCCCCGGGGCCCACCCCTTCACATGGAAGAGGTAGTAGACGAGACCCAGCTCCGCGTCGCTGCCGTCCTCTAGGCGTTTTTTACTTCTTCAATGGTCGCCGTCCGGTATCCGCACAGCCGCTCCACCGCACGGCTCAGGTCCTCGATCTCACCCGGCAGCAGCAGCGCCTTTACCGTCTCCGCCGGCGTGGCTCCGCCGAATTTAGCCTGGAGCGCAGGGTCCTTCAGGTCCGGTGAGACCACCCCAGAGAGCACGATATGTACGCTCAGATCCTCCGACATACTCTCCTTCAGCTCGCTCACCTTCCCGTAGGGCAGCGCCCGCAGCTCGAATACCACGTCCTCCCCCAGCAGCTCGCTCAGCCGCTTCACACGGTACCGCGCCGTGGGCAGGCTTTTCCGCACATTGGGCGTCTCCTCCCGCAGCAGCAGCTCCAGAATGCTCCTCTTTTCGTTCATACGCTTCTCCCTTCTATCGTAAGCGCAAGGTCCGCCGCTTGGAACGATCCCCGGCGGAGGTTGAATACCCGCGCGAAGTCCAACGCAGACAAAATCATGCCCCCATACTCGTAATCTGGATGTTCTTGGGCGAATATCTCTGTCGCCGCAGTACGCATAGCCTCGATGTCCAGCCCCTCCGGCGTCATATACTCGTTTAGAACTCCAACCAGTTCAAAGGCGTACAATGGCGTTCGTCTCCTGTGGATCGCGATCCGGGCATATTTCTCCTTGCCGTCCACTATGGCGTGGCGCATCAGCCCCTCCGCAGGTTTCTTTTTCATCCGCGCCGCTCCTTATACGTTGATCTCGTCCAGGAACTCATAGCCGGTAAAGGTGAAGGGGCACTCCACCTTGCCCACGCTCTTGGCCTCCCAGTCGGCCAGGGTGAGGTCGTCGAAGCTGACGTTGCTCAGGACCACCCGCTCCGCCCCGTAGGCGTCCGGGTCCTTCAGCTTGCTCACAATGGTAAAGCGCACGTCCTTTCCGTTTCGGATGTTCTCCCCAATGGCCAGCGCCATCCGGGAGGTCACCTTGTGCATCCGCAGGGACCCCGTACACTCGATGCTCGTCACCTTTTTGTCGCTGGCCATCTGCCCGCACAGGGCGATGTCCTCCTTGTTGAAGCTCACCTTGGCCTGGAGCCCGTAGCACTCGGATACCTTGTCTCCGTCCAGCCACACCTCGCCCCAGGTCCCTGAAATCACTCGCTTTGCCGAATCCATGTTTTAGCCCTCCTCAGATTGTGATATTGAGGCTGATATCCTCAATGGCGTCGAGGATCTTGATGGACGCCTCCAAAAACACCTTGTCGGCGGTGTTGGCCTCCTTGATCTCCTGCTGGCTCATCTTGGAGGTGTCCGTGCCCACAGACTGGAGGTATGCCTCCTGGTGTGCCAGGTCGATCCCCACCGAGGAGCTCCCCGCCTGGAGGATGCCGGACTGCTCCAGCCCCACCAGGTAGCCCTTGATGGCCGTCACCAGCAGGCACTTATTGTCGTAGCTGTTGGCGTACTTGCCGATGTAAGCGTCCTGGGCCGTGGTCCGGATGTCGGTCTGGATCATATCCATGACCTCCACCATCTTGATCTTCTTCCAGGCGTCCCCCTTGTCCTGGGTGGTGGTCTGGAGGGAGTTCACCCCGCGGGCCACCTTCACCTTCTCCCCGTCGTGGAAGAGGATGAACTTGCCCGCGTCCACCGCGGCGTCCATGGCCTCACGGGTCAGCCGCCCCACGTCGCTCACCTCGGGGAGAGGGGCGTAGGTGCAGGAGATGGTCATGGGCGTCCCGGCGATGAGCCCCGCGATCCGGGAGCAGTACTGCGCCGCAGTGAACTCGGTCGTGCCCACCAGGATATCCCCGGTGGCGAAGTTGACCACCGCCTCGCTGTCCGCCGCCTTGTTGGGCAGCACCGCCTTGCAGATGGCCGCGTCGTTGCTCCTCCGGCCGGCGATCCAGGTCGCGATGGCCGTGGCCTCGGCCTCCGTGCAGTCGGGGGGCCCCGCCAGATAGTCAAAGGTCTGGGTGGCCAGCCACGTCAGGGCGTCGGTCAGCGCCTCCGCCGCTGCGGGCAGCACGTAGACCAGCACCTGCCGGGGCGTATTCACATACCCCGTAAAGGCCCGCTGGATGTATGCCTGGTTGTCCGTCCCCAGGGTGGCCGGGATCTGGCTGGCGTTGGTGTAGGCGTGGCCGCCGTTCTCCTTGGCGTCCTTGATGATGAGCGCCACCACCCCCTTCTCAGAGCGCTCGATGGCGCTCGCCGCTGTGGATTTGAATGCAATGTTGATGCTGGGAAGTCCCATTTCAATTCCCCTTTCGTCCTCACAAACTCTATTTCGCTCCATCCGCCAAAAGGCGGATATCCGCTCCATTCCGTTGTTCGTCCTCTCCCCCACGTCGTCGGAAGAAACTCAGCTTTGCTCCATCCGGCTGTCCGCCG
Organism: Intestinimonas butyriciproducens; assembly: GCF_004154955.1. Taxonomy (NCBI): domain Bacteria; kingdom Bacillati; phylum Bacillota; class Clostridia; order Eubacteriales; genus Intestinimonas; species Intestinimonas butyriciproducens. The sequence continues at coordinate 1,029,212 of NZ_CP011524.1, read as the reverse complement.
GATATCTGCTTCGCTTCGTTCTCCCTCCTCCCCCCACCGGGCTTCACGGCCCGGTGGGGTCCCTTTATTCGCCCTGCGGGGGGCCCCACTTTGTCTGTATTTCGCCCATCAGGGGCCACTCGTCCCCGCCCGGGCGGTCGTCCTGATACTGGAATGTGACGCTGGTCTCCGCGTAGTCGAATTGGCAGTTGCCCTTGTTGGCCGTCACGTGGAGGAACCGGTCCTCCACCTGGAGTCCGTCCACCGCGAAGAGCTCCTGTACCGCCCCCATCCGGGTCATCAGGTCCGGCACGTGGCTGTTATAGTAGTCGTCCGCCTCCACAAAGGCGGTGACCACCACCGTGGCCTTGACCTCCAGGCAGCCGCACGAGGCGTCCAGCATCTCCACCGGCCCCAGCTCCACCAGGAAGGACGGCCGCGCAAAGTCCACCGGTACCCGCTCCAGATAGACCGTATTCTCCGGATACCGCTCCTCCACCAGCCCCTTTACCGCCTCCGTAATCGCCAAAAATGAAAGCATCCCAACCCTCCTTTATTGTCTCTTCAAGATCTGCCTCGGCCGCCCTTGTGTAGCTATCTTACCTCTTTGTTTTGGCTCTGGGGTGGCCATTCGCTTGTCACGCTCTTGGGATTCTTACGTCGGACCCCTATGTACTTCCCCTGTTTCGTCGCTGGAACAACGTCCCTTCCGCCTCATGGTTGTCCGCCGGATATTCGCTCTACCCACGCGCTTCATCTTAGGCCAAGAGCCGTCCTGCGGGCTCAGTTTCTCCCCAACACGACCCGCTCGTTCGGGCGCATGTCGGATCCCTGTGAAAAATACCCTGCGCCCTGCCCAACTGCGTTTTTGTCTCCATACTCCCTTATCCCCTATGCGCCTGCCCTCTGCGCTTTCTGTTTTCCCGCTCTTTTCAAATACAGGGACGTACCAGCCATTTTCAGGCAAAATCCTTTCCGGAAGGATGCCCGCGGTTATTGCGCCAAGCCGGGCAGAACCTTCCCTGGGTGTTGGAGGGCATCCTGCAAGCAAAAAGCGCCCAAGCCACGACACCCATCACGGATTGTCTTTGGTTCAGGCGCTTCGATATTCATGACAGTTTCCTGCCACACCATTTGCATAGGTGTCTCCAATATGTCCCTGGCATCCATGAGCTCCCCCGTACTGATGCTCATATCAACGTGCTCCCCCCTCTTTGGGGGTCATGCCTCTTGAGGTCCGGCGCACCGCTTGAATCAAAAGCCGTCACACTCCGGTTCCATCCGACATATCCTGCAATGTGGAGGTGATCACCTTGGAACAAAATAACCGCACCACAATGATCGCAAGAGTCATATGTGCTGAGCGCTGTCGGCTTTTGGTCTGTGACTGTTCCTCACATCAGAGAGTCCTAGTTCGCTCTGACGATGCCTGTTGCTTCTCCCGCGGCGACTGCGTATGTATTCACTATAGCGGTGCCATGACAATGAGCATTCCCCCCCAAATCACTGCTGACTGCATTCACAGGCACTGCGCCTGATGCCGAATGCTAGGGGGAGGGTTTTCTGCCCTCTCCTCGACTTTTTCATAAGGCTGCATTTCCTTTGTTGTCATCCATGTACGGGCATCGATGGGCTGGCCGTCCCCTTTCATATTTTCTCCTGCATAATACCACTTCTTGGGAATGCCGAACCGCCCCGGTCCGATCGGACCGGGGCGGTTCTCCTCTTAACAGCGGGAACGCACTTCAAAAGAAAGCGCTCCGTTCAAGTTATTTTAACGATTCGGCCAGGACCGCGGTCTCTGCATTGCGCTCCTCGGCCTCGATATCCTCCGGCTCGGTAGGCGGCTGCTCAGGTTCCATGTCGTCCGGACTCATGGTGTCCCAGTCGAACTGGCGATACCGGGAGAGGCCGGAGCCTGCGGGGATCAGCTTGCCGATGATGACATTCTCCTTCAGGCCCAGCAGATGATCCACTTTGCCCTTGATAGCCGCTTCCGTGAGAACCTTGGTGGTCTCCTGGAAGGACGCCGCGGACAGGAAGGACTCTGTCGCCAGCGAGGCCTTGGTGATGCCCATGATGAGCCGGGTGGCCACAGGGAGGCGCAGCTCCAGGCCGTCGTTGGTCTCGCCCGCATCGATCCGGGCCTGAACGGCCCGCTGGGCGTCCTTGAACTCAATGAGATCGACGGTGGACCCGCTGAGCAGGCTGGAATCCCCTGCATCCTCCACGCGGACCTTACGCATCATCTGCCGGGCAATGACCTCGATGTGCTTGTCGTTGATATCAACGCCCTGCTGACGATAGGGTTTCTGCACCTCTTGGATAAGGTAGTTGTACACCGCATGGATGCCGCGGATCCGCAGCACATCGGCGGGATATAGAGCGCCGTCGGTGAGCATATCGCCCTTCTGGACGGTGTCGCCGTCCTTCACCCGCAGGCCGGAATTGTGGGCCAGCGCATAGGAGACCACTTCCCCGTCGTCGGCGGTGATGGTAACGTTGACCATACCGCCCCGTTTGGCGTCCTCCATGGTGACCTTGCCGCTGATCTCCGCCAGTTGGGCCATCTTCTTGGGTCTGCGGCCCTCGAAGAGCTCCTCGACACGGGGAAGACCCTGGGTGATATCGCCGCCGGCCACACCGCCGGTGTGGAAGGTTCGCATGGTGAGCTGGGTGCCGGGCTCTCCGATGGACTGGGCCGCGATGATCCCCACGGCCTCCCCCTCGCCCACAGGCTCGCCGATGGCCAAGTTGATGCCGTAGCATTTGGAGCACACGCCGCTTCTCGCCTCACAGGTGAGAACGGAGCGGATCATGACCTCATGGATGCCGTGGGCCTCCAGGCGCTCGGCATCGTCAGCGGTCATCATAGTGTCGTGGTCAATGAGGACCTCGCCGGTCTGCGGGTCCACAATGTCCTCCACGGGATAGCGACCCTTCAAGCGTTCACCGAAGGTCTCGATGACCTGACCGTTCTCCACGATCTCAGAAACCAGGATGCCGTCGTGAGTGCCGCAGTCATGCTCGCGGATAATGACCTCCTGGGATACGTCCACCAGACGGCGGGTCAGATAACCGGAGTCAGCGGTCCGCAGTGCCGTATCGGCCAGACCCTTTCGGGCGCCTCGGCTGGAGATGAAGTATTCCAGTACGGAGAGTCCTTCACGGAAGTTGGCCTTAATGGGGATCTCGATGGTGCGGCCGGAGGTATCGGCCATCAGGCCACGCATGCCAGCCAGCTGGCGGATCTGCGCGGTGGAACCACGGGCGCCGGAGTCTGCCATCATCCAGATGGGGTTGTAGCGGTCCAGTCCGGCCATTAGGGCGTCAGTGACATCCTTGGTGGTCTTCTCCCACGCCTCGACCACCAGACGATAACGTTCGTCGTTGGTGAGGAAGCCCCGCTTATACTGGCGTTCGATCTTGACGATCTCCTTTTCAGTGGCGGCGATGAGCTCCTTCTTCTTCTCCGGCACGGTCATGTCGGAGATGGAGACGGTAAGGGCGCCCCGGGTGGAGAATTTATAGCCTCTGGCCTTGATGGTATCCAAAACGCCGGCGGACACGGTAAAGCCGTGCTTGGTGATACACTTGTCGATAATCTTGCCCAGCTGCTTCTTGCCGGTGATGAAATTGATTTCGGGGTCGAACATGGCCTCGGGGTCGGTGCGGTCCACAAAGCCCAGATCCTGGGGGATGCCCTCATTGAAGATCAGACGGCCCACGGTGGTGCGTACCAGTTTGTGGCGGAGCTCACCGTCCACCTCAACGGAACGGCGGACCAGGATAGGCACATGGAGGTCCAGCTCCCCCTCATCATAGGCCAGGCGGGCCTCCCCATCGTCGGAGTAGACGCGGTAGATCTCCCGGGGCAGCTCGCCGTCGGGGGTCTCGACACAGATCCCGGCATAGGTGGGGATATCGTCCGGCTTCCCGGGATTTTTCACCCAGACCTTGTCGTCGCTCCCGACCTCGCCGGCGGCCAGGGCGGCCTTCACCGCCGCCACGTCGTCATAGGCAAAGTCGTGGTATTCATACCGCTCGTAGGTGAGGTAGTAGGAGCCCAGCACCATGTCCTGTGTGGGCACGGTGACGGGGCCGCCGTCCTGGGGCCGCAGCAGGTTGTTGGCGGAAAGCATCAGGATGCGGGCCTCGGCCTGCGCCTCGGCGGACAGGGGCACGTGAACGGCCATCTGATCTCCGTCGAAGTCGGCGTTAAAGGCGGTACACACCAGGGGGTGTAGCTTGATGGCCCGGCCCTCTACCAGCACCGGCTCAAAAGCCTGGATACCCAGCCGGTGGAGCGTAGGGGCGCGGTTGAGCATCACCGGATGCTCCTTGATGACAAAGTCCAGGGCGTCCCAGACCTCCGGACGGCCTTTGTCCACCATCTTTTTGGCTGACTTGATGTTATTGGCCAGGCCGTCCTCCACCAGCTTCTTCATGACAAAGGGGCGGAAAAGCTCAATGGCCATCTCCTTGGGAAGGCCGCACTGATAGATCTTCAGCTCGGGCCCGACCACAATGACGGAACGGCCGGAGTAGTCCACGCGCTTGCCCAGCAGGTTCTGACGGAACCGCCCCTGCTTGCCCTTGAGCATATCGCTGAGGGACTTGAGGGCCCGGTTGTTGGCGCCGGTCACGGCGCGGCCGCGGCGGCCGTTGTCGATGAGGGCGTCCACCGCCTCCTGGAGCATCCGCTTCTCGTTGCGGACAATGATGTCCGGGGCATTGAGCTGGATGAGGCGCTTGAGGCGGTTGTTGCGGTTGATGACCCGGCGGTAGAGGTCGTTGAGGTCGGAGGTGGCGAAGCGGCCACCGTCAAGCTGCACCATGGGGCGCAGCTCGGGGGGGATGACGGGCAGCACGTCGATGATCATCCACTCAGGCTTGTTGCCGGAGATACGGAAGGCGTCGACGACCTCCAGGCGCTTGACGATCCGGGCTTTTTTCTGTCCGGAGGCGTCCTTGAGTTCCGCCCGGAGGGATTCGGAGAGCGCCTCCAGATCGATGTCCTGGAGCAACTTCTTTACGGCCTCCGCGCCCATACCGGCCTCGAAGTCGTCCTCATACTTCTCCCGCATATCACGATATTCCTTTTCCGTGAGGATCTGGTTCTTGGCCAGAGGGGAGAAGCCGGGATCTGTAACGATATAGGCGGCAAAATAGAGGACCTTCTCCAGAATGCGGGGGCTGATGTCCAGCAGCAGTCCCATCCGGGAGGGGATGCCCTTAAAATACCAGATGTGGGACACCGGAGCGGCCAGCTCGATATGGCCCATGCGCTCCCGGCGCACCTTGGCCCGGGTGACCTCCACGCCGCAGCGGTCGCAGATCTTACCCTTGTAGCGGATCTTCTTATACTTACCGCAGTGGCACTCCCAGTCCTTAGTGGGCCCAAATATCCGCTCGCAGAACAGACCGTCCCGCTCGGGCTTCAGGGTCCGGTAATTGATGGTCTCCGGCTTTTTGACCTCGCCGTAAGACCATTCCAGAATCTTTTCCGGGGAGGCGATGCCAATCTGGATGGCGTCAAACTCAGCGTAGCTCATATATGATCATCCTCCCTTTCTCAGTCCAAATCACCGTCGTCGGTACTGTCGTCCAAGACGATCTCTTCCTCGAATCCGACGTCCTCATCGGCGTCGTCAGTGTCGTCGGCCGCCGCCAGGTCGTCATCGTCACTGCCCTCCTTGAGCGTAAAGCCGGCCGCGGCGAAATCGGACTCACCGCCGGCGTTATAGCCGTAGAAGTCGTCGTCCCGGATACGGTCAGGCTGGTAGGTGTCCTCATCGTCGTCCTTGAGCTCGATCTCCTCGCCCTTGGCGTCCAGCACCTTGATGTCCAGGCACAGTGCCTGAAGCTCCTTGACCAACACTTTGAAGGACTCGGGCACACCGGGCTTGGGCACGTTATGGCCCTTGACGATGGACTCATAGGTCCGGACACGGCCGGTCACATCGTCGGACTTGACGGTAAGGATCTCCTGGAGCGTGTAGGCCGCGCCATAGGCCTCCAGGGCCCAGACCTCCATCTCGCCGAAGCGCTGTCCGCCGAACTGGGCCTTGCCGCCCAAGGGCTGCTGAGTGACCAGGCTGTAGGGGCCGGTGGACCGGGCGTGGATCTTGTCGTCTACCAGGTGATGGAGCTTGAGGAAGTAGACGTAGCCCACGGTGACGCGATTGTCAAACCGCTCGCCGGTGCGTCCGTCATAAAGCCAGCTCTTACCGTCCTTGGCAAGGCCGGCCGCAGTGAGCGTGGCCTCGATCTCGGGCTCGTTGGCACCATTGAAGATGGGTGTGGCCACCTTCCAGCCCAGGGCCTTGGCCGCATAGCCTAGGTGGACCTCCAGCACCTGCCCGATGTTCATACGGGAGGGCACGCCCAGGGGATTGAGGACGATGTCCAGCGGCGTACCGTCGGGCAGGAAGGGCATATCCTCCTGGGGCAGGATGCGGGAGACGACGCCCTTATTGCCGTGGCGGCCGGCCATTTTGTCGCCCACGCTGATCTTACGCTTCTGGGCAATATAGACACGGACCACTTCGTTGACACCGGGAGAGAGCTCGTCGCCGTTCTCCCGGGTGAACACCTTCACGTCCACGATGATGCCGCTCTCTCCGTGGGGGACCTTCAGGGAGGTGTCACGGACCTCGCGGGCCTTCTCGCCGAAAATGGCGCGGAGGAGCCGCTCCTCGGCGGTGAGGTCGGTCTCGCCCTTGGGCGTGACCTTGCCCACCAGGATATCGCCGGCACGGACCTCGGCGCCCACGCGGATGATGCCTCGCTCGTCCAGATCCTTCAGCGCATCCTCGCCCACGTTGGGGATATCCCGGGTAATCTCCTCGGGCCCCAGCTTGGTGTCCCGGGACTCGGTCTCATACTCTTCGATATGGATGGAGGTGAACACGTCCTCCTTGACCATACGCTCGTTGAGCAGGATGGCGTCCTCGTAGTTGTAGCCCTCCCACGTCATAAAGCCCATAAGGATGTTCTTGCCCAGCGCGATCTCTCCCTGACTGGTGGAGGGGCCGTCCACCAGGACATCCCCCTTCTCCACCCGCTGTCCGGCGGTGACGATGGGCCGCTGATTGATACAGGTGGTGTGGTTGGAGCGCATGAACTTGGTCAGCTTGTAGTCCACCACCCGACCATCGTCGTAACGGACGGTGATATACTGGGCGGAAACCTTGGTGACCTCACCGTCGCCCTCCGCCAGAATGACCACACCGGAATCGATGCAGTTTTTGTGCTCCTGGCCGGTGGCCACGATGGGGGCCTCGGTGGTGAGCAGAGGCACGGCCTGCCGCTGCATGTTGGCGCCCATCAGGGCGCGGTTGGCATCGTCATTCTCCAGGAAGGGGATCATGGCGGTAGCCACGGAGACCATCATCTTGGGGGAGACGTCGATATAGTCCACATGGTCGCGGTCCACCTCGATGATCTCATTGCGGTGGCGGCAGGTGATACGGTCATGCAGCAGATGATTGCTCTCGTCCACGGGCTCGGTGGCCTGGGCGATGATATATTCATCCTCCACATCGGCGGTCATATATTCGATTTCATCGGTAAGGCAGCCGGTCTCCTTGTCCACCTTGCGGTAGGGGGTCTCAATAAAGCCGTACCGGTTGATGCGGGCATAGGAGGCCAGATAGGAAATGAGGCCGATATTGGGTCCTTCGGGCGTCTCAATGGGACACAGCCGGCCGTAATGGCTGTAGTGGACGTCCCGGACATCGAAGGAGGCGCGGTCACGGGACAGACCGCCGGGGCCCAGGGCGGACATACGCCGCTTGTGGGTGAGCTCCGCCAGAGGGTTGGTCTGATCCATAAACTGGCTCAGAGGGGAGGAGCCGAAGAACTCCTTGATGGACGCAGTGACCGGGCGAATATTGATGAGGCTCTGGGGGGTGACAATATCCAGATCCTGGATGGTCATGCGCTCACGGATCACGCGCTCCATGCGGCTGAACCCGATGCGGAACTGATTCTGGAGCAGCTCGCCTACGCAGCGCAGGCGGCGGTTCCCCAGGTGGTCGATGTCGTCGTGGGTACCCACGCCATGGGCCAGACAGTTGAGGTAGTTGATGGAGGCCATGATGTCCTCCACAAAGATGTGCTTGGGCACCAGGTCGTCCACCCGATCCCGGACGGCCTCCTTCAGGCCCTCTTCATCCCCCTCATACTGCTCCAGGAGCTCCCGGAGCAGGGGGAAGTACACTTTTTCGGTCACGCCGCACTCGGCGGGGTCGAAGGGAAGGAAGCCCTTGGCGTCCACCATATCATTGGAAAACACCTTGATAAGAGTGCCCTCCAGGTCGATCACAGCCTCATTGACGCCCTTGGCCTCGATCTCACGGGCCCGTTCCCGGGTCAGGACCTCACCGGCCTCGGCAATGATCTCGCCCGTCATGGGATCGGCAATGGGCTGGGCCAGCTTCTGGCCGTTCAGGCGGCCCCAGATGGCCAGCTTTTTATTGAATTTATAGCGGCCCACAGCAGAGAGATCGTACCGCCGGGGATCAAAGAACAGCGCATTCAGAAGGGATTCCGAGGAATCCACCGTGGGGGGCTCGCCGGGGCGGAGCTTACGGTAGATCTCCAGGAGGGCCTCCTCCCGGCTCTTACAGGTGTCCTTCTCCATCGTGGCCAGGATGCGGGGGTCCTCACCGAACATATCGATGATCTCCGCATCGGTCCGGGGGCCTACCGCACGGATGAGGCAGGTGATGGGCAGCTTTCTGTTCTTGTCGATCCTCACATAGAAGATGTCGGACAGATCCGTCTCATACTCCAGCCACGCGCCGCGGTAGGGGATGACAGTGGTGCCGAAGGTCACATTGCCCGCCTTGTCCTCGTTTCGGGCAAAGTACACGCCGGGGGAGCGGACGATCTGGGAGACGATGACCCGCTCGGCGCCGTTGATGACAAAGGAACCGGAATCGGTCATGAGGGGGAAATCTCCCATAAAGATCTCCTGCTCCTTGATCTCCTCGGTCTCCTTGTTCCGCAGACGGACCCGCACCTTGATGGGGGCGGCATAGGTGGCGTCCCTGGCCTTGCACTCCTCCACATCGTACTTGGGGGCCTCATCCATTTTATAGTCGATAAAGGAGAGCTCCAGGTTGCCCGCATAGTCGGTGATGGCGGCCACATCCTTAAAGACCTCGCGCAGGCCGGTGTCCAAAAACCACTGATAGGATTTCTTCTGGACCTCCAGCAGGTTGGGCATGTCCAGGATCTCTGCGTGGCGGGCATAGCTCTTGCGCAGGGTCTTGCCGTAGTGTACGTCCTTGACCATGCCGTTCAGCTTGTCGTTGACCATTCCGAAAATCACACTCCGTTTTCTCGCATTCGGTGCCGAAAAGCCCTGATATTTCGGCTATCTTCTCATCTTCAGCAGGCCACTTCTCGTCGAATTGGCCAAAAACGCCGGTCTCGGATTTTATGACACGCCCGGCTGCGTTGTCTCCTTGTTTTTCGTTCCCTCTTGCGCAGGACCGTCAGAACTGCTATACTGAATACACTGTGGGAGGGTCTCTGCAGAGGATACTGGATGTACGAAAGCATTTCAGTATACCATGTAGATTTTTCCGCGTCAAGTTTTTTTGTGTCGAAGTTCGGAGTGATCCGGACTTTTTTCTTTCTTCCCGACAACGAGGTGAACGCTATGTCCCGCTCCCATCCCCTGCAATCCCAACTCTTTCCCCCGTATGCGGCCGCGCTCTGCGGCGGCGCGGGGCTCTTGCTCCTCCTTCTGGCCCTGTGCAGGACCGCCGGCCTCAGCGATGCCCCCTCCCGCCTTCCCGTGGGGCTGTGCCTTGTCCTGCTGTGTGCGTTGGCGGCAGGGCTTCTTTTTTATGAGGACAGGAGACCCGGTGCCGCACTGTTCTCCCTTCTTCCCATCGGACTTGCTCTTTTTCTCCGTGCCCTCTGCCTGGAGCATGTGACCTACGACTATCGGGACTTTCTCTCCGGCTGGGCCTCCTTCTTCCGGGAAAACGGCGGCTGGGCGGCAGTGGCGCTGCCCAAGGGGAACTACAACGTCCCCTATCTCTACTTTCTGGCCGCCATCTCCTATCTCCCGGTGCGCGATCTCTACCTGATCAAACTCTTTTCCATGCTCTTCGACGTGCTGCTTGCCTGGGGAGGCTACCGGCTGGTGCATCGTCTGTCCGTTCCGGGCAGTTACCGCCCTTGTGCCGCCTTCTGTATTCTGCTGCTGCTTCCCACCGTGGCACTCAACGGTGCCTATTGGGCCCAGTGTGACTCCATCTACGGCGCGCTGTGCCTCCATGCCCTCTCCTCCGCCCTGGACCGGCGCCCTGTGGGCTCCGTGGTTCTGCTGGCGCTGGCCTTCTCCTTCAAGCTTCAGACCGTCTTTCTCGTGCCGTTGTGGGGCGCACTGTGGTTTGCCGGACGGGTACGGTTCCGGGACCTGCTCCTTTTCCCCGCCACCTATGTCCTCACCATCGTCCCCGCCCTTTTTCTAGGGAAACCACTGGGGGATATTCTGGGCGTCTATTTTGGACAGGCGGCGGAATACAGCGACTATTTGACGCTGAACGCGCCCTCGCTCTATGCGCTCATCCCTTACGGCGCGGAGGTGGACACCACCCTTGCCGCTCGTCTGGGCATCCTGGCCGCTTTCCTGTTTACCGTCGGCATTCTTCTCTGGCTGCTGCTTCGCCGGGACCGTCTGACGGACCGTGCTCTGTTTACCGCGGGCGCGGCCTTTGCCGTCGGCATCCCCCTGTTGCTTCCCCATATGCACGACCGCTATTTCTTTCTTGCGGATACGATCACCCTCTGCTGGGCCTGCCTGGACCGCCGCCGGGGAATCCCCGCAGCCATTCTGGTGCAGATCGCCTCTCTGGGCGCCTACCACGCCTATCTCATGCTGCGCTATGCCTTTCCCATGGCTTGGGGCTCGCTGATGCTCCTCGCCACCCTGATCTGGACCCTTTTCTGCCTGTATCAGGAGTGGAGACACGGAGAAGGCGGGCCTGTAAGGCGCCGCCGTCCCCCTGCCGTGTGACCGGCACGGCTCCATACCGCATCTCGCGGGGAGGGCCGTGCCCCCTCCCCGTCCTTTTCTCCAATGCCGTTTACTTTCCCGGGTCTCTGCCCCGGGAAAGTCCTCACTCCGCTCGCCGAATGCCTGCCGCCGCAGGCCGCAAGAGATCCCTAACATACAGGTTTTTCGACAGGCCAAGAGATTACCGCCCCACATGCTCATTCAGAGCATGTGGGGCGGTAATCTCTGTTTTTAAGAATTCTTTCAGAATTTCGAAACCACTTGTCACGTTTTACCGTCTATAATCGATGTAAGGGTAGAAAGCCCCCTACGGCGCATCCATAATTTTGGAGTTTGGAAGGAGTCTTTTCCATGCAAACAAAGCTGTTGTCCCGTTTCCTGTCCGTCTTGCTGGTCCTGGCCCTGACGGCGGGCCTGGTGCCTGCGGCCTGGGCCGCCGGGGGCGTCCCTTCGGAATCCGGCAGAGACAGCAGCGACTGGTCGCTGTTCCCCTCCGCCCGCGTGGACGGGGTCACCCTGGACCGGGATTCTCTCTCTCTGGAGGTGGGGAGCCACGAGACCCTCCATGCCACGGTCTCTCCTTCCAGTGCCTTCGCTCAGGATCTCTCCTGGTACAGCAGCAACACTGGTGTGGCCGAGGTCTCAAACGGCAGAGTGACCGCCCTCTCACCCGGGGAGGCCGACATCACCGTCACCACCGATGACGGAGGCTTCACCGCCTCCTGCCATGTGATTGTCACCGCCGCCGTTCCGGTTACCGGCGTTCGTCTGGACCGCACTGAGCTCACGCTGACCAAGGATGGAGAAAGCGCGACCCTCAAGGCCATGGTCTCCCCCCCTGACGCCGCCAATCAGAACGTCTTTTGGACGGTGGACGATTCCGGCGTCATCTCGGTGGACCAGTCCGGCAAAGTAACCGCCGTGGGCAACGGCGTCGGCACTGTCACCGTCACAACTGCCGACGGCGGGTTCACCGCCTACTGTACCGTCCGGGTGCAGTTTCCCTCTGCACCTCCCACCCTCTCTCTGAATAAAACCTCCCTGTCTCTCACCACGGGGAGCAGTGAAACGCTGTCGGCCACCACCGCGCCCGAGGGGACCCGGGTGAGCTGGAGCTCCAGCAACAGCAAGGTCGCCTCTGTGGATCAATCCGGCAAAGTGACCGCCGTGGGTACGGGAACCGCCACCATCACCGCCATACCGGAGGGCGGCGCGGGAGCTACCTGCGCCGTCACCGTCAGCGATCCGTCCTACCTCACACTCAGCAAAACCGAGCTCTCCGTCATGTTCGGCAAAACCTCTTCCCTCTCGGTAAGCAATCTCCCCGATGGGGCCAGCGTCTCCTGGTCCGCCGATGAGAAGAACATCGTATCGCTGAGTCCCAGCGGCACGGGCAACGCCAACTGTACCGTCAAGGGCGTCACAGCCGGAAAGAGCGTCACCGTCACCGCCGTGGTCACAGACCGCCGCGGCAATCGGCTGGCCGCCCCCGCCTGCACTGTCACCGTCACCGCCGCCTCAGCCCCCGACATCACCAGCTCCGTGGCCTCCGGCGGCTCTGTTACCTTTGATGAGTCCAAGTTTAACAGCGCATGTACCGAGGTCTACGGAAACAAGCTCAACTATGTGACCTTCACGCTCCCCTCCTCCAGCCGCGGCACGCTCTACTATAACTACTCCAACGGGACCTACGACCAGAAGGTTTCGGAGTCCACCAAATATTACTATGGAGGCGGCGTCTTTAAATCCGCTCTGTCCAAGGTCTCCTTTGTCGCAGAGCCCGACTATTCCGGCAAAGTCACCATTTCTTACTCCGCCGTAGATACTTCTGGTTACAGCTATACCGGTGCCGTGGCCATTACCGTAAGCGAGCCCACCGGCAGCATCGAATTTTCCGGCGCCCAAAATGAGGTCATTCCCTTTGACGCCGGCGATTTCAACGCGCTCTCCAAGGAGATCACCGGCTATGGCCTGGACTATGTGCACTTCACGCTCCCCTCTTCTGGAAAAGGCACTCTCTATTACCGCTATGACAACGGCGACTATGATAAGAAAGTTTCCTCTTCCGCTGCTTACTATTATGACGACTCCCCTTATCTGGAGGACGTGAGCTTCGTCCCCGCCAGAAACTGGTCCGGCACACTGACCATTTCCTTTACGGCTCGGGATACCAAACGAAACACTTTCTCCGGCACCATTGAGATCACCGTAAGCAGGACCGCTGACGATATTATGTACTCCGTGGACCGAAACGGCTCCGTTGCCTTTGACGCCGGCGATTTCAACAGCTTCAGCAAAAGTGCCACCGGCTCCAGCCTGGACTATGTGGAATTTACCCTGCCTTCCAGCAACAAGGGCACCCTTTACTACAACTATGACGACGGCGACTATGATGAGAAGGTCTCGTCCTCCAAGCGCTACTACCGCAACCAGCGCCCCTATCTGGAAAACATTACGTTTGTTCCGGCCAGGAACTATACCGGCACCGTGTCTATCCCCTTCCAGGGCTCCAGTGCAGACAGCGACAGCTTCTCCGGCACCATCCGGGTCACCGTGGGCGGCGGAGACAGCGGCGACATCGAATACTCTGCCGCAGTAAATTCTCCCATCACCCTCTCTTCAGACGATTTCAATGATTACTGCAAGGATGAGACCGGAAAATCCCTGAGCTATGTCCAGTTTACGCTTCCCGCTACCAGCAGGGGTATCCTGTACTACGGCTACGATGATGGTGACTATGACAAGAAGGTCTCCGCTTCCACCGAGTATTTCCTCTCCAAGAGCCCCTATCTGGAACAGGTCACCTTCGTCCCCGCCAAGAACTATACCGGCACCGTAATAATCGACTTTACTGGCGAGAGCACAGGTGGAAAAGCCTTCTCCGGCAGTCTCCTTCTCTCATTCGCCACCGTTAAGGATCCCGGTGTGATCTACTATACCACTGATGCACAGGAGGTGACATTCCGCTCCAGCGATTTCAGCAGTGCCTGCGACAAGCGGGGCGGCGCCGGTCTCGCCTCCGTGGTATTCCAGCTCCCTCCCGAGAGTGCCGGGCGGCTTTACTACAACTATGGCAGCCCCACCTCCTATGGCGGCTTGGTGGATGACGATACTGCGTATGAAGTTGACGGCAGCCCCTCCATCAGCAGGATCTCTTTCGTTCCGAAAGCGGGCTTTTCCGGCACAGTGACCATCGCCTATACCGGTACTGACGAGAGCGGCTCCACCTACACTGGCTATGTACAGATCGGCGTGACCCCCTCCAGTTCCTCCTCCTACTTCACCGATATGGGGCGCTACAGTTGGGCTGCCGAGTCCGTGGACTACCTCTACGAAAATGGGATCACCACCGGCGTAGGCGCCACCACCTACCATCCAGATGGGCTCATCACCCGCGGCGATTTCGTTCTGATGCTCTCCCGCGCCTTCCGCTTTTCCGTCTCCGGCGGTGATAACTTCAAGGATGTGCCTGCGGAGAGCTATTACGCCCAGGCCATCTCCTCTGCCAAGGCACTGGGGATCGCACAGGGCGGCATTGACGGAAGATTTAACCCCTCCGCCTCCCTTACCCGCGAGGATGCCATGGTCCTTCTCCAGAGAACGCTGAACCGTACCGGCCATGGCATCGATGACGCCTCTGCCTCTTATCTGAACCGCTTTTCTGATGGAAAGTCGGTCTCCAGCTATGCACAGGGCTCTGTGGCAGCACTGGTTCAGGCCGGTGTAATCCAGGGCGATGACGCTGGGAATCTCAACCCCAAGGGCTCTCTGACTAGGGCTGAGATGGCCGTTATCCTTCATAGAGTCCTGACCCTGTAATTCCATCCTGCATCACTGCAGGTTTTCCGACGTTCTCATGCAAAAGCAGAGAAAGCCGCCTAGTCCTCTGAGGCTGGGCGGCTTTTCTATTATTCAACAGCTTATCTCGCGTTTATAGGATCCGGTTCAGCGCAGGGCGGCCCGTCTCCGCCGCCAGCGTCCCACGGCCCGACCGAGGTAAGCCGGCGTCACAAAGTGGTACGCCCCCCGCCGCCACCCCAGCAACACCAGTCTCGCCATAAGCCAGTAGTACCGCAGCATAAAGACCCGTCGGCCCATATGTACCGGCTCGAGCAGCAAATGGGCCAGATCCCATTGTCTCAGATCGTTGGAGAGGAGCTCCCCTTTTTTCCGCTCATAAAGGGGCGTGGGCGGAATGGGCGTGAGGACCTGCACAGACGTGTATCGCAGCCCGTGCTCTTTGGCCCAGCGATAGAGCGCCTGAAAATCAGCCGCAGTGAAATCCGGGTCGGCCAGCAGGAGCCCCATGCAGTCCGCACCGCACGCGTTCAGGACTTGGAGGCATGCCTCATTTATCTCCCGTGTGGTCCCTTTGTTCCATGCCTCCAGGCGCTGATCCCGAATCCCCTCCAGGCCTACCAGGAAAAGCCGAAATCCACACCGGCACAGCCGGGCCGTCAGCGCCGGATGTCCTGCGATAAAATCCGCCCGCCCGTAGCACAAAAATGTTTTTCGGATGCCCCGCTCCTCCAGTGCGTCCAGGAAAGCCTCCACGCGGGTCTCCTCCAGCAGGAAGTCGGAGTCCACGATAAATACCGTGTCCCCCGGTACCTCCTCCAACTCCTCCATGACAAGCTCCAGCCTGCGGGGCTGATACCGTCCGCCGTGGAGGTTTCGCCCATAGCAGAACTCGCATCGGAAGGGACAGGAGACCGCCGTCTTGAGCGTGGAGAGCCTCGCAAAATCCAGATAGCGGAACCAGTCCGCCCGCTCCGCCCATCCGCTCCGGTCCGGCCGGGGAAGTGTGTCGATGTCGCAGGGCTCGTAGGGTGTCTCCACAAACCTGCCGCCCTCCCTGCGGCACAGTCCCGGAATCCCTATGGGCATCTCCCCCCGGTCCAGCGCCTCCAACAGGCTCCGGAACCAGTCCGCCGACTCCGTACGGAACACATAGTCCACCCCCGGCCAGCAGAGACGGCGATAATTGAGCTGGGCGTGGACGCCCCCCACGATTACGGTGCAGGCCGGGCACGCCCTCTTTGTCAGCCTGATATACTCCGCCATCTCCCGCTCCTGGGTGAGATAGCCGGTAAGCGCCATCACATCGGGCCGAAACGCAAGAAGCACGTCAGTGAACCGCCGCTCCTCCGTAATGCCGTCATAGAGCTCTGTTCTTCCCACTTGACGACAAACCGGTAACAGGGTCTCCAGCTCCAGCGGTTCACATGTAATGCCGCCGAACGCCGTCATCAGATCCATTCTTCGGGGACGAACCAACAGAATTCGCACCAAAAACCCCTCCGTTTCCCGTTTATTCTACCCCTCAGAACCGTTTTGCACAAGATATTGTTGCCATATGGCTCCACTTTACAAATTATTCACATTTTCCATCTCTTCCAGGGTTGACGGGGCGGAAACAATGTGTTACAATTTGGTTACAATTTTTAATTCTTTCTTTAGGAGGCACATAATGGCCGAAGAAAAAATTCCCCTTAGCTACAAAGGACATCCTCTGCGCCGCAAGGAGAATCTCATCTACTACGGCAGCATGGCTGACAAATATATCATCATGCTTCAGGTCATGGAGACAAAGAAGGTGGACGACCTGGACGTGGCCACCAAGGTGGCCGTTCAGCTCCAGCTCACCGATCCCGATCTCAAAAGCCGGGACCGCGTGGTCAAGAAAACGGAAAAGGACAGCCTGTACGCCGCTATGGACGTGGCCTCCGTCTGGCTGGAACGGATGCTCAACAGCAAATGATCGCCCCCTGATATAGAGAAAAAGATGGAGGTCCTCACCGATGATAAAGCCATCTCACCTGCTGCGTGCAGCCGTGCTTGGTACTGTATTCACCGCAATGTTTACCGTCGGCGCTTCCGCCGCCACCTTGGGTGCCGGCACCGTCACGGCTGACGCGCTTCGCCTGCGGGATACCCCCGCCGCAGAGGGAGAGATCCTCGCCACCGCATCCGGCGGCACCAGCGTCGTGGTGCTGGAGGACACCGGTAACGGTTGGTACAAGGTCAACTTCAATACCGTCGAGGGGTATATGTCCAGCGAGTACCTCACTGTCTCCACCACCGCCGATGCTGCGCTTGGTTACGGACTGGTGGATACCGACGGCTCCTCCCTGAACATGCGTGCCGCTGCAGGTACCAACTACGACACCGTGGCCTCCATTCCCGGCGGTACTGTTTTGGAACTGGAGGGCGTGGATAACGGCTGGTATAAAGTTACATATTCTGGAAAGACCGGTTACGTAAGCAGCGACTATATCACCATTACCACTGAGCCCGATGTGACTGAAACAGCCAGCAGCGATTTGGGTGCGCAGATCGTGGCCTACGCAGAGGAGTATCTGGGAACCCCTTATGTGCTGGGCGGCAACGGCCCCAATCAGTTCGACTGCTCCGGGTTCACCAAGTACGTATACTCCCATTTCGGCTACACCCTCAACCGCACTGCCACCGACCAGCTCCAGAATGGCGTATCCGTCAGCAAAGACGAGCTTCAGCCGGGTGATTTGGTATTTTTCAAATATCGCACCAGCAAACCCGTCTCCCATGTGGGGATTTATATCGGAAACGGTGAGTTCATCCACGCCTCTACCAACCGCTATGTGGTCCAGATCGACCAGATGGAAAGCGGTCACTACGCCAACGTCTATGTGTACGCCCGGCGCATCATTGGCTGAGCCTACAGGCGTTCTTTCAAAACCAGACACAATGGTGTACGGGAGACTGCGCTTCCGTACACCATTTCTTTTTTGAGGCGCGGACTGCTCCACTTCTGCTGCAAAATTTTTATAGGGAGGTGTGAGGGATGGGATCTCCGCCGCACAGTCGCGTGCTGGGGCACATTCTTGCTCTTTTTGTTACCGTGGTCTGGGGCACCACTCTGATTTCCAGCAAGATCCTTCTCCGCGCCTTTACCCCTCTGGAAATCATGACCTTCCGCTTCCTCATCGCCTGGGCGGTACTCTTTTGCCTCTCCCCCAGACTCTTGCGCCCGCAGGACTTCCGCTCAGAGCTTCCCTTCGCGGCGGCGGGTGTCAGCGGCCTGACCCTATATTTTCTCCTGGAAAATACCGCGCTGCGGTATACGCTTGCCTCCAATGTGGGGATCATTATTTCCGCCGCCCCCATGTTCGCCGCCCTCCTGCTGTGGCTGTGCCGCCGTGGCCCCAGACCGAGGGCCGTTTTCTTTGCCGGCTTTGCCATCGCGCTCACTGGAATCGCTCTCATCTCCCTGTCGGGAGGCGAAAGCCTGGAGCTCAATCCTCTTGGGGACCTGCTGACCCTCGGCGCCGCGCTGTGCTGGGGAGCCTACGGAGTGTGTCTGGAGTTCGCCTCCTCCTCCGGTCTCAACCAGCTCCAGTGCACCCGCAAGGTCTTTTTTTGGGGCCTTGCGACCCTTCTTCCGCTCCTTCCCATCCTCCATCCCGACTACTCCCTATCCCGCTTTTCTGACCCTTCCATGCTTTTCAATATACTTTATCTGGGTTTGGTCGCCTCTGCGCTGTGCTTTGTCTGTTGGAATAAAGCCATGGTCCTCATTGGTACCGTGGCCACCAATGTATATATCTACCTTACCCCTGTGGTCACCTTGATTGCCTCCGCCCTCATTTTGGGGGAGCCTGTCCGTCCGCAGGCCATCGGAGCCATCTTTCTCATTCTCCCGGGATTATGGCTCTCTCAACGACCAACCAGTTGAAAAACGGCGGACCGCTAATGCGGTCCGCCGTTTTTATCCTTCAAGTGTTACTCTTTGGTCCCATCATGGGCCAGAGGTTCCACCACCGGGGGCTCTTCATGAGGCACCTCGGTTTCCGGCACGTCACAACTGCACCCGCAGTCGCAGGTGGAGACCACCACATCATCGTCAATGTTGCCAGCAGCCTTCATCTCCGCAATCTTGGCCTTGTTCTCCTCGATCTTCTGTTTGGACGCGGTGATCTTCTCACACAGGGACATATAAGCCCCTTCGGGTGCCATGCCACGCTCCGCATAATACAGCTTGCCCAGATCGATATAGGCTTTGCGGATGGCATCCTCTTCGGCGGAATTGGCGATGTTCAGCTTGGCGATGTCGGTGAGCTCTTTGGCTTTGGCGGCCCCCGCCTGCGCCAGGTCCAGCGCCTTGGATTTCAGCTCGTCAAAAGAAGTCATATGAAAAACCTCCTAAATTCGTTTTCTTTGGGATTCTGGTCTTATTCTATACCGCATCCTACTAAGGCGCAAGGGATTCTGTGCTGAATTAACCAAAATTTAACCAAATTTCAATATCAGTAACATCATTTTTGGCCGAATCCCCTGGTCGGAAAGGGGATGTATCAGTTTTATGACACGGAAAGGCGCCTCCCCTCTGTATAAAGCAAAAGCCGGACGTCCGCTCCCTGACGTCCGGCTTCGCCTAAGAAAAGAGGATACAATGAAAGGAAAGAAACTGTCTCTTGCGGGTATTATAATACCCGCAAGATGTTAAATGAAAAGGCTTCAGATATTACAGATCTATTAAATTTGGGGATATCTCTGTCATTTATCTGAAACCTGTATGGCACCCAAGGGCAAATGAGCTCACGCCTTTGGTTTCATCACCACATTGACCAGCTTGTTTTTGACTACGATGGTCTTAACCACCGTCATCGTCTCCAGCATCTTGGCCACCTTGTCCAGCGCCAGGGCGGCGTCCACGCAGGTCTGGTCATCGCTGTCCACGGGTACGCTGACGGTTCCCTTCAGCTTGCCGCCCACCTGAACGGCCAGGGTGACCTCGGCCTCAATGGTCTTACTCTCGTCATATGCAGGCCAGGGCTGGCGACACGCCATGCCCCTCTCTGCGGCAAAGCCCAGGAGCTCCCACATCTCCTCTACCATATGGGGCGCGAAGGGAGAGAGCATCATCAGCAGCGCGCTCATATCTCCCTTGGAACAGCCATTGGCATAAAAATCGTTGACGAGAGACATCAGCGCGGCAATGGCAGTGTTGAACTTCATCGCCTCGATGTCGGAGGACACCTTCTTAATGGCCTTGTGAATAGCCAGCTCATTGACCGGCATATAGTCCAAGCTGTCCGTACAGGCATCCATCAGGTTCCATACCCGATCCAGGAATCGCTTGCAACCCTTGACCGCGTTGTCGCTCCAGGCGGCCGCCTTCTCAAAGTCCCCGATAAACATGATGTAAAGGCGCATGGTGTCCGCGCCGTACTGGGCCACTACGTCATTGGGATTGATGACGTTGCCGCGGCTCTTGGACATCTTCTCGCCGCCCTCGCCCAGAATCATGCCGTGGCTGGTGCGCTTCTGGTAGGGCTCCTTCGTGGGGACCACGCCGATATCATAGAGGAATTTGTGCCAGAACCGGGAGTAGAGGAGATGCAGCGTGGTATGCTCCATTCCTCCATTGTACCAATCCACCGGAGACCAATAGGCCATGGCCTCCTGGGAGGCCAGCGCCTTGTCGTTGCAGGGGTCCATATACCGCAGGAAATACCAGGAGGAACCGGCCCACTGCGGCATCGTATCCGTCTCCCGCCGGGCGGGGCCGCCACAGTGCGGACAGGTGGTGCTCACCCATTCCGTCATCTTGGAGAGGGGGCTTTCACCGTCGTCCGTGGGCTCATAGCTCTCCACATCCGGGAGGAGCAGGGGAAGCTGATCTTCGGGCAGGGGCTGCCAGCCGCATGTTTCGCAGTAGACCATGGGGATGGGCTCACCCCAGTAGCGCTGGCGGGAGAATACCCAGTCCCGGAGCTTGTAGTTGACCTTGGCCTTGCCGATGCCCTTCTCCTCCAGCCACTTGGTAATGACTGGAATGGCATCTTTGACGGTGAGCCCGTTCAGGAACTCGGAGTTCACCAGGATACCGGTCTCGTCCTTGGCGGTAAAAGCAGCCTTCTGCACATCCTCGCCGCCGGATACCACCTCAATGATCTCACAGCCAAACTTCTTGGCGAATTCCCAGTCGCGGTCATCGTGGGCGGGCACCGCCATAATGGCGCCGGTACCGTAGGTTGCCAGGACATAGTCGGAGATGAAAATCGGGATTTCTCTTCCATTCACGGGGTTGACACCCTTCACACCATCCAGACATACGCCGGTCTTTTCCTTATTGAGCTCGGTGCGCTCCAAATCGGACTTGGAGGCCGCAGCCGCCTGATAGGCCTTCACCTCGTCCGCATTGCCCAGCAGGGACATCCACTTCTTGAGCAGCTCATGCTCTGGGGAGAGCACCATATAGGTGGCACCGAAAAGGGTATCCGGCCGGGTGGTAAACACCACGATGTCGTCTCCGGTGGTTGCTTTGAAAGCAACTTCCGCGCCAGTGGACCGGCCGATCCAGTTTTTCTGCTGGATCTTCACCCGCTCGATGAAGTCCAGCCCATCCAGGTCATCGATGAGCCGCTGGGCATATTCTGTGATTTTCAGCATCCACTGGCTCTTCTCTTTTCTTATGACAGGAGATCCGCAGCGCTCACATACCCCCTCCACCACCTCTTCGTTGGCCAACACGCACTTGCAGGAGGTGCACCAGTTCACGGGCATTGTCGTCTTATAGGCAAGGCCGTGCTTGTAAAGCTGAAGGAAGATCCACTGGGTCCACTTGTAGTAGGCCGGATCGGTGGTGTTGATCTCCCGGTCCCAGTCAAAGGAATAGCCCAGCATCTGGAGCTGCCTCCGGAAGTTCTGGATATTATCGTGCGTCACCTTGGCGGGATGGATGTGGTTTTTGATGGCGTAATTCTCTGTGGGCAGGCCAAAGGCGTCGTATCCCATGGGGAAAAGAACGTTATAGCCATCCATCCGGCGTTTGCGCGCCACCACGTCCATAGCGGTGTAGGGGCGGGCATGCCCCACATGGAGCCCCTGACCGGAGGGATAAGGGAACTCTACCAACGCATAGAATTTAGGTTTGTCGCTGCTGTGATTCTCGCAGTGGAAGGTCTTCTCTTCCAGCCATTTCTTCTGCCACTTGGGTTCGATGCTGGCAAAATCGTACTTCATCTTCTGCACTTCCTCGTATCTTATCGTCCGGCGGGCGCCGTTCCCGCCCACTGTTTCAATCTTTGATATTATACTCGAAAAGCGCAGATATTGCAAGCGAAACCCGGCCCTCCTTCCAGATCGGCTGCTTTTTCTTCCGCGCCGCGCTCACTCTCCGGGGCGTCTGCCGCCCCGGCACACCACCGGGATCAGCACGGCGGTACCCGCAACCACCAGGACCACCAGCACCGCCGCCAGGCCGGACACACCGCTGGAGGGAGCGGGCACAGGGTCCGCCGCCGGATAGTAGACCATTTTCTCCGGCAACACCTCTGGGTCGGCGGCCAAATCCGTGTTGTCCGGGTCTGAGAGACAGACCCAGGTGTTTCTCCACCCATAGCAGTAGTTTACGAACCCCCACAGACGGCCCTCACCGTCTTCCCAGCATTGGGAAAATGCCTCGGCGGGCGTGACGTTTTCCCGGAACCACCGGGCGTCTGCCTCTGCCCAGGCGATCTTCCCGGAACCGGGATAGGTCCATAGCACCACATTCTCAATATCTGCGAAATTGGTATCCAGGGCACGGTCATAGGGTACAAACTCTCCCCCATGGACCTCTTCAAAGGAGAGGTAGTCGGCCACCGGGACACACTCGGAGAGCTCCACCCAGCCTCGGAGCTCCTCGCTATCCTCCTCCTCCACGGCCAGCCACGTCCCACGGTAGATCCACCTGCCGCGCAGGACCGCGCCGTTACCCACGGTCTCCCTTTGCCGAGATGATTTCGGGCTCTGATAGAGCGCAACATACCCCGCTTTTCCATTGGCCGTATAGCTTCGATCGAGGTATTCACATTCTTCCGCATGGGTACGGTAAAAATCGTCCGACGGCTCGATGAGCACATCGGCCGTTGCCGTGGTTCCCAACAGCAATAGGGTCAGAAGCAGCGCGCACCCTCGTTTCATGCAAAGACCTCCTCACAACAGTCGATTGATAACAACCCCCACTCCAAAAGAGAGGGCATTTGCGCTGAGAGACAGCAGCCAGGGGTGCCGGATCCGCAGTCCATACTTGGCATAATAGGCCCCCTCAATCATCACCACCGCTCCCTCCAGGACCAGGGTGACACCCCATCCGGGAAAAAGCTGGTGGAGCAGCACTGCCGCGGGATTGGTGAGCAGGTTCACCATCACCCCCAGGAGCAGATTCTGCCTCCGGAGCCCCCATAGGGCAGCCGCTGTCGTCTCCAGGAGCAAGGTAAGCGCCAGGGAAGCAGACAGAATCCCCAGCATATCCTCACCTTCTTTTCTGGGCTGTACATAGCCCATAGCACAGCAGTGGCAGAGATAGGAGGGCCGTGGCGGCATAGACCTCCGGACCGGGCATTATCGGCTCCCAGCCCAGATGCGTGGGTAGCGCCCCCAGAAAAAGCCCAAAGGTAAGCACTCCAAACGCCAGCCCTTTGGCGCTGGGCAGCAGCTGGCCCGCCGCCCACAGAGTGAGAGGCATCGTCATTTGGAAGAGAAACACGCCCAAAAGCCCTATCGGCGCCCAATCGGACCCCAGAAAACAAAACGCCGAGAGTCCCAGCGTGATTGCTGCCGTCCGGCTGGTCCCAAATCGGTCCGCCGCCAGTCCGCCCGCCGTCTTTCCCAGTACCACGGCGCATGTCAACGGCGCCCCTAGCGCCCCTTTCCAGGGGAAGCGAAACAGAAAGCCGTTCCAGGAGCGCAGCACCACCACCAGCAGCAGGCATAGCAGCGCTGGAAGCCATTTCCCCCTCCCCTCCGGCAGGGCTGCCGGTGGGTTCTCCCGCCCCCGGCACCACAGGAGGATGAGCACAGCCGCGGCGACCAAGACGCCGCATACTGGCAGTGCAAGCGCCTCTGCCGCACCCCTGGCCGCAGCCCCGAGGAAAAGCCCCGCCGCTCCCGGCGAGACGAAAACTCCCAGCGGCCCCGCCTTTTCGCCGCTCCGGTTCATTGTATCCAGTCCGCCTCCCACGTGAAAGAGGGCGTTCCCCACTCCCGCAAGTACAGCCGCCTCTGCCCCTTTGGTGAGAAACCAGGCCGCAGCCACCAGCCCGCAGCCCGCGGCCGCCACTTGATGATTCCGGTTCAGCCGGTCTGCCAGCAGACCAATGGGCATCTGAACGGCAAAGGCTGAGAAGTTATAGAGGAGGATGCACCGGACCGGGTCCGCCTCCGGACAGACCACCCCCAGCAACAGCAGCGCGCAGGAGAGATCCACCCAAAAATGGGCGGCGGAATAGAAGGCCAGCCGGATGTGGCGCATATGCGCTCCCTCCTTTTCACCCGAGTAGACGTTTATCTTTCAAAAAAGTTCCCCGATATGTAACATATTACCTGATACAGTCGATATTCTTTTAGGACTTTCTGTTCCGCCCGCAGGATGTTTTCCCCACCCGACCGGATAGTGTCTTTTCCCCTTTTTCCCGGTTATCCGCCGGGCGGGCCCCCTTATCAACCGAAAAAGGATGTGAGCCGTATGCCCCTGGTCCGTTGCCCGGACTGCCTGAGCGCAGTCTCCGATCAAGCCCCGGTCTGCCCGCACTGCGGCCGGCCTCTGCATCCCCGGAAGCTGCCCGATGATCTGGAGCAGCTCTCCTGCGCGCTTGTTCTGGAAGAGGCCGACTTCAACGACCCGAATCTGGCTGCCCTTCTGGGAGAGCTGATGGGGTGTGCGGAGGAGGAAACCGCCACACTGCGCGGCCAGACGCCGCTGGTAGTTCAGCGGGCGCTTTCCTGTGCCGCGTGTATGGAAACCGCACAGCGATTCGGCCGTGGAAACAGCTTATCCGTCTATCTGGATGAAGATGCTGTCCCCGGGCGCCTCTCCCGTGCCCAGCCAATCTGTTCCTGCTCGCCGCAGTCTGTACCTTTGCATTTCCCCCGCCCCCTCTCGTTCTGGAAAACCGTGGGCGCCATTCTGACCGCCCTCGCCCTCTGGAATCTTTTTCTTCTGATCCTGGGCTTCCTCTTGGCGTCTGTGTAAAACCAATTTCAAACCATAAAAGCGGCGGCCCCGATGGGGCCGCCGCTTTTATGGTACATTACTTCTTCCAATTGAGTACGTCACGGTTTTTGATAAAATACTCCGCCCCGGAATAGACCGTGGTAGCCACGATCAGCGCCACGCAAACGGCATTGAGCGCCGCCGGGATGGGCAGGAGCATCAGGCAGATACAGACCATGGTGGTAGCGGTTTTTACCTTACCCGACCAGCCGGCGGCAATGACCCGTCCGTTGTCCACAGCCACCAGCCGAAGCCCCGTTACGGCAAATTCCCTGGCCACGACGATCAGGACCGTCCAGGCCGGCATCTGTCCCGCCTCCACAAACCACAGCATGGCGGAGACCACCAGCAGCTTGTCGGCCAATGGGTCCATGAACTTTCCAAAATCCGTGATCTGGTTGTAATGGCGGGCCACATAGCCGTCGATGAAATCGGTGATGCTGGCCAGGATAAAAATCGCCAGGGCAATGTATTTGTTGAACGCAAAATCCAGGTAGAGGACCACTAGGAAAATAGGGATCATGACCACCCGGGTGAGTGTGAGCTTATTGGCCGTATTCATATCGTTCCTACTCCTCGATTTCTCCGGTCAGGTCTCCGTCCGACGTGCCGGTGATGCGCACATTCACAAACGTGCCCGCCGGTATCTGTCCGGCGGCGGTGAAGTAGACATGCCCATCAATATCCGGAGAGTCAGCATAGGTCCGCCCCACCCAGCAGCCCATATCGCCGTCGAAGCCCTCGCACAGGACCTCCATTACCGTGCCCAGTCTGTCCTCGTTCCACTGATCCATGACCCTGGACTGAAGGTCTACCAGCAGCTCCATGCGGTGTTTGGCCACATCCTCCGGCACCTGGTCCGGCATGGCGGCGGCAGGGGCCCCCTCCTCCGCTGAGAAGGTGAACACACCTGCCCGCTGAAAATGGTACCCCGGCAGCAGGCGGCAGAGCTCTTCAAATTCCTCTTCCCCCTCGCCAGGGAATCCCACAATGATGGAGGTGCGCAGTACCAGGTCCGGAATATCCTCCCGCAGCGTGGAAATCACGTCGCTGATGAGCGCGCCGTTCCCCCGGCGGTTCATGGCCCTGAGGATTTTATCGCTGAGGTGCTGGATGGGGATATCCAGATATTTGACGATCTTGGGCTCTTCGGCGATGACGTCGATGAGTTCCTGATCGATCTCATCCGGATAAAGGTAGTGGAGCCGGATCCAATGGAAGTCCATCCGGCACAGTTCTCGCAGCAGCTCGGCCAGTCGGCGCTTCCCATAGAGGTCGGTACCATAGCGGGTGATGTCCTGGGCGATGACCATGAGCTCCCGGACCCCGCCCTCAGCCAGCCCCCTGGCTTCTTCCAGCAGGGACTCCATGGGCCGGCTGCGGTATCGGCCCCGCAGGTAGGGGATGACACAGTAGGCACAGCGATTGTCACAGCCCTCCGCGATCTTCAGATAGGCTGTATAGGCGGGCGTGGAGACCAGGCGTTTCCCATCCTCAATTGTGTGGTCGATGTCCCCGAAATAAGTGGGGGTATCTCCCTCCAGCACGGCCTCAATGGCGGGGACGATGTCGGTATAGCTTCCGGTCCCCAGGATGCCGTCCACCTCGGGGAGCTCCTCCAAAATCTCGTCCTGATACCGCTGGGTGAGGCAGCCCGCCACCAGCAGCTTGCCCAGCCTGCCCTGCTCCTTGAGGGGGGCGATGGACAGGATCGTATCGATGGCCTCGCTCTTGGCCGAGTCGATAAAGCCGCAGGTGTTCACCACCGCCACGTCAGCGCCCTCCGGCTCTCCGGTCACGGTATAGCCTGCCTCCCGGCACAGCGCCATCATCTGCTCGGTGTTCACCAGATTTTTGGCACAGCCCAGGGATATAAATGCAACCTTCAACAGAATGTCTCCTTTGCGGTTTAGATAAAGTCGCAGCGGCCCTCCCGGCGGGGCGGCATTTTAGGCGCCTGGTCCGGGTATCCGAGGGTGATGGCGGCCACGAACTCGCCCTTCCCGGGCGCAAATTTTCTCCGGATCTCGTCGCTGTAGCCCATACGCTGGGCGGCGCTCATCCAGCAGGAGCCCACCCCTTTGGCCCAGGCGGCCAGCATCAGATTTTCCAATGCCGCGGACACCGACTGCATAGCCCCATCCCGATCGGGGTAGTTATCCTTCAGAAAAAACGCCAGTACGCAGACCGGAGCGCCGCCCAGACTGGTAAAAAAGGTCTCTGTCTCCTGGAGGGTCTCCGGATGCCGCTGAAAGCGGTCTACGAGCACGGGGTGGAATTTTTCCTTCACTTCCCGCATCACCTTCCGGAACTCCTCCATCTTTTCCGGCGTCCGGATCACAACAAAATACCAATGCTGCATGTTAACCGCCGAGGGCGCGCAGGCTGCCGCAGCCAATATCTCTTTCAGGGTCTCCTCCGGGATGGGGTCGCGCTTGTACATTCGGATACTGCGGCGGGTAAACAGACACTCCATGGCATCCACAGGTCATTCCTCCTCAATCTCCGCACCATAGCGGCGCAGTCCTGCGTGAATGTCCCCCCAGGAATACCCCCGGCGGGCCAGCGCGTCGGATGCGCGCTTGAGCGCTTTCTGGTCGGCCGCGCCTCCGCCCAGCCTGCGCCGGAGGAGGGCGTCAATGATCTCCGCCGGGTCCTCTGCCTCCTGGAGGGCGTCTTCCCAGTACGGTTTGGGGATGCCCCGGCGATAGAGCTCGTCCCGGAGCTTATAGGGGCCATACCCCTTGGCCGCGTATTGCCGAACCAGACTCTTGGCGTACTCCTCATCGTTGAGGAGTCCAAGGCCCTCCAGCCAGTCGGCTACACCCTCGGCCTCCTCCTGACCGGCCTCCCACGACTTCAGCCGATCCGTCAGCTCTTTTCGGGACATAGGCCGGTCCGTCAACGCGTTCAGGGCCTTTTCCCGGAGGGCGCGCTCCCGTGAGGCCGCCCGCAGCGCGGCCAACTGCGCCTCCGAGAGCTCCAGCCCCGTGTAGAGAGCAAAGTCGGCCATCTCGTTCTCGCCCACCCGAAGAATATCTCCGCTCTCCAGATGGATCAGAAAACGGCCCTTCTTCCGCTTGCTGGGCTCCAGCTTACTGATCTTCATCCTCGAAGTCCTCGGCGGACACATCCACCGCCCGGCCGGCCGCCTTGGCCGCAGCCTTGGCCTGGGTGGGCATCAGCTTATACGCATTGGCCCGGATGTCCTCTTCCAACTGCTCCGCCACCTCGGGATGATCCCGCAGGTACTGCTTGGCGGCGTCCTTGCCCTGTCCCATACGGGTCTCTCCCATGGCGAACCAAGAGCCGGACTTCTGGACCAGGTCCAGTTGGATACCGATATCGATGAGCTCTCCGATCTTGGAGATGCCCTCACCGAACATGATGTCGAATTCCGCTGTACGGAAGGGGGGCGCCACCTTATTTTTGACCACTTTGGCCTTGACATGGTTGCCCACCATCTCACTGCCGACCTTCAGCGTCTCCACCTTGCGCACGTCAATGCGGACGGAGGCGTAGAACTTGAGGGCCCGTCCTCCGGTGGTGACCTCGGGGTTGCCGTACATCACGCCCACCTTTTCCCGGAGCTGGTTGATAAAGATCACGATGCAGTTGGTCTTGGCGATGGAACCCGCCAGCTTCCGCAGTGCCTGGCTCATCAGCCGGGCCAGCAGGCCTACATGGGAGTCGCCCATGTCCCCTTCGATCTCGGCCCGAGGGGTGAGCGCGGCCACCGAGTCCACCACCACCACGTCGATGGCGCCGGAGCGCACCAGAGCTTCACAGATCTCCAGCCCCTGCTCGCCGGTGTCCGGCTGAGAAATCAGCATAGAGTCGATGTCCACCCCCAGAGCGCGGGCATATGAGGGGTCGAGGGCGTGCTCGGCGTCTATGAAGGCGACCTCGCCGCCCCGCTTCTGGGCTTCCGCCACAATATGGAGGGCCAGAGTGGTCTTGCCGGAGGATTCCGGTCCATAGATCTCCACGATCCTGCCCTTGGGTACGCCGCCAATCCCCAGCGCCAAGTCCAGAGACAGCGACCCGGTGGGGATGGCCTCCACCACCACGCCGGTGTTCTCCCCCAGACGCATGATGGACCCCTTGCCGTAGGCCTTTTCGATCTGAGCCATGCAGGTTTCCAGCGCCTTCCGCTTGTCGCTGGCGGGCGCCGCAGCCTCCACGGCGGCCTTCTTTTTATCTGCCAAGTTTGATCATCCTTCCAAACATCAGTGATTTGCCGTTCCCTCCACTACACGCCAGATCCCTCTGGTATCCTGGTGGGTGACAATGTTCTCAAAGCCGTTTTGCGCCATAATTTGTTCCACATCGGGGGCCTGCCCTATGCCGACTTCAAAGATCAGCGTGCCTCCCAGACGGAGGGCCGTCCCCCATCTGGCCGAAACCGCCCGGTAGAAATCCAGGCCGTCCTCGCCCCCGTCCAACGCGCCCCAGGGCTCATAATCCCTGACAGACACGTCCAGATTCGCCAAATCCCCATGGGGAATATAGGGTGGATTGCAGGCAATCACGTCAAAGTCCCAAAGGGCCGAGGCCGGGGCGGTCATGGCATCGGCCTGAACACAGGTCACCCTGGCGTTGAGCTGGTTGCGCCGGACGTTCTGCTTACAGATGCGCAGCGCCCCCTCCGACAGGTCGGTCAGCACCACGCGGCAGTCCGGAGCATTGGCAGCCACTGCCAGGCCCACACAGCCGCTTCCGGCGCACAGATCCAGTACTCTGGCCCCGTCCCCCGCCGCCCGCGTCAGGAGGATGGCCCGTTCCGCCAGCACCTCCGTATCGGAGCGCGGAATCAGCACCTCCCGGGAAATATCCAGTGGAAGGCCGTAAAACTCCCACTCTCCGATGATGTAGGCCACTGGCTCTCCGGACAGGCGGCGGCGTGTCAACTCCTCCACCCTGTCCTCCACCTCCTTGGAGGCGTAAAGGGTTAGGTCCCGGAAGAACTGCTCCCGCGTCTTGTCCGCCGCGAAGCATACCAGCTCCCGCGCCTCAAGCTGGGCCATCTCCACGCCCGCCGCCTTCAGCCGCTTGCGGGTATCCAGATATAGATTGTTGTAGGTGGTCGCCATGCTCTCACCGCCTGAAATAGTTGTTTCTCTCAGGGCCGCAAAGAACTCACCACTGGTCCTTTCCCTTTTCCTTGGGGAGCACCTGCTTCAGCGCCTCGATGCCCACCTCGATCATGGAGTCGTCCGGCTCAAAGGTAGTCCAGCGCTGAATGGCCATGCCGGGCCGCCGAACGGCGCGGCAGAAGAGATTGTCGTGTCCTCCCACATAGCGGTTGAATTCCCAGGTAAGTCCCACCACCACGGGCAGGAGGGCCAGATGGACCAGCGTCCGCAGCCACGGGTTGGTGAATTGCCAAAAGGCAAAAACGACGCTGGAGAGGAGGATCGATACCACGATCACGACAAAGAGGAAACTGGTGCCGCACCGCGGGTGGTGTTTGGGCTGGATGCGCACGTTCTCCACCGTCAGCGCCAGCCCCTTTTCATAACAGAAGATCGTCTTGTGCTCCGCACCATGGTAAGAAAAGACCCGGCGGATGTCCTTCATCTTGGAGCACAGGATCAAGTACCCCAGAAAAATGACCACCCGCGTGGCCCCCTCCACCACGTTTCTGGCCCACAAGGGGACAGCCGGGAAAAAATACATGATCGCTCCGGAGAGCAGCGTCGGCAGCACAAAAAAGAGGCCGACAGAAAAGGCCATACCCAGGATGACCGCCAAGGTGGTGAAAAGGGACATCGCATTTTCACTCCCCAGCTTTTTGTCCAGCCACTGCTCGAATCGGGAGGGTTCCTCCTCCCCCGCTTCATCCTCGGGGTAAAACTCCGCCGAGTACATCAGGGCGGTGACGCCGGTATACATGGAGGTGCAGAAATTGACTACTCCGCGGATAAAGGGCCAGCCCAAGATGGGGTGTCGGTCCTTGATGAGCTTGCGCTCCTCGGTCTTGATTTCCAGTCCGCCGTCCGGACGGCGGACCACAATGGATTTTTTCTCAGGCCCCAGCATCATGATCCCCTCGATAAGGGCCTGCCCGCCGATCATGGTGCGGAAGGGCGTGGCGCAGGATTGCGGTTCTTTTTCAGGCATTCTGTTTGGTTCTCCTTCGCTATGTAGCGTTGTGTCCTTACTATATCAAATGCATTGGAAAAATGCAAGGTTTTTATCGAACTCACGTTCTATCCCTCAGCTGCCGATCGGCAGGCGGATGGTGACGATGCACCCTCCGCCCTCAGCGTTGCCAATATCCAGGCGACCGTTGTGCCGGGTGACGATCTCCTCGCACACCGCAAGGCCGATCCCGGACCCTCTGGCCTTGGAGCTGCCTTTGTAAAACTTGTATTTGACGTGGGGGAGCTCCTCCTCCGGGATACCGGGCCCATAGTCCCGGATGGTGATGACGGCGGCATCCCCCTCCCGGCGGATCGCCGTATCGATGCGCTTGCCGGAGCCACCGTGCTTGGCCGCGTTGTCCAGCAGATTGCAGAACACCTGGCGCATCCGCTCCGGGTCGCCCGGAATGGGGGGGAACTCCTCTTCACAGTCGGTGTGGGTGAGAGTAATGCCCTCCCGGCGGAAAAACTCCGTATATGTGTACACCGCGTCCTCCAGCTCCGCCTTGATGTCCATGGGTTCTACGGAGAGGGTGAAGCGCCCGTCCTCGATGCGTGAAAACTCCAGGAGCTCCTCCACCATGTTGGTGAGCCGCCGGGCCTCGGAGACAATGATGCCCATCCCCTTCTTCACATCGGAGGCGTCCCGTACCTCCCCGTTCATGATGGTCTCGGCCCAGCCGTTGATAGCGGTGAGAGGGGTGCGCAGCTCATGGGACACGGAAGAGATGAACTCCGACTTCATCTTCTCCGACTGCTTGATCTTCATGGACATATCGTTGACAGCGTCGATCAGATCGCCCACTTCGTCGTCATATTTTTTCTCCATCTGGATGCCATAAGATCCGGCGGCGATGCGCTTCGCGGTATCGGTGACCGCCGTGACCGGCTCTACGATGGAGCGCACGAAATAGAGGTTGGAAAAGTAGACCAGAAGTACGATAGTCGCGCCTACCGCCAGCGCCGCGGCCACGATCTTCACCACCTGGATGTCCGCACGGCTCAGGGATGTAACCATGCGGATGACCCCTATCAGCGTACCGTTGCGGCTGACGATGGGCGCGGAGACCGACATGATCCGTTCTCCGGTGACCGGCGCGGTCCCCGACCATGAGGATTGCTTTCTCTCCTCTATGGCGCCGGTCACATCCGGCGTATTGGGGTAGGAGCCGGAGATGGTCAGGTCGTTGGTGGACTCATAGATGCTGCCGCTGGGGTTGATGATCTGGAGCTCCAGGCGGTTTTTCTCCGTAAAATTCTGGACATAGTTGCTCGCGCTCTGATAGTACTCGCTCCGGGATTTGACGCTGCTGAAATAGGGCAGGGCCGACGTGATCCGCGAGTTGAGTCCAATGCTCATGGTGGAATAAAAGTAACTGGTAATGGCCGCCGAAAAGGCCGCCACGGCAAACAGGACGATAAGCAGGACGGCGGAAATACTGTTGAGCATCCAGCGCTTCCGAATCCCCTTCACTTTTGCCATGTATTCCACCTCCTCCTGGTTTTGCAGGGTCCCGCCTCTTCATCCGCCCGTGACAAATCCATTGCCTAACCGCCAGGTCTTACCCGGCAAACCATTATGTGCGCCTTCGCCTCACCCCGATGGGGCCGTCAGAATCCCCACTTGTACCCGTATCCCCACACTGTGGTGATATAGCTTGGGTTCGTGGGATCGTCCTCGATCTTGATGCGCAGGCGGCGGATATTCACATCCACGATCTTTAGTTCGCCGAAGTAGTCTCGCCCCCACACCGCGTCCAAGATCTCTTCACGGGAGAGGGCCTTGCCCGGGTTGTCCATGAAAAGCTTCATGATAGAATACTCTACCTGGGTCAGCTTGACCCGTGCCCCATTTTTCTCCAGGGTACGGTTGCGGGTATTCAGCAGGAAGGGCGGCTGGCTGATCTCTCCGGCATCCATTTCTACGTCGCCTCCCGTGCGGCGGTAAAGGGCGTCTACCCGGGCGGTGAGCTCCGCCGGAGAGAAGGGCTTGGTCACATAGTCATCCGCCCCTGTCATCAGTCCGGTGACCTTGTCCATCTCCTGGGTACGGGCAGTGAGCATGATGATTCCGATTTTCGAATCGCTGGCCCGGATGCGGCGGCAGACCTCGAAGCCGTCCATATCATCGGGCAGCATGATATCCAAAAGGGCCACCTTGATGTCCGGATTCCGGCGCAGCTGGGCCAGCGCCTCCTCGCCGGTGGCGGCCTCAATGGCCTCATATCCCGCCCGCTTCAGGTTGATGACCACAAAGCTGCGGATATTGGCCTCGTCTTCCAGTACCAATACTTTTTTCAAGTGGGACACTCCTTTCCGTTCAGGATGCTGAGGTGAGGTCTGGCTGGATCAGGTGGAAGAGCTCTGTCAAGGACTCCTCTGTGAGCCCACAGTCCCAGCCGCTGCCGTCAATGAACTCCGCAGCATAAATGGCGTCGTCCTGAGACAGCAGAATGAAGCGGTTCCCCGCATGAGCCCTGGCCGTCTGGTTGGGGCCCGTAAGCTTGTAGATCGCCAGGAAGGGCTGCGGCTCCTGATTCTCCACCGCAGGATAGGGATAGAACAGTACGCCCCGTTCTCCGCTGCCCGAGTTGTCCTGTCGGGCCAGGGCGATCTTGCCCTGCCAGCTGTCCGGCAGCGTCAGATACCACCCATCCTCCCCGTTATAATAGGTTATCCTCGCCACCGAAGCCGCCCCGGAGAGATCGTACTGCATCCACTGGACCGAGTAGAAATTCTCGGCGCTTCCCGTCGGTCTCAGTTCCGGGAAGGCGATGGGCCGCGGGACCTCCAGATAGCCGTCCGCATTGATATCCTGGATGGAAATGCTGTTGCTCAGCCGGAAGGTCCCATCACTCATCCCGGTGTTGGAATTGAGGGTGATGTTGACCAGATCCGACTCCCGCCAAGCAAAAATATCCGTAATGACGCCGGTGGTCAGCGACGAGGTCACAAACAGAGCGGGTTCTGCAATCTCTCCATTTCGGAGATATCCAGGCTGGGGCTTGGTGTTGCTGACCAATCCGGTAATGGCGTCCGACATAGGCGCGCTGCTGCGCAGTACCATCTGCCCCTCCCGGTAGTCATAATAGTCGGCCTGACAGATGCCCTCTACCGTGTTCAGGTTCAAAACCACGATCTCCTGCTGGTTGTCCTTGTCCATGTCCATCAGGGTATATTCCGTATAGGAGACGGCGGGGAGGACCACATTCGCCTCTCCACCGCTCACCGAGTAAGCCATCAGGCGGTACATCTGGTCGCTCAGCCGCCAACTCACCACCAGCTCTCTGTCGGTCTCCCCGTTCGGGCCTGTGTGCCCGTCCAGGTCCACATAGGAAATAGAGTTGATGGCAGTGCCCTCCCCTTCTATGATGGTTTGGACCGCATATTGGCCTTCCTCGGTCTGGTGATAAATGTAGATCTTCAGTGGGGGAGAGTTGTCGACCGCCGTGGTCCGGAAAAAGGCCACCGCCTCCTGTACGCCGTCACCGTCCAGGTCCATAAGCTGGACCGGCTGGGTATAGCTTCCCGTAAGGGGGCCCGCATACTCCGCATTGGCGTTGCGCACCTTGTCGATCTCCATCTGCAGGTTGGTATAATCCTCCGCTGCCTTGGGCACCGTGTACAGGTCCTCCGGCGAGTTGAACGAGCATCCGCCCAGCAATACCAGGACCGCCGTCAGCAGCAGCGGCCTCCATCCGTTTTTCCACATATCGGCAGCCCTCCCTTTGACGCAGATGAATCTTTTTTGTATCATACCATAAATCCCTCTCTTTGGGTATGGGAATTTCGGAATTTTGTCTCCACAAATCGAAAATAGATACTTGCTTCCTGCCGCCGCTTTGTGTATAATAAATGAGCATGATTTGCCGGTATGATGGAATTGGTAGACGTGACGGACTCAAAATCCGTTGGTGGCGACATCGTGTCGGTTCGAGTCCGACTACCGGCACCAAATATAATCCGAACCTATTTCCAATCGGTGATAGGTTCGGATTATTTGCTTTCTTTTACCGCTACGCAAGCATCTACTTCCGGAACGGAGTAAGTGCAAGCCAACCTCCAAGTCGAGATGCTCCGGCCAAGTCAGAGGCTAGAGCGATCCCTGAAAGGTCTGCTGGCTACATTTCTTTCCCGGGCTATCCTTTAAGAGGTTTCATCGTTCTCTAGAGATCCGTAAATGAGTCAACAATTTCTTTCATCCCATCTTACTCTGTTAGTTGCTCCGCCTCAACTGGTTTCGTATGTATTCCGCTATCTGCTTTTATTCCGCCCTGCTATGTCTACGCAATAGCCTCTAGCCCCAAAGTGGCGGTTAGCATATTAGCAATAGGGATACTTTATTGTTTTGCGGCGGCTGTCTCATTACTGCTATCTCTATTAAAAATAGGAGGGCTCTTCTATGAAAAAATACTATGCCACACACCTAGTCAAAAGTGAAGATCTCAATCACCACGGCACCCTGTTTGCCGCGCGGACGGCCTCTTGGTTCGTCGAGTCGGCCTTTATCGCCGCCGCCTGCGAGCATGGCGACCCCAGCGAAATCGTCTGCCGCAATATCCACGGTATGTCTTTCCGCACACCGGTACGCAACGGCTCCGTGGTCAGATTTACCAGCCGCGTCGTCCACACCGGCTCCACCAGCCTGATGGTCCATGTAGAGGTCTCGGATGAACTCACCGGGCAGTTGGCCGTGGACGGCTACCTGACCTTTGTCACCGTTTATAAAGAGACCGGTGAAAAGCATCCCCATGGTATCGTACTGGATGAGCCTGAGGATGCGCATGAGGTTGCCGAGCGGGAGGGCGCGCAGCGGCTGCGTGCGGGCCTCTAAAACCACGGGAGCATTTCTCCGTCAGATCGCTCGGGGCGTTGGAGATACCGTCGATCTGCAAGGAGGCTCCGCCCACCGGCGCCCCCAAAAGATTTAATGTTCTCGTAACAGTTTTAAAGCGCTTCTTTAACATCTATGGGGTACTATAAGATTTGCAAGAGACAAATTCTTTCATTTCATTGTATCCTCTTTCCTTTCAGAGCGGACCGGACGTCAGGAGCAGGCGTCCGGCCCGCTCTGTTTTTCACCGGAAGCCACCGCTCGACTTTTTCATCTCTCTATGATATACTAAACGGGCAAGAGACCGCTGCGGCGGTCTTTTCCGTGCAAAGGATGTGTATTCCATGGCCCATTTCCCCGAGAAACAATCCATCAGCTTTTTCGGCCTGGTCGCTATGGGGATCGGCTGTATGCTGGGGACCTCCTGGTTGCTGCTCACGGGCACTTGGCTGGAAACCGCCGGCGGCCCCCTCAATCTAATCGTGGCCTTTGCGCTGTGTATCATCATAGAGCTGCCCTTCGCCTTTGCCTATATGGAGGCCATCCCCATGCTGCCCCTGGCGGGAGGCGAGGTGGTCTACTCCGCCGCCGCTTTCGGGAGCCGGGGCGGCTTCGTGGTCGGTTGGGCCGGCGTTCTGATGAACGCGATCGTCTTTTGCTGGGTGGATCTGGCCGCGCTCTCCCTGCTGGACGAACTCTTTCCCGCATTGGGCCGGACTTGTTTTTTGTATGCGGTCGGCGGATACAGCGTCACCTTGCCCAATGTGGTCGTACAGCTTGTGCTGGCCGGTGCCATCCTCTACATTCAGTATAGGGGCGCCAGCGTGTGCGCCGCTTTGGCCAAGATCGCCACCGTCACCTTGCTGGTGATGTGCATTGCCGGGCTGGCCGCCGCTTTCGTTCACTTCGATCCCGCCATCTACGCCTCGGACGGCGGGCTGGACTTTGATCTCAGTGGTTCCCTGTCCCTTCTTTCCCTGCTGGTGTTCTCCGTGGCCGGCTGGGAGACGGTGGCTAAGGCAGCTGCCGACGCCACGGGAAAAGCGGCCCGAAAAGCAGGCTGGGCCCTCATCGTCTGTCTTTTCCTGGTCACCTCCATGCTGTGTCTGGTATCCACAGCCGTAGCGGGCAACCTGCCCTGGCGGGAAGCCATTGGGCGGACCGCCCCCTTTGCCGACGTGTTGGTCGACATCACCGGCGTCCCGGCCGTGCGGCTGCTCTTCTTAGTCACCGCTTTCGTGGGCGCCGTAGGCGTAATGAACTCCACCCTCTATTCTGCCGCCAGGATGATGTACGGCCTGGCCCAGTTCGACTTGGTGTCCCGCTGGTTCGACCGGCTCCACCCGAAATGCGGCACACCCACCCGGTGCATCTGGTTCACCGCCTCCTTCGTGCTACTGGCCCCTTTTACCGGGAAGCTTTTCTTCCTTCCCCTCATCAATATTGCCTCCTTGGCCACCATCGTCATGTGGGTCATGACTCTCGCCGCGGTGCTGTGGCTGCGGAAAAAGTATCCCGACCTCCACCGCCCGGTTTATATGCCGGGCGGACGGCCCATGGCGGCCTTTGGTATCGCCGCCTCTTTGTTTCTCTGCGCAAACATTCTCCTCCCCTTCTTCCCCGGGGCGCTTGGCACATTGGAATATGGGGTGGCCGCTGCGCTGGCTGTGGTGGGCGCTCTGCTCTACCACCGCAGGGACCGCACGGTCACAGATGCGCTCCGGGCGTCAAGTATGTTCGGCGGTCTTCTCACAAGAAAGCCTTAGTCGGCCGCACCCGCACGAACACGCCGGGTTCCCCTAGAAAATCCTTTCTCCCCATAATCGTTTTACCGCCCCGAAACGCCGGACGCAGAATCTGCGTCCGGCGTTTCTTATGCGCGCGCCACTCTGACCTGGAGCTCCGTCACATACTCCTCCTCCCGGTTGGTATCGTGGGCGTCGATGTGGTAGAGCTCCAGAGGCGGGCCGTCCGGAGTCAGCCCCTGGGCCTCCAGGCCGGCCCGCAGTGCTCTCCAGTGTTCCTCCAGCCGATCATAGGCCCCGCGGTAGAAGAGACTGGCATACTCTCCCCCAGGAAGCGCCGCGTCGTGGGGCCGCTCCTGCTCTGTGAGGAAAAACACGCAGGAGAAGTGGTTGTATACGCCCTTCTTCAGGCTCTCACCGTCCAGGATCGCGCCCATAGTCTGCTTTCCAATGATCTTGATGGAGTCCTGGTGGCGCTTCTCCAGCTTCTTGAGCAAAAAGTCGATCTCCCGCTCCAGGATCACGTCTTCCCGCAGGAAAACATAGGGCCGCGCCCCTATGGTTCTGCTTGTCACCCGCCCCGTCGCCGCCCCGCCATACCGCAGCAGGCGGCTCCGGCGCTCCGACGCCTCCGCCCTGGCCGCCTCCAGTTCGGACATTTTCCGGCGGAGCAGCGCCTCCTCCTCATCCAGAAAATCCAGGGTCACCTCCACCGTGCGCCTTTCCAGGTAGGCTCCGATCTCCTCCACCGGCACCCCCAGCTCCCGCTGGGCCCGGATGATATTCAGCGTGCAGATGTCCTGGATGGTATACATTCGGTAGCCGTTCTCCCCCCGCTCCGGGTGGAGCAGCCCTTTTTCCTCGTAGTACCGCAGGGTATCCGGATGCAGACCGAAGAGCTTGGCGATCTCATGGATTTTATAGAGGTCTTTCATTTTTCTTCCTCCCGGGTATTGACTTTCGGATAATACGAGGGTTTATAGTTGTGATGAGAGAAAAGGAGGTTTTACTTTGGACCTGCTCAAGAGGTTTTTCAAGTTCGTCATCCCATCCATCGTCTCCATGTGGATCTTCTCCCTTTACACCATGGTGGACGGCATCTTCGTGGCCTGGGGGGTGGGAGAACACGCCCTGACGGCCGTGAATCTGTCCATGCCCTTTACCTCGCTGGTCTTTATGGTGGGGATCCTGCTGGCCACCGGTACTTCCACGGTCATCTCCATCGCGCTGGGCCAGGGGGATCTGGACCGCGCCCGGAATTATTTCAATCAGAATCTGTTCGTCACCGGCATTGCCAGCCTGCTGCTGGGTGCGCTGGTCCTCCTCAACCTGGAGCGGGTGGCCCTGTTCCTTGGTGCCACCCCGGACACCCTGGTGTATGTAAAAGAGTATGTAGGCACCATCGCCGCCTTTGCCATCTTCTTTACCATATCCTATAACTTGGAGGTCCAGGTCAAGGCCAACAGCGCCCCCCACATCAGCACCATCGGCGTGATCTCCTGCGCCCTCATGAATGTGGTGCTGGACGCCGTTTTTGTACTGGTCTTTCATTGGGGCGTGTGGGGGGCCGCCTTTGCCACGGGTCTCGCCCAGGTCACGTCCACCTGTGTCTTTTTCGGCTACTTTCTCACCCACCGGGAGCGGCTGCGGGTGGGGAGGTTCAAGCTGGATCTTGCCGCTTATCGCCGCATTCTGCCCCTGGGCCTGTCCGAGGGCCTCAACGAGCTCTCCAACGGTCTGGTCATTTTTCTTTTTAACCACACCATTCTTCGAGTCATCGGCGAGGGCGCACTGGCATCCTACACCATCATCAGCTACGTCAATACTCTGGTCCTCATGACCATGACAGGCACCGCCCAGGGCATGCAGCCACTGGTGAGCTTCCATTTGGGGGCAGGGGAACGAAAAAACTGCCATAGACTGTTGAAATACGGCGTATCCCTGATCGCCGCATTTTCCCTCGTCTCCTTCGCGCTGGGAGAATTAGGGGCTCCCGCCATCGTCTCCGCCTTCCTCCCCACCGACAGCGCCGTTTTCTCCTACTCCATTTCCGCCCTTCGGATGTATTCCTCCTCTTTCCTGGTGCTGGGCTTTAATGTCATCTTTGCCGCCTTCTTCACCGCTGTGGAGCGGCCTGTTTTCGCCTTTTCCATCTCCTTTGGCAGAAGTCTGGTATTGCTGGTGGCCTCCCTGTTGATCCTCTCTTCTCTGTTTGGCGACAAAGGCATCTGGTTTTCCACACTCTGCTCCGAGCTTCTCTGTCTGTGCCTCACCGCGTTCTGCGCCTGGCGTTACTTCCGCAGCCACCGGCGTGAGAACCCGCTTCCGGAGGCGGAACAAGTTTGAGGCTATCATACCTCAATTTTATGCTTCTCCGCAAGGGAAAAGGCGGTCTGCCACTGATATGCTCCCTCTGAAGTAGACAGCAAAAAAATTAAACTGTCGAAACGGAGGGAGCAATTATCATGAGTTTAAAAGGCAAAATACCGCCGGAGGTAAAGATTCAGGCTGTGGAGGACTACCTAGCGATCCGTAAGGGTTCCACACAGATCCGGGAAGAGTTAGGCATACGATTGAGCACTTTCCAGGCATGGCTGCGGAAATATCAGACGGAGGGGCCTGCGGGTCTGCATCCGAAAAAGCATGTTACAAGTTATCCATCCTCACTGAAGCTGGCGGCAGTAGAAGACTACATGGGCGGAGGAGGCTCGCTGGATGCCATGTGCCGCAAATACGGGATTTCCTCCCATGCGGTTTTACAACAATGGATTACGTTGTATAATCAAGGCCATAGAGAGTTCAAGACACGCAGAGCGCGGGAGGAAACAGATATGGCCGAGAAAGAAAAATTATCGCAGGAGCAAAAGCTGCAGGCAGTACTATACTGCTTAGAACATCAACTGGACTACCGGCGGACCAGCGAACAGTACAAGATCACCTATCAGCAGATCTATAGCTGGGTCAAAAAATATCAGGAGCAGGGAGAAGCTGGGTTGCTTGACCGCCGGGGGAGACGCCGCCCTCCTTCCGAATACAGCGAGGAGGAAAAAGCCGCGGCAAAGCTGCGGCAGCTGGAAGCGGAAAACAGAAGGCTTCAAATGGAGAACGATTTCTTAAAAAAATTGAACGAACTGGAGGGGAGGCGGTAAACAGGCTCACACGCCGCAGGAAGGTCTATGAGGCGATCCATACGCTTCGTCAGGAAAAAGGATATGAAATCGCATCGTTATGCGCGTTATCCGGGATTCCCCGCTGTTCTTACTACAAATGGCTTCACCGGGAAGAAAGTGCCTCAGAAAAAGAAAATACCCTCTTGCTGGAAGAAATCATCCGTTTGTACAGCGAAGTAAAAGGCATCTACGGTTATCGCCGTATGACGCTGAATGTGAACAGCCGGCTCAAAAGAAACTACAACCACAAGCGGATTTACCGCCTGATGAAAAGTGTACATATGCAGGCCGTGATACGCCGAAAGAAAAAGCACTATGTCATATTAGAACCGCGTGTTACCGCGGAAAACGTATTGAACAGAGAATTTACGGCAAATGGTCCCAATGAGAAATGGCTGACAGATGTCACAGAATTCAAACTTATCAATGGGAAGAAAGCATACCTGAGTGCGATCCTTGATCTCCATGACAAAAGCATCGTTGCGTATGCACTGGGCCAATCCAACAACAATCAGCTTGTTTTTGACACCTTTGACAGAGCGGTGAGAGCCAACCCCGGCGCCCATCCTCTGTTTCACAGCGACAGGGGCTATCAGTACACCAACCGGCAGTTCAAAGCAAAGCTGGACGGTATCCATGCAACGCAGAGTATGTCCCGGCCCGGCCGCTGCATCGACAACGGCCCTATGGAGGGCTTCTGGGGGATTCTCAAATCTGAAATGTACTACCTCCGGCAATTTCATACCTTCGAGGAATTGAAGAAAGCCATCGACGAATACATAGACTTTTACAATACAAGGCGGCTTCAAGCTAAGTTAAAGGGCCTGGCTCCCCTTGCTTACAGGAACCAGACCCTCGTGGCGTAATTTTTCTTTTTTCATCTGTCTACTTGACAGGGGGCGGTTCACACGGCAGACCGCCTTCTTTTATCCTCGTCTTGCTTTGACTGCCCGCTCTATACGCCTGAGCGCCTCGTCCAGAATGCAGCGGGGACAGGCCAGGTTGATCCGCACAAAACACTCCCCCGCCTCACCGAATTCATAGCCTGCGCAGAAGG
Source organism: Intestinimonas butyriciproducens (assembly GCF_004154955.1). NCBI lineage: Bacteria > Bacillati > Bacillota > Clostridia > Eubacteriales > Intestinimonas > Intestinimonas butyriciproducens. The sequence continues at coordinate 987,220 of NZ_CP011524.1, read as the reverse complement.
CCACGCCCGCCTTCTGGACCATGAAATGTTCCAGTTCCTTTCCCCGCAGACCCAGCGCGCCACAGTCCAGCCACGCCAGATAAGTCCCTTCCGATGGAATCATGCGGATCTCCGGAATGCGTTCCCGCAGAACCCGCTCTAGATGCCGCTTGTTCTCCGAGACATAGTCGATAGCCGCATCCAACCACTCCTCTCCTTCGTTATAGGCGGCAATGAGGGCCTCTATACCGAAGATATTGTCCAACCGGGTCTGGGCGGCCAGCATTTCGCCGTTGAACCGTTCCCGCAGCACTCCGTCTGCCAGGACTACCGTAGCCATGCCCAGCCCTCCCAGATTGAAGCCCTTGTTCGCGGAATAACAGATCATGGATCTCTTCAGCACGTCCTCCCCCAGAGTGCCAAAGGTCACATGGGGATGTTCCTTCGGGACAAAATCACAGTGGATCTCGTCCACCATCATAAAAATGTCATGGCGCAGGCAGATATCGGCCAGTGTCCGCAACTCCTCCCGGGTCCAGACCCGTCCAGTGGGATTGTGAGGGCTGGATAGGAGCAGGGCCTTTACACCGTTTGCCGCCTTGGTCTCCAGATCCACAAAGTCGAAGGTGAACCGCCCCTCTCTCCAGACCAGCGGGGTCTCCACCAACGTCCGCCCGCTCTCCTGCACCATGCCAAAGAGAGGGTCGTAGTTGGGCATCGGGATCATCACCTTGTCTCCCGGCTCTGTGATGAGCCGCAGAAGCACATACATCGCATAGATGACGCCCGGAGGCGCGAAGGCCAGATGCTCCTGCTTCACCTCAAACCCATGGCGGCGCTTGAGCCAGCCCATCACCGCGTCGTAATAGGGCTGCTGGCGGATCCCATAGCCGTAGATGGGATGCTCCGCCCGGCGCTTCACCGCGTCCACCACCGCAGGGGCACAGGGAAAATCCATATCCGCCACCCACATGGGGATCACATCATCCCGGCCATAATATGTGCCGTTGGCATCCCACTTAAAGGAGGCTGTCCCCCGACGGTCGATCCATGTATCAAAATCAAATTTCATTCCGCCCCACCTACCCATACCACAACGATCCAAAGAGTTATGGCGGCCGCTGTCGATGCCTGCGCCCGCCGTTGTCCGGCCAATTTCTGCACATAGAAGCGCCGCTCCTGCCTCCGTTTCTCTCGGATGGCCCCCTCTCGGCGCGGCTATAGCTTGACCATTCAAATAATTTTATTTCATATTGATTATAATTTATTATCATATATTTTGTCAAGAGTAAAATTTTTTATCCTCCAGGATTGAATTTTTTCTCTTTCTGCGCTAAAATGATACTGCTACGCGGCAAATGGCAGAAAGTAGGGATACTATGAGCAACCGCGCACAACTGGAGCGCTACATTCCCATGGTCACTTTTATCAGCGAAATTTGCGGTAAAAACTACGAAGTCATTCTCCACGATGTCTCTGATCCGGAGAATTCCGTGATCTCAATCTTTAACGGCCACTTAAGCGGGCGCAAGGTGGGGGACCCCATGACGGAGCTGGCCCGTAATCTGGTCCGGGATCAAATTTATGAAACACAGGATTTTATCGCAAATTACGAGGGCCGTACCCGCAACGGAAAGCAGTTTGTCTCCTCGACGTACTTTATCAAGGAGCACGGAACGCTGATCGGCCTGATTTGCATCAACCACGATGTCTCTGATTTTTTTGCGATCTCTCAGCATCTTCACGGCCTGATGCGGGCCTTTTCCCTGCCCGGTGAAGACAGCCGGAACAGCTACACGGAAGATCTGGACGACTCCATTCCGGGCCTTTCCACCACTCTTATCCATAACACTGTGCTCAACTTCGGGGTGCCACCATCCCGGATGACGCCTCAGGAAAAGGAGCAAGTCATCCAAGCCTTAGAGCACCAGGGGGTATTCTCTACCAAAGGTTCCGTCGGTCAGGCCGCCAAAGAGCTGAATATCTCAGAACCCACAGTCTATCGCTATCTCCGCCGTATCCGCACCAGGGACGACTCCGACGTGTGATCTTCTCCAGCCTCGCTGTTTTCAGGGAGGCCGTTTTCCTTTGCAAAAAAAGATTGCCTGTCCTTACGTAAGGGCAGGCGATCTTTTTTGTTCTACGCGCCATCTCATTTTTATTTTGTTCTATTGTTCAGAACAGATTATTTATTTTGTTCTATTATTAAATTTTCCATTTTCCTCTTCTAAATTGAATATAAATGTAATATAGTTAATTTATACAGAATCTTTCTTTATTTTCTGCGTTTTGTCACTTGATTTTTTTGTGCAAAGCGCTATATTTTTATTTAGGAAATACTCGCATGGGAGCGGCAGGTCACCTGCTGTTCCATCCCGCTTTTTTGAAAGGAGCGTATACCATGGGAAAAATAACACAGGACCACTTTGATCTCTATATCAACGGAAAGTGGGTTCCCGCCAAGGACGGGGCCACGTTTCAGACCCGCTGTCCCGCCAACGGGGAGCTTCTGGCCGACTGCGCACAAGCCACTCGTGAGGATGTGGATGAGGCCGTGAGCGCAGCTTGGGATGCCTTTCAATCCTGGCGCAACGTCACGACCAACGAGCGCGCCGCTATTTTGAACCGAATCGCCGACGTCATCGAGGCCAACGCGGAGCATCTGGCTATGGTAGAGTCCATGGACAACGGCAAGCCCATCCGTGAGACCATGGCCATCGATATTCCTTATTCTGCCCGCCATTTCCGCTATTTTGCAGGCTGTATCATGGCGGAGGAGGGCTCGGCCAACATTCTCGATGGCAACACCCTTTCTCTAATTCTCCGGGAACCCATCGGCGTTGTTGGGCAGATCGTCCCCTGGAACTTTCCCTTCCTTATGGCCGCCTGGAAACTGGCGCCCGTGCTGGCCGCCGGCTGCTGTACTGTGTTCAAGCCCTCCAGCGATACTCCGCTCTCTGTCCTGGAGTTGGCCAGACTTACACAGGATGTGATTCCGGCCGGTGTCTTCAATGTCATCACCGGATCCGGCTCCAAGGCCGGGCAGTACATCCTGGACCACCCCGGTTTCCGTAAGCTGGCCTTTACCGGCTCCACCGAAGTGGGGGGCTGTGTGGCCTGCGCGGCTGCGGAGAGGTTGATCCCCTCTACCCTGGAGCTGGGCGGCAAGTCGGCTAACATATACTTTGACGACTGTAAATGGGATATGGCCATGGACGGCGTGCAGTTGGGAATTCTCTTCAACCAGGGGCAGGTCTGCTGCGCCGGTTCCCGTGTCTTTGTACAGGACACCATCTATGATCAATTTGTCGAGGAGGCCGCCCGCCGCTTCAACGCCGTAAAGGTGGGAATGCCTTGGGAGCCGGACACCCAAATGGGCGCTCAGATCAACGAGCATCAGGTGAAAAAGATTCTGGAGTACATCGAGATCGCCAAACAGGAGGGTGCCAGGGTCGCCTGCGGAGGCGAGCGCGCTACCGAAGGCGACCTGGCCAAAGGCTGCTTTATGAAGCCCACCCTGTTGGTGGACGTAGACAACCATATGCGGGTCGCCCAGGAGGAAATTTTCGGACCTGTGGCCTGTGTCATCAAGTTCCACGACGAGGATGAGGTCATCGCCATGGCCAACGACAGCGCCTACGGCCTGGGCGGCGCCGTCTGGACCCGGGACATCAACCGTGCCATCCGCGTGTCCCGGCGCATAGAGACCGGACGCATGTGGATCAACACCTACAACGCGATCCCCGAGGGCGCCCCCTTCGGCGGCTATAAGTCCTCCGGCATCGGCCGTGAGACCCACAAGGTCATTCTGGAACATTATACGCAGATGAAAAATATTATGATCAATCTCTCTGAATCTCCCTCCGGGTTCTATCCCGAGAAGTGAGGCATCCCCTTTCAAAGCGGAGCGCGGAGACCGATATCGGTCTCCGCGCTCCGCTTTGCTCTCCCCTGCCCTATTTCCAATAGTATACCACCAACAGCGTCCCACGCTCTACTGACACGCTGCCCGCAGCTCCCGTGAACTCATTGCTTACGCCCAAGGGGAAATCACAGGTAAGCGCCGCGCCCTCCAGCGGATATTTGAGCCCCCGCAGCCAGACCCCCTCCGCTCTGTCCCCCATGCAGAATACCGAGAGGAGTCCCCGATGCCCGGGACCGAAGCTCCACATCCCATTGGTGACCGCCCTGGCAGTCCACCCATCTCCGATGAGGACGCCCTGACAGCCCCTTCGAGACAGCCAGACTAGGGATTGGAGATTTGCCAGCGTATGGTCCGCCCGCCCTCCGGTCCCGCCATAGAGGCAAAAGGAGCGGAATCCCCGCTCTCGTCCCAATCGGATGGCCGCCATCATATCGGTATCGTCCTTTTCCACGGGCAGGTCCACCACATTCGGATGATCCGGCCGAAAGCCTATGGAATCAAAGTCCCCCACTACCAAATCCATAGTGACGCCCCGCTCCAGCAAGATCTGATATCCGCCGTCCGCCGCAATGACAAAGTCTCCCAGTTCAGGCGCAAAGCCCTCCTCATAGAACGTTCCCGCGCCCACAATATAACAGATCGGTCCCTCCATATGGCGTATCCTCCCGCTCGTTTTCCTCTATCTTGCCGCAAATCTCTGAAAAAAGCAATACCGGCCCGACTTTTTGCAGAGGCCGAACCCACCGCAGGAGCGGATCGTTTTCCCTTTCAGGCGGAATCTCGCCAAACAGAACCGCCTCCGGGTCACCGGAGGCGGTTCTCACTTTACCGCTTCTTATTTTTGCCGCAGCGCTTGCCGCAGGATGCACAGTTCTCGGTGCACCCTCCACAGCCGCAGTCTCCCCGTATCTGACTTTGAATGTGACGGATCAAATAGAAAAGGGCCCAGACGACCAGCACGGCAATCCCGACATAAATCACATATTTCATCCCATGTGCCTCACCGGAACAGTAAGCTTCCGATCTGGAATACCAAAAAGGACCCCAGGTAAGCCGCTCCGATCTGCCAGGCAATGGACCGCAGCGTCCACTGGAGAGAGTTCATCTCCTTGCGAATGGTGGCTACTGCCGCCACGCAGGGGACATAGAGCAGTACAAAGACCAGAAAGGCGTAAGCGGCCACCGGCGTCTGGAAGGTGCCCGACAGCGCCCCGGCGATGGCCGCGCCGCTGTCTCCCAAGGAGAAACCATAAAACATGCTCATAGAGGACACCACCGCCTCCTTGGCGACCAGGCCGGAAAGCAGGGCTACCGCCGCCTGCCAGGTACCGAAGCCCAGCGGCCGAAGGACAGGGGCGATTAGGCCGCCGACGCCCCCCAGGAAAGAGTCCCCGGCATCCGCCACCATGATGATCCCTCCGTTCCAGCCAAAGCTCTGGAGAAACCACAGCACTACGCTCATCGCCAGAATCAGAGTACCCGCCTTGACCAGGAAGCCCCGCACCTTTTCCCAAACGTGCATCATGCAGTTCCGAAAGGTCGGCAGGCGGTAAGGAGGCAACTCCAACACAAAGGCTGCCGGCTCCCCCCGAAACATGGTCTTCTTCAGGATGAGGCCGGAGAGAATGGCGCAGCATATCCCGATGACATAGAGGGAAAAAACCACAAGCCCACTGTACCTGGGAAAGAACGCCGAGGCCATCAGTCCATATACCGGTAACCGCGCGGAGCAGGACATGAAGGGCACCAGCATGATGGTCATGCGGCGGTCCTTTTCATTCTCCATGGTCCGCGCCCCCATGACCGCCGGAACCGTACACCCAAACCCCATCAGCATGGGGATGAACGCCTTTCCCGAAAGGCCGAAGCGGCGCAGGAGCCTGTCCATGATAAAAGCGGCCCGCGCCATATAGCCGGAGTCCTCCAGGATGGAAAGGAACAGAAACAGCAGGGCGATCTGGGGCAAAAAGGTAAGCACACCCCCCACACCCGCGATCACACCCTCCACCAACAGGGAGTTGACCCAAGGCGCCACTCCGGCGGCAGTGAGAGCCCCGTCCACCCATCCGGCAAACCAGTCTCCCACCAGCGTCTCCACTCCGTCGGAGAGAAGGGAGCCCAAGGGGCCAAATGTAAGCGCGAACATAGCCAGCATCATCAGGAGAAAGACCGGTATGGCCAAATATTTGTTGGTCACAATGGAATCGATCTGATCCGAGCGGGTCAGCGCACCGTGGGGCCGGCCCTTTTTCACAGACACCCGGACCACGTTTTGTATGAACTGGTATCGGCTGTCCGCGATGAGCGTCTCCCGGTCACCCAAGGCATAGGCATCCTCATATTCCCGGCAGACGGACTCCAGTCTGGATTTTGTGATCTCGTTGAGGTCCAAGGCCTTTTCCACCAGCTCATCTCCCTCGATGAGCTTGATGGCCGTCCAGTGGGCGGGCAGCCCCACCGCATAGGCTCGGTCATGGATCAGCTCCCCCACCCGATGATGGATCTGGTGGGTATAGTCGTCGTAGAGGTCGTCGGGTTCTACCGTAACTCCCACGTGCATCTGCTCATGAGCGATGCGGAGCATCTCCCCCACATTCTCACCCGAGCGGGCCGTGATAGGGATGACCGGTACGCCAAGGGTCTCGGAGAGCCGTGCCACATCGATCTGATCCCCGTGCTTCTCCACCTCGTCCATAAAGTTGAGCGCAATGACCATCGGCCGCTCTAGCTCCAGAAGCTGGGCCGTGAGATACAGATTGCGCTCGATGTTGGTGGCATCTATAATATCGATGATGGCGTCGGGTTTTTCTCCCACGATGAAATCCCGGGCCACGATCTCCTCCATGGAGTAGGGAGAGAGAGAGTAGATGCCCGGCAGGTCCACAATGGTGACATCCTTACCGTCTACCTGAGCCCTGCCCTCTTTTTTCTCCACCGTAACACCGGGCCAGTTGCCCACATATTGGTTGGACCCGGTCAGCGCATTAAAGAGCGTGGTCTTGCCGCAATTGGGGTTTCCCACTAGTGCCAGCTTCATCTCCCGGGTATCGTGACTGGCATAGTCCGGCGGACCCGCGTGGTATTCCCGCTCATGCTCATGGTCGGCGTCCATCCGCCGGAGCATCTCCTCATCGGGGATGTGCTGGACCATTCCTTTCCGGCGGCTTCGCTCCATACGACAGGCCTGTGCCTCCGCGTCGCTGGTGGTAACGGCGATCTGGGCCGCATCCTCCTTCCGCAGGGAGAGCTCATAACCCCGTATATTCACCTCAATGGGGTCCCCAAAGGGCGCCACTTTCCGCACGGTAACATAGGTTCCCGGCGTAAGGCCCATATCCACCAGTCGGCGTTTGACAGGCCCCTTATCGCTCCCCACCCGCAGGATCACTGCGCTGTCACCCGGGGTGAGGTCCATCAGGGTCCCGCTCCGCCGCTGCTCTGTTGTTGCTTCCATTGCAACTACCTCGTTTATTAGTTCGTTTTAACTTTCGACGCGCTCATTATACTATACCTCGTGTGGAATGACAAGCGAAACTCTCCCGTATCTCCAGCGGAGCCGGGGCCTACCCCCAAAAACTGTGGAAATGCTGGAACTATCCCCACTTTCCACTCCCATTGCTGGCAAAATTTATGTCAACTAATTTTCTTCCATTCCATTGACGAATTCAGTCCTATCCTATAAAATAAAAGGGATTTTTCCGACTAAGGAGCGGTCCTCATATGCGACAAAAAATCCCATCTCTCCTGTTGGTCCTGGCCCTGCTGTGCTCTCTGACGGCGGCTTGGGCGGCCCCGCCTAACGGAAGTCTCTCTATTGAACTATGCGACTGGAATGCCAAAACCTATACGCCCGCCACCGCGGAGGCAGTGCGTTTAACCCTCAACGGTGAGACGCTCTCCGGAGACGTACCGGCCATGATCATCGATGGGCGCACCCTGGTCCCTGTGCGGTTGGTAGGTGAGGCGCTGAGCGCCCAGGTTTTGTGGGTCCAGCAGACCGGACAGGTTATTTTAAAGCGCGGAGAAGACCTTATCGTTCTTACACTGGACAGCGACAGCGCGGTGGTCAACGGCGTCCCCGCCTCTCTGCCCGATGGCGTCCCCGCCCAAGTGGTCCGCTATCAGGGCGCGGACCGGACGATGATCCCTCTCCGTTTTGTCTCCGAGCAGCTGGGCGCGGAGGTCCTCTGGGATCAGGAGACCTACTCGGCCCATATCACGGCGGACACATTGGAGGAACCCACGCCCGACCCGCTTCCACCCGAACAGTCGGATAAACTGGTCACCGATATTCAGGCCGACGCCAATGCGCAGACCGTGCTGATCACCACGGACCACACACCTGAATACCAGGTCATGGACCTGGGCGACCGGCTGGCCGTGGATGTACTGGGTGCCTCTCTGAGCTCCGGTTTCCCGGGGACGATCGTTGTAGACAATGAGCTGATCTCCGCTGTTCGCTATGCGGAGCACGGACCGGGCCTGCGCGACGGCTATGACCACGTCGTCCGGGTAGTGCTGGACTTGCAGCCCGGAATCTCCTACGCGAAAAATGTAACGGTAGAGGCCCAGGAAAATGGCGTTCTGCTCACCACCTTCCTGGAAAACCGGGCCGATGTGGACTTTACTCCCACTGTCCCCATCGACCCGGAGAAGTCCACCATCGTCATCGATCCCGGCCACGGCGGCAGCCGCCCCGGCGCCCGGTATGAGGGCATCGCCGAAAAGGATATCAACCTGGCGGTGTCCAAAAAACTGGAGACTCTCTTGAAAAATCACGGCTACAATGTGGTCATGACCCGCAGTACCGACGTCGATGTGGGACTCTATGAGCGTGCGGACATTGCCAACGCCGTAAACGCCGATCTCTTTGTCTCCATCCACTCCAACGCTGCGGAAAACCGCCCGGACTATCAGGGCATCTATACCTATTATCACCCCTCCAGCCGTCGGGGCGCCCGGCTGGCGCAAGCCATTCAGACTCCGCTGTGCCGTATGACCGGCGGCATTGACCGCGGCATCAAGGACGCCGATTTCGTGGTCATCCGTGAGACCAAGATGTGCGCCGTACTGGTGGAGATGGGTTTTATGACCAACCACGAGGAGCTCATGAATCTTATTGATGACAGCTATCAGGACAAACTGGCCCAAGGCATCTCCGAGGGCATTGTCAGCTACCTGAATAGCCTCCAATCCTGAAAAGGGTCTCTGCAATGCAGCCTCAGACTGCGGGTGGACGGAATACATGAAAAAGTGATGGGTGCAGCCGGATCCGGCAGCGCCCATCACTTTTCAGCATACCCTCTGGAGTCCTATTTTTACAACGGGTCTCTTCCTTCTACCGAAACAGCCAGGCAGCCACGCCCATCAGCAAAATGCCCACACCGTTCACCACCAGGAACAGCCCCAGATAGCTCCCTGGCCGGGCCCCCTGTGAGCGGAGATACAATTTGAGCGAGATCAGGCTGGCCAGAGAGGCAATCGGTGTCCCCAGGCCGCCTACATCCGTGCCGACCAGCAGCCCGCGCCAGTCTTCCGTAAATCCGGAGAGCAGCACGGCGGCGGGCACATTGCTGATCACCTGACTGGCCAAACCTGCGGTCATGGCCGTGTTGCTCCCCAGCAGCCCCGTGAGCAGCTCCCGCACTGCCGGAATGCGCCCCAAATTGCCGGAGAAAAGGAAAAAGCAGACAAACGTGGCCAGCAGCCCATAGTCCACCCGCAGGAAAAGAGGTCGTGTGCAGAAAAGCGCCGACAGCACCACCACTGCGAACAGCACGCCGTATGGCAGCACCCGAAACACGGACAGCAGACTCAATCCAAAAAGGACCAGCATCAGCCATAACAGCCCTTTGTTCTCTATGCTGCGTGCTTGACAAAATTGCACCTCAATCGCCTCGCCGCTGACACAGAGCGCCGCGGCGCAGAGTCCCAGCAGGCTCACCGCCGTCAACGGCAGCATGACTGCGAAGAAATCCCCCATCGGAATCTCAAATTTGGAGCAGAGAAACAGATTTTGTGGATTTCCTACCGGTGTGGCCATGCTGCCCAAGTTTGCCGCTACCGTCTGAAGCACAACAAGATACGCCAGACGTTCCTGCCGTCCGATCAGCTCCAGCATCAGGATAGCAAACGGGACAAATGTAAGCAAAGCCACATCGTTAGTAATGAGCATGCTCGAAAAGAAGGGCAGCAGGACCAGCGCCAGGCTGAGGATACGGAAGCGTTTCCGACCGACCAGCAGACGTTGGGCCAGGACCTGGAAAAGTCCAGTCTCCTCCAATCCAGCCACCACCAGCATCAAACAAAACAGCAACGCGAGCACCCTTATATCCAGGTAGCCCAAATAGGCCCGGTCCGGCGGCACAAACAGCATGGACACTACAGCACAGAAGAAGGCGATGCACAGCACCGCCTCCCTCTTTGCGAACCTGCCCAGTTCAGAACAGACCCGTGATTTTCCCATTTTCGTCCACATCGATGTTCTCCGCCGCGGGTACCTTGGGCAGACCGGGCATGGTCATGATGTCTCCGGTGAGCACGACCACAAAGCCCGCTCCGGCGGACACCTTGGCCTTTTGTACCGTGATGCGGAAGCCCTCAGGAGCGCCCAGCTTGGCCGCATCGTCGGAGAGAGAGTACTGCGTCTTTGCCATACATACCGGAAGCGTTCCATAGCCCAGCTCTGTGAGGCGCTGGAGCTCCTTGTCCGCAGCAGGGGCATAGTCCACGCCGTCCGCGCCGTAGATTTTCCGGGCCACGGACTCGATTTTCTCCTTCAGAGTCAGCTCAGAGGCATAGGCGAAGCGAAAATGCTTCGCCCCCTCCTCCAGAATGCGCAGGACCTCTTCCCCCAGCTCCACGCCGCCGGCGCCGCCTTTGCCCCACACCTCGGAGAGGGCCACCCGGACGCCGTATCTGCCGCAGGCCTCCCGAATCATCCGCACCTCGGCGTCCGTATCGCTCTCAAACTTGTTGATGGCCACAACGGCGGGCAGACCGTATACCTTTGTAATATTCTCCACGTGCCTGAGCAGGTTGGGCAGGCCGCGTGCCAAGGCCTCAAGATTCTCTTTCCCCAGCTCGGTTTTGGGGCAGCCACCGTGGTGCTTGAGGGCGCGGACGGTGGCCACAATGACCACCGCGTCCGGTGAGAGCCCGGCGGCGCGGCACTTGATATCCAGGAACTTCTCAGCGCCCAGGTCCGCGCCGAACCCCGCCTCCGTAACCACATAGTCCCCCAGCTTCAGAGCGGCATCTGTGGCGGAAACGGAGTTACAGCCGTGGGCGATGTTGGCAAAGGGTCCACCGTGGATGAAGGCGGGCGTATGTTCCAGAGTCTGGACCAGATTGGGGCGGATGGCATCCTTCAGCAGGGCGGTCATAGCCCCCTGCGCCTTCAAGTCAGAACAGTATACCGGCGCCCCCGCACGGTTGTACGCCACCACCATACGGCCCAGCCGCGCCTTCAGATCCATGAGGTCAGAGGCCAGACACAGCACCGCCATGATCTCGGAGGCCACTGTGATATCAAAGCCGTCCTCCCGGGGCACACCATTCACCTTGCCGCCCAGCCCACAGACGATGTTCCGGAGCTGGCGGTCGTTCATATCCACGCACCGCTTCCAGGTGATGCGGCGTACATCGATATCCAGTGCATTCCCCTGCTGAATATGGTTGTCCAGCATAGCGGCCAACAGATTGTTGGCCGCGCCGATGGCGTGGAAGTCTCCGGTAAAATGGAGATTGATGTCCTCCATGGGCACCACCTGGGCATAGCCGCCGCCGGCGGCCCCGCCCTTTACGCCGAACACCGGGCCAAGAGAGGGCTCCCGCAGCGCCAGCACTGTCTTTTTTCCCAGCAGCGTGAGGGCGTCTGCCAAGCCTACGCTGGTGGTGGTCTTTCCTTCGCCGGCAGGCGTAGGATTGATGGCGGTCACCAGAATCAGCCTGCCTTTTCTGGGCCGGTCCCGCAGGGCCAAGGTATCCACCTTGGCCTTGTACTTGCCGTAGTACTCCAGCATATCTCCGCCAAGTCCCACCTTGGCTGCGATCTGGGAGATGGGCAGCATTTCCGCTGCCTGTGCGATCTCAATGTCCGACTTCATCCCTGTTTAACCCCTTTCCATTCTCTCTCGGAGCATCCGCTCTGTCATATGTCACGGGTTGAGGAGCGCCGCGGCGGCGGTGCCGATCAGATTTGCATCCGCCACCTGCCGGAAGGCATAATATCTGCCCAGCCGTCCGGTGATATATTCGGCGCACAGCCGCTCCAGCTTGCCCCGGAACAAATGTCCTTTGTAGAAGGTGGACCCCTCCGCCACGATACAGGCGGGCCGATGGATCCGCATACCCGCACCGGTCTGGAGCAGGATTCCCGCCAAGTTGGCGCACACCAAACGGGCCGAGCGTTCCACCAGGCGATCGATGATGGTATAGACCATCTCCCGGTCCTCCTCTTCCTGGCATATACCGGCCAGCACCCCATTTCCATAGGGTCGGGCGCAGAATGCGTCGGCCTGCACCATGGTAAGACCGTCCAGCTCCAACAAGCGCTGAGAAGAGCCCGGAGTAAAAAGTCCGTCCATGGCCCCCTGGCGCAGAGTCCGGTAGACCACCTCTCCCTGGTAGCGGCCCGACACCATTTTCTCATAATGGCACATGCCGGGATCCACCGAAGCCTGGTCCAACTGCCTGTCAAACTCCCCCTGGCACCCTCCGTCAAAGCGCGCCGACTCCATATTGACGAGCATATCACCCTTCTCCCAGGGCGTCGTCACCCGTTTCAGGCGCTCCGGCCGCTCTGCATAGCAGGTATTGACGCCGGTGCCATAGATGAGTCCCACATAGCCGTCGAACACCTCATCCCGCAGCTCCGCCACGCCGCCCAGCAGCGCGGCCACCGTGTCGTTCAGGACCACAAAGCGTACCCCCGCCGCCCCCTTCGCCTCCAGAGCGGCGGAGAGGTCCCGTCCCAGCTCCATGCCCTCAAACCCAACGATCCGGACCTGTTTGGCGATCCCAAGCACCCTCCCATCCCGGTTTGGAAGGCTCTCGGCGGCATAGGAAAAGCACAGCCCCACCCGGCGGCTCCGGTCCGTAAGGGGCAGGATTGCATCCGAGACCTGTTCTATGAACTCCGCCCAAGTGATGGCGCTCTGGGAGCCGGGCATGGGAAACACGCTCAGGTCCTCCACCTCCGGTCCTTCGGGGTGGACAGTAACAAGGCCGATCCTGAAATTGGTGCCCCCGGCGTCGATGACGATGGTGGGCTCCTCCTCAGGGACCTCTCCCTCCAGGGACAGATAGGTGGGCAGCATCATCATCCAGGCATCTTTTGCTCCCTGGAGCCCCCGCTCCATATCTCTTTGAAACGCCCGGGCACAGGCATCCACATCTGTAAAAGAGGGGGACATGCCATATGCCTTGAGAAATTCTTCCACACGCTCCACCGCGTTGGGCATTTTTCGTCACCTCACTTGTTCATTGCAAAAAGCGGGACGGGTTGTCACCCGCCCCGCTTCTCTATTCTACCTGTTTTCTTACTTCTTGGCAAGGTATTTCCGCATATCCAGCGCACATGCAAAGAGAATAATGGCGCCCTTGATAAGATAGAAAAAGTTCTGATTCATGCCGGGGATCATATTCAGACCGATAAAAATCAGCCGGAGCATGAGCACGCCGATCACAATACCGCTGATCTTGCCAATACCGCCGACAAAGCTGACTCCGCCGATGACGCAGGCCGCGATCGCATCCAGCTCATAGTTGAAGCCGGTATTGGCCGTATTGGAGGCGATACGGGCGCCCTCGATAAAGCCGGTAAAGCCATACATGGCACCGGCCAGGGCAAACACCATGACCGTAGTGAGAAACACATTCACCCCGGAGACCCGAGCGGCCTCCTCATTGGAGCCCAGGGCAAACATGTTCTTGCCAAACTTGGTCTTATTCCAGATGAACCACATAACAAAGGTGAGGATCACGGCGTAGAGGACGTACCAAGGCACGGACGCACCGCCGATATTGAACATTTCCCCCTTGACGAAGTCGGTATAGCTCTTATCCAGGTTGGCGATGGCCATACCGTTGTTGTTACCCATGGTCACGTAGATCAGCAGCAGGGTATAGACGATGAGCTGGGTGCCCAGGGTGACAATAAACGGATGGAGCTTGAACTTGGCCACAAAGAAGCCGTTGAAGGCTCCAATGGCGGCGCCGATGACCATGGCGACGACGATGACCACGGGGATGGGCAGCGCGCCGATCTCCGGCCACATCTTATTGGCCATGTTGAGGGTGCTCTGCAGCAGGGAAGCAGATACACAGGCGGTCAGGCCCACGATACGTCCGGCCGACAAGTCGGTACCGGTGAGAACAATACAGCCGCCGATGCCCAGAGCCGCGGGCAGATAGGCCGCCGTCTGGGAAATGATGTTGACAATGGAGCCGGTGCTCAGGAAATTCGGGTTGATGATGGCAATGTAGATGACGGCAATGACCATCAGGATGATCAGGGCGTTATTGAGGACGAAGTTGCCCACCTTTTGGGGTGTGATCATGCCGCGGGCCGACGTCTGAAGATTCTTGGACTCTTGACTCATATCGCTTTCCTCCCCTTATACATATTTGGCCGCCAGGGTGAGGATTTCCTCCTGGCTGGTATTCTTGGCATCCACCTCGCCTGCCACCTGGCCGCCGGACATCACCAGGATACGGTCGCACACGCCCAGCAGCTCCGGCATTTCAGAGGAGACCATGACGACCCCCTTGCCCTGGTTTGCCAGATCGATGATGAGCTGATAGATCTCGTACTTTGCGCCCACATCAATGCCGCGGGTCGGCTCATCCAGCAGCAGGACTTCCGGCTTGGTGAGGAGCCACCGGCCGATGATGACCTTCTGCTGGTTGCCGCCGGAGAGGGCACGGATCTGGGTGCTCTGACCAGGCGTTTTGATGTGCATGGCCTGGATCGCCCAGTCGGTGTCCTCCTTCATCTTTTTGTCGCTGAGGCAGATGCCCCCCATCAGGTAGCTGTTGAGATTCGAGATCACGGTATTTTCCCGGATGTCCCGGATACCGAAAATACCGGTGGCCCTGCGTTCCTCCGTCAGAAGGGCGAAGCCGTTTTTGATGGATTCCTTGGGCGTACGGTTTTGGATCGTCTTTCCATGGAGCTTGATCACGCCGCCGCCCTTAGTCATGGCGCCGAAGAGGTTCTCCAGCACCTCAGTACGGCCCGAGCCGTCCAGACCGGCGATCCCCAGGATCTCTCCCTTCCGGAGCTGGAACGAGGCGTCCCTGAGGCGGGTATATTTGCCGGAGAGATGTTCTACCTCCAGGATGGTCTCACCCGGCTCGTTGGTCTTGGGCGGGAAACGGTTGGTGAGCTCACGGCCTACCATCAGCTTGATGATCTCATCCATGGTAAGCTCCTTGGCGGGCCGGGTGGCCACCCAGGTCCCATCACGCATGATCGTAACATCGTCGGAGATACGGAGGATCTCCTCCATCTTATGGCTGATGTAGATGATGCCGCAGCCCTGGTCCCGCAGCATATTGATGATGCGGAAGAGATGCTCCACCTCGGTCTCCGTCAGGGAGGAGGTAGGCTCGTCGAACACAATGATCTTGGAGTGGTAGCTCACCGCCTTGGCGATCTCCACCATCTGCCGCTTGGAGACGGGCAGCGTACGCATGATGGCGCTGGGGTCCACCTCCACCTCCAGATCGCTGAAGATCTCCTTTGTCTTTTTCCGCATGATCCCCTCGCTGACCATGATACCGCCCACGGTGGGGTACCGTCCCAGCCAGAGGTTGTCCTGAACGCTGCGGGTCAGGGCCTGATTGAGCTCCTGGTGGACCATCGCCACACCGTTCTCCAAGGCCTCCTTGGAACTCTTGAAGTTGACCTCTTTGCCATCCAGGACGATGGTACCGCCATCCTTGCTGTAAATGCCGAAGAGGCACTTCATCAGTGTGGATTTTCCCGCGCCGTTCTCTCCCATCAGGGCGTGAACGGTACCGGGACGGACGGTGAGGGAGACCTTGTCCAGGGCCTTGACACCCGGGAACTCCTTGGAGATGTCACGCATCTCCAGCAATGCGTTTTCTTGCATTTGCATCCTCCTCTCTGTTCTGTGGCTCCTTGTGAAGCCGACGCTTCAGACGCGACGGAGCGCGGCGCGGCTGAAGCAAGGGCTTCCCAAGTCGATTGGGAACGAGCGGGGCTGCCGATGGTTGGCAGCCCCGCTCGGCCATTTGTGCTATTGATGCCGGGGATCTCGCCAGGCGGGGCCGATATCAGTCCTCGCTGTTGGCGTCGTAGATGCCGTAAGGCACGCGGATCTTGTTGACCTTGACGCTTCCATCCTCGTTCAGGTCGACATTGTACCCGCCGTCGGCATTGATACCGTCCATCAGCCCGGCGCCGCCGCTGACGTTGCCGACCAGGGCGGTGATGGTCTCCGCCATACCCACGGCGTCCTGTTTGACGGTAGCCGTCATCTGGCCGGCCTTGATGAGGGCCTTGGCGGAATCGGTGGCGTCCACGCCAAAGACGGGGATGCTCTTGCTGCCCTCCTCGCCGGTGTTATAGCCGGCGGACTGGAGCGCGGAGACAGCACCTTCGGCCATACCGTCGTTGTTGCAGATGACCAGCTCGATCATATTGCCGTTGGCCTCGGAGTAGGAGGACAGGTTGGTGCTCATAAAGTCGAAACCGGCCTGAGAAGACCAGGAGCCATTGGGGTCGACCTGATACTTGGTGGCGGCGTCGGCACCCATGAAGTACTCCAACTCAGGCTTGCCGGCCTCGACCAGGACAGCGTTGGCGTCCTCCACGCCGTACTGGGTGCGGGCCTCAGCCTCGGCATTGCCTTCCTGCCCCTTCATCATAGCATAGGTGATCTTACCGTCGCCGTTGAGGTCCACGGCGTCCCAGTTCTCTACCAGGTACTCGCCGATCATCTTACCCTGCAGGTGGCCGGCCTCGGGAGCGTCGGTGCCCACAAAGGCGCACTTCTCGTAGCTGTTGACCACGTCGTCGGAAACCTCGCGGTTGAAGAAGATGATGGGAATATCCTTGGCCTTGGCGGCGTCAACGGCGCTCTGGGCGGCCTCGGGAGAGGCGGTCTCGACAATGTTGACGATCAGCAGATTGTAGCCGTCGGTGATGGCGGTGTTAATCTGGTCGGTCTGGGTGGGCTGGGAGTTGGCGCCGTCAAAATCCTGATAGGTCACGCCCAGCTCGTTCAGCTTGGCGTCCAGGTTGGTACGAACGCTGGTGATGTACACGTCGGAGTACTGATAGTAGAATACACCGACCTTCAGATCGCTGGCAACGGGAGCGCTGGTATCTGCAGGTGCGCTGGTATCTGCGGGAGCAGGCGTGCTGCTGCCGCTGCCGCCGGAGCAAGCGGCAATGCTCAGGCACATGGCCCCGGCCAGGAGCAGAGCGGACAGTTTCCTCAGTTTCATGGAAAAATCCTCCTTGATTTTGATTGGCGAATGTTCGCCTAGTAGTATCCTACCGAAAAAGGGGACAAATAGCTATAGGAAAAATTACTTGATTCCATAAATAATCTCTCCACACCCTCCGTGTTTTTGGCTATGTTGTCCAATCCATGAAATTTTTTATGCTGCAAAAAGTCCTGCAACCCTTGCAATTACCAGCTTTTTTGCATGTGCATGGGGATCAGCGCCGTCTGATCCTTGATTTCTGCCGCCTCCTCAGGCGTCTCATTCAGAGCCAGGGCCCGTGCCAATCGGAAAATGGTCTCTCCATGGGCGGCGTAGTCCATGACCACCGTCCCCAGAAGTCTCTCCTCTCTCACCGCCTCCAGCCCCTGGGGCGTCCCATCGATCCCCACAATGTTATGAAAGTCCATGCTCAGCCGCTCCACGGCATCGGCGGCGCCAAGCGCCATATCGTCGTTGTTGCACAAAATGAGCTCCAGATCCGGATACCGCTCAAAATATCCCTCCGTAAGAGCGGCGGCCTGGTTCCGGTCCCAGTTTGCAATGCCGCCGTCCACCCGTTCCAAGGGTATCCCCCCATCCTTCAGCGCCTGTACGGAGACCTCGGTGCGGATCATGGCATCCTGGTGGCGGCTCTCACCCTCCAGCATCACGTATTGGAGCACGCCGTCCCCGTTAAGATCCAGGGACGCGGGGTCCTCCTCCCACTTGTCCAGCACGATCTGGGCCTGGAGCTGGGCGGACTGCCGGGCGTCGGAACCCACATAGTATACCCTGTCCCAGGTCTGCAAATCCTCCTGGACGGGTTCCCGGTTAAAAAATACCACAGGCACATCGGCGGACCGTGCCTTATCGATCACGTGGGCGGCGTCGGTGCGGTCCACCAGATTCACGCACAGCACATCGTAATCCAAGGAGAGGAACCGGTCTATCTGCTCGTTCTGGGTGGTCTGGCTCTCTCCGGCATCGGAAATGGTGAGATAGACCCGCTCGCCGTTCTCCTTGCTCCACGCCTCCACGCTCTCCTGCATGGCCGCAGTCATATTGGAGATGTAGGTGTCGTCTCCCTTATAGACTGCCACGCCAATCCGCAGGGGGGACTCCTCATGTTTGCCCTGGCCTCTGCATCCGGACCCGGCCAGCAGCAGGAGCGCGCCCAACACAAGCGCGCTTGCCGCCCGTCTTTTCACAATGTCCCCTCCCTTCTACCCGATGGGGAACAGGATCTGATCCATGGGGTCGGTAAACATGTTCTCCGCCGTGGCCACATAGGACTCCAAAACGCGGTTTTCCTGGCGCTCCCCCTCCAACTGGGCAATCACGCTCAACAAGCTGAGATAACCCGCGTCGTAATCGCTTTGGACTGCCAGCGCCGCAGCCTTCCCCTCCTCCAGATCGTGGAGGAGCTGGTTGGACGCCCCCACGCCGTATACCTGCGACGTGCCGCCGCTGCGCTGACACAGCGCCTGGGTCATCTCCGGCTCCAGTGCCACGGCGGCCCGACCGTCCGGCAGTGCAAAGTCCTCCTCCGGGTCCACAGTAACTTGTTCGCAGGCGATCCTCCGCTCCAAAAGGCGGGTGACCAGCCCCTGATACCGCTGGGACGCGGCCTCCCCCGCCCCCCGGGAAAGATATACAGTACAGGCGCTCTGCCCGTCGGCAATGATGGCGTCGGCCAGTTGTCTTCCCATCTCCGCCGGGTCGGATGAGATATAGCATCCCACATCCGCCCCCTTCAGCTCCGGACCCACCACCGCCACCGCCAATGTGGAGGGGGCCTCCCGCAATCCCGCCGCAAGCAGTGTTCCGTCCACTGGTATGAGCACCACGCCGTCGGCTTCCGCCTCCCACTCCCCGCGTAGCGCATCCACCTGAGCCGGCCCCGGCTCCCCCTCATAGCGTGAGAGGAACCGCACGTCCACATTGTGCTCCTGCGCCGCCTGGTTCACCCCCCGGCGAAAGCTCTGCCAGTAGTCCTCGCCCGCTCCATCCAGCAGGACGGACACCCGGTAGATCCTGGGAGCATCCGTGGCAAAGGCATTCTGAAACAGCATGGCGCCCAGCGCGGAGAGCAGCACCAGAAGGACACCGAAAAAGATGCGCTTCTCGATCCTTCCCATCACGTATCCTCCATTTCCCCATAAGGAACCGCGGGCAGATGCAGCGTGACCGTGGTGCCCTCGTCTGGCTCCGACTGGATACTCACGCCGTACTGAGGGCCGAAATAGAGCCGGATGCGCTCCTGCACGTTCTTCAGACCGATCCCCGAGCCTTTTTTTGTGCTGTCCCTGCGGTTGGATTCCGGTCCGGTGGTGAGAAGGCTCTCCACCACATCCTGGGTCATGCCCAGGCCGTTATCGGCCACCGTGATGGAGAGCGCTCCATCCGAGACCCCGGCCCTGATCTCGATCAGCCCGTCCCCGTCCATAAAATCCATGGAGTGGTAGATGGCGTTCTCCACGATGGGCTGGACCACCAGCTTGATGGTGGAGAGATTTTCCGCCTCAGCGGGGCAGTCGATCCGATAACGGAACTTATTCTTGTAGCGCATCTCCTGAATCAAGAGATAGTTGCGCACATGCTCCAGCTCATCCTTCACCGGGATGATGTTGCGGCCCTTGGAAAGGCTGATGCGGAAAAAGCGGGCCAGAGCGGTGACCACCCGCACGGCGTCCTCCCGCTGTCCGTTTTCGATCATCCAGACAATGATATCCAGCGTATTATA
This sequence comes from Intestinimonas butyriciproducens, assembly GCF_004154955.1. Lineage (NCBI taxonomy): Bacteria > Bacillati > Bacillota > Clostridia > Eubacteriales > Intestinimonas > Intestinimonas butyriciproducens. The sequence goes on along the minus strand of NZ_CP011524.1, from coordinate 967,112 downwards.
GAGAAAATGGGGATTGATCTGTGCCTGAAGGGCATTGAGTTCACTTTTCTGCTTCTGCTCGTGCTCCCGCACCATGTCTTCCGTAAGCTGCCGCATCCTGTCCACCATACCCTGGACCGCTGTGCCCAGCTCCCGCGTTTCGGAGGTCCCGCCCACATAGATCGGCAGGCTCTCTCCACCCTCTTCCACCCGTCCTACCGACTCCTTCAGCCTCTGGATGGGATCGGTGAGCTTTTTGGAGAGGAGCACATTCATGAAGATCAGCAGTTCAAAGTAAGCGCAGAAAATGACCAGTACAAAGAGGAGATCCTGACTGGACCCCATCGTAAATCCCGGCTGGTCCACCACGCCGACCACCTTCCACCCGGTATACCCCACGCCCCGGACAATGATGGAGCGCTTCTCTCCATTCCACGTCTGCGTATAGATACCGTCCCGGTAAGCCGCCGCCGTCTGGTTTCCTTCCGTCACCAGCCCCGACGCGATCAGCGAGCGCTCCGGATGATAGATGAGCACCCCATCCCCGTCGATCAGGTACACGTATCCGCTGCCGGAGAGCTTCACGCTGCTGAAAAGACTGGCAAGGGCGCTGTATTTGAGATCAATGAGCAGAACGCCCAACTGCGTGTCCTTTCCCCGCGTGAGTTCCACGGCGCAGGAGAGGGAGATCACCCACTTGTAATTGTGCTCTGCATCCACGAAAAGGTTTTGGACCGCCGGTATCCCGAAATGGAGGTTTTCCGTGCGCTCCATTGCCTGGGCAAACCAGGGCGTCCCCCGGACATCCACCCCGGAGCGCAGCTTGGCCGCAGGCGCGGTGGCCACCACCTCTCCGTCACCGGTGAAGAGGACCATATTCTCCACATAGTCGCTGTAGGTATTATAGAGCAGCCGCATCTCCTCGCTTACCGAATGTTCGTCCAGGTCGGTATTTTTGACCACATTGTAGTAGATGGAATCAGAGAGCCGGATCATGTCCCGGAGATAGGTGTCCAGGGACTGGTTGACCTGCTCCACCAACATCTGATTTTCCCCCTCAATGGTGTCGTCCAGTTGGGTGGAGAACCGGGCGTACAGCGTGACGCCGGTGAGGAGAATGGCCAGCAGCGCGCTGACAGTAAAGGAGGCGAACATGGCATAGCGGATGGTTCCCCTGGAAAATCGCGTCCCGATCCTCTCGATCAGCTCCCGCAAAACCGGACCTCCCCCCTTCTGAAACGGTTTTTAGGCGCCGTGTGCAGCCGCCCCTTGAAAACAGCCTATTTGCGGAACTGCGACGGCGATATTCCAAACCTCTTTTTGAAGACGTAACTGAAATAGTTGGGCTCGTCATAGCCCACCTTTTCGGCCACCAAATAGGTCTTGTCATCCGTAGTGCGCAGCAGCTCCACCGCGTGCTCCATCCGCACGTCGGTGAGATACTGCACATAGCTGCGCCCCGTCTCCTGCTTAAAGATGTTGGAGAAATAGGACTGACTGATGTGCAGATGTCCGCACAGCCGTTCCACCGACAAGTCGGAGTCAGGATAGTTCTCCCGGATGTACCGTTCCGCCTCCTCCACCAGCCGTTTGGCCGTGGAGACCCGGCGCTGGTCCATGCTGCCGCTCATCTTGAGACAAACACCCAGCAGCCAATCTCGCTGCCGCTGCTCCGGAACCTCCCCGGTCAGGAGTGGGAGCCACTCCCCTCGGTCGCCCAGCATCTCCTTCTCCCCCAGGCGGTACCGCTGGATGATGGGCAGCAGCGTTCCCAAAATGCCGATCAGCCGGGCCTGGCTGCTCCAGCCCTCTTCTCCGGCATAGAGAAGCTGATCCACCAGGGCGGCGATCTGCTCCTTCGAGCCGAACTTGATTGTGGACAAGAGCTGCTGCTCCCGGTGGTTATCCTGCTCCACCGGGCTTCGGTCCAGGCGCTCCATGTCCTGGATGTAGATGGGCTTTCCACCGCCGGTGACCGCCTTATATTCAATGGCGGCGCGTGCCTCCGCATAAGAGCCGTGGAGCTCCCCCACGTTCCGGCAGGGCCGCCCGATGCCCACGGTCACCGTCACACCCAGGATCCGGGCACACTGATCGCACACCTCTCCCATCAGGCTCATCAGCGTTTCAATGGGGTCCTGGTCCCAGCCCGTCATCACGATGACGGAGGAGAGGCTCAGGAAAATCTCCCGGCGGCAGCGTCCCCGCAGAGCGTCGTCCACCATCTGGCGGACCGAGACCGGCACCAGTTCGTCCGAAAGGGGCTGGCTCTGCCCGGTCCGGTGGCCGATCTCACACACGGCCACCACCTGTTGGGCGCACATCCCGATATCCATGCCGAAGCGTTCTATCTGTCGCTCCAGCTCCCCGCGCTCCATGGGGCCCAGAAGCAGCTCCTGCAAAAATTTCTCCCGCAGCAGCGGCAGGCTCTTTCGGTATACCTCCGTGAGTTGGGCAATGTTCCTCCGCTGGGCGAATTCTTCGTCCAGCAGGTTCCGCACCCTGCCCAGAATGTCCGTGAGCTCTTCGGCGTTTACCGGTTTGAGTACATATTCCACCACATTGAGCTTGATGGCCTCCTGCGCGTATTCAAACTCGTCAAATCCGGAGAATACGATCAGCTTCAGATTGGGCTTGCGTCGGGACAGCTCTGCCCCCAGCTCCAGCCCGTCCATGAAGGGCATTTTGATGTCGGTGAGCACCACATCCAGGTCCAGCGCTTCCGCTTTCTCAAGGGCGTCTCTGCCGTTCTCCGCATCGGCCACGATCTCAAAGCCCACTGCTTTCCAGTCTATCTTATGGGCGATGCCCTCCCTGATCTCGGCCTCATCGTCCACGATCATGATTTTATAGAGGCTCATTTGGGCACCTCCCATCAGATTCAGTCATGGCGGAATGCGAACACGATCTCCTGCTGATAGATCCCGCCCGCCGCCAGCACAACGGTGGGGAAGGTCGGTTCGTTGACGGCGTTTGGAAAGCCCTGCCCTTCCAGTGCCACCGCCCCCCGCGGCACATAGGACGCGCCGGACTTGCCCTGCCTGGCGCTCAGTCCGTTGGCGGTGTAGACCTGGAGCCCCGGCTGCGTGGTGCTCAGATGCAGCGAGATCCCGCTCTCCGGCGCCCGGAGCACAGCTGCCTCCCGCAGGCCGTCGCCGCGCAGGATCCAGTTATGGTCATAGCCTCCTCCCAGTCTGATCTGGGGATGGGTCGTGTCCCAGCCCTCCCGCAGGGCCCTGGGCTCCCGCAAATCAAAGGGAGTACCCACCACTGAGGCAATGGTCCCGTTGGGACAGCCGTCCTCCGCCAGTTCGGTAAAGGCAATGGCGTCGATGGACAGGGTGTGTTCCCCCACCTCCCCCGCCCCCTGGCCATTCAGATTCCAGTAGGCATGACCGGTCAGATTTACCACCGTATCCTCATCCGCCTCCGCAGTCAGCCGCAGACACAGGGCGTTGTCCTCCGTGAGGGTATAGGCCGCTTCCACACGCAGGAGGCCCGGATAGCCCTCCTCGCCGGCCGGGGAGGTGCGCGAAAAGACGACGCTTTCTCCCTCCAGACGGTGCTCCCAAACATACCGGTCGAATCCACGCGCGCCGCCGTGGAGGTGGTTCGCCCCCTGATTGACGGTCAGAGCGTACTCTCTGCCGCCCAAGCGGAAGCGCCCTCCCCGGATCCGGTTGGCACACCGTCCCACCAGCGCGCCCAGATAGTCGCCGTTCGCTTCGTACTCCGCCACGGAATCAAACCCCAGGCACACGTCCCGGGGCTTCCCATCCCGGTCCGGCACGACCATAGACTGGAGCCGCGCCCCATAATCCAGCACCTCGGCACAGGCTCCCGCGGCGTTCTCCATGCGCAGCAGCGTCACCGGGCGCCCCTCTCTGGTATGTCCAAAGGAGCGGATGGTGATACTCATGCCTCCGCCTCCACAGGGACGCCGCCCGCCGGACGGACGGCCAGGACATGACAGGCGCCCGCTCCGAACACCTTCTCGATCTCCTTTCGGAAGCGCTCCAGGCTGGCCACGGGCACAAAGGCCTGCACCGTGCCGGCAAACCCGCCGCCATGGACCCGCCAGGCCCCGTCTCTCTCCAGCAGGCGGGCACAGAGGGCCAACGCCAGGGAGACGCTGCGCTCCTCCGCCTTATGGGCGGGATAGATGTTTTGCAGAAGGTCCATGGAGGAGCGCCCCGACTCCCGCACAAGGGCCAGGAAGCACTGGAAATCCCCCTCTTTCAGCGCCGCTGCCTGGCGGAGCACCCGCTGATTGTCCCCATAGAAGTGCATCGCCCGGAGAAGGGCCCGGTCCGACACCTTTCCCCTGAGCTCACCCAGGCGGGCATAAAACTCCGCTTCGCTGGTCCTGCCCAGCACATCCTGCCCCAGGCATTTGGCCACGGCGCACATCTCCTGGGGAATGGCCGCATATTCGTCGGTGAGATCTGCATGGCTGCCCCCGGCGTCGATGAGGCACAGCGCGTAGCCATAGTCAGCGGGCCGGCAGGGAATGGACTCCACCACCGGGGTTCCGGGGTCTGCGAAGTCGATGAGGCAGAAATCTCCCACCGCAGAGGCGCACTGATCCATCAGCCCGGAGGGCTTTCCAAAGTAGACGTTTTCAGCGAACTGCCCCACCTTGGCGATCAGTACCGGGGACATTTTTCCATGATTATAAAGGCCGTTGAGGATGGTCCCCACCAGCACCTCATAGGCGGCGGAGGAGGAGAGCCCCGAGCCGGGCAGCACATCGGAGCTCACATAGGCGTCAAAACCTCCAAACCGCAGGTCCAGCTCGTAGAGCCGGGCAGCAATGCCGCGGATCAGAGCGGCGGTGGTCCCGTTCTCGGCGGGTACGATCTCCAGCTTTTCCAGGTTGATGCGCTCTTCGCCGTGGCCTTCCGAGTAAATACGGATCACATTGCGGTCATTTTTGGCGCAGACGGCCACCGCATCCAGCGTCACTGCGGCGGCCAGCACCCGCCCCTGCTGGTGGTCGGTGTGGTTGCCACCGATCTCGCTGCGGCCCGGTGCGGAATAGAGTTCTACCGGCCGCTCCCCGCCAAAGCGTTCGCCGAATTTCTCCGCAATATGGAGATACCTCTTCCGCTGCCCCTCCCAGCAGCCGGGATACAGCCTTTGAAAAGTCTTGTCATACGCCCCCGCGTGCAGTGCAGCCTTTAGTTCCTGTACGTTCATTTTCTCACTCCGCCCTTCTCAAGGCCCGGGCGCGCCTCCATACCGTCCGCGCGCTCCGATCCGGTTTCTTACATTTTAACCTGTTTTGCGCCCCGTGACAAGGCTCAATTCGTTGAAAGCGCAGGGGGTGGATTCCCCGACGCGGCGGCTTTTCCGGGACGCCGTCCCCATACTCTGTGCCTTCTCGGAGAGGGCCGTGTGTCGGAAAGCTCCGGTCAGATCGGACGCGCCGCTCCGGCCTGCAAGTTGGAAAAGCTAATGTCCACCGCGTTCCCATAGTCTACAAAAGTGGACACTTTTGTATCCGTGCGTGGACCGATCGCGCAGCTCTCTTGAAATGAAATTTTTCTGTGTCATTTTTTCCATGTGCTGCGGCGCAGAGTGTAGCCGCAGTTTATGACACCTGGGCGTTCCATTTGGCACGCCCCTTGCATTGTCATAAAACGTAATGCATTACAACAAGTTCTCGAATATGTATCAATGGAGAGGCATTTTATGAGACTCAAGGAAAAAGTCGCTATTGTGACCGGAGCCGCCAATGGGATCGGCGCAGAAATTTCCCGCACCTTTGCCCGCGAGGGCTGCCATGTCGTCTTGGCGGATCTCGCTGCCGAGCAGGCGGCCGCCCTTGCCGCAGAGATTACCCATTCCACCGGAATAAAAGCGATCTCCGCATGCTGCAACGTCGCCGAAAAGGGGGATCTTCAATGCGTGGTGGATGCCTGTGTAGCGGAGTTTGGCACCGTGGATATTCTGGTCAATAACGCCGGGATCACACTTCCGGCCTGTCCGGTGGAGGACATCTCTCCCGAGCGGTGGCTACAGGTGTTGGGCATCGACTTGATGGGTGCCATTTATGGAACCCAGTGCGTCATCCCGGTAATGAAAGCCCATAGGAGTGGCAAGATCATCAACATGGCTTCCGTGGCCGGCCAGGTAGGCGGAGTATTCACCGAGGCCACTTATCCGGTATCCAAGGCCGGCGTCATCTGCTGGGCAAAAGCCGTGGCAAAACAGGTGGGCGAGTATAATATCACCTGTAATTGTATCGCCCCCGGTACTATCCTGACCGCCATGACGGAAACCCTGGGTTCCGCCGAGGCGTCCCTGAACGTGCCCCTTCACCGCTTGGGCGACGTGAAGGACGTCGCTGCCGCCGCGCTTTTCCTGGCTTCCAGTGACAGCGACTTCATCACCGGCGCTACCATTGATGTCAACGGCGGCATGGGGATGCGCTGATTATGCCGTCGGACATGAAAAATGAGATAGGAGAAATGCTATATGAACATGTATGATAAAAGAATTCGTTTGCGTGAACTGATGGCCGCTCCGGAGTGCGTACCTATGATGGGGGCTTATGATGTTCTCAGCGCAAAACTCATTGAGCAGGCCGGCTTCCCCATTGTCTACACTGGCAGTTTTATCACGGGTGCCTCCCAGTACTTCTTGGCCGATGTGGGCTTGGTCCAGCTCAAAGACCTGCTTCCCTTGGCCTATGAGATTGCCAAGGAAGTGGATTTACCCATCGTATGCGATGTAGATAATGGCTGGTTCCACTCAGGTAATATCTGGCGCACGGTTCATGAGTTTGAGTCCGCCGGGGTATCCGGCATCCAGGTGGAGGATGGAATCATCGGTAAGCATGTCTCCACCGGTGCCGTTGACATGTCTAAAGATGTCATGTGTGACCATATTAGAGCCATGTGCGAGGCCCGTAAGGACCCCAATTTCGTCATCATCGCACGCACTGATGCCCTGTGGCTGAAGAATGACTTAGAGGAAACCATTGACCGTTGCAACGCCTATCTGGACGCTGGAGCCGACGCCTGCTTCATCACCTTCCCCGGCTCCATTCAAGGCATGAAGGAGTGGCGCCACCGCATCCACGGCCCTGTGGTTACCACCTGTATCAGATTTGAAGATTCTATTGCACAGGAGACCGAGGCGGGGGCATGCCTGTCCTGCTACTGGCCAAACACCATTTATGCCGCCTTTACGGCTGTCCGCAACACGCTGAAACAGTTTGCGGAAACCCGCGACATGACCAAGGTGGACGCCAAGTTTGACGAGGATGAACTGCTCAAGCTTCTGCCCCTCCAAAAGTATTACGATCAGATGGACAAGTACCACGGGGAAAAGATGTATTTGGGCGGTTGAGAAGGTCGGATATAGGCTGCATTGAATATAACAAAAGGGGGCTTTGAGTTGATTTCTATACTGTGGGTTGTCCTAACTTTAGCCTTAGTGGTGGTCTTGGCCTTTAAGAAGGTCAACATCGTGGCAATTTCGGTGTTGGCGGCTGCGGTGTTGGCTCTGCTGGACGGTCAGAATCTGATGACGGCTCTGACGGACACCTTTATGACCTCGGCAGCTAACTATGTAAAAAACTTTCTGCTTCTATTCGCTATCAGCGCTCTGTTTGGCAAGCTGATGGAGGTCACCGGTGCCGCCGCCTCCATCGCAAAATTTCTTGCCAAGCTTCTTGGCCCCAAGTTTGCCATCGTAGGTGTAGTACTCACCGGTGCCGTCTTGGTCTATGGCGGAATCTCCTCCTTAGTTATCGCTTTCACCCTGTACCCCATCGCCCTAGCCTTGTTTCAGGAGGCGGATCTGCCGCGACGCTTGCTGCCCGGTGCTATTGCTGCCGGCTGTTTCACTTTTGCCGCCTCCGCCTTCCCCGGTACGACCCAGCAGATGAACATCATTCCCCAACCCTATCTGGGCACCGATGCCATGGCCGCCCCATTGCTGGGCATCATTTGTGGCATCATCGGCCTGTCTCTTGCCTGTATCTATATGTACTGGGAGGGCCAGCGTGCCCACAGGAACAACGAGCATTTTATGGCTGACGAGAGCATCATGAGGGACATTGAGGCTTCCAAAAAAGAAGGGGAGAACATACACCCCTTGATTGCCTTTATCCCGATGCTGGTTATCATCGTGCTTCTGATTGCTTTCCGAGTTCCCGCCCTGCTGGCAGTATTCGTGGGCACTATCGTCTGCGCCGTGCTCACCTTCAAAACACTGAAGGAAAAGGATATCGGCGCATGCATCACCGCTGCCGTGCAAAATGCGGGCAACGCAGTAATTTTCACTGGATCCATCGTGGGCTATGGCGCTGTGGTAGGGGCCAGCACAGGCTACGCCGTGCTCAGTGAACTTCTCACCTCCCTGAACGCTCCCCCACTGGTGTCCTTCTCCCTGGCTACCACCATCCTAGCGGGCGCAGCTGGAAGCGGTTCGGGCGGCTTGGTCATCGCTTTGGAGGCTATGTCCGAGCAGTATCTGGCATTGGGCATACCTGCCGAGGTGTTGCATCGGGTAGGTGCCTTGGCCGCCATTGGTCTAGATTCCCTGCCCCACAACGGCGCCGTTATTGTGTTGCTGGGCTTGTGCGGAATGACGCACAAGGACTCCTATAAGCAAATTTTTGTCACCACCGTTGTTATTACTTGTCTGGTGTTTATCATTTCCATCATGTTGGCAACTGTCATGTACGGTCTATAGCTGTATCCAATCCACAGTCAAAAAGCCGGGAGCTTTGCGGGCTCCTGGCTTTTTGACATAAGAAAGGATTCATGATATTATTTTATTACTATATCGTAGCAAGGAAGGTGCTGGCGATGTCAGGGACAAGTAAGAAAGAGAAAGAAATTGAATTGCTGCACACCATTCTACAGCACTGTGACGGCTCCATCTTTGTAACTGATGGTGAGGGCCGGATCATTTTTTCCAATGACGAGTCCTCCCAAGCGTTGGGCCTTGCTACAGAAGATTTGTTGCATATGACGATCTACGATTTGGTGGATGCAGGTATTACCAAGGGCGCCGTATCGGTTAAGGTCATTGAAAGAAGGTGTCCCGTGACCGACCGGGTTTACTACCCTGGTCACCGAGAGAACATTGTTACCGGCACTCCTGTTTTTGATGACAGCGGAAACCTGATCATGGTGGTGGTCTACGGGCAGGGGAAGAAATCCATTTCGGAACGGATCAAATTCCTGGAAGAGAGAGACAACGCTTTCTCTCAGGCCGTTGATAAATTGCTGGATTTTCAGTCTGAATCCCATATAGTGGCGGAAAGCCCGACAATCCAAACGTGCTTCTCCATGGCTAAAAATGCTGCCCACCGGGACAGCTCAGTCATGCTCTATGGGGAATCTGGAAGCGGCAAAGAGATTATGGCTCGCTTTATTTACAATAATAGCTACCGAGCACAGAGGTTGTTTTTACCTGTCAACTGCGCGGCGATTCCGTTGGAACTGATGGAATCAGAGTTTTTCGGGTATGAAAGGGGGGCTTTTACTGGGGCCAACCACGAGGGGAAGCGGGGCCTGTTCGAACTGGCGGACGGCGGCACCCTGTTTCTGGATGAAATTGGTGAACTGAACCTTCCTATGCAGGCCAAGCTGCTTCGGGTACTGGCTACCGGCGAAGTCCAACGGGTCGGGGGCTCCAAACCCAAAAAGGTGGACGTGCGGATCATAGCCGCCACCAACCGGGATCTGCGTCTCATGATGGAAGACGGCACCTTCCGCGAGGATCTCTACTATCGGCTAAATGTAATTCCGATTACCATCCCACCGCTGAGAAAGCGGCATGAGGACATTACGGTGCTGGCCACCCAATTTTTGTGCCAGCTAAACAAGAAATATTCCACCCATAAATTATTTTCAGGGCCTGCACTGGCTGCCCTTCAGAACTATGACTGGCCTGGAAATATCCGTGAGCTGCGCAATGTCGTCGAGCGTGTATTTGTCATTATACCGGAGGACATGATTACGGAACAGCATATCCGTGACATTCTGGGCTTCTCCCATACCGTCGCGGCTAGCGCCGGGGAGGAGATGGCCCTATCGGAGGATTTTTGGGAGAGTTCTCTGCAAACGGCTACCGAGCGTTTTCAGCGCGCCTATCTTACCCGTGTGCTCAGATCCTGTGGCGGGAATATCCGTGCAGCCGCCCGGTATGCGGGTATCGGACGTTCTGGTCTCTATAAAAAGCTGGACCGAATGGGTATGATGGAGAAATCCCATTGGATAGACCCAGGCAAGTCCTCCTAATCTTCCCATTGGAAGCGGATAAAACCGAGCGTTGACTTGCTTCAGGCCGCCCACCAAACGAGTTTTATAGGCATGGCCTGCACCCCTAGTCGTGTTGCCCTCTCTATGCGCCGCTTTCAGGCGAGGGTGCCCGCCGAATGTGGGGCGACGCGCGTTTTGTCTTTGTCCTGCCCCAATCACAGTAAAAAGGATGGCGCTCCGCCTTTTCCGGCAGAGCGCCATCCTTTTTTATCGGGAGCTCATGTCACAAAATTTCACACAACAGCGGGACACGATCGCCGTTTTCCCGTTCACAGCAGGTTTTTTCCCGTCTCCGGGTCGAAGAGGTGGACCAAGTCCTCACGGAAGGTAAAGTGCAACTCGGTGCCGTAGCCCATACCGCCCCGCTGCTCTTCCGCCAGCTCCGTAGTGGGGATGCGCAGTACCACATCCTTGCCGCCGGCATTTACGTGCAGGTGGATCTCGCTGCCCATCATCTCGGACACGTCCACCTTGGCGGAGATGGTGTGCTCCCCCGCGCCGTTCTGGAGATGGATATGCTCGGGACGGATCCCCAGGGTCACGGGCCGCGTCTCCGCACCCTTGTCGGCCAGCCCTTGCTGGATCTTTTCAGACAGGGGCATCATGGCCCCGCACACCTCCACCTGGTAGCCGCCGCCGGTCTTTACCAGCTTGGCGTCAAACAGGTTCATCTGCGGAGTGCCGATAAACCCGGCCACAAAGATATTGGCAGGGTGCTCAAATACCTCCTGCGGGGTGCCGATCTGCTGGATATAGCCGTCCTTCATGATGACGATGCGGTCACCCAAGGTCATAGCCTCGGTCTGGTCGTGGGTGACATAGATGAATGTTGTGTCGATGCGCTGGCGAAGCTTGATGATCTCAGCCCGCATCTGATTACGGAGCTTGGCATCCAGGTTGCTGAGCGGCTCATCCATCAGAAAGACCTGGGGATTGCGCACGATGGCGCGGCCGATGGCCACGCGCTGGCGCTGACCGCCGGAAAGCGCCTTAGGTTTGCGGTCCAGATAGCTGGTGATGTCCAGGATTTCGGCGGCCTCCCGCACCTTCTTGTCGATCTCGTCCTTGGGCAGCTTCCGCAGCTTCAGGGCGAAGGCCATATTTTCGTACACGGTCATGTGGGGATAAAGGGCATAGTTCTGAAAGACCATGGCGATGTCCCGGTCCTTGGGCTCCACATCGTTCATCCTCTTGTCGCCGATCAGGAGGTCCCCCTCGCTGATCTCCTCCAGCCCGGCGACCATACGCAGCGTGGTGGATTTACCACAGCCGGAAGGGCCCACCAGAACGATGAACTCCTTGTCCGCGATCTCCAGATTGAAATCGTGGACCGCCGTCACCTTGTTGTCGTAAATCTTCTTCACGTTTTTCAGGGTCACAGTTGCCATGTACACAGGCCGTAGGGGCAATGCCTCCGCAAGTACCCCCTCGCCCGCAGAGCGCATAGCTCCGCGGACGTTACGACAGGTCTCCACACTGCCGCACCGCCGGCCCGGCGGGTTAGGTCTCCTCCTTTTTTACGGCTCCCGTGCCCCTATAAGGTAGGAGTAAGGGCCCGGGGCCTTTTTCTATGTCACCGCGGTCAGCCGCGGGGGACACCCATTCCGGTCATTAACACGCTTCCTCACCGGTGTTTGGCAGTCTGGACAGCGCCGCCCGGTCTCCCACCAGGACCACGTCGCCATGAAGCTGCAGGATGGAGCCGGGTACCTCCGGTGTGATCGGGCCGCAGAAAGAGCGGTAGACGGCCTCGGCTTTGTCCTCACCGCTCACCGCCACCAGCACCCGGCGTGCCTCCATGATACAGCCGATGCCCATGGTAATGGCCTGCCGCGGCACCTCATCCGCACTTTCAAAAAAGCGCGCGTTGGCGTCAATGGTGCTCTGGGACAGCTCCACCACATGGGTTTCCTTGATAAAAGCGGGGCCCGGCTCGTTAAACCCGATGTGTCCGTTCCTCCCCAGGCCCAGGAGCTGGAGGTCCGTGCCGCCCAGCGCGCGGAGCATGCTGTCGTACCGACTGCACTCCTCTTCCGGGTCCTGCGCCATGCCATTGGGCACATAGGTGTTCTCTTGTCGGATATCGATGTGGTCGAAGAGGTTTTTCTGCATGAAATCACGATAGCTCTGGGTATGGGTAGGGGCGAGCCCTCTGTATTCATCCAGGTTTACCGTGATGACGTCCCAAAAGCTCAGATCGCCCTTCCGGTTCCATTCGGCCAACTGATGGTAGATTCCCACCGGAGTGGACCCGGTGGCCAGCCCCAGCACACAGTCCGGCTTTCGGATGACCTCGGCCGAAATCAAATTGGCGCATCGGCGGCTCATGGCCGCATAATCCGCCTCTTGATAAATTCTCATAAATGACAGACTCCCTTGCCTACATTCTGTAGTCATTATAAATGAAATCGCCCGAAAAGCCAAGTACAATTTTTCCGACGCAGGACGGCCCGCATCTGTCGCACATCCGCCCCAGGAGCAGAAAGGCAGGGGTCTTGCGGCCCCTGCCTTTCTGTGCGGCAGAATCGTTCCGTCCGGCGGCCCGTGTCTTACCGCTGGCCCTTGTCGTAGGGGATGCCCTCTGCCTTCGGCGCCCTGGACTTTTTGGAGGTGAAGGCCAGCACGATCAGCGTGATCAGATAGGGCAGCATCCGGTAGAAATGGGGGCTCACGCCGATCTGCGCCAGCAGGTACACCCCATCTCCATTGATATCGATGCTGGCGTAGGAGGCCGCCACGCACTTGAAAAGGCCGAAAAGCAGCGCGGCGCCGGCAATGTTCAGCGGCTTCCAATTGCCGAAGATCATGACCGCCAGAGCCAGAAAGCCGAACCCCGCCACATCGCCGGTAGCGGCACAGTTGGCGGTGGTCAGAGCGTAAACGAAGCCTCCCATGCCCGCCAGCGCGCCGGAGATGGTGGTCCCGGCGTAGCGCATCTTATAGACGTTGATCCCCAGCGAGTCGGCCGCCTGGGGATTTTCGCCACAGGAGCGCAGACGCAGACCGAATCTGGTCTTATAGAGAATGATGGACAGCACCACAAACAGAAGGATACAGACATAGGTAGCCAGATAGACCTTATGGAGAAAGGTGTTGCCGAAAAAGCCCAGATCTGCTGTGCGGTCAAAGCCCAGCGTGGTCTTTTTGATCATGAACCAACTGGCGGCGTCGCCTTCCGCCATCTGAAGCGTATTCTGGTTGGCCAGGATACGGATGAGAAAGAGCACCAGGGCGGGGGCCATAAGGTTCAGGGCCGTGCCGCCGATGGTCTGATCGGCCCGCAGATTCACGGAGGCGAAAGAGAGCAGCAGGGAGAACACCGCCCCCAGCACCGCCGCCACCAACATGGCCAGCAACTCAAAGCCCTGAAGCGCCACCCAGTTGTCCGCCGCTTTCGCCGCCGCGAAGATACCGGCCTTCTGCGTCAGGTTGACAAAGAGCACCCCCGTGAAGGCACCGAAGATCATAATGCCCTCAAGAGCCAGGTTGATGATACCGCTGCGCTCGGCAAAGACGCCGGCCAGGGCCACGATCATCAAAGGGACCGCGTAAATCAAGGTCTGCTGAATCAGAAACGTCATGCCTGCTCGCCTCCTTCCTGCGCCCCGGAGGACGGTCCGGCGCCCGTATCCGTCCCTCCGGCCTGTGCCGCGATCGCCTTTTTGCGCTTTTTCCGTCCGTCGAGCAGCATCCGGATCAGCAGTGAGAATGCGCTCAGATATACGATCGTGGCGATGATCACATCCGTGATATACTCGTTGTAAGCGGTCAGGTTGGTAAGCTGCAGACCCACGATATCCAGCATGGACATAAAGCAGCCGGTAAAGATCACCGCGATGGGGTTGTTTGCCGCCAGCAGGGCCACCGGAATACCGTTGAACCCAATGGCGGGCAGGGACTGGTAGGTAGACCAGAAAAACTCGGTATTGCCGGAGAGGTAGTAGAGGGCCGCCGCCGCACCGGAGAGTCCGCCGGCAATGGCCATAGAGAGCACGATGTTGCGCTTGTCGTTGATGCCGGCATAGCGGGCGGCATGGCGGTTGCTGCCGCAGGCCTTGAGCTGGTAGCCCAGGGTGGTCTTGGACATCAGGATATAGACGAGCACGGCGATCACCACGGCAATCACGATCCCGCCGTTGACCTGAGAATTGGGGAAGAGCTTGTTGAGCCCCAGCTTGGCGGTCTCCACGCCGTTGAAGCTCGTCTTATAGATGTAGCCGCTCTTGGTGTTCTCCACCACGTTGCGGAACTGGCTACCGTCAAACATCCAGGTGACCAGGTTTGCCGCGATCCAGTTGGTCATGATACAGGCCAGCACCTCGTTGATGTTCAGGAACGCCTTTACCAGGCCCGGCAGGCAGCCCCAGAGGGCGCCCGCCAGAATCCCGCCCACAAAGGCCAGCGCCCAGATCAGCCAGGCGGGCACCGTCTCGGAGGGGATACCCAGGGCAATCATCAGGGTGGCCGCAGTGCCCATCAGGTACTGTCCCGGGGCGCCGATGTTGAAGAGTCCGGTTTTAAACGCCACCGCCACGGACAGTCCGGTCAGGATCAGCGGCGTGGCCCGGAAGAGCATGTTGCCCATGTTTGTGGGGTTGAAGCCGAAGGTCAGGCTGCCCGCCGCGTCGCGCCCGGTACTGACCAGACCACCGAAGACCAGGCGGATCCCATCCCAGGCGCTGGACAGCCCCAGGGCGGGATTGGCGAGGCCCACAATCAGGATGATGACGCTGCCCACCGCCAGGCCGATCAGGATGGAGATCAGGGATGCCAGGACCGCCTTGGTCCCATCCCTGCCGTATAAACTGGAAAGCTTCTGCTTCACACCTGCTCACCCGCTTTCGTCGTTCTCTTGGCGCCGGCCATATAGAGGCCCAGCTCCTGTACGTTGGTGGCCTTGGGGTCCAGCTCGCCCACGATCTCACCCTCATACATCACGAGGATGCGGTCGGACAGGCTCATGACCTCGTCCAGCTCCAGGGAGACCAGCAGCACCGCTCTCCCCTTGTCCCGCTCGGCCACCAGTTGGCTGTGGATGTACTCGATGGCGCCCACATCCAGGCCTCGGGTCGGCTGCACCGCCACGATCAGGGGCTTTTCCCGGTCGATCTCCCGGGCGATGATGGCCTTTTGCTGGTTGCCGCCGGACATGCTGCGGGCGATGGTGACCGGCCCCTGTCCGGAGCGCACGTCATACTGTTCGATCAGATGCTCCGCGTAACTGCGCACGGCGCCCCGGTCGATAAATCCCATATGCTGGAACTGCGGTTCCTGGAACC
The DNA here is from genome assembly GCF_004154955.1 of Intestinimonas butyriciproducens. Lineage (NCBI taxonomy): Bacteria > Bacillati > Bacillota > Clostridia > Eubacteriales > Intestinimonas > Intestinimonas butyriciproducens. Next base: position 951,571 of record NZ_CP011524.1, on the reverse strand, counting down.
GCTGCAGCACCATATTCTGCTCCAGCGTAAAGTCGAGCACCAGGCCGTGCTTGTGCCGGTCCTCCGGAATATGGCTCATCTGGGTCCCCCGCTGACGGATGGAGGCATGGGAAATATCGTGTCCACACAGAGTCACACTTCCTCCGCCGCTCTTTTCCAGACCAGTCAGCCCATAGACCAGTTCCGTCTGACCATTGCCGTCGATCCCTGCAATGCAGAGGATCTCCCCCGCATGGACCTCAAAGCTGACGTTGTTGACCGCGTTGCGCTTGTGCCCCTTGGACGGGACCACGAGATTCTCCACCCGCAGCACCGCGTCCCCCGGCCTGGCCGTCTCCTTTACGACCTCCAGCTGGACAGGGCGTCCCACCATCATATTGGACAGGGACTGCTTGTCCGTATCCTTGGTCTCCACGGTCCCGATGTACTTTCCCTTGCGCAGCACGGTGACACGATCTGCCACGGCCATGATCTCGTTGAGCTTATGGGAGATGAAGAGAATGGATTTCCCCTCCTTGGCAAACTCCCGCATGGTGGCCATCAACTCGTCGATCTCCTGGGGCGTGAGCACCGCCGTGGGCTCGTCGAAGATGAGGATCTCGTTGTCCCGATAAAGCATCTTCAAAATCTCCACCCGCTGCTGCATCCCCACCGTGATGTCCTCCACCTTGGCGTCCAGGTCCACCTTCAGGCCGTACCGCTCCGACAGGGCCTCCACCTTTGCGCGGGCCGCCTTTTTCTGCAAAAACCCCATTCTGGTGGTCTCCGCGCCCAGGATGATGTTATCCAGTACGGTGAATACCTCGATGAGTTTGAAATGCTGGTGTACCATGCCGATGCCCAAGGCGGTGGCGTCGTTGGGATCGTTGATCTTCACAACCTCGCCGTTTTTCTTAATGGTCCCCGCCTCAGGCTGATATAGGCCGAAAAGGACGCTCATCAGGGTGGACTTGCCCGCGCCGTTCTCCCCCAAAAGGGCATGGATTTCTCCCCGGCGCAGCTGCAGGGTGATGTCGTCGTTGGCAATGATCCCGGGGAACTCCTTCGTGATGTGGAGCATCTCGATGACGTTCTCAGATTGCATAATGATCAGCCCGCTTCCTCCGTTAAAATACATAAATAATTATAGTATACCCATCCCAAAAAAACAAGAAATTTATCCATCCCACCCGAAGTCGGCGGCGCACGGCGGATGCGCCTCTCCTCCCACCACTTTTTCGGAAGGTTTTTTCCTCCTCCAGCGCCTCTGCAAAAGGGAAGGGCGGAGACTTAATGTCCCCGCCCCGCTGGTTTCACCACATTCAACTCTCAAAGCGCGCTGAAAGCCGGAGGGATTCGATCCCGACCCACTCGGCTTCCGCCTCGCCGCACAGGGCGGCCAGCGTTTCCGGCCGGCCTGAGACGTAGACGCCGTAAGTGTATGCGCCGTTCTCCTCCACATAGCGCAAGGCGTCCCGGTAGTAGCTCCCCGCCGGCCCGCCGATCTTTTCCGCCAGGACCGCCCGCTCCGCCTGGTACCCGAGCAGGGCCAGGAAGTGCCCGGTATAGACCTTTCCCAGGTCGCTGTCCTCCCTGTGGAGGGGCAGCCACAGGAAGGGATATCGCTCCTCGTCCTCCTCCGCGCCCAGCATGCTCAGCCCCGCCGCGTCAAAGCCCGCCAGGGGAAGGAGCTGCCTGCGCTCCCCATCGTTGATGCGCACTCCCACCCACTGGAACCGCAGGTCCGGATACCGTCCGGCCAGCCCGGCGAATTCCTCCATGGAGAGGTCCCGCGCAAAGGAGAGAGACAGTGTCGCATCCAGATAGTCCGGCAGTTCGGCCAGAGCCGCCGCCGTCTCCTCCGGGCTGTGTCCTGGTACCTGCTCCGTGGCATAATAGGGATAGGTCCCCCGGGTGAATTGGTTGATGGCCACCCACCGGCGATAAAAGTCCTCCTCAAAACGAATGTCCGCCAGATCCATGGTTCCCTTGGTCGCAGTCCACTCCCCCGCCGCCAGGTCGCTCTCATAGAGGGTGAGGTCGTAGGAGCCCAGGCCGGTCTCCTGGGCATACACCGTCTGGCTGGACCACTCCGGGAAATGGAGGCTCTCCAGCACGGCCACTTCCAGCTCCAACGAATCCAGATAGTTGTCGCCGTCTGCCGTCGGATCGTAGAGCACATATCGGTTGAGCAGGGGGACGGCGGCAAACCGCCAGGCCAGGAGGGCCAGAAGCACGAGGACGAAGGCCACCAGGACCGTTCCCGCCCGGACCCTCCGCACCGCCTGTCTAACTCTGCGGACCTCTCCCCTCTCCTCCCCCGTCTCCGGCCCTCCGGGCAGGTCCAGTTCGTCGTGTTCGGCCACGTAGTCGGTGAGCAGGCGGTATTTTGCAAGCTCTTCCTCCACCAGCTCCGCCTCCTCCGGCGTGGCCGTGCCGGAACGATAGCGTTCATAAAGCGTTTCAAATTTCATAGCCGCCCTCCTCCAGAATGGTTCTCAGCCTCTGCCGCGCCCTGCAAAGCGCCGTCTTGGCAGCTCCCTCCGTCATCCCTGTGAGCTCTCCCGCCCGTCTCAGGGAGAGTCCGCTGAAGTAGTGGAGCGTCAGAAGCTCCCTGGGCTGGTCCGGCAGTTTTCTCAGCGCCCGGTAGAGGGCGGCATACCGCTCCTCCCGTAGCAGCCCCTCCAGAGCCGCCTCCGGTACCGGCAGGTCTAGCCCCTCCGCCGGCACGGTGGGGCGGCGCTTTCTCCTGCGCAGCTCATCCAGCCACAGGTGCCTGCACACCCGGAGCAGCCAGTAGCGGACGCTGGGGTGGCTGTCGTCAAGGGTCAGCAGCGCTGCCTCGAATGCGTCGGACACAAGGTCTTCCGCCAGAGCTCGGTCCCCGCACAGGGAGAGGGCATAGAGGAGCGCGGCGCGATAGTGATCTCGGTAGAGCGCCTCCAGCGCGTCGGCATGCATCGTTCTCCCCCCTCTATCTCAATAAGCGCCGGACACTGAAAAAGGTTACAGAAAAAAAGGCGCGGGGACCCGCGCCTTTTTCGCCTATTTCTGCATATGGCTCCGGGCATATTCCGCCGCAGCCTCCTGCGCCGCCCGGTCTGGAAATGCCTTGGCAGGAAAGACATGGAGCTTGTTGTCCCTGCGGAAGAGGAAGAGCCCCTCCTCCTCGGAGCAGACCGCCGCCACCTGGTCCCAGCGGGCGGTCTCCCGCTCGCCTCCATGGAGGCTTACCATCCCGCCAGACCACCACAGCTCCCGCTGGGGGCCGTCCAGCATGCTTCGCAGGGCCCCCTTCCGCTCCTGACGGGACACCAGGAACCGGAGCACGGGCGGGAGCAGCATCAGCAGCGGCACACACAGGGCCAGCCCCAATAGGACAATCCCCAGGGCATAGAGCCATTCCGCCGCTCCCTCCCGGGGAATGGACGTCCCCACGCCGATCCCGGTCAGAATGCCCGTGAGCAGTACAACGGGCCCCAAAACCGACATCACGATCCTGACGGGCGTCCAGAATAGCCGCGTGTGGACATAGCGCAGGTTGGCCTGCGTCAGCACGCGGCACAGTTCAGCCGTTTCCCAGGTATACTCCAGGGTGATCTCCGCCTGGGGGAGCCGGTCCGCAGCCTCGACATCCTGTTCCTCCGCCTCCCACGGCACGTCTCCGGACACAGCGCCATGCAGCGCCGCCGCAAACGCCTCCCGCTGCGCCCCGTGTTCAAAGGCGCAGGGCGGCAAAACCTCCCACGGTCCGCTTTTCGTATAGAGGAGGCAGAAGCCCTTTTTCGTCCATATCTCTGTGAGCTGCCCCCACGGCAGCACCAGGCGGTTGTCTCCGTACCGCACCGTCACCCCTTCCGCCGTCAGCGTTACCACATGGGGCCCGAAAAAGGCCGCGTCGGGGCGGTTCACCCGCAGCCGCCTTCCGGCACGCCGCCGGGGCGACAGCAGGTACACCTCCAGCGCACTCAGGAGCAGCATGGCCAGCAGCGGCCCCAAGACCCAGGTGAACGCCTCCTCCCACTCTCCCCAGACGCGGACCACCCCCAGCATCAAGAGTCCCCCCGCGCCCACTCCCGCCGGCAGCAAAAACAGCAGCCGTGCCGCCAGGCGCAGCACTGAAAGAGGTCCTTTCAGCCTTCCCTCATGGAGGCTGAGCCCCCGGAGATAGTCGTCCCGTGTCAGATTATAGCGCAGTTCCATGGGTCACCTCGTCTCTTCGTCCTGCCGTTTTGACGTCCCGCCGACTGAAAAGGTTGTCTCTGCGGGAAAATATTTACTTTCTTCCCTTGCCCGGCTTGGCGTTTTTCCTGGCCTTCGGCTTGGCCCATCCCGCCTTCCGCTTGGGCTGGACGTCGTTGTGCTCCACCCGTTTGCCCTTCTGCTTGAGCTTCTGGTCCTGGGGCTTTCCGGCGGGTCTGGCTCCGCCGCTCTGGGGGCGTGAGCCCGCCGCCGGGCGGTTGGGCCGCAGAAGGCACTCCCGGCCGTAGCCGATGAGGTCCTCCCGGTGGGTCCTGTGAAGCGCCTCCAGCACCAGAGGGCGCTTCTCCGGACGCTTCCACTGCATCAGGGCACGCTGCATCGCCTTGTCGTGGGCGTCGGTGGGAACATACACCGCCGCCATGGTTCTGGGGTCCAGCCCGGTGTGATACATGCAGGTGGAAAGGGTACCCGGCGTGGGATAAAAGTCCTGGACCTGCTCCGGCTGACGGCCCGACTTGTTCAGCCATTCGGCCAGGCGCACCGCGTCGTCCAGGGTGCAGCCTGGGTGGGAGGACATCAGATAGGGGACCAGATACTGCTCCTTGCCGTACTTCTGATTGAGCCGCTCATACTTCTGGCGGAACTTCTCATAGACCTCCACATGGGGCTTGCCCATCTCGTCCAGCACGCCGTTGACACAGTGTTCCGGAGCCACCTTGAGCTGCCCCGAGACGTGATATTTCACCAGTTCTGCGAAAAACTCCCCACTCTGGTCCTTCATCATGTAGTCAAAGCGGATCCCGGAGCGGATGAACACCTTTTTCACCCCCGGAATCCCGCGCAGCTTCCGCAGGAGCATCAGATAGTCGGTGTGGTCGGCGTCCACATTGGGGCATGTCTCCGGGGAGAGGCATGCCCGGTTCTTGCAGAGCCCCGCCTTGAGCTGCTTTTTACAGGCAGGCCGGCGGAAGTTGGCGGTGGGCCCGCCCACGTCGTGGATATATCCCTTGAAGCCGGGGTGCCTGGTCAGCTCCGTAACCTCCCGGACCACGCTCTCATGGCTGCGGGAGGAGATGATGCGCCCCTGGTGGAAGGCCAGGGAACAGAAATTGCAGGCGCCGAAGCAGCCTCGGTTGTGGATGACGGAGAAGCGGACCTCCTCGATGGCGGGCACGCCCCCCATCTGGTCATACATGGGGTGGGGCTCCCTGACATAGGGCAGCTCAAAGACCCGGTCCAGCTCCTCGGTGGTGAGGGGCATCGCCGGGGGATTGCAGACCAGCAGCTCCCGTCCGTGGCGCTGAAGAATGGCCTTTCCCACGATGGGGTCGTGCTCGTTGTACTCAGTCATATTGGCCCGGGCATAAGCCCGCTTGTCGGAGGAGACGCTCTCAAAGGAGGGCACCTCTACCATGGGGTAGGCGCACGCGCCGGAGTCCCTGGCGGCGAAGCAGGTGCCCCGCACGTCGGTGATCTCCGATATCGGAGTCCCGGAGGCCAGGCGCCCGGCGATCTCCCGGGTGGCCGTCTCCCCCATGCCGTACACCAGCAGATCGGCCTGGGCGTCAAAGAGGATGGAGCGCCGGACCTTGTCCTCCCAGTAATCATAGTGCGCGAAGCGGCGGAGGCTGGCCTCCAGACCGCCGATGACCACTGGAATATCGCCGAACACCTCCCGGACCCGGTTGGCATAAACGATGGTGGCCCGGTCCGGGCGCAGTCCCGGCCTATTTCCAGGGGAATAGGCGTCGTCGTGACGGCGCTTTTTAGCCACGGTGTAGTGCGCCACCATGGAGTCGATGTTCCCGGCGGAGATCAGCACCCCCAGCCGGGGCCGTCCCAGGGAGGCAAAGGCTGCGGGCCCCTTCCAGTCCGGCTGGGCCAGGACGGCCACCCGGTATCCCTCCGCCTCCAGCACCCGGGCGATGATAGCAGGGCCGAAGGAGGGGTGGTCCACGTAGGCGTCGCCGGTGATGAGCAGAAAGTCGTACTCCTCCCAGCCGCGGGCCCTCATATCAGATTGGGAGACAGGGAGGAATTGGGTGTTCATGGCGTCATACCTCTTATCCATCGTAGTATTTTTTCCGGAAACGGAAACGGCGGGCAGTTCAGGACCACCCGCCGCAGCCGCGCTATGTTCTCTTCTCGTCCGTGCGGCCCATCAGGTAATCCACCGTCACCCCAAAGTGATCGGCAAGAGCCCACAGGTTGTCAAAGCCGGGCTTCTGCTCGCCTTTTTCAAAACGGATGATTTGATACGTAGACACACCAATTGCTTGGGCGAGGGCCTTCTGCGTCTCTTTTCCATCCGTTCGCAGCTTTTTCAGTCGTTCATTAAATTTCACAGCTCCACCTCTTGACATCACTAAATAGTGGCGATATAATGATATCACTTTTTAGTGCTAAAAGGAGTAATTCTTATGAATCATTTTTTTAAAAAGAGTCACATCTATCTGAATGCCGAGGCGGAATTCACCCAAAGCGTAGACGCGCTGCGCCGGACGCTGGACCAGCAGCAGCGCAGGCTGCTGCTGCGCATTGTGGACAGCAGCACCCTCAAGGAGGAATGCGGGGCCCGGTCCGCCTTCCGGCGGGGCTTTCGTCTGGGCTCCAGGCTCATCGCAGACGCCTTCCGCTGACTCTCCGGCGTTTGGCATGCAAACAAGCGGCCCTAATACCCGATGTACTTCTCCATAATGTCCAGAGGAACACGGGTGCCCGCGGCCTCGGCCACCTTACGGAATCCGTACCGCCTATAAAACCGCTGGGCCACCAGATTGTCCGGCGCACACCGCAGGCGCAGATACTTCCGGTCCAGAGGCCGGTAGACCGACACCGCCTCTCCGATGAGCTGGACGCCCAGCCCCTGCTTCCGATAGGCCGGCATCATATAGACAAAGGGGATATACCCCACTCCCTTGTCGGCATCCCGGCGGATATCCATCTGCACCAGACCGGCCACCTCGTCCCCCAGCATCACGCAGGAGACCGCCCGGGGGTCGTCCCGCCACTGGAACAGGGCGTCGCGGGCAAAGGCGTCGCCGTCATAATGGTCCCAGGAGCCGTGAATATTGAGCCACGCCTCCCCTCTGCACTGGCGGTACAGCTCACTCTCATGCTCCATATCCAGTGAGCGGAACCAGAGGTTGGCGTCGGCCAGCGCGCCGGTGTCCTGCTTCCACCACTTCTGCCGGGCAAAAGTGGAGATCTCCTCCGGCAGGTGGCTGTTGTCGTCGTGAAACACCACCCGGACCGCATCCCCTTCGAATTCCAGCAGGGACACGGCGGTATTGTCGCTGTGGTCCAGGGCGGCCGACTCCTCAATGGACATACCCTGGAATACGGCCAGGGCGTTCCGAATGGCGGTACCGTGGCTGACCACGGCCACCGTCTGGCCGGGGTGGTTGCGGACGATTTGCTTGATGGCGGCGGAGATGCGCTCCCGCAGGCGCTGGAAGGTCTCGCCGCCCTCCACACCCCAACGGGCGTCCGTGGCGTTGAACCAAGCGAGCTGCTGTGCGTCGGTGCGGTGGACCTCCCCCCAGGGTCTGTCCTCCCAAACGCCCATCGAAACCTCCCGCAGGGCCTTCCGGGTGACCAGGGACAGGCCCTTGGGTTTGTAGATGGCCCCGGCGGTGGTCCGGGTGCGGAAGAGGTCGCTGGAGTACACCGCGTCCACATGGATGGACTCGAACCGGTGGGCCAGAGCGGCGATCTGCCGGTAGCCCAGGTCGGTAATCAGGCTGTCGTAATGGCCGTGGATGCGGCGGTAGAGATTCCCCTCGGCTTCCGCGTGGCGGACCAGGTAGATTTGAGTCATGGGTAGAATGGCCTCGCTTTCAAAGGTTTCATTGGGGCGGAGCACCTCCGCCTGCGCTCACCAGGGCTGCGCAGCGCCGGTGAGCGCGGAGATGTGGGCGAGTCCCTGCCGCTCCGCTAGGGCAAAGAGTTCATCCCGGACCCGCACCGGCGCGTAGACGTCGGCAAAGGAGGCGGTGCCCACGGCCACCGCCGCGGCTCCCGCCAGCATCAGCTCGGCGGCGTCCGTTCCCTTGGAGACACCGCCCATGCCCAGAATAGGAATCTTCACGGCGTTCGCCGTCTCCCACACCATGCGCACCGCCACAGGCAGCACCGCGGGGCCGGAGAGACCCCCGGTGTTCATCTTTAGAATGGGGCGGCGTGTGTTCACATCGATGCGCATCCCCCGGATGGTATTGATGAGGCTGATGGCGTCGGCCCCCGCCTCCTCTACCGCCCGGGCGATCTCCGTGATGTCGGTGACGTTGGGGGAGAGCTTCACCATAACGGGCACGGTGGCGTTCTTTTTCGCGATCTCCGTGACCTCGGCGGCCAGCTCCGGCCGGGTGCCGTAGGCCAGTCCCCCCGCCTTCACATTGGGGCAGGAGATGTTGACCTCGATCATATCCACCCCCGCGGCGGAGAGCTTTTCGCACATGCCGCCGTACTCCTCCGGGGTATTGCCGGAGATATTGGCGATGATCTTTACGTCGTGCTTTCTCAGCTCGGGCAACTCCCCGGCGATGAAGGCGTCCACACCGGGGTTCTGGAGTCCCACGGAGTTGAGGATGCCCATAGGGGTCTCGGCAATACGGGGGGAGGGATTGCCCTCCCGGGGCTGGGGCGTGAGCCCCTTGACACAGATGGCCCCCAGCTCGCTCAGGTCAAAAAACTGTCCGTATTCCCGGCCGAAGCCGAAGGTGCCGGAGGGGACCACGATGGGGTTTTTCAGCTCCACCCCCGCCAGCGTGACCTTACTGTCAATCATTCCAGTCCACCTCCTCGGCGCGGAATACGGGACCGTCCTTGCACACATGCTTTCTGTGTCCGTCGCTGGTCTTGCAGGCACAGACCAAGCATGCCCCCACCCCGCAGCCCATCCGCTCCTCCAGAGAGACCTGGCAGGGTGCGCCGTACCGGGCGCAGACCTCCGCCACCGCCCGGAGCATGGGCTTGGGTCCGCAGGCGAGCACCGCCGGGACCGCAGGCGCCAGGCCACAGGCGCCGCAGGCCGTACAGCCTTCGCACACCCGGCTCTCCAGGAACTCCTCCACCAGTTCGGTGACAAAGCCTCTGCGCCCGGTGGAGCCGTCGTCGCTGATGACGTTCAGGGAGCGGCAGCACTCGGCGAAGTCTTCTGTAAGCATTTTGTGTTCCGCGTCCCGGAACCCCAGGACCGCGTGGACCTCACTTCCCCGACTGGCTGCATATTTGGCGCAGCCCAGCATGGGGGGCGCTCCGATACCGCCTCCCACCACCAGCAGGCTCCCGGCGGCGACGTCAAAGCCGTGGCCCAGCGGGCCCAGCACATCCAGTCTGTCCCCGGCCTTCCGGCGGGCAAGCCATTCGGTGCCCTCGCCCCGAACCTCAAAGACCACCCGCAGGAGATTTTCCTGCCAGTCGCAGATGGAGATGGGTCGGCGGAGCAGACGGGAGTGACCACACTTGATATGGACAAATTGGCCGCAGGCGATCTGCCCGGCCATCTCCTCCCCCACGTCCAGCGTAAGGGAGCAGGCAAAATCGTTGAGGCGGACGGCCTCCGCCACCGTGCATTGCGTTTGGACCGGCATGGGGCACCTCCCGTTGGTTATTTTTTCTCTTTCCGGCGCTTCTCCTCGTCCCGCTGGATCCAGCGGGGGTCCCGGTAGAACTCATACCGCCCGCACTGGGGGCACAGGTACAGGTCCGCCCGGGCGGAGAGGAAATTCAGCCGGTCCGGCAGCAGGGCCGGGCGGACATATTCCAGCGCCGCCCCGCAGGCGACGCACTTCTTTTCCTCCGCCATGGCTGATTCCTCCGTCTCTTTTAAAGAATGGTCACATATTGACCGATGGCGTCCCGCATGGCCTCGGCGGCGGCGCGGGCGGCCTCCTGGAAGTCGGCCCCGCCCTTTCCGGTCTTCTGCCAGGCGCACATAATGGACCTGGAGGCGTTGACGACGGCCCCACAGCCCTTCCGGTCGAAGGCGTACTGCACGTCCTCGGCGGTGCCGCCCTGTGCGCCGTATCCGGGGACCAGGAAGAAGGTATGGGGCAGGCGGGCGCGCAGCTCTCTGAGCTCCTCAGGATAGGTGGCCCCGGTAACGGCGCCGGCGAGGCCGTAGCCATAGTCCCCTTCGGTGCCCGCGCCCAGCCTTTCGGCCATATCGCCCAGAAGCTGATAGACCAGCCGGTCCCCGGCGGTCAGGTTCTGGAGCTCGCCGGAGCCCGGGTTGGAGGTCTTGGCCAGCAGGAACAGACACTTGCCGTACTTCCGGCAGGTGTCGGCAAAGGGGAGCACCGTGTCGGAGCCCATGTAGCCGTTCAGGGTCACGCAGTCGGCATGGAAGGCGCTGCAGGCGCTCTCTCCCACCTGGGTCTCCCCCAGCCAGCCGTCGGCATACGCCTGGGCCGTGGACCCGATGTCGCCCCGCTTGACGTCCGCGATGACGAAGAGCCCCCTCTCCTGGGCATAGGAAATGGTGCGCTCCATGACCTCCATGCCCCGCCAGCCCAGCCGCTCGTAGTACGCCGACTGGGGCTTCACAGCGGGGACCACGTCGCTGAGCGCGTCGATCAGCCCTCTGTTGAACTGCCACACCGCCTCGGCGGCGCCGGCCAGCGTCTCGCCATACTGGTCGCAGGCCATCTTTAAAATATGGGGCGGAATCTGCTCCGGCTTGGGGTCCAGCCCCGCCACGGTGGGATTCCTTTTCTCGATGATTTTTTTCTGTAATACGTCAAACGACATCCGCGCGTCCTCCCTCATCCCCGTAGACGACTCTGCCGCCTACGATGGTGTATTTCACTCTGCCCTTGAGCTTTCTCCCCTTGAAGGGGGTGTTCCGGCCCTTGGAGGCAAACTGGTCCGGCTCCACGGTCCACTCCTCGTCCGGCGAGAAGATCGTAAAGTCCGCCTCCCCCCCCAGACTCAGCCGCCCCCTGGGAATGCGCAGGATGCAGGCCGGGTGGAACGTCATTTTTTTCAGGATATCCGAAAGGTCCATGAACCCGGTGTGGTAAAGGGCGGTCAGCGTCACGCCCAGCGCAGTCTCCAGCCCCACCATGCCGCTGGGCGCTTCCGCCAGCGGCTTGGCCTTCTCTTCGGCCGAGTGGGGGGCGTGGTCGGTGGCGATGACGTCGATGGTACCGTCCTGCAGGCCCTCCAGAATGGCCTCCACGTCCAGCTTTGTGCGCAGAGGGGGGTTGACCCGGGCCAGACTTCCCTGCTCCAGCACCTCGTCCTCGGTAAGGGTGAAGTACTGCGGGCAGGTCTCGCAGGTGATGGCCACGCCCTTTTTCTTGAATTGACGGATGATCTCCACGCTTCCCGCAGTGGACACATGGCAGATATGGACCGCCGCGCCGGTCTCCTCGGCCAGCATGGCGTCCCGCATGACCATGATCTCCTCCGCGATGGCGGGACGGCCGGGCAGCCCCAGCGCCCGGGAGACCCGGCCCTCGTTCACCGCGTAGTTGCGGACCATGTTGGCGTCCTCGCAGTGGGAGAGAATGGTGAGTCCCAGCCGCTTACAGCGGATCATGGCGTCCCGGACCAGATTGGCGTCCTGCACGGGCACGCCGTCGTCGGAGAGGGCCACGCACCCGGCCTCCTTCAGGGCCGCTGCGTCGGTGAGCGACTGCCCCTTCTGTCCCCAGGACACCGCCCCGATGGGCCACACCCGCACGCCGCAGGACTCCCCGGCCCGCCGGAGCACATACTCGATCTGCTCCGGCGTATCCAGCACGGGCCGGGTATTGGGCATACAGGCTACGGAGGTGAATCCTCCCCGGGCCGCCGCCGCCGCTCCGGTGGTGATGTCCTCCTTATATTCAAAGCCCGGCTCCCGCAGGTGGACGTGCATATCCACAAGGCCCGCGCATACGTTGAGGCCCCTGGCGTCGATCACCCGGGCCTCCGGTTCCCTCAAATCGCTTCCGATGACGGCCAGCTTGCCGTCCTCGATGAGAATATCCATCACGCCGCCGATCCCCCCCACGGGGTCCACCAGGCGGCCCTTCCGGATGAGCAGCTTCACTTTGTCGCTCCTTTCCCGCGTTCGTTTTTCCTCTTGGTATACATAAAGAAAGGGACCGGTTCCCCGTTCCCTCCGGCTTGACGAATTGCAGGTATATTATATCGTATCGCGCATTTTTTAGCAATGGATTTTTCTCCATTTCCGGACACAATAACGTCATACCGGAGAAAAGGAGGAGAAAAGCAAATGGAACACCATCACACCCTGCGCAATATTGGTATTGGTATGGCCGCCGGCGCCGCCTTGGGCATGGCGGTCCTCGCCCCCAGGCAGAAGACCCTGAAGGCCACCGCCAAGAAGGCTGTCCGCGCCATGGAGGACGTGGCTGAAAACGTGACTCAGACCTTGGGCATGTAATATGGCCGAACGGTTCTCACAGGGGTCGTTCTCTGTCCCCTTGGGAGCCGTCCGGTCATAAAAAGGGCCCGCTCCGCACAAAAATGCGGGGCGGGTCCTTTCTCATGTCCGTGGAGACAGCCTGGGCAGAGGGATCTCCGGCATCAGTTCCCCGGAGATGATATCCAGCATCTCCTCGATCTTTTTGACATCCTCCTCGGGGAACCGCGCGCGGATGCGCGCCATCACCGTGCCCAGATAGCTGTAGCTGATGTTGTAGTAGTCAATGTACTTCTGGGTGACCACCAAATGGTACTCCCGCTTGTCCTCCTCCGACTGTTCCTTGCGCACATAGCCTTTCTGGATCAGATTGTTGATCTTATATGCGGCGTTGGGAGGCGAAATCCCCACAAAGCTGGAGAATTCGTTGACCGTGGGCCGCCCCAGCGCCATGATGATTTCCATGCAGAAGGTCTCCACAGTGGTGAGGCTTGCCTCGCGCTTCTGAAACCGTCCAAAAACCGCGCGATAAAAATGAAGCTTGAATTTGGTATACACTTCGTTAAATGCCTGCTCCAGCATGCTGCTCCCCCCAAAAACGGCGTTCGTCCTATTTTATTTATTATATCTGATCCGCGCCGTTTTGGCAACGGTCATAGGCGCTTGGAGCTCCCGGAGCCATGCCGGCCGTCAGGTGTCACCCGATGGCAAAGGTCAGCTCGCCCTGAGCCGCCACCTTGCCGTCCACCTTGGCCACCGCCTTACCGAACCCCACGCTTCCCCGCCGCTCCACCAGCTCACAGGAGAGCTCCAGCACGTCGCCGGGCACCACCTGCCGTTTGAAGCGTGCATTTTTGATCCCGCCGAAGAACGCGATTTTTCCTCTGTTTTCCGGCAGAGACAGGATCGCCACCGCTCCCACCTGGGCCAGAGCCTCAATGATGAGCACTCCCGGCATGACGTGGCGCTGCGGGAAATGTCCGGCAAAAAAGGGCTCGTTGACGGTAACCGCCTTTCTGCCTTTGGCCCATACGCCGGGCTCGTAGTCGGTGATCCTGTCCACCAGCAGGAAGGGCGGACGATGGGGAATGATCTCCTGGATCTGATTGGCGTTCAGTTCCATCTCTTCATGCCTCCCATTTCTTCAGCAGAATACTGGCGTTATGGCCGCCGAACCCCAGGGAGTTGGACATGGCATAGCGGAGCAGGGCCTTCCGGCCCTCGTTGGGCACAATATCCAGATCGCACTCCGGATCGGGTTCCCGATAGCCGATGGTGGCGGGGGCAAAGTCCTCCTTCAGGCTGAGCGCGGTGAAAATGGCCTCCACCGCTCCGGCTGCCCCTAGCATATGGCCGGTCATGGACTTGGTGGAACTCATCATCAGCCTGTGGGCGTGTGCTCCAAAGGCAGTTTTGACCGCCTGCGTCTCACAGACGTCGTTCATCGGGGTGGAGGTGCCGTGGGCGTTGATATAGTCCACCTGCTCCGGCTCCACGCCCGCATCCGCCAGGGCCATGGTCATGCACCGGGCGGCTCCCGCGCCGCCCAGTGCGGGGGCCGTGATGTGGTGGGCGTCGCAGGTGGCGCCATAGCCCACCACCTCCGCCAGGATGGGCGCCCGCCGCCGCCGGGCGTGTTTCAGCTCCTCCAGCACCAGAATGCCGGCCCCTTCACCCATCACAAAGCCGCTGCGCGCCGCGTCAAAGGGGATGGAAGCCCTGTCCGGCTCCTCCGCCGTGCTCAGGGCGTGCATGGAGGTAAAGCCCCCCATGGCCAGCTCGTTGACAACGGCCTCCGCGCCCCCGCAGAGGACCACATCGGCATAGCCGTCCCGGACCTGTCGGAGGGCGTCGCCCACGGCGTTGGTCCCTCCCGCGCAGGCCGTAGTGGGACATGTCGCCATGCCTGTGATCCCATATTTGATGGCGATCTGAGCCGCGGCCATGTTGCCGATGGCCATGGGAATAAAGAAGGGGGATATCCTGTCATACCCCTTTGCCTCCCCTTTGGCGCACTCATGCTGCATGGTGGTGAGCCCTCCGATGCCGCAGGAGACGATGAGCCCACACCGATAGGGGTCCTCGGCGGAGAACTCCAGCCCGCTCTGCGCCACCGCCTCTCCGGCGGCGGCCAAGGCGAACTGGGCAAAGCGGTCCATCTTCCGCGCCTCCCGCTTTTCCATATAGTCGGCGGGCTCAAACCCCTTTACCTCGCCCGCCAGCTTGGCCTTCATACCGGAGGTATCGTACAGGGTGATGGGTGCGATGCCGCAGGTCCCCGCCCGTACTGCCAGCCAGCTCTCCTCCACGGTAAGCCCCAGGGGCGTGACCGCTCCCATACCGGTAATGACTACCCTTCTCTTCTCCATGGTCTCCTCCTTATTTATACGGCCATGCCGCCGTCCACACAGAGGACCTGTCCCGTCACATATCCGGCCCCGTCCCCTGCGAAAAAGGCCACCGCCTTCGCCACGTCCTCCCCCTGGCCCAATCTCCCCATGGGGATGGAGGCCAGCATGGACTCCCGCGCCTTTTCGGGGAGCGCCGCTGTCATATCGGTATCGATAAAACCGGGGGCCACCGCGTTTACCGTGACGTTCCGTCCGGCCAGCTCTTTGGCCATGGACTTGGTAAGGCCGATGAGCCCCGCCTTGCTGGCGGCGTAGTTGGCCTGTCCCGCGTTGCCCCGCAGGCCCACAATACTGGAGAGATTCACCACACGTCCGTATTTCTGTTTCATCATGGGCCGGTAAGCCGCCCGCATGCAGTGAAACGCCCCCTTTAGATTGGCGTCCAGCACCGCATCCCAGTCGGCATCCTTCAGCATGGGCATCAGGCCGTCCCGGGTAATCCCGGCGTTGTTGACCAGGATATCTAGCCGCCCAAACCGGGACACCACCTCTTTGACCATGGCGTCACAGGCCGCGGCATCCGCCACGTCGGCCTGTACGGAAAAGGCATCCACTCCCATCGCTTTGCAGGACTCCACAGTCTCCTCCGCTGCCGCCGCGTTTCCCGCATAATTCACGGCCACACATGCGCCGCGCCGGGCCAGCTCCAGGCAGACCGCCCTTCCAATGCCGCGGCTGCCGCCGGTGACCAGCGCCGCTTTCCCTTCCAGCTCCATGGGTCACGCTCCTTTCAGGACGGAGACGACATGTTCCAGGTCCTCTGCCGTCTCTACCGCATAGGTCTTGATTCCCTTGGCTGTCTTTTTTACAAAGCCGGAGAGCGCCTTACCGGGCCCGATCTCCACCACGGTGTCCACCCCCTGGGCCTCCAGGAAGCGAATGCTGTCCTCCATGTGGACGCTGTTCTGCACCTGCCGCACCAGAAGGCCTGGGATGGTATCTCCCTCCCGCATGGGACCTCCCAGGCAGTTAAAGAGCGTGGGCACCTCCATGGGCCCGAACTCCACTCCCTTCAGCCGCTCCTCCAGGGCCCTGCCCGCCGGCGCCATCAGCGAGGTGTGGAAGGGTCCGCTCACTTTGAGGGGGATCACACGTCTGGCACCCGCCTCCAGTGCCAGACGTCCCGCCTCTTCCACAGCCAGGGCGTCTCCCCCGATGACGATCTGTCCGGGGCAGTTGAGGTTGGCGATCTCGGCCACCCCTAGATGGGAGGCCGCGTCACAGCAGGCCTGGAGCGCCTCCCTTCCCAGCATAAAAATGGCCGCCATGGCACTGGGGCGCCCCTGGACCGCTTCCGCCATGGCCTTTCCCCGGAACGCCACCAGCTCGATAGCAGTGGCCGGGTCCAGCACTCCAGAGGCGTGCAGGGCAGAGTACTCGCCCAGGCTGAGCCCTGCGGTCACGGAAGGCCGGACGCCCTTCTCCTGTAATACCTCCGTCACGCCGGTGGCAAAGGCCACCATACAGGGCTGGGTATACTGGGTTTGATTCAGAGTCTCGTCCGGGCCCTCAAAACAGACCTTTTCCAGATCGAAATCCACTTTGGCGCTTTCAAATACAGAGCGAAAGGCGGGATAGGTCTCATAGAGATCCCGCCCCATCCCCGGGTGCTGGGTGCCCTGTCCCGCATACAGAAAAGCCACTTTCATGAGAAAACCTCCTGTTCCAATTCCCGCAGGTGGGCGCCGCAGCCGCCACACAGCTCCTCCAGGATGGCCCGCAAAGGGCGGATCTCCCGAAGCATGCCGGACACCTGTCCCGCCATCAGGCTGCCGTTTTTCACATCTCCCTCGAAGACGGCCCGGCGCAGGCTGCCCAAGGTAAACTGCTCCAGCTCCATCTTGGCCGCGCCCTCCCGTTCCCTAGCCACATAGGCCCGGGCCATGGCGTTTTTCAAAATGCGCACCGGCGTACCGCCGATGCGGCCCGTCACCACCGTACCGCTGTCCTTCGCCTTCAGCACGGCCTCTTTATAATTGGGGTGGATGGGGCATTCCTCACTCACCAGCAGGCAGGTGCCCACCTGGGCGCCGCAGGCTCCCAGAGCATAGGCCGCCAGGAGCTGACGGGCGTCCGCGATGCCTCCGGCGGCCACCACCGGGATGCCCACCGCGTCGCAAACCTGCGGGACCAGAGCCATTGTGGTGAGCTCCCCCACATGTCCGCCGGACTCGGTGCCCTCGGCGATGACCCCGTCCGCGCCGGCGCGCTCCACCAGCCGGGCCAGCGCCACCGCAGCCACCACCGGAAACACCTTGGCGCCGGACTCCTTCCAGCGCGGGATGAAGCGTGCCGGATTCCCCGCGCCGGTGGTGATCACCGCCACCCGCTCCTCCGCTGCGATATCCGCCATCTCCTCCGCCTGTGGGTGCATCAGCATGATATTCACGCCAAAGGGACGGTCCGTCAGGGTCCTGCACCTGCGTATGCTCTCCCGAAAGCCCGCCGCATCCATGCCGCCTCCGCCGATGAGTCCCAGGGCACCGGTGTTAGAGACGGCGGCGGCAAATTCGGCGGTGGCAATATTGGCCATACCGCCCTGAACAATGGGGAATTCCGTACCCAGCAGCTCATTGAGTCTCGTCATCGTCTTTTCTCCTTACTTACCATTCCAGCAGCGCGCCGCCCCAGGTAAGGCCCGCGCCAAATCCGATGCACATGACCTTCTGGCCCCGCAGCAGCAGGCCGGACTCCGCCATCTCATCCAGGGCAATGGGAATACTGGCCGCCGAGGTATTTCCATAGCGCTCCATATTCTGATAAAAACGGCCCTCCGGGAGGCGCAGCTTTTTTGCCACATGATCGATGATCCGGCGGTTGGCCTGGTGAGGCACGAACCAGTCGATGTCCTCCAGTTCCAGTCCTGTCCGCCCCAACAGCTCTCCGATACAGCGGGGGATGGCCTCCACCGCAAAGCGGAACACCTTCTGCCCGTCCATCTTGATGTAGGGGCGTGCTTCCTGTCCGGGACCCGGCACGAGGATGGCCTCTTCCTCTACCCTGGCGCCCAAGGTACTGGCCCAGGCTGCCTGTTCCTCCAGCGTGAGCACCGCCGCGCCGGCTCCGTCCCCGAAGAGGACGCAGGTGCTCCGATCCGCAAAGTCGGTGATTCGGCTGAGCACCTCCGCACCGACCAGCAGTGCATAGCGCCTCGGGCTCTGCAACAGCAGCCCCCGGATCACCTGGAGCCCATAGAGAAACCCGGTGCACCCCGCATTCAGGTCAAAACAGGGGATGTCTTCCGGGAGCCCCAGCCGCCGCTGGAGCAGGCAGGCCTCACTGGGGGCCAGATAATCCGGTGTGATCGTGCATACCACACAAGCTCCCAGCTCTTCCGGACGGATACCTGCCCGCTCCATCGCCTGTTGGGCCGCACCGGCCGAAAGGTCCGCTGCCGTCTCCTCTCCGCAAAATCGCCGGGTCCGGATGCCTGTCCGTGAAAAAATCCACTCATCGTTGGTCTCCACCAGCTCGCTCATGTCCTTGTTGGTCACACTCCGCCGGGGCAGACAGCGACCGGTGGATATCATCTTCAATCCTCTCATGGGGCCTCCCTACGGGACCGGGGCGCGCCCATCCCGCGAAATTTTTCGTACCTTTTCTGTGCAAAATCCCCCTCCCGCAGGACTTGCTCCAGTCCCAGCGAAAGGGCCCGGTCCGCTGCCGGATCGTCAAGGCAATCGTCACACGTGAGTCTTAAGTCTTAGCTCTGATGGGTTTCCAGATAGCGGACAATATCGCCCACTGTTTTCATATTTTGAAGCTCCTCGTCCGCCACAGAGTATCCCAGGGCCTCCTCCAGCGCCATGTTCAGCTCCACGGCATCCAGAGAGTCTGCCTCCAGATCCTCCACCAGCCTGGCCTCCATCGTGATATCTTCAGGCTCACAGCTCAAAGAATCCAAGATCACAGCTTTTATTTGTTCAAACATTGTCATGCGCTCCTTTCGCAACACGCGGGTTAGTTTTTATTATTTTAATTAAATATATTTAACTAAAATAATTTAATCGATATTTTACCAGAATCCTAGAAAATGTCAACCGTTAACTTGCACAATCTTGTTTGATGTTCAAATTTCTATGCCGCCGCATTTTCCCTCCGAAAAATAAATTTTTCTGTTGACAAGCTCATCGCCCGATGGTAGAATAATACATGTTCTGTGCAGGACATCTTGTTCTGGAGCAGGGTCAGCTTTTTGGGGGTATAGCTCAGCTGGGAGAGCGCTTGAATGGCATTCAAGAGGTCAGCGGTTCGATCCCGCTTATCTCCACCAAACGGAACACCCGTTGAAATCACTATGATTTCAACGGGTGTTCCGTTTTTATTCGTTTTTGCACATCTTTGATTGCTGGCTCCCGGTGGGACCGGCCCGCGCGTTTTTCCTCTCTCCTGAAAACCTGCAAAGGCGGGCGCCGATATCGGCGCCCGCCTTTGCAGGTTGGAATAAATGGAGGAAAAGTTAGTCAATAGGGCCGTAGATTTCGGCGGCCTCGTCGTAGACCTGCTCGAAGATGGCCTTGATCTCCTCGCCGGTATAGGCCAGGGATTGCAGCTTGGTCACCTCAAACAGGCGGTCCTGGAAAGTAGGATCACTGGCGACCTGATAAACAAGATCGCTGAGGTAGGAGACGATGGCAGGGTCGGTGCCCTTGGGCACAGCGAGACCCAGGTAAGAGCTCATGGCAGCTCCCTCGTAGCCCATCTCCACCAAGGTGGGGACATCCTCGGCCACAGGCCAGCGGTCGTCGGAGCAGCTGGCCAGCACGCGGAGCTGTCCCGAAGTCACATAGGAGGAATAGGAGGCGATATCGCCCAGAGCCACGGGGATGAAGCCGCCCAGCAGGTCGGTAATGGCATCGGAGGTGGAGGAGTAGTACACGGTATCCAGATCAGCCTCAGTAGCCGCCACAATCTTGCGGGCCAGCATCTCGTGGAGGTTAGAGGTATAGGACACCTGGACCGGTGCGCTCTTGGTAGCCTCCAGCAGATCGTCAAAGTCCTGATAGGGAGAGTCGGCGGGAACCAGCAGGGCATAGGTGTACGCGCCGAAAGCGCCCAGATATTCAAAGTCTTCAATGGTGTAAGGCAGGTCCAGGGAATAGGGGCTGACGGACTGGGTGGACAGGGTCACCAAGCCGATGGTCTGGCCATCGGCTTTGCTGTTTTGCAGCTGAGCCACGGCCACGGTGGCGCCTCCGCCGGGGAGGTTGCTGACCGTGAGAGGCTCGCCGATCAGGGGAGAGAGGAATTCGTCAAAGGTACGCATAGCCAAGTCGCTTCCGCCGCCGGCTGTATAGCCTACCAGCATAGAGATGGGGCCGTCAGGATAGCCCTCGGGGGCAGTGGTGCCCTCGTCGGCTGGGGTGGTATCCGCAGGGGCGGAGGTGTCTGCAGGGACGGGGGTAGGCGTGCTCTTTGCGCTGCTGCTGCAGCCAGTCATGGGAAGGGCCATTGCAAGGGCCAGGAGAATCGCGATCAGGGATTTCTTCATGATATTCCTTCCTTTCAATCCACTTTCTATCTGTGTTTCCTTTTTAGAACCGCCGGCTTTTCACCCGATGATGCTCCACGTCCCCTCCTTTCTGGTCGGGGCACCGGGCACTTTTCCGTCCGGATGGCCAAACACACCGCTGCCACAAATTGTGTGCGCTTCCGGAACGCCCAGTTCTGCCAGCTTTTTGCGCAGATTCAAATCGTCCCTGAGCCAGTGGAGCTGATTGACCCAGCAGGAGCCCAGCCCCATCTCACAGGCCACAAGGAACATATTTTCCAGCGCACAGGCACAGGAAGCCTGGGCGTTGGGGTCTGAGGTGTCATTGGAGGCAATGATCAGGCACGGTGCGCCATAGGTGAAGTGATAACTCTCTCCCTGCCGCTCCGCTTTCGCCTTGGCGTCGCGCAGCTCCTTGGGCGCATCTTCCCCAAGCGCCAGCGCCGCGAACCCGGCTCTGACCAGTTGGTTGAGTTCCTGCAAAAGCTTCTGGTCCAGAATTGCTGTAAAGCGCCATGCCTGTTTGTTATGTCCGCTGGGTGCGTATCTCCCCGCCTCCAGCAGTTCCTCCACCGTCTCGCGGGAGAGCGGTGTGGGCAGGTATCGTCTGATGCTCCGGCGGGCGAGAATGATCTCTCTGACTGAACGCATCTTTTTCCTCCTCGTTGACTTGGGTTTGGCCGTTCAGGGATCGGAATCCCCGTCGTTCAAGCGGATGCACCATGCTCAAACAAACCTTAGTAGAGCCCCTCGAAGAATTTCAGGTTATCGAAGGAGCCCTTCCATTTCCCGTCCTGGATGCCCTTTACCACATGGACCACCATATCATTGATCGGGGTGGGCACATGGGCGTCGACCCCGGACTCGCTGGCCACGCCGTTGATGGCGTCGATCTCGCACTTGCGTCCATGGGCGAGGTCCTGGGCCATGCTGGCCACCAGTTTCCGGTGGGGCTCCCAGCCCTTCCGGACCGCTGCCACGGATCGGGCGATGGTATCCTCATCCCCCCAGACGAAGACCTGATCCAAGTCTCCCGCCAGAGAGTGGGGCTCCATCCTGACCCCGCAGCCCTTGGCCACAGCAATGCACTCCGCACCCAGTTTTACGGCCAGGCGGACCGCTCTCGGATCGTCCAGCACATCGCCAAAGGTGCAGCCAAAGCTGGCCGAAAGTCCGCTGAAGGTGCAGTTGACCAGCAGCTTGGTCCAGCGGTAACCCATCAGGTTCTCCGACACATGGACCGGGCACATATCCTCCAGAATGGATTTGACCTCCAGAAGCTTCTCTGTGATCTGTCCATCCAGTGTCCCCAGATAGAAGGCTTGCGAGGTGGAGGTGAGGGCGGAGCAGCCGGGCCCCATGAAAGTGGCGCCCCATCCCACGGGGGAACCGAGGGTCCTGTGGACCCCCACCGCCTTGCTGACCGCCCGTTCCGGCAGTCCGTTCTGTCCCGTACAGATGACGCTCCCCTCGCCCATATGGGCCATCATTTGAGGAATGGCCACATCATTGTAGGTCTGCTTAGCCAGATAGAAGAACAGGTCATATTGCCCTTCCATCTGCTCCGGGGTAATGGCCTTCACGGGCACCGTCATCTCCACCGCGCCGGTAATATGGGCGCCGTTTTGATTCAGGGCGTCCACATGCGCTTGATAGGCGTCGATCAGCACCACGTCCCTGCCGGCCTTTGAGAGATAAGCCCCCAGGATCGTGCCCAGAGATCCCGCGCCCATCACGGCGATTCGCTGTATCATGACCGGTCCCTCCTCAGACATGTTTCGTCAGACCCAGAAGCTCCCGGGCGTCGGC
Source organism: Intestinimonas butyriciproducens (assembly GCF_004154955.1). NCBI lineage: Bacteria > Bacillati > Bacillota > Clostridia > Eubacteriales > Intestinimonas > Intestinimonas butyriciproducens. The sequence continues at coordinate 929,301 of NZ_CP011524.1, read as the reverse complement.
GGCGGTGGCGATGGTGCGGCCGGCCAGCTCCACCAGTTTGCAGGCCCGCTCCACCAGCTGCGCGTTGGTGGCCAGGACGCCCTTCTCCAGGAAGATATTGTCCTCCAGACCCACCCGCAGGCCGTCGCAGCCCTCGGCCAGGCCCAGTAGCATGCAGGGCAGATGGTCCCTGCCGATGCCCGTGATGGACCAGGTGGAGCCGGGGAGCATCTTGGGCAGCAGATAGGCCAGCGAGTCGGCGTTGCCCGGCATGCCGCCCGACACGCCCAGCACGAATTGATAGTGGATGGGTGAGCTCAAAAAGCCCTTCTTCATGTAATATTCGATGTTGCCCATCATGCCGCCGTCAAAGACCTCGCACTCAGGCTTGATGGCCTCCTTCTGGCAGAGGGTGCCCAGGCGCTCCAGGAAGGAGGGGCTGTTGGCAAAGATGTAGCTGTTGGCCCAGTTCATGGAGCCGGGGTCGTAGGAGCACATCTCCGGCTTGAGGATGGGCAGGTGGGCAAGGCGCATATCCTCGGAGAACTTGGAGCCGGAGGAGGTGAGGTTGAGGACGGCGTCCAGATTGGCCTTGGCCAGCTCCTCCCGGACCAGGTTGACCACGTGGCAGAAGCGCTCGGTCTCCATGGTATTCTTGCCCTCGTCGTCCCGGACGTGGATGTGGATGACGGAGGCGCCGGCCTTGGCGCAGGCCACAGCGTCGGCGGCGATCTCCTCGGGTGTGACGGGCACATAGGGCGTCTGGGATTTCATGGTGCCCGCCCCGCAGAGTGCCGCGGTGATAATGAGTTTTTTGCTTTTCATCAATGATTCTCCCTTACGGTCAAAAATAACTTCATTCTGTCTTCGCCGGCTTACAGGCCGTCCTGGAGATTCTTGTCCTTCCGCTTGCCACGGAGGATCAGGACCACGGCAACGATGGTGACCGCCCAGAAGGCAATGCACAGAGGAGAGGAGAAGAACATGGCGGGGTCGCCATGGCCAAGGACCAGAGCCCGACGGAAGTTTTTCTCAAAGAGGGGCGAGAGGATAAAGCCGATGATCACAGTGGGCAGCGGGAACTTGAACTTCGTGAGGATATAGCCTACCACGGAGAAGAACAGCATGACCCACACATCCACCAGGCTGCTGCTCAGGGCATACACGCCCACCACACAGAACAGGCAGACACAGGGGAAAATGATGGAGGTGCTCACGGAGCAGATCGCCTTGAACCCGCGCCATGTCAGCAGTGCAACCACCACCAGCGCGATATTGCAGAGGATCAGTCCGGCGTAGACGTTATACACCGTGTCGGGAGATTCCATGAATACCAGGGGGCCCGGCGTCAAACCCTGCACCATGAACGCGCCCATGAGGATGGCGGCGCCGGTATCACCGGGGACGCCCAATGCCAGCAGAGGAATCATGTTGGCGCCGCAGACGGCGTTGTTGGCCGACTCGGAACAGGCCACGCCCTCGGTAGAACCCTTTCCGAATTTCTCGGGATGCTTGGAGAACTTTTTGCCCACGTCATAGCCGATGTAGCAGGCCAGCGCGGGCCCAAGGCCCGGCAGGGCGCCAATGCCGCAGCCCAGCGCGGAGGACCGCAGCCAGTGGGGCAGGAAGGATTTTGCCTCCTTCAGGGTCATACGATCGTCATCTTTACAGGCGGGGGGCGGCAGGTTGGGTCGGGCGTTGCCCAGTCCGGTGCTCTCCACGGAGTGGAGGATCTGGGACATAGCCAAAATACCGATCATCATGACCACCAGGTCAACGCCGGAGGTCAGCTTCAGAATACCGAAGGTCAGGCGAGGCGTGGTAAAACCCTGATCCAGGCCGATGCAACCGAAGAGGAGGCCCAGACAGCCGCCCAGCAGGCCCTTGATCATTGACTTGCCCGCCGCCGAAGCGATAATCGTGAGAGCGAAGAGCATCAGAATCGTATACTCAGCAGGACCGAAGTTCAGGGCATATTTGGCGATGGGCTGGGCCACGAACATCAGCACGATGCTGGAGAAGAGGCATCCGAAAGCCGAAGAGAAAAGCGCCGTCTTAATGGCCTTCCCCGCTTTCCCCTGTTTCCCCAGTGCATAGCCGTCGGCCACGGTGGCGGCGGCGGCAGGGGTACCGGGGGTGCCGATGAGGATGGCCGACATAGAGCCGCCGAAGGTGCCGGCGTTATAGGCGGCCAGCAGCATGATGAGGGACTGGGTGGGGGTGAGATAATACGTAAACGGAATGATCAGGGCGATGGCCATGGTAGCGGTAAGGCCAGGAATGGCGCCCATGATCAGGCCAATGATAACACCGCCCACCAAGTAGAGCAGGTTTTCCGGGGCAAGGACCGAAAGGAATGCCTGGCCCATTAGTGCAAATAGATCCATAATAGATGTGGTTCCTCCCTTCTTACGGCAGTCTCAGCTTGAGCAGCTCGGTGAATCCGAAGTAGACAATGACGGGCAGAATGACCGCAATGGGGATGAGCTTGCGGAGATCCCGCTGGCCAAAGAACCACATCAGCGCCCCTAGTGCCACGATGGTGCAGGGCAGATAGGGGATGAAATGGAGCGCGCCCACATAGATGCAGATCAGGAGCAGCGTGACAACTACGGACATCAGCCCGTTCTTGGAGATACTGTATGTCTCTTGCCCCTCCATGTTTTTCTTTTTTGCTCCAGACCAGGACAGGAGAACACCCAGCAAAATCATGAGCCCGGAAATCACATAGGGGAAAAACCGGGGGGCATTGTACCACTCTGTTTCAACGGCCGCGATCTGCCAGGGAATGATGGCGACAACCAGCAGAATACCCAAGACGACAAAAAAGATGCCCAGCATTTTTTCTGCCTTGCTTTCCTGGATAGACATATTACCTACACTTCCTTTCCAAAATCTCTTTTCCATGCTCTCTTTCTTGGGGTCATACATTTCCGACAGGGTGCCTCTCCTCCTCCTCCCTTCGCAGGGCCGCGCCGTCTTTCACAGGCGTGTCCCCTCTGTCTTTTTCTTACTGCAAAACTCATGCCAACTTTATTATTGCTGTTTTAGTTTATTTTGCCCCTTTTTTGCCGTTTTTTCCCAAAATTTAACCCATTTCCCTCCATTTATTGACGCTTTTTTCTTTGAATTGCACACAATGCGCAACCGTTTTTTCTTGGCAGTCTCTTTCTTTGCGCAGTAAGTGCAGCCAATTCTTGCACCTTCTGCGCAAAAATTAAATTTATTCCATGTTCCGTCTCACTGCAAATAAAGTTTTTGTTGATTTTAACCACATCTGCTCGTATACTTTTGGGTAGTGCCGTGTCATTCGCCGCAATTCTGAAAAGGGGGTGCCTCCAATTGCCGTTCTCTTTTGACAAGAGCCTGCTGGACAATGTAGATGTCGGCATTGTGGTCTACGACAAGGATGGCTGGGTTCAGTTTGTCAACGCGACCCATCTCAAATTCAGCTATTACACGTACGAGGACTTCCAGCACTTCAACACCTACGACATCTATCGCTCCAAGGTGAGCAACATCTGTCTGTTCGACAAGGCGGTAAAGACCAAGAGGCCGGCCACCGCCATCCAGCACACCTATCACGGCCGTGATGACAGCAGCTACGACAAGCTGGTCACCGCCATTCCCATCCTTGATGAATTTGGAAATATTGCCAATGTCGTCAGCACCTTTGTGGATCTCAACGATTTTCATACCAAGTACAACACTGCCCAGCGGGAGTCCAACATCACCTACGATATGAGCTCCTCCAAGAAGTATCAGGCGCAGGTCATTTACGGCAGCGGGGAGATGCAGCGGCTGCTCGACACCGCAAAAGTGATCGCCGCCACGGATGTTCCCGTTCTGATCACGGGTGAATCCGGTACCGGCAAGGAGGTCCTGGCCAATTTCATCCACAACAACAGCTCCCGCTGGGAGAGCGACATGGTGGTCGTGGACTGTGCTTCCCTGCCGGAGCATCTGCTGGAAGCCGAGCTCTTCGGTTATGAGAAAGGGGCTTTTACCGGCGCAAACGCCTCCGGCAAGCGGGGCCTCATCGAGATCGCCGACGGCGGGACCCTTTTTCTGGACGAGATAAACTCTATGCCCTTGGCGCTCCAGGGCAAGCTGCTCCGCGTACTGGAGACCCAGCAGGTGAAGCGGATCGGCGCTCTGAAGGGGAAAAACATCGACTTCCGTATCATCGCCGCCACGAATGCCGACCTGACCACCTGCATCCAGGACGGCGCCTTCCGGGTGGACCTCTATTACCGTCTGAACGTCATGCCGCTGACCATTCCTCCCCTGCGGGAGCGCACAGGAGATATCATTCCGCTGTGCAAGCACTTTCTTTCCCGCGCCTTCAAGCGATATGGGAAAACCAAGACCCTCTCCCCCACCGCCTACCAGACGCTGGAGCATTATGACTGGCCCGGCAATGTCCGGGAGCTGAAAAACTTCATCGAGCGGTTGGTCATTACCAGCAGCGATTTTTCCGGAGAGATACACACCATTCCGCCGGAGATGTTCGGAGCCGACGCCAATTTGAGCCGGCTTGACCGCAAACCCAAAGTCAGCAGCCTGTCACTCTCCCAGTCGGAAGAGAAGGAGCTGAACGACATCGTGTCCGCCCTCTACCGCAGCGGCGGCAATCGGAGCCTGGCCGCCGAGCAGCTTGGGGTCTCCCGCCGGACCTTGCAATACAAGCTGAAAAAGTACCGTATCAAGGTCAATATGGAACCTCAGGTATATATCGGAGAAACGCCCGCGGCCAAAGAGTGATATTGTCGTTCACCCGGAGCCCCTCAGCGGTCGGACATGGCCTGCCTCTGAGACATCCTTTAAAAAATTTCGGCAGGCAGGAAATTTTGTATTGACATTTTTCTTTTGATATATTAAAATATATTTCGCTGTCACGGGTCATTGGTCCGTATAGACAGCGGTTCGGGGGTATAGCTCAGCTGGGAGAGCGCTTGAATGGCATTCAAGAGGTCAGCGGTTCGATCCCGCTTATCTCCACCAAAAAGCACTGAAATCGTGAGGTTTTGGTGCTTTTTCTTTGTTTTTTATATGGTTTTAATTAGGGGTATGGCTCGGCTGCCTGTTATACAGGCGGCCGAGCCATACCCCTAAAAAATATAGAATGCTATAATTGTGATATTTCATCTTCGGCTATATCACCGAACAGGATACGCAGATAATCGCGACGGCCATACAGCACTCGATCAATGAAAACGTCTTTGCCAGTCACTCGGTAAAAGATCATGTAGCTGCCGCTGATAAGATAGCGGTAATCGCTGTTGACATCAGCGATAGCGGAAAGAGGCACACCGATCAGCGCGTGCTCTTGCAGCATACGGATGGTCTTAGTGATCTTTGTAACCGTGGAAAGCGCAGCCTGTGGATTTTCCAGATCCTCTGCGATATATGCTTTGATTTCAGAAAGATCGTCCTGCGCCTCGGGAGACAAATACAAATTATTCATGCGCGATCCCGAGATGTTCCTCTACGGCCTCCAAAGTCAACCACCCCTTTTCCTCGCCGGACTTGCGGCCCTTGGCAAGTTCATTCATCAGCTTGAGGGTTGCCTGTGTCTTTTCATAGTCGTGCATATCCACAATGGCGTATCTGCCGCGCCCGTTCTTTGTCAGAAAGACAGGAGCACCTACGGCCACATCGTGCAGTACCTCGGTATAATTGCGGAGGTCAGAGATGGGTTTAATGTTTGGCATAGCTATCAGCTCCTTTCGCGAATAGTATATCCTAATTTGTTGTAAAATTCAACTGCAAATTTGCAGCAGCAGTGCGAACGCCCAGGAGATGTTTTTTGAACGGGCGAAGATTGGGCAGAATGAGAGAGACGATCTCTTCCTTTTCCAGGCGGCGGAAACCTACCTAATCATTTGTGATTGGGGGCAGCGGCCCTCGCGCTATATTGGCGAGGTTATCCGGTAATGGATAGTTTCTCAGATGTCTTAATCCTGCGGGAGCGATTTCCCCGGAGTGATTTATAAGGAACATAATTTCATCTTCTCCCATCGTATCATGGGGGCCGATGTATGGTAACGTAGAAAATGTAATATAAAGGTTTGCGCCATCCTCTCTCACTTCTTTTACAGATGCGAAATAATAAGCGATGGTAGAACTAATGGTATAGTAGGGCGCATAGAACTCGTCGCTCTGCTCCTGTATTCTATCCATGAACAGATAGACCAGCGCTTTATCGCTCGTTGCCTGATTTTCAAAAACCGTTGAGACAGCCTTTGCGGTATCTTCGGGACATATATGTTTGGAAACGGCCATGATCGCTGGAATAATCAAAAGTACAACAATCGTGGCCAAAATCATTTTGGAACGCTTAAAGCAAATTATCATGCAGACCCTCTCCCCATCAAAGAATATTTGCTTGATATGCGGGCTTGCCACGGCTATAATGAGTTTCAAGAAAAGAGCCGATAGGTTTTCGGGTTTTGGTAGGGTGTCCCGCATATTGAAGCGCTCTTTTGACCCGGTTTAGAGGGGTATGTACACGCTTGTATCGGGAGAGCGCTTGAATGGCATTCAAGAGGTCAGCTGTTCGATCCCGCTTATCTCCACAAAAAAAGGAAACGTTGAAATCTTTGGATTTCAACGTTTCCTTTTTTCTTCCCCCTCTCCGACGGAAACGGGGATTCTGTAGATTATTCTATGATCTTTGCGATAATCTCGATTCCCATGTGCGGATATATATGGTATAATATTGACAATTCTTATCAGAAAAGTGCGGCACATATCATCATGTGGGGAGGGCTTGTTTTGAAAGACGCTCGCCGGCGCGGACTGATCCGCTACCTGCCTGTTCTGATCCTCTTCCTCTGTTATCTGGCCGTTTGCTTGGGTCTTTTTTTCTGGCAGGTCGGCAATGCGATTGAGAAAAACACGCTCCAGTCCCTGCGCTCCAATGTGCAGAGGCAGTGCTATCATTTCCGTTCCATGCTGGACATCCAGTTTTCCACGCTCGAATCTCTGGCCGACCATATGGGGCGGCAGGAGTCGCTGCTCGCCTCGGACAATCTCGACCTGCTCCAATCCGCCATACGGGGCGGAGAATTCTCCCGTACGATGCTGATCACGCCGGATGGCACCGGCTATTCCAGCGATGACGCTGTCACCCATGTGGGCCAGAGGGCCTATTTCCAGCAGGCGCTGGCAGGGCATCGCGCAGTCAGCGATCCCTTGGAGAGCTCTTTGGACGGCAGCAATAAGGTCGTGCTGGCCGTGCCGGTCCGGGATCACGCCCACCGCGTTCTGGGTGTGCTGGGCGGCGCCTATGACCTGGGCAGCCTCAGCCAATTTCCCTACTCCGGCACCGGATATTCCTTTATCGTCACCACAGAGGGCAGCATGGTCTCCATTGACCCCAGGATCTCCATAGAGGAAAATTCCGACTTTTTTCAGTACTATAGCCGTATGGAGGTGCACTCAGGCAACTCCATGGAGCAGATCAGGGACGATTTCCAGTCCGGAACAAGCGGCTACTCTCTTCTCTCCCGCGGCAGTGATCTCCGCTATCTGGTCTACGAGCCGTCCGGGATGGGGAACGGCTGGATGACGTGCTACGTCGTCTCCACCGACCAGGCGCTGGAGGATTACCGCTTCATCCATCAATACGAGGTGATCCTCACCGCCGCCTTCCTGGTGGGAATGGCAGTTCTGCTGTGGTATCTGCTCAGGAGCAGCTTCCTGGAGCGGCGTGCCCTGCTCCGGCGCGCCCAGAGCGACCCTCTCACCGGCCTGATGAATCAGGCCGGTACCCGGGAATCCATCACCGACTGGCTGGCGGACGGGGGATGCAACGGCGCTCTTCTGATGCTGGATCTGGATCACTTCAAGCATGTCAACGACACCTGGGGACACCAGGTCGGGGATGAAGTCCTCCGCCAGGCCGCCGCGATCTTGCAGAGCCACTTCCGGCAGGGGGATATTATCGGCCGCATGGGGGGCGACGAATTCATGGTCCTTATGCGGGATATCCGGGACCCGGGTGCGGTGGAGCGGAACCTGGAGCGGCTACGGCTCCAGTTCCACCGTCTCCAGATCCCCGAATTCCCCCAGATCCATATTACCTGCAGCGTGGGAGCTTCGCTTTGTCCCGCGCATGGACAGACCTTTGAGGTTCTCTACCAGCGCGCCGACCACGCCCTCTATCAGTCCAAGCGTCGGGGCAGGGACAGTTGGTGCATCTATCGGGATGAGCGCCCGACCTGAAGACGGATACCCTTGCTACAAAATAGGACGCTGAGGAATATTTTTTATTAAGTTGGAGGTGGACCGCCGAGTCAGGCGATCCACCTCCAACTTTTTTAGTGTGTCAATTTTTGTTTCTGCCCTGAAATCCGTACCCTGCGGCAGGATATTGTTTTTTCCGTCAGGCGGCCCATTCACAGAACCTTTGGAGCATCACGGCGGCTTCCGCACGGGTCACAACGCCGGCAGGGTCCAGCCGTCCGCTGTCTTTACCGATGAGAGTTCCCGTCCCAACGGCCCACGCCATGGATGCCAGTGCCCAATCGGAGGTCTGCGCGCTGTCCGAAAAGGCCTCCAAACTGCCAGCGTTGGAAATGTCCATACCTTTCGGGGCAGCGTAACGGCAGAGAACCGTGGCCATTTGCTCTCTGGTAATCGAGTCATTCGGTCCAAAGAGCCCGTTTCCATAGCCTTTGACAATACCGTTGCCCGAGGCCCAGGACACTGCCTCGCTGTACCAAACATCCGTGCCGACATCATCGAAGCTCACCAATGGCTCTGCCGCGTCCCCGCTCTCTTGGAACAGGATGGTGACCAGCATGGCCCTAGACAGCGTCATGTCGGGGGAGAATGTCGTTGTGGAGGTGCCGTTCATCAGACCTTTTTCCACCACGTAGGCTATGCTCTCGGAGGCCCAGTGGCCCTCTACGTCGGTGAAGTCCCCCGCATCAGTGCTCTCGGCGGGGCTTTCCGGCGTGGTCGGTGTGGTTGGGGTCGTCGTTCCGCTGGAGGAGCCGGAACCGGAACCGCTGTCGTCGTCATCGCTGTCATCGACGAGGGCGATCGTCATCGGCTCATTGCTCAGGCACTTGCTGTAAATGGTATTGGTCACAAAGAGGTAGTCGTCCTGCTGATGAGCACGGTTGACGGTAGAGTTTGCAAAGACGGTGAGGTCCATGCCGTCACTCTCGACGGCGAAGGCCTCCACAAAGCCATCCAGAGTGATCCCGTCGTCGTTCAGGCAGCAGCCGGCAAGGAAGCTGTCCTCGTCAGCAGCCTGGATCAGGACCTCCGCGCCCGCAGGCAGCGCGGTGATCACGCCGCAGTTGTAGGTGTAGATCACATAGTCGCCGTCCGCCGCCTGGCTGGCGGTGGTCAGGCTGTCGCTGGGATAGGTGACGGTGTGCAGCGCCTCCATGCCGAGAGAGGAGTAGCTCAGGCCGGAGAGAAGATTGCGGCTGATATAGCTCAGGGGACTGGTGCCGGTGGCGATGTAAGGGGTGCCCGATTTTACGGCGGTCACAGCGGCGCTCCCGTAGGAGCCGCTGTTCAGCGCCACGGAGCCGACGATCACATCCGCCTCGGCGGGATTGCTGGTGATCTGGAAGCCCAACTGCTTGTCATAGGCCATCACGTCGTAGTTGGAGGTGCCGTTGCTGTGGACATTGGTGTAATCAATGAAGCCATAGCCCTCGGAGAACCACTGTGCGTAATATCCGCTGGAGATCTGATAGTTTTCAAAGGGAGCGTAGCGCCCAGTCAGGAAGAGGGTGGGCTCCTGAATCTCATAGGCGGTGGGCATGGTGTCGGTGAAGGCTGCCACCAGTGTGTAGTCGCTGGATACGGACCGGTAGTCGGCGGCGCTGAGGACAAAGTCGCCCTTATCGCTGCCCTCGGTAATCATACCCACGGACTTGCCCGCAGCCAGCAGGGCGTTGACGGCGCGGACCGTCTCGGTACCATTGTTGGAGAGAATCGCGATGCTGCCGGAGCCGGTGCTCTGGGAGGTGGCAGACACCGTGGTCAGGTTGGTGAGGCTCCCCTCGAAGGCGCCCACTACGGTGATGGGTGTGCAGTCAAAGCCGCGCATCTCGGGGAAGTTGGAGACGGACTCGGAGTAGAGGTCGGGGAAGCCGGAGGCGGAGGCGTCCGCACCCTTCCAGAGGACGGCGTTGGCGTAGTTCCGCTTGGCCTGGTACATGTCCACGACCAGACTGCCCGCCTGGTAGGCGACGCCGTCCACCGTGACATTTCTGGTGAGCCTGGAGACGTTGGCGCCGTTGTGAATGAGGAACTCAGCCATCTCGTAGGCGTCGGCGGGATCTCTCTGGCTCTGCGCATCCACGGGGATCACATAGTACTCAGGGAAGTAGTTGTCTGTCTCCGCATAGGGCACGCGCCAGGTGTCGGATGCGAGGACGTTGTTGCTGATGTCCACATACCAGGACTCCATGTCGGCACGGTGATCCTCGTTCTCCACGCCGCGGCGGAAGAACTCAAGCTGGTTGCGATAGATGTCGTCCTTGTTCTCCATCACGTAGTCCCACAGGCCGTACATGCCGCACTCAAAGAGGCGGGTGGAGGCTTCGTTGTTGGAGGGGGTCTCAATGGTGTAGCCCATAGAGCCACAGTTGAGCATGGCGTAGCTGGGGGTGTAGTTGGTGCACAGATCGTCCCAGGCGGACCAGCCCTCGCCGGGGGTGAAGTCGTCGCGGAGGGGAGTGTAGTAGGACTGGTACTTCATGTCGAACTCGCCGCCGTACACGCCGTCGTCGGACATGGTGGCCAGCGCCGCGCCGCCGAAGGCCTCGGCGCCCAGGGCAAAGTTCTTGACCAGAATGTCATACTCCATGTTGGGCTCGTGAGGCGGGGTGCAGGGCTCTACCAGGAACTCCTCCATATAGCCGTGGAGCTCGGCATACACCACCGGGTTCCACTCGTTGATGAGGGCGGTGATGTTGGTGCTCTCGGCCTGGGTCTGGTTGGAGCCATCGCGGTTGAGGTCAAAGCCGTTGGCGTTGCGGCGGCTGTTGTAGGTGCGCCCGTCGGGGTTCTCACTGGGGCAGGCGATGATGATAAGGTTGTCCAGCAGCTCCTCCACGCTGAGAGAGGTATCAGCCACGGTGTAGTACTCGGTGGCGTCGGTTACGCCGTCGTTGTGGCCGTTGGTGTCGCTGCCGCTGATCTTGCAGGAGCCCAGGCCGGTGATGCCCAGATCCACCACATCCTCGGCGAAGAGGGAGTCTAGGTCCACGCTCTCCTTAAAGTCCGCAAGGGTGTTGTAGTCGATGGTGTCCTCGGTGGCCAGAGTCCACAGGAGGTTCATGGTGGAGTCCACGCCGGGGCACTCGTCGGGGTGAATGTTGCTGATGAAGAAGGGTACGCGGTACTCGCCGATTGTGCCGTCGTCAATCTTGGCCTGGAGGGAGGCCGGGTCGGTGAGGGCCGTCTCGTTCATGGACTTGAAGCTGTCCACAGAGTCGGAACTGTCAGAGAGGGTGACATAGTAGGTGTCCAGGCCGCCCTCACTGGTGCCGTAATTCTTGATCTCGAAGTAGCGCCCGTTGGCCTCGGCGGCGGTCTGGATGGCCTCGAGCTGCTCCAGCACGTCGGCATAGCGGGTGTAGCTGTCGTAGATATTGACCTCCAGCTCGGCCGTGGACAGCTCGGCGGAGCCGGAAAGCGCGGTCAGATCATACGCGCCGATGAAGCTCTCAAAGACGTTTCGGCTGGAGACGCTGCCCGGGGTCCCCATGGCGTTGTCGCCGGAGCGGGTGGTGAAGAAGGGGGCCAGAGTCTCAATGGTCACGGTAATGGCGGTCTTGCCATCGCCTGTGTCGGAGGCGCTGGCGCCGGTGACGCTAACGTACTGCGTCCCGTCGGTTCCGCTGGTGCCCCAGGTAGTCCAGTTCTCCAGCGCGTCGCCGGTATAGCAGTAGGGATAGAGCGCGGGGTCCTGCTCGCTGCCGTCCCGGTCCAGGGTCCAGTCCAGGGTGGCGGCCCAGGCGACGGGGTTGACGCCGTTCAGCGCGGCGGTATCTACGGTGAGGGTGGCCTGAATGGTCTGCTCGCTCTCGGAGAGGGACAGCACGTTGTCCGCCATGGTCATGGCCGCGGAGGTGACGTCCACGTCGTACTCCACGCCGAAGCACTTGTCGGCGTAGCCCAGGGCCCAGTCGTTCAGGTCATCCACCTTGCCCTGATACTCCGCCAGCAGGGCGGCGTATCCGTCAAAAGCGCCGTCAAAGTACGCCCCACAGGACTCCAGGGCCTCTTTGTACCAGGTGCCCCAAGCGGTGAGGACCTCTTTTTCATTGGCGAGCTCGTCGGTCGCGTCCTTGTCGTACTCCTCCACCCACGCGGCATGGGAAGCGGTGTTCTCCCACTCGGAGGCAAACCGCTCCACCGCCGCGTCATAGACCAGCTCCAGCATCTCGCGGGTGCCGTTCTCGTTGGCGTTGGCGGCCATGTAGGCGGTGGCCAGGGAGGTGATGCCCACGTCCTCCAGCTCACGGGCGCTGGAGAAGAACAGGGTGTCTTTGGTGGTGTGGTAGACGTAGTCGGTGAAATGCCAGGTCAGCACGGCGGGCACGCCGGCCTCCAGGAAGGCCTCGTGGTCGCTGCCGCCCTCAAAGGGGTTCACCAGCACCTCAAAGTCGGAGTCCACCTGCTCGATCACCTGCTGGGTGGCCGCCATGTAGAGGTCGTTAATGAAGTTGCCGCCGATGTCCACGGCTCTGATCTCGTCCTCGCTGCTGGCGCCCCACAGGGTGTGGGAGTCGGGCTGGCGGACGAACTCGCTGGCCGTGCTGGTGGTGACGGAGCCCACGTCGGTGCCGTTCATGGTGTCGGTCGCGTAGTTATAGTAGGCGGAGGGATCGGGGGCCTTCTCAATCCGCATGGGGCCGCCGGTCTTCTCCGGGTCCTCGCCCACCATGTCCAGGTTGACGGCGCAGATCACGTTGGCGAGCTCCTCCTGGTGGGCGTCCTGCCACAGGTAGGAGAACTCATACTCATCGCCCCAGAGGAAAGTGATGGTGCAGTCGGGACGGGCGATAACGCCGTCGTCGATCATCTGCTTCATCTTGGTGGCCAGCTCCACATTGAGGCCCACGCCGGTAGCGTTGTCGTTGGAGCTGGGCTCCTGCACGTGGGAGAGGACCAGCACCCGCTTTTCGGGGTGGACCGCGCCCTTGATCTCGGCCACGGCAGTGAGCTGGCCCTGGGTGGCGGGGTTGCTCTCATCGGTGATGGGATAGATGGAGCCCACACTGGCCACGTTCATCTCCACGGTCATGCCCGCGTCCAGCAGGTCCTTCAGCGCGTCGTACTGGTCTAGCGTCAGGTTCCACTCCACCACGGGGTTTCCGGTGTCCATGGCGGCCAGATTGCTGGACGCGCCCGCGCCGCCGGCAAACCGGGCGGAGTCGGTGAAGTGCTTGCTGTAGCTGGCAAGGGCGGCGGTGGTCATCACGGATATGGCCCCCACCTCTTGGGCAAAAGTGAAATTGGCGGCATTCCTGGAGTCGCACAGCAGGACCTTGCCCTTTAGCGCAGACTTATCTCCGCTAAACTTTGTCGCATCGCCCACGTAGACCACTTCTCCAGTCAGCCCTTCAACCTCCTCGGACACGTTGGCGGGGTCGGTCACATCTTCAGAGCGCGTGGTGAAGCTGGTATCCCTCGCCAGATGGGCTCGAAGATTTAGCTCTGCCTCGGGGCCGGTGTTGTCCTCGGTGTAGACGGTGTCGCCATCCTGGAAGACGTTGACGCGGTTGCCGTCCTCGTCCTTCTCAGTGATCCAGGCCCACATGGCCTGGATGAAGGCCTCGTCCCGGGCGTCATCGTCGCTGCCGTAGCCGTCCAGGTCCAGGCCCAGGCTGTAGAGGTCGTTGTAGTGCTCCTGGTAGATATCGCTGGTGGGATCAAAGCCGAAGGACTCCACGTTCACGGTATCCCGTAGGTCGTAGACCTTCACACCGTCCCCCAGCGCATAGACCGGGTCGTTGAGGTGCTCCTCACCCGCGCCGTCCTTGATGGAGGTGATCTCCATCCGGGCGTACTGGGGGGCCCAGACCAGAGACGTAGACATATTCTCGCTCGCGTAATCGTGCTGCACCCAGAAGTAATCCCCTGTGGTGGCGTCGCTCATATCCACGTCGGAATAGGTATAGCCCACCTCTTCGCTGGTCAGGGGCTTACCGATGAAGTCGTCAATCACGTAGTTCTGCCAGGGGCCGCCGGTGGTCCGCCAGCCCATATAGACAAAGGATAGATTGTCAAAGGCGCTCTCGCCGTCGATATACTCCTTCATGATCCCGACGATCTCCTCCAACGTCTCTGGGTCGGGGGTCGTGACCTCCGGCTCCTTGGCTGCTGTTGGGATGACCAGCATGGAAAGGATCATTGCCAGGGTCAGAATCAGGGCCATCGCCCTGCTGGGCGCCCGTCGCTTTTTTATCATGGTGTCGTTCCTCTCTTCCGTTCAATTTCTTTCCTTTTTCACTGCAAGTCCCTACCCCGTTCCATGCATGGGCAATCACCTCCGCTCCCCTTGGGAAGCGACATTCCCTCCTTGGAACATCTAAAAATAAACGGCAAGGGCGCTGAGAATTTTCTCAGCGCCCTTGCCGTGCCGGTTGCTTTCTCCATGGAATTTGTGTTTTATTTTGCCCCATTTTCTCTGGAATGTCAAGATGTCTTGCCTAAAAAAGAGCCCCTCCCGCCCACTTTTCAGCAAGTTTACAAAACAAGCTCCTCCCGCCGCGCTCATGCTGTTACATCCTCCAAAATTCCCTCTGTGGGCTTGACAGTTCTGCAACCGCGCGGTAATATACTTGCAAATCAGTCGTTTCCCGCAGCGTCTGAATCCCCATGCGCACAATGAAATGCCGCCAGAGCTGGCGGGGACGGATTTCGGTTTTCGTCCGCAAGGTTGCCATGAACGCTTCCCAATCTGGGAGGTATTCATGGCCTTTTTGTTCTTTCGGCGGGTTTTCTACGGTTAGTCTCATATTTTAAGGATGGAAGGATGGACTCTATTATGAACTGGAAGAAGTTAGCCGCGCTTACGCTCTCTCTGAGCATGTCCCTGCCTCTGGCCGCCTGCTCCGGCGGCAGCGCCTCCACGCCCGCGCCCACGGCCACCCCTGCCCCGGCAGATACCTCCGCCCCTGTCGAAACCCCCGCCGCCGCGGCCCCCAAGCTGGCGGAGGACGGTGTTCTCAAGGTGGCGATGGAATGCGCCTACGCCCCCTTTAACTGGACCCAGTCCGACGACTCCAACGGCGCGGTCCCCATCTCCGGCACGCCTGATTACGCCTATGGCTACGACATCATATTCGCCAAGGAGGTCGCCGATAAGCTGGGTTGCGAGCTGGAGGTCGTGAAGATGGAGTGGGACGCCCTGATCCCCGCCCTCCAGTCCGGCACTGTGGACGCCGTCATCGCCGGCCAGTGCATCACCGCCGAGCGCGCCGCCCAAGTGGACTTCTCCGACCCCTACTATTATGCCTCCATTGTCTGCCTGGTGAAGAGCGACGGCGCGTACGCCGACGCCACCGGCATCAGCTCCTTCGAGGGCGCCACGGCCACCTCTCAGCTCGGCACCGTCTGGTATGACACCTGCCTGCCCCAGGTCCCCGGCATAGAGGTCCTTCCCGCCCAAGAGTCCGTCCCCGCCATGCTGGTGGCCCTGGACTCCGGCGCTGTAGACCTGGTGGTCACCGATCAGCCCACCGCCCTCTCCGCCTGTAAGGCCTATTCCGGCATGAAGATGCTGGACTTTTCCGGCACGGACGACGACTTTGCCGTCTCTGAGGAGGAGACCAACTTCGGCATCTCCGTTCAGAAGGGCAACACCGGCCTCACCGACGTCATCAACGAGGTCCTCGCCCAGTACACCCCCGACGACTACACCGCCATGATGGACGAGGCGATCACCGTCCAGCCCCTCAACCAGGATTAACTTAATCCCCTCTCTCTCCCAGGCAAGTATACAGAGCATGGCAACGCCCATCCCTTCGTGGGACGGGCGTTGCCGGTTCAAAAGGAGCATGTTTATGGAAGGATTTATCCAATTTGTTTCCGACATGGGCACGGTGATGAACCGATACGGCGTCTCTCTCTTCCGCGGGGCCGGCATGACCCTTCTCATTGCCATCACGGGCACCCTGATTGGCTGTCTGATCGGCTTTGCGGTGGGCACCGTGCAGTCGATTCCCAAGAAGGCCTCCGACAGCCCCGTCAAGTGGGCCTTGATGAGCGTGCTCCGCGCCGTGCTGCGGGCATATGTGGAGTTCTTCCGGGGCACGCCCCTGATGCTCCAGGCCATGTTCATCTTCTACGGCTCGGCCTATGTGCTCAACCTCCACATGAGCAATCTCCCCGCCGGTATCTTCATCCTCTCCGTCAACACCGGCGCCTACATGGCGGAGACGGTCAGAGGCGGCATCATGTCCATCGACCCAGGCCAGACCGAGGGCGCCAAGTCCATCGGCATGAACCACCTGCAGACCATGATTTACGTCATTCTGCCTCAGACCCTGCGTAACCTGGTCCCCCAGATCGGTAACAACTTTATTATCAATTTGAAGGACTCCTCTATGCTCTCCGTCATCAGCGTGACCGAGCTCTTCTTCTCCTTCAAGTCCGCCGCCGCCGCCCTGTACCTCTATTTCCCCGCCGCCACCATCGCCATGATCCTCTATCTCATTATGACTCTGGTGGCCTCTAAACTCCTCCACCTCTGGGAGCGGGCTCTGGCGGGCTCTGCAAATTACGAGTTGGCAGAGGACACGCCCCCATCCCCCGCCGAGGGCGCCGCTTTGACTGCCGGTATGGGAGGGAGATGCGAACTATGACAAAGACGGCGAGCAGAGATTTGAGAAATCCTATCCTGCAGATCCATCATCTGTCCAAATCCTTTGGAAATCATGAGGTGCTCAGAGACATTGACTTTACCGTTTACAGGGGTGATGTAATCTCTATCATCGGCTCTTCCGGCTCGGGAAAGTCCACCCTTCTGCGGTGTGTCAATCTCCTTGAGACGCCCACCCGCGGGGAAATTCTCTTTCAGGCGCAGAATATCCTGCACCAGGGCATGGATGTGCCCGCATACCGCGCCAAGGTGGGAATGGTCTTCCAGAGTTTCAACCTTTTCAGCAATATGACTGTTCTCCGCAACTGTGAAGTCGGTCAGGAAAAGGTCCTGAAAAGGGGCCGGGACAAAGCCCGCGAAAACGCCCTGAAATATCTTCGCAAGGTGGGCATGTCCCCCTATATCAACGCCTATCCCCGTCAGCTCTCCGGCGGCCAAAAGCAGCGGGTGGCCATTGCCCGCGCCCTAGCCATGGAGCCGGAGGTTCTCCTCTTCGACGAGCCCACGTCAGCGCTGGACCCTGAAATGGTGGGAGAGGTACTGGAGGTTATGAAGACCCTGGCCCGGGATGGCATCACCATGATCGTGGTCACCCACGAGATGGCCTTTGCCCGCGATGTGTCCAATCATGTGGTGTTTATGGCGGATGGAGTGATTTGTGAACAGAGTGACCCAGAGCGTCTCTTTACCTCCCCCAAAAACAAGCGCACCCAAGACTTTTTATCCCGTTTTATCCAGCAGTGAGCGCTCGCGCCCCCTCGGAACAGGCTCATGCCGGCAACAGTCTCTATATGAAACAGTTTATGAGAGGATGCGCCCTTTTTTAGAATATTTCAGGGGTAATTCTCACATAAAATGCACACATTTGTTTATTTATTGTGTCAAAAATACACGATTCCCATTGTATCCTTGATAAAGCACTGCTACAATGAGACCATCTTTTAAAAGTCGATGAACCAACTCAGCCGGTGAGTTGTTCACCATTATGAACCATGTTAGGAGGTGGAACTCGGACTGCACCGCTGACGGAGCAGTGAATCGCAGCATATTTTCTAAGATGGCAGCAGATCAACATTTAGAGAGAAATCAGGAAGGAGAATTCCCTTATGAAGAAGTTGTTTGCCCTATTCCTGAGTGGAACACTCGTGCTGAGTGCACTGTCCGGCTGCAGTTCCTCTTCCTCCAGCACCAGCACCCCCACTCCTGCTACCACAACTCCCACTTCTGTGGACACCAGCGCCCCCGTTCCTGCCGGCGAACCCGTTTACGGCGGCACTCTGCGTATTGCCATAAACCGCTCTATCAACGCCAAGGCACTGGATCCTATTTTTGCCGATGGCACCGCCTGTGATCAAGTTGTAAATCAATACGGCGAGACGCTCGTACAGTTGAGCCCAGATGGGAGCGAGTATCTGCCCTGTATCGCTACGGATTGGACCATCAGCGATGACGGCATGACCTATACATTTACCATTCGGGACGATGTGCATTTCCAGGTTGGCGAATATCAGGATGGGCGGCTGCTAACCGCAGAAGACGTTGCATACTCCCTCAACCGTGCCCACGAGAAGGCATGGTGGAACTATATTCCTTATTTTGAGTATGCAGAGGCTATCGATGAGCACACGGTTGCCTGCCACTTAGAGTATGCAAACGCGCTTTTCCTGTACGATCTGACCAGTCCTTCCGGTGTTATGATTCCTCAGGAAGAGGTAGATGGCTGGGGCGAGGAGGAGTTTGGCTCTCACCCGATTGGTACCGGCCCCTTCAAGGTCGTGGAGCATGTTCCCGATCAGTACACCAAGTTGGAGAAGAACCCCAACTACTGGGGCGTGGAGCCCTATCTGGATGGCCTTACTTACTACATCATTGTCGATGAGGCCCAGAATATGAACGCCCTTTCTACCGGTGAGATTGATGTCTCTGTCAACATTGCCGGCGACTACATCAAGCAGGTTAAGGACAACTCTAATCTGGTGCTTGCCCAGGGCCCTCAAAACCGTATTGCCTTCTGCGGCTACAACATGTCTGATCCCATTCTGTCTGATAAGCGGGTGCGTGACGCTATTTCCATGGCGGTGGACAGGAATCAAATCGTCAGCGCCGTCTATGCCAATGGCGACGGTATCGCCTGCTCTCTCCCCATCCCTGTCACTTGCTGGTTGTATGACGAGTCGCTGGAGTCCCTCGCCCCCGCCTATGACCCTGAGGGTGCCAAGAAGCTGCTGGAAGAAGCCGGTTACCCCAATGGCTTCGACATCGTACTCTCTGTCGGCCAGTCGGATGCCTATGTCCGAGCCGCCACCATCATCCAAGCTATGCTGAGTCAGATCGGGGTAAATGTGGAAATTCAGAGCATCACCCCCACTGAAATGACCGACCGGCTTCTCAACAATACCGTTCAGCTTTTCATGAGAGACGGCGGTCAGGGCGGCTCCACCGACCCCGCCAGCTTTGTGGGCAATTTCCTGGACTCTTCCAAACTGCACACCAATTACAACGCATGGTGTTATGAGGATCCTGAAACGGACGAGTTAGTCCGCAAGGCCGCTGCCTCCACCAACCAAGAGGAGCGTATTGAAATGTACCAAGAGCTGCTTAAGGAGGCCATGGATACAGATATCGGCCTCTTCTATGCCACACTCAACACCTCTTGGGGCATGCAGAACAACGTACATGGCTATGTACTGGAGACCGGCGCCGTCATGCGCGTGTGCGGCCTGGAAGGAACCGGAATCAACATCTGGCTTTCGTAAAATCAAACAGCAGGACAGCATGGACAAGACGGTCCATGCTGTCCCCCTTTTCCTCACAACCATCCCACAGAAAAAAGGAGCAGATAGTTATGGCTACTATGGTCGCATACACCGCACTGGAGTTGACGGAAGCGCAGAAGCGTGCGCTTTGCGCCGGCGTCGAAAAGGGCGCCAGCGAGGCCTTTGAGATCGACATCAGCATCACCGAATTGATGCTGATGCCCACCATCCCCCCGGAATGTCACGGTCCCAGCGTCACCGGACAGATCACCTATTTCGTCTATACCGCGCCCAATAAGACCGACGAGCAAAAGCGCCGGCTGGTCAAAAATCTCTACGATGCAACGGTCGCGGTCACGGGCCCGCTCGGGAAAAACAAAGTCGTCGTCATCATCAAGGAGCACACGAACAACAATGTGGGCGTGGACGGCGTACTGAAAAGCGATATGTAATTTAAGAACCGGAAAGGAACGATTTTTATGGCAACCATCATCGGCGTCACCGCACTCCCCCTCACCAAGGAACAGCAGCAGCAGCTCTGCGCCGGCGTTGCGAAGGGTGTGTGCGACGCGTTTCACCTGGACATCAACGTGAGCTCCATGATGCTCCTCCCCTCCCTGCCGCCGGAGTGCCACGGCCCCAGCGTCACCGATCAGATTACCTATTTTATCTATACCGCGCCCAACAAGCCCGACGAGCAAAAGCGTGAACTGGTCAAAAATGTACATGAGGCCACCGTTGCCGTGACGGGCGACCGGGGCAAGGGAAAAGTGATCGTGATCATCAAGGAACACGCAGACAATAACGTGGGTGTAGACGGTGTGCTGCGCCTTGACGCCAAAAAGAGCTGACCCGTCCCGGACCCTTTTTCCCCGGTGAACACCGGTAACGATCGGCAGGGCCCAGCGGCCACGTCAATATCTCTCCAACATCAGCGGAGGCCCCGGCAAGTTTGCCGGGGCCTCCGCTTCATCTCGCCCACTCTAGCTCAGGCTGGCGCCGGAACGCTCCTGGGCAATATTGAGCACATGGTCGCCGATCCGCTCAAAATCTGTAAGCATCTCCGAGAAGAGGATGCACCCTTCATCCGAGCATGTCCCGCTTTTCATACGGTTCAGCTGGCTCTGGCGGTATTGGCTCGTCATATCGTCCATCTTCTGCTCCAGCGCCGCCACCCCGGTGAGCCAGCTCACCGCGTCCGATACGTCTGTCCCCAGCGCGTCTATCGCCTCCATGCAGACGCTCCGCATCTCTGCGATCTCCTCCCGGGCCTCTTGGGAGAAATGGACGTTCTTTTCCTTCAACAGCGCGCTATAGCCGCAGATGTTCATGGCGTGGTCGCCGATCCGTTCGATATTTCCAGTAATTTTGAAATAGGCGCTTACCGCCGCGGAATCCGCCTCGTTGGTCTCATGGACGATCACATGGGAGATAAACTGTGAGATCTCCTTATTCAGAAAATCGATATACTCCTCCACCGTCTCCTCCCGCTGGATGAGAGCCGGCTCCCGGTCCAGTACGGCCTGAAAGGCAGTGGCCACATTCTCCTTTGCCATCGCCAGCATCCGCTCCAGCTCCTGCTTGAGCTGTGTAATATAGATAGCGGACACACCGATGGCCCGGTCCTGATTGGCCTTGATGGGTGTGAGATACATAAGGTGCATCCCCTCCTCCATATCCTGCTTTCGCTCAGGCAGAATATGCATGGCCGCGCTCACCAGCCCGTTGCCCAGCGGCAGCAGGATCAGTGTGGTGACAATATTAAAAATTGTATGCATATTGGCGATCTGCGCGGCCGGGTTCGTGGGCGTGATCCCCTGGACCACGCCCACCAGGGGGGTGAGGATACACAGAACTGTGAACAGAATGGTCCCGATAACGTTGAACATCAGATGGATGATGGTGGCCCGCTTGGCATTGCGGCTGGTGCCGATGGAGGCCAGCACAGCGGTGATGCATGTGCCGATGTTCTGCCCGAAAAGCACATATACCGCGCTGGGGAGCCCGATGACTCCACTGTTGGCCAGCGCCTGCAAGATACCCACCGAGGCCGAGGAGGACTGAATGACCGCAGTAAACAGCGCGCCGGCCAAGATCCCGATCACAGGATTGGAGAAGGTGGTCATCAGGCTTACGAACCCGGGCATCTCCCGCAGCGGCGCCATGGAGGCGCTCATCATATCCATCCCGATGAACAATACGCCCAAGCCGCCGATGATGCTGCCGAAGTGGTGGCTCTGAGGCTTTTTCAAAAACACCATCATCGCCACGCCGATAAAGGCGAAGAGCGGCGCCAGCACTCCCACATCCAGGGCGATCAGTTGTCCGGTGATGGTGGTGCCGATATTGGCCCCCATAATGATCCATACCGCCTGCCGCAGGGTCATCATGCCCGAGTTGACAAAGCCCACCACCATCACGGTCGTGGCAGAGGAGGACTGGATGACCGCAGTGATGACCGCGCCCACCAGTATGCCCAGCAGTCGGTTGGCCGTGAGCTTTTCCAGTATCCCCTTCATTCGATTGCCCGCCGCAGCCTCCAGGCCGGAGCTCATCATCTGCATCCCGTGGAGGAACAGGGCAAGCCCCCCCAGCAGACCCAGAATATTCGTAATATCCATGCTCTCTACTCCTTTTCTGTCCACAGATGGAAGAAGACATAGCCCGCGGCCCCGGATCGGGAACGCAGGTTATGTCTTTTCAACAAGGCCGAGGAAGCGATTCTGTTTTTGAGTGAGCCCGACATCCCTCTGTTCGGCGTCGTCCAGCATCGTACCAAAAGCCCTTTCTTTCCAAAACGCGGTTTTCGACAGAATAAAGTATACCCAACCTTTACATGCCCGTCAATGGCTTTTACACGAACTTTACAAATTATGTCCGCAGGAAAACCGGCCGCTCCGGAGTCGACAACTCCGAACAGCAGCGGAAGCCCAGCCGATCAAATTCAGTCAGCGCGTCCGGCTCGTCGGTCCCCTGTTCCGCCAGGAAGCGGACCATCTCTCCCCGGGCCATTTTTACATACACACCCTTCTCCACGACCCTTTCCGCACCGTTCCGCTCACCGAATATGGGCGTTATTACCCGAATGCCGGGCGGCAGGTGGGGCAGCACGCTGCGGCTGTACTCCGCAGAAGCGAGATTCAGCAACACCCCCTCCCCGTCCAACTGCCTCTCCAAGTCCTCCCCCCAGAAATCATACAGGCTTGCACAGAAATCCGTCTTCAGCTTGGCCTGCATCTCCAGGCGGTAGGGCCGCACTCCATCAAAGGGCCGCAGGACCCCGTAAAAACCGGAGAGGATGCGCAAATGCTCCTGCACATACTCCAGCTCGTCGCTGGTAAAGACTGCTGGCGCCATGTAGCGGTATTGGATGCCTTCGTAGGCCAGCAGCGCCGGAGTGAGGTCCCGCTCCAGATCCATGGTCTGAAAGCGGACATAATTGAGTTCCGCAATCTGGTCATTGCAGGAGAGCAGCTTCCGGAGGGACGGAACGTCCAGCCCCCTCAGATGGCGCAGCAGGACCCTCGTCCTGGGCAACAGCGCGGGCAGGTCTCTGCAGGCAAAGGAATCGATATCTTCCTTCATTTTTTTCGCCGGTGAGATGATGATCTGCATCGATATGTTCTCCCGTTTTTGCTTTCAGTGTACCACACCGGGTCCACTGCGCGCAAGAAGCGGGCAATCAAAACCCGCCTGCCTCCCGGCGGCATATGTGGCAGAAGAGCGGGCGGCAAGCGCCGCCCGCTCTTTCCACCGTATTTACATCTTCAGATCTACGCCGCTGGCCTTTTGTTCCAGCATTTTTTTTGCGATGGAGGCAATATGGGCGCCCGCCTCAGCCGGGTTGGTGCCACCCTGGTAGATGTTGGAGACCACCGTGCGGCCCGCCTCCGGCATCCCCGGATAGCCCCTGTAGGTCATATAGGCGCTGAGGGATTCTCCAGTGGCCAGCCCCGGACGCTCTCCCAATAGGACAATGGTGACCTCACTGCCCAAGGCCTTGGCCACCTCATCCATGGCCCCGACCCGCCCATACTTTACATAGAAGGGAGTCCCCGCCTCGATGTGCTGGGATTTGAGGCCCTGCAGCAGCGCCGGCAGCAGATCGGGGATATTGGCCTCCACAGCTGTACTGGAAAGCCCGTCGGATACGTACACCTGCACCTGGGGATTCGCCTTGCATTTGCTCTTCAGCGTGGCGACGGTATCCGGGTCGAGGAGCCGTCCCAAGTCGGGCCGCGTGAGAAATTCATCCTTGGAGGTGCACCGCGTAGTGACCTGAAAGAGCCCGTTGGCTGCCAGGAAGTCCTCGGGGACGTCGGTAAACACCGCGTCCATCGCCACCGCATGGTCTGCGCGGAAGCGCAGGTATGTCTTGGTCCTGTAGCGCGGTCCCGCCCGCCATACGCCCAGCCGAGCCGGGGTACGGGCCTTCATGTTGAGATACTCCTCGGCGTTGGCCGGGTCAGGTACAGCCAGCTCGGCCCGCAAGTCCACTTTGGAGAGGTCGGGCACCTCGCCGGGATCAACGGCAGGAGATACCGGCGGTATCCCGCCCGTCACCTCCTGTACGGCCTTTCGGATCAGTTCTGTCAGTTGCTCTGTATTCATCATGATCTCTCCCCTCCCTTATTTCAGGAAAATAGAGCCGTCGCCCGCCCGGGCGGTGAGGATACCATTTTCGTCCATCAGGTCCATCTTCATCATCCACCTGTGGAATTCCGGTGCGGGCAGCCGGTGGGTCAGCTCCCGCAGGGTGGCGTCGTCATGAAAGCTGGTGTCCTGGTAAGAGAGCATCACGTCGTCTCCCACGGGAACGCCCATATAGTAATTGGCTCCCGCCATGGCCAGCAGCGCGGTGGCCATCTCCTGGTCGTCCTGGGTGATGGAGGTGTGGTTGGTGTAGCAGGGCGCCATACCCATGGGCAGACCGATGAGCTTGCCCATAAAGTGGTCCTCCAGATTGGCCCGGATCATCTCCTTGCCGTCGTACAAGGTCTCGGGCCCGATAAAGCCGGAGACATTATTGACCATGAACGGGTTGAAGTACCGGCCAAAACCGTAGGTCCTTGCCTCCAGCGTCATCTCATCCACGCCGCCGTCGGCGCCGATGGACGCCTCGGAGCCCTGCCCGGTCTCAAAGTAGAGGAGATTGGGGCCCAGGCCGGTGCATTTCTCCCTCGCCAGCGCGTATGCCTCCTCCAAAAGCGCGCGGTTCACGCCGAAATTGTCATTGGCCTCCTGGGTCCCGGCGATGGACTGGAAGAACATAGACAGCGGCGCGCCCTGCCGTACCGACTCCATCTGTGTGGTGATATGGGAGAGTACGGTAATCTGAGTTGGAATGCTGTTCTTGACCACCAGGTTCCACAGGCCGTCCGCGATCCGCCTAGTGGTCTCCGGGTCGTCGGTCACAGGATTGATGCCCAGGCAGGCATCTCCGCTGCCGTAGGTGAGCCCTTCCATCACACCGATCAAAATTCCCTGCACATCGTCTGTAGGGCTATTTGCCTGCAACCGATAGGACAGTGTTCCGGGAAGTCCGATTTCGGTCACGCACTTGGTGGGCCGGTGGATCTTGCTGGCCCCATACACCAGGTCCAGGGTGGACATCAGCTTTGCCACGGCGGCCACCACCTCTCCGGTGAAGGCCCGTCCGGCCCGGCCCAGCTCCTCGCTGGTAGTGCGGTGGTCCAGGACCCACTCCCGCAGCTCGCCGATGGTCTTGCTCTTGAACCGCTCATACATGGGGCGGTTCAGCCCGTCAAGGTTCACTCGGGTGACCTCATCCGTCTCATAGGGCAGCGTGGGATGTTCTGTGAGCTCCTCCACCGTCATCTCCGAGAGGACGATCTTGGCCGCCACGCGCTCGGAGGCCGTCTCCGCCGCGATCCCCTGGAAGCGGTCCGCGGACTTGGGCTCGTTGGCCTTGGCGAGGACATCCGCAATGCTTTTGAACTCATAGGTCTTTCCGTTGAGGCTCGTTTTCAGCTTCATGCTCGGTACTCCCTTCCTTTTTATGCTGTGATTTTCGGGACAAAAAAGCAAAAAAGCTCAGAGGCAGCGGTTTCCGCTGTCTCCGAGCTGCATCGCTTCGGCCCGTCCTTCGCCGCCTTTCTTTAGGTCGGCATGGGGCTCTCTATTTTTTGCGTTCAGGCGATAAAATCAAAAACTACCGTGGTCCCTCCTTTGTCGGATTGAATGGTCAGCTCACCGTTCAGCTTCTCCCGGACCATGGTGCGGACCAGCCCCAGGCCAAGGGTATCCCCTTCCGCCCGGTCCGGGTCCATGCCCACGCCGTTATCCCGGACCGAGATGCGGGAGAACAGCGGCGTTTTGATGAGTTCAATGAGGATAACACCCGCGCGCCCGGCCGGGAACGCGTGTTTGACCGCGTTCTGCACCAGCTCGTTGACTACCAGGGAGATCGCAGAGGCCGCCTCGGCGGAGACACGCAGATCGTCTCCACAGACCCGGATGGTCACAGGCCGGGCTGGCCCCAATGAGTTTTGCAGAATATTGGTGCGCACCCGCTCCAGCACCCCCCGCAGGGAGAGTTCATCCTGCGCATTTTGTGCCAGGGCCTCCTCCAGCGTAATATTGAGAGATAAAATGCGTCCGGCGGTATCCCGCAAAACGGACTGCACCTCTGGAAGCGCCGCGTTCTCCTCTTGGTAGCGGAGGAGGGAGGCCAGGAGCTGGATGCTGTTTTTCATCCGATGGCGGAGCTCCCGGACGGCCATGGCCTGGAGTCTGGCCTCCTTCTCCTGCCGCCGGAGTTCGGTGATATCTTGAATGACCAGCGCATAGCGGATGTTGTCCCGCTCCAGCTCCACCTGACGGTAGCGCAGGACACAGTCGCCGGTGGCGATCTCCCGCCAGCCTCCATCCGCCTCTGCGCCTTCCACATCCAACAGGATGTTGGCCGCAGACATTCCCAAAATATCGCTGACATAGCCCAGCCGCCGATAAAGTTCCCGGGCCGCACTGTTGCACGCGCAAACCATATTTCCGGTGTCCACCAGCAGCACAGCCTCATCAATGACCTGGGCCAGCCATTGACTGTCCCCCGCCTGGAAGGACCTATCCCCATCCGGCACAGAGGAGATCACCTCCGGCGCCAGCGACGCTTTCTTTTCATAGATCAATACAGCAATGAGCCGCCCCTCGAAAAAAATGGGCTCCACGGTCTGGACCACTCTTCCATTTTCGGGGACCGACACGGCCTTTCTTCCGATCGTGGGCACCCCCAACCGAAAGGAACGCTCCATGGCCGGCTCGTCCAGCCAATTCATAGGCATTCCCAGCAGCGGCTTGGAGTAGGACGAGGCCACCGTCTGGGGCTTGGCCTCCCCCACCACGATGGCCGACTTCCCCGTGCAGGAGCGGCAATCAATGAACACATCGGCCTGGGCGGCGTTGGCCAGGGCCTGGAGCGTCTTATTATACTCTTCCAGGTAAGAGATCTCATCGTCGGTGAGATCGGTATACTTCTGGCACAAAATACGGGTAATCTGATTCACAGGGGCGCCTCCCCTTTCTCCAGGATCGAACGCGCAACCTGCTCCATGGAGAGGTTTTTTCGCCGGCTCAGCTCCCGGATCAGCACATAGGCCTCCTCCTCGGTAAGACCGCGCTCCTCCATGACGGTCAGCTTGGCCAGATCCACGATCTCCCGGCTGGCCAGCCGACGCTTCAGGCTTCCGCAGTTCTTCTCCAGCAGATAATACTCCTTGGTATGGCTCAGACAGAGCTCCAGGGTGGGCAGGATGTCCTCCGCCCGCAAAGGCTTTGTGAGATAGCCCGCGGCCCCCGCCGCGAGGGCCTGCTCCACGCAGGACTGGTCATCAAAGGAGGTAAGCATCACGATGCACCGGGCGCTGCGCTCCTCCCGAATCAGCCGCGCGGCGTCGATCCCGTTCAGCAGGGGCATTTTCACATCCAAAAGCACCAGGTCGGGCCGCAGCTTCCGGCACAGCGCCACCGCTGCCATCCCGTCGGCGGCCTCCCCCGCCACGCGGTAGGACGTTCCGTCGAAAAAACGTCGCAGCCCCTCCCGGATCGGGCGGTCGTCGTCCACCAGAAGGACGGTCTTCTCACGTTCCTGGTCCGCCATATCCATCCCCCCGTCACATTCTTTTCAGCCTCGGCCTCCCCGTACGGCTGTGCGCGGGGCAATCCAGCCGTATGCTCAGTCGATGGGATTGTCGGCCACGAACTCCACCGCGGCGGCGAAGGCGTCGCAGGCGGACTTACAGGCGGACTGGCTGCCTGTCAGCAGGCCCCCGCCGAAGTTGGTCTCGCTGGGGGGCGCGTACAGCACGCACAGGCGCACATCCGCCGCCTTCAGCGCCGCATCCACTCCGTACATCGCCTCCAGAGGGGGCGCGATCAGATACGCCAGCGCCTCTCCCTCCGCGATCCCCGCTCCCTCGGACAGGTAGGAACCCGTGCGAGAGATGCAGTGGGCATAGTACACGATGGTGTCGTCCTCATTGGCCGAGACGAAGTGGCACACGTTCTCGATCATATCCACGCAGGCGGCCAGACCGGCCTTCGCCTCTGCGGGGTTGGGGGCGGCCAGGATGCCGATGATCTCGCCGGCCAGCTTGGTGTTGGCGTTGGCCGCGCCGGCGTAGAAGCTCTTGGCATATGCCACGCGGCAGTCGGCCTTCTTCGTGGCCTCGTCCAGGGCGGTATAGGTCACATCATCACAGTCGGACGTGACCAGGGCCAGGGACTTCTCACCAGGCAGAAGGCCCAGCTCCTTGGCCAGATCGGCGGCCACATTGGGAATGATCTTGGTCGCCAGGACACTTGCTCTTACAGGATCCCGCTTCATATTTGTTTCCTCCTCATCGTAACGACCCGGGCTCTGTTTGAAAACCCGGGAAGGGTCATACGGACGGTGGTTTTCCCCGCCCAAGCATGTCGTTTTCGATCGACACCCTGTCGAACCTGAACATAGAGCTCTCCCTGGCCAGCAGACCGCTCACTGCTCCGGATTGGCCCCGGGCAGCACGGTGAAAAGCTCCGCGATTTTCAAAAGAGGCATCCGCTTCTCCTCCGCCACCCTCCGCAGAAAGTCCAGCGCATCCCCCGCATTGAGCTTCTCCCGCTCCATGACGGCACATTTGGCCCGCTCCAGCGTCCGGTGCTCACTGATCTGCCGTTCGACTTCGGCACAGTCCTGCCGGATGCGCTCCATGGCTCTGTTCCGCGCCAGAGCTGCGGCCAACCCCGGCAGTAGCTGTTTTTCCGTCACCGGCTTTACCAGATAACCTCCCGCTCCCAGATCTCTGGCTGCGGACACCAGCCTTTCGTCCGACCGCCCTGTCACAAAGAAGACCAGCTCCGCCAAATGCTCCTTTCGCAGGTAGGCGGCCGCCGAAAGGCCATCCAGATAGCGCAGGGGGATATCCAGAAAGACCGTCTCCGGCCGAAGCGCCTCACAGAGCTGGACCAGCTCCACGCCGTCGTTGGCTTCTCCGGCGACCGTATATCCGCCCCGCTCCAAAATCCCCCGCAGTCTCCCGCGGTCCTCCGCGCTGCTGTCTGCCAGGACAACATAGTTTCCCTTTGCCTGCATATTCCACCACACATCCCCCAAGGGGCCTTTCAACAACAAAAAAAGCGCACTCAAACACCGGACGGGTGCTCAAGACGCTTCCGCACATCTCGCATAACAGGCAGATCCGCTCTTTCGCGTGACCCGCTTGACGTTATTTGAATTATACACAAACCTTGGGCTCTTGTCAATGTTTCTTAGGCCTTTTGCCGGGAATTTTCCCAGTGGAAGAGGGACGCACCCGCGTGCGCCCCTCCCCCAACGGACTTTCTTTTCTAAAGAACGCCCAGAGCCCGGCTTTGGATCTCCAACCGCTTGTCCCGCTCCGCACGGTTCGCCGCAGAGAGCTCATGTACCAGCCATTCCGGAGCGATCCTTTCCACCAGCGCCCGTACGGCGGGGGTGGTCCATGGGCGATGGGTATCGATGCTCAGGATATGCTGATAGCTCTGGCAGAACTGCTCCGCATAGTCCACCGGCCAGGGGTCCGGCAGGCTGCCTGTGTGGGCCTTTACATAGGCGCCGCTGAGGCTCTGGTGGAGGTGGATTCCCCGGACCATGCTCCCCAGCCCGCCGTGCTCCTCCAGCATTCGGCTGACCCAGTCCGCCCCTTCCTCCTGTGTCCTGAGCTCCAGGTTCGCATTCATCAAATGGCCGGTATCCAGCATAATGCCCTTATTCTCATACTGAATGCCATCCAGCAGGCACCTGGTAAGCGCCGGCATTGTGAAGGTGAAGCCCGGCCACCACTGGTTCTCCACCAGGAAGGCCAGTGTAAGATTTCGGCCCGAAAGCAGCGTGTTGATGGCCTCCAGCGCCGCGTCGACGACCTCCTGATGGCTGTGCTCCCAACGATAGGTATAGCCCTCCTCCACGGACACATCCGAGACGTGGAAGACCACATACTCGGCCCCCCACCGCACCGCACGGTCGAGATCCTCGGAATAGAGCTTCAACAGGGTGTCCGGCCCCTCCGGTCCGCCGTAAAAGGAGGTCCATGCGGTCGCGCTCCCAAACTTGCGGGTCAGCGCCCTCCGGTCCGCCCGCCAGAAATCCAGCCAGTCCGGGAAGAAGGTCAGATGGTATCCCACATGGAGATGCTCCGGGATATTCTCCGGCAGGTCTTC
The DNA here is from genome assembly GCF_004154955.1 of Intestinimonas butyriciproducens. Lineage (NCBI taxonomy): Bacteria > Bacillati > Bacillota > Clostridia > Eubacteriales > Intestinimonas > Intestinimonas butyriciproducens. Next base: position 899,004 of record NZ_CP011524.1, on the reverse strand, counting down.
CCCGCCCCAGATCACCTCCAGCCCGTCGCAATCAAAGTGTCGGCAAGCTGCCTCCAAGCTCCTGGTCGGTGGATACTCCGCCAGCGTTCCGGCAGTCATCGGCATACTGATCAGCTTTTTCAACCAAACGCCTCCTTTCTCTCATATGATCTGAAAAAAAGCCGTGGGGCAACCCCTACGTCGGAGCGCCCCACGGTCTTCCCACAGGTGGATATTCCTGGTATGGGCGGGCCCCGCAGTGGCAGCTACGGGCCCGCGTCCTTCTTCGGATCGCCATACCAGTCCAAAGGGAGGTGAAGAAGCCACCTGACACGTCACATAAGGAGTGAGCGCCGACAACAAAAAAGCCGTATCCTCTAACAAGGATACAGCAATAGCCCTGTGGAAGTGACACAGGGGCTGCACCCTCCTAAGCGCGAGGAGGTCTCTCGTGCGCCATACACAGGCAGGTATTCTGACTTAGGTGTCAAACGCGCTCCCCGCCTTCCCAGAGTTCTCACTCCAGTGACATCTTGGGGTCCGCTTCACCAATACAGCAACGGCTTTGTGCGGGATTCTCACCCGACTTCCCTTTTGAGCAAATGAGACCAGCACCTGCGTACCACTTATGATTCAGTTGTCAGCTTGGCTGGTTTTATTATAATCTCCTCTTCAACCCCTGTCAAGGGGAAAAGGAAAAATCTGAAAGACAATATCCCCCCGCCGCCCAATGGGCGGCGGGGGGATGGGAAGGAGGTCCCGCTTCCTTACTGCCAGTCGGCAGGGAACACGGTATAGGCGTATTTGGCGTGATCGGGGGTGCTGAAATGGATATGGCTACCCTTGGGGATGTAGATGACGTCTCCGGCATCTCCGCCTACCACACGCCCGTCGATCTTGATCTCCAGACGGCCTTCCAGCACGATGTCCCACTCGTCATAGGTCAGGGTCCACTCGAAGTCGGCTCCGTCGGTGAGCTCCATGATGCCGCAACCCATGCGGGGCGCCTCTTCCAGAGTGGCTACATCCTTGAGCTTGACGTCGTTCCGCCCCTCAAAGGGCTCCAGCTTCACGGTGGAGGTCTTGACGCTGAGTACGCCGCTGGGATCGACGTGCTTCTCAAAGCCACAGCCGCAGGAGGACGCGGCGGCCGTCTCCGAGAGGACCTTTTCCACGATGCTGCGGATGAGTTCTTCACTTACATTCATAGCGATTCCTTACCTTTCCAGGCGGTCTTGTTGTCAGAACTTTACGTTCTCGATCTTAGCCAGCAGTTTGGGGGCCAGAATATTGGCCACGATAATGGCGGTAACACCAGCCACCAGCTTGCCCACGATCACAGGGAAGATCATGTCGGGGTTGTTGCCAGCGGTAAAGCCCAGGTGATCGCCGAACACAAAGGCGGCAGACACGGCGAAGGCCACGTTCAGCAGCTTGCCCTTCGGGTTCATCTCGCCCATGATGTTGAACATGGCGATGTTGTTGGCCAGATTGGCCACCATGCCGGCAGAGCCCTGCTCGTTCATGCCCAGAGCGGCGCCGATCTTCTCCAGGGGCTTGCCGAAGGTACGGGTGATCCACTCCACCATGGGGAACGCGCCGATGAGGACGATGGCGATCTGACCGCAGGTCAGCAGGCCGCTGTCCAGGCCGCGGGAGCCGTCGGCGGGGTTCTCCACCATGATGTGGAACACGGGGAACATGATACCGGTGATCTGCTCGAACACCGCGATGGCGGTGAGGGCGGTGATCACGATGGTAACGCCGGTGCCGAACTTGTTAAAGCCGTTGATCATGGGACCGGGGGCGAACCACAGGCCGAGGACGATCAGGGCCGCGATGATGATTACGGGGATCAGGTTCTGGATGATGGTGATGAAGTTGAGGTGATACTCTGGGGCCAGGGTATTCATCATCAGGCCGCCGACAATACAGCCAATGGGCACGGTGATGAGACCGGCCAGGACGCCGGCACCCAGATAGCCGCGGTCTTCCTTCTTGATGATGCCCAGAGCCACTGGGATGGTAAACACGATGGTGGGGCCCATCATGGTGCCCAGAATCAGGCCGGCAAAGTTTCCAATGGCTACGTCGCCCTCGGCCAGCTGCATGGCCAGAGGATAACCGCCCATGTCACAGGCCAGCAGGGTGGTGGCGAACATGGCGGGGCTGGCTCCGAAGATGCCGTAAATGGGCTTCAGGATGGGGCCCAGCAGCATGGACAGCACCGGGGCGGCCGCCACAACGCCGGCCATGGACATGGCCAGAGGGCCCATGGCGTTGAAGCCTTCCTCAAACTTTTCGCCGTAACCCAGCTTGTTGCCGCAGATCTTATCGATGGCGCCTACGAGCATGAAGATCATCATGATCATCATGATCACGGAGTTGATGGAAATACCGGAGATCCATGCGGAAATACTCTCGGTAAAGACACTGGGGTCGGCAGCAGCAATCAGTTCACTAAAATCCATATTATGCTCCTTCTCCTTCTCTTGATGAATCGGTTTCGGAGGGCTGCCCCTCCGTTTTGCTTACAGCAGGGACTGGAATAGCTTAGGCGACGGCCTGGGGATGACCGTGGTACCCACCAGGAGCTCCGCCTCCCGCTCCGCCGCGGCCACAGCCGCCCGGACCGCACCCACATCACCGGTCAGGGTCACATAGCCCTTGCCGCCGATGGCGTAGCCGATGCGGACCTCAATGAGGGTGATATTGGCCGCCTTGGCAGCCACATCGGCGGCCGTAATGGCGGAGGCCACAGAGTAAAACTCCAGAACGCCCACGGCACCCGGCTTTTCTACCTGCGTGGTCATGCTGATGGCCTGAATGACCTGAGGATGCACGTTGGGGAGGGTCAGGGTGTCCACCACGCACTCTCCGCCCCGCTTGATTCCCTCAGCCATGGAGGCTTTTACGTCGCCGGTGTCGCCGGCGATCAGGATCATGTACTTGCCGGGGCAGACGGTGGAGGAGCGGATGAGGTCCACCTGGGCCGCCTTCACCATGTAATCGCAGGTTTCGATGCCCCTGGCGATGCTGTTGAGTTCCACCATGCCGATGGCAAGTCTGCTGGCGTTTCCCATGCTTCTCACTCCTTCCGACCGCGGATGCGGGCGCCTTTTTCGGTGATCTCCTCCACCACGCCGGCAATGCTGGCGTGGATATTCGCAGACAAGCCTTCCGCCGCCTGCGCCAACAATTCGCCTTTCTCCACATGGTCGCCCGCTGCCTTTACCGGGATTGCGGGCTTCCCAATGTGCTGTGAGAAGGCGACGAACACCGTCTCTGGGTGCAGTTCCTTACACGTATGGGCGTGGAGCCCGTAATATTGGCTGAGGCCCAGACGAGCCACCAGCCGGTCCGTGGGCGTGTGCCGCTGATCCACAAACTCTCTTGCCTGCGGCTCCATGTTCCGCGGGACCTGGATACCACGGGAGCGGAGCTGCCCTTTGATGTACTGGTTCACTTTTCTCGGAGAGAGCCCCATGGGGCAGGCGAACATCTCACAAACGCCGCAGTCGCAGCAGTTTGCCGCATCTCCAAACGCCCGAAGATATTCCTCGTTGTCCTCCATCCCCTCCTCACGCCAGAGATTCCGCATCACCAGATTGGGGCGGATCTGGTGACCAATGAGGTAGCGGGGGCAGAGGTCGGTGCACATGCGGCACTGAATACAGGCGCTTCTGGTCTGATGCCGGATGGCTGCCATAGGGAGTGCTGCCCGGCGGAACAAATAGTGGTCCTTGGGAAGGACAATGATATTGCCAGTAGTCTTGGTGACCACAGCTGCCTCAATGGCCGCCTGGTCCTCCAGGACCTTGCCCATCATGGGTCCGCCCAGGATCAAAGAATACGCGCCGATGGTCGGCTCTGCCGCCGCCACACACTCGGTAATGGCGGTGCCCACGGGAACGTGGAGCATGATGGGAGCCTTTACCTCGCCCACCACGGAGAGGAACTTATCGGTAACGTTTTTACCCTGCAGGGCGTCGAAGATATTGAGCAGGGTGCCCACGTTGTCCACTACGCATCCCACGTCCAGCGGGAGGCCCCGCTCCGGGACCGAGCGGCCCGTGACCTGCTGGACCATGGTCTGCTCGTCGCCTGCGGGATAGAAGGTCCCCATCTCAAATATCTCCACTTGGGCGCCCATGCGCCCGATGGCATCGGAAAGTGCGGCAATCTCAGCCCTATACTTTCCTTTCAATGCGATCACCGCCCGTTCGGCCCCCAGATGGGTGGCCACGGCGGCCACTGCGGCGATGATCTCGTCCGCATAGGTGCGGCACAGATATTTATCTGTCTCGATGAGAGGCTCGCACTCTGCGGCGTTGACCACAAAGCATTCGGCCTTGGCGTTCAGCTTGACGTGGGTGGGAAACCCAGCGCCGCCTGCGCCGACGATACCGGCTGCCTTGACTGCTTCGGTCAGATTCATGCTTTCACCGCCTTAATCCCTTACCTTAGTCCAAAATGCTGGAGTCGATCTCCTGGTCGTCCACGATACCCACCACAGTGGCGTCAACGGGGACCGCCATGTCCCCGGCCGCGCTCCGGGCCGAGCTTCCGCCGACGATGATGACCGTCTCGCCCACACCGGCTCCAATGATATCGGCGGCCACGATGGGCGTCTTGTCTTTGGAGCCGTCCAGGATATTGATGGGCTGCACGATGAGCAGCTTATAGCCGGCCAGCTTTTCCTCTTTGCGGGTAGCCCAGATGTTGCCGATGACTTTTGCGACTTTCATATGCTGTCCCCCTGTTTGACTGTTGGGCGGCCAAGTCCGGGAGAGCGCAGGGCGCTCTCCCGATCCCCGGCGTCATCACGCCTCGTCCTTGACGATGCTCATGCCGCGGTCTTTGGCGGCGTCCTTTGCAAGGGCGGTGATGATACATTTCTCGCTGATGCGGATACAGGTGACCCCGGCCATATTGGCCTCAATCAGATCCTTTTCGGTGAGTACCCGCTTGTCGATGCGCAGTTCCTTTTGCTCTGCGCACATCGGCGCCGAGCAGGCGCACTCCGGCACCGCAGGCGCTGCCGCCGGAACAGGGGCGGGTTCCGCCGCGCCGAGAATGACCTGTTCCAGGCTGGCCTGCGCACAGACGACCACGCCGGAGGCCACCAACAGATCCAGCTTCTGCTGCATCATATGATAGTAGGCAGCGGGTGCCGTCTCCTTGTACTGGTACAACTCCACCTCTTCGGTGGGAATGTAGACCTTTTTACCTGAGAGGATGGCTTGGGAGGCAAGACGGGTATATGCGCTGTCACAGGTGCCCGACGCCAGCTTACAAAGGGCGTCGCAGGTCAGGTTGAAGAGGATCACGGCCTCAAAGTTGTTCAAATCCACTTCATAGTGGTGCATGAGCGCGCAATCCGTGCTGTAGTGGGCTTTCAGGGCCTCGCTTTCCAGCATGGCATGGCAGGCTGTACCGTGATCCTGGGTGAGGATCAGCAGTCCTGGCTTGTCGCCGCAGTCACTGCACTCCCCACAATCGGCGCTGCCGCCTTCCGCTTCTGAAATCTTCTCGGCTACGCGCCGCAAGATCTCGTCCACGATGGCATTATGATCCATGCCTTCCCCTCCTTTCTAAAAACATTCAGATTTTGCAGTTCATGGCGATGCCCGCAGGCGTCACCAGGAACGGGTTCGCCGGCTTGATGGTCCTGATCCCCGTCTCTTTTTCGAAGATCTTTTCGATCCCCGTCAGACAACAGGTGCCGCCGCACAGATAGATGGCGTCGGTGTGTTCCTTATCGATATAGCGGTTCACAATGGACGCCATCTTCTCGACGACCGCCTTTACCACCGGCAGAATCTCCTTGTGGCGGGAATAATCCTGCTTGATGGCCTCGGCCTCCTGGAAGGGGACGTGGAAATTTCCCGCCAGTACCAAGGTGAGATGGGTGCCTCCGGTGGGCTCATCCTCAATCTGGACCACCTTACCGTCCTTCAGGATGGCAAGGCCGGTGGTCCCGCCGCCGATGTCCACCACCACGCCATCCTCGATCTGGTAGATCGAGTTGGCGGCGGAGGGCTCATCCAGGACGTTCGTGACCTCGAATCCGGCCCCCTCGGCCACATACTGGTGGGTCTTGACGCTGGACTCGGTGCCCGCAGGCATCGCGATGGCGCAGTTCATCAGCTCCGTGCCCAGGCGCTCCTCCAGCTTGGCCTTGAGTTCCTTGACGATGCGGAGCGCCCCGGAATAATCCACTACCACGCCGTCCCGCAGGACCTGAGCCGCCTGCTTCTCACAGGCGATCGGATTGTTCTCCTCATCCAGGACGACCATAACGATATAGGCCGTGCCAAGGTCCAGCCCCACCTTCAGCTTACTGCCGACAGGCTGGAAGGTCTTGGTCTCCGACTCCTCCACACGGGCCATATATGCGTTTACGCGGTCCAGATCCATCATGCTCTCGGCGCTCCTTTAATTGGGTTTTGAATTCAATTCTGATACTGCCCGGCCAGATAGCGGCACATCATGATGTGCATGGCGCTGGACATCCGGTTAAGCTCCTCAATGATATCGCCCCGGGTATATTTGGCGCCATCGTGGAAGGCCTCCGCCGCAGCCACCTCGGTCTCGCGTACCGCCGTGCGCAACTGATTGAGCAGTGCAAAGTCCTTACCCATGGTGTAATCGGGCAGCACCATGGCCTTGACTCCGAAGAAGCGCTTCGGGTCATGGGACTGTTCCCGCAGCTCCGCATGGGTGAGGCCGATCATCTTCTCCATCGTGAAGGGCTCATCCAGCACATCGCAGCGCATCATTTCCCGCAGGATGTTCAGCACGTCGTCCAGATCGTCGATCAGGGCCTGGCTGCCGCCGTGCTCGTGGATCTCCACCTGCGCGAGCACAAACAGGCTCTGCAGGGAGTCCAGCTTGCCCCGGAAGAGAATGCGGGGATGGTTTTTCACCACCAGTACATTCCCCACCAGATGGGTCATATGTTCCGGCTTCTCCATATAGAAGGCGCCGGTCTCATAGTCCACAAACTTGGGCTTGACCGCCTGGGGCTGGGGCGCGGGCGCCGATGTGGGCGCGGCCATCGTCACCTCGGGCATAGGTGGCACCTCGGTGGCGACGATGCGGGTCTTCTCCTGCTGTCCCGCCTTTACGATCTTGATTTTCCTGGACTGCAGATACTCCCGCGCAGCCGGGGTGAGGATCTTTCCCTCCGGAATGACATAGCACTCGGGCTCTGTGGCCCGCAGCTCACACCGCAGGGCATCCTCTGTGATACATTTCAAGCGCTTCACCCCCTCCGTCGGTTGGTTTATTTACAGCTTACGCTGTTTTACTTATCCAGGGAGGGGAGGATATACTCCACTTCCTCATGGGGACGGGGAATCACATGGACAGAGATCAGCTCGCCCACACGTTCGGCCGCGGCCGCGCCGGCGTCGGTGGCCGCCTTGACAGCTCCCACGTCCCCGCGGACCATCACGGTCACCAGACCGCCGCCCACGTGGACCTTGCCGATGAGGGTAACGTTGGCGGCCTTGACCATGGCGTCGGCCGCTTCGATAGAGGCCACGAGACCCTTGGTCTCGATCATGCCCAGAGCTTGCATTGTTGCCATATCCAGCACTCTCCTAAACTAGTCTCCTCCCCGCAGTCCGGGCGGGCCCCCGGGACCGGACTGCCGGTCCCGGGGCGCTTCCCCGCCGCGGGAGGGGATGGGAAAAATGGTTACTGCTTATCCAGGGAGGGGAGAATGTACTCCACTTCCTCGTGGGGACGGGGGATGACATGGACGGAAATGAGCTCGCCCACGCGCTCGGCCGCGGCTGCACCCGCGTCGGTGGCCGCCTTGACGGCGCCCACGTCCCCGCGGACCATCACGGTCACCAGACCGCCGCCCACATGGACCTTGCCGATGAGGGTGACGTTGGCGGCCTTGACCATGGCGTCGGCCGCCTCGATGGAAGAGACGAGACCCTTGGTCTCGATCATGCCCAGTGCCTGCTGAGTTGCCATATTAGTTTCCTCCTAAAAATATCTCGTACTTATGCGTTCTGGAGACGGGCCATGATGGCACGGACGATATCCTCCACGTCCGCCGTGCTCAAATCTCCGCCCCGGACGCGGCAGATGCCGTCGGAGCAGTCGGGCACACTGTCACGGATGTCCTCCAGTTCTTTGAGCCCATAGGCCACCTTGCGGGTATTGAGGAGCTGCATGGGCCCCACGTTCTCGGAAGTGGCGGAGCCGCCCACAGCGCCGCAGCCCAGGGTCAGCGCGGGCATGAGGCCGGTGGTGCCGCCGATGCCGCCAAGGGCGCTGGGGGTATTCACCATGATGCGGGAGGCGGGGACCCGCTTGGCAAAATAGTCCACCATCTCGTCGTTCTTGGTGTGCATGGAGAAGGTGTGGCCCGCGCCTTCATAGCGAAGGATGGTGCAGACCTTCTCGCATACGTCCTTGTAGTCGGTGCCCGTGTAGAAGGCCAGGATGGGGGCCAGCTTCTCATTGGAATAGGGATGTCCGCGGCCCACGCCGTCCTCAGCGGCCACCAGCACACGGGCGGTGGCGGGAACATCGGTGAGTCCCGCCAGCCTGGCAATGGTCTCCACGCTGCGGCCCACGATCTCGGGGTTCATGGTCCCGTTGGCGCGAAGGATGTATCTGCCCAGCTTTTCCCGCTCAGACTCATTGAGGAAGTAAGCGCCCTGCTTTTCCATCTCGGCCCGGACAGCGGGCACCATATCCTCGTCGCAGATAATGGACTGTTCGGAGGCGCAGATGGTGCCGTTGTCAAAGGTCTTGGAGTCCATAATACGCTTGACTGCCAAGGGAAGATCACAGGTCTTCTCCAGATAGGCGGGCCCGTTGCCGGGACCTACACCGATGGCGGGAGTGCCGGAGGAATAGGCCGCGCGCACCATGGCGGAGCCGCCAGTGGCCAGGATCATGGCCACATCACGGTGGCGCATCAGATTGTCGGTGGCCTCCATGGTGGGAATGGTGATACAGGACACCAGGTTCTCATTGCCGCCGGCCTCGGAGATGGCCTGACGGATCACCTTCACGGTCTCGGAGATGCACCGCAGGGCCGTGGGATGGGGGGAGAACACGATGGCGTTGCCCGCCTTGATGGCGATCTCCGCCTTATAAAGGGCAGTGGAAGTAGGATTGGTGGAAGGGACCAGACCGGCGATGACGCCCACGGGAACGGCGATGGTGCGGACCTTCTTCTCCTCGTCCCGCTCCAACTCGCCGACGGTCTTCATGTCCTTGACGTACTCATAGACGCCCCGGCTGCCGAAGATGTTCTTGATGATCTTATCCTCGACCTTGCCGAACCCGGTGTCCTCATGAGCCATCTCCGCCAGGCGCCGGGCGTTGCGTACACCGGCGTCGGCAATGGCGCGGACAATGTGGTCCACCTGGGACTGGGACATATTGGCCAGTTCCTTTTGGGCCTCCTTTGCCGCCTCCACCAGCTCACGGACCTCCTGCATGGACAGCAGGTCTTTGTCGTAAAGCTGCATATAATCAACTCTCCTCTTCAGGGGGATGGGTCCGCGCGGCCTCAGCCGCGCATTCAGCGGATCTTATTGTCCCCGAAATTCTCGAATGGCCGCCACAAGCTCTTCTTTTTTTGCAAACCGGATCTCTTTGCGGGTCATATTGGTGATCCCTACGTTCCGAGCCGCCGCCCGGAGCTTCACCACCGGCATCGCCTCCAGCACCTCGTCCGTCAGGTCCGAGAGCTTCAGTTCCGCCGCTCCAGGCTCCGTCTCTTTCTTTACGGGCGCCGACTCCTCAGGAGCGCGATCCGCCTCCGGCTTGGCCGCAGGCGCCGCGCCGGGAGACCGTTTGACCTCCGGCTGCTTGGGGGGCTTGGGAGTGGGCGTGATCGGCGCGGGCGTCGACAGGATGCCCTCGAGCTCTTCGTGAGGTCTCGGGATGACGTGGATGGACACCAGCTCGCCGACCCGCTCCGCTGCGGCTGCTCCGGCATCGACGGCCGCCTTCACGGCGCCCACGTCGCCCCGGACCATGACGGTCACCAGGCCGCCGCCCACGTGCTCCTTGCACGTCAGGGTGACATTAGCCGCCTTGACCATGGCGTCGGCCGCCTCGATCGAGGCCACCAAGCCACGGGTTTCGATCATACCCAAAGCCTTCATTCAGTACCTCCATCTTTGGACCGCCGCAAAGCGGTCCTATCTTTTGAACATCAGGCGATGGGGTTTACTCGATGGGATTGTCGGCCACGAACTCCACCGCGGCGGCGAAGGCGTCGCAGGCGGACTTACAGGCGGACTGGCTGCCGGTCAGCAGGCCCCCGCCGAAGTTGGTCTCGCTGGGGGGCGCGTACAGCACGCACAGGCGCACATCCGCCGCCTTCAGCGCCGCATCCACTCCGTACATCGCCTCCAGAGGGGGCGCGATCAGATACGCCAGCGCCTCTCCCTCCGCGATCCCCGCTCCCTCGGACAGGTAGGAACCCGTGCGGGAGATGCAGTGGGCATAGTACACGATGGTGTCGTCCTCATTGGCCGAGACGAAGTGGCACACGTTCTCGATCATATCCACGCAGGCGGCCAGACCGGCCTTCGCCTCCGCGGGGTTGGGGGCGGCCAGGATGCCGATGATCTCGCCGGCCAGCTTGGTGTTGGCGTTGGCCGCGCCGGCGTAGAAGCTCTTGGCATACGCCACGCGGCAGTCGGCCTTCTTCGTGGCCTCGTCCAGGGCGGTATAGGTCACATCATCACAGTCGGACGTGATCAGGGCCAAGGACTTCTCGCCAGGCAGAAGGCCCAGCTCCTTGGCCATATCCGGCGCCACGTTGGGGATGAGCTTGGTCGCCAGTACGCTTGCTCTTACGGGATCTCTTTTCATGGTAGAATTTCCTCCCTACTCCTTACAGTTTCAGATCCGTACCGCTGGCCTTCTTCTCCAGCATGATCTTAATGATGTCGGCGATATGGGCACCGGCTTCGGCAGGAATGGTGCCGTTTCTGTGGATGTTGGACACCACGGTACGGCGTGCCTCGGGCATACCCACGGTGGCCTTGTAGGCGATGTAGGCGGACATAGATTCAGCGGTGATGAGGCCCGGACGCTCACCGATCAGGGTGCAGGTGACTTCGGCGCCGGTGATCTCGGAGATCTCATCCATCACGCCCACGCGGCCGTACTTCACAAAGAAGGGCGTACCCACATCGATCTTATAGTTCTGCAGGCCCTGAAGAATGGCGGGCAGCAGATCGGGGATGTTGGCGGCCACCGCGGCAGAGGAGAGTCCGTCGGAGACGTAAATCTGGACCGTGGGATTCTTCTTGCACTTTTCTTTAATCGTGGCCACACCCTCCGGACTGAGCTTACGGCCCAGATCAGGGCGGGTCAGATAGGTGTCCTTGCAGTCACACTGGGTCTGCACGATGAAGAGGCCCAGATCCTCCACCATTTTCTCATCCACGTCGTTGAATACGGCGTCCTGCGCCGCGGAGTGGGCGGCACGGAACTCCAACTGGGGTAGGGTCTTATAGCGGGCGCCGGCCTTTCCAATGCCCAGACGGCAGGGGGCGTTCATCTTCAGCTCGGCGTACTCTTCGCCATGCTCAGGGTGCTCCACCAAATACTGTGAACGGATGTCCACCTCGGTGATATCGGGGATGCAGCCATCCTCGATGTTGGCGGGCTTGTCGCACACCTTGGAGCATGCGCCCGTCTCTGCGGCAGTGGTGCTGCCGACGTTCATTTCGCTGAGTACCTGCTCAATGATTGTTCTCAGATCTTTCTCATCCATGAATCACACCTCCTCCCTTATTTCGCCAGGAACACGGAAGCGTCGCCCGCCTTGGGGGTCAGCTTTCCATTCTCGGAGAAGCCCATCTTCTCCAGCCACGCGTCGAACTCTGCGATGGGACGCAGGCCAAAGATCTCGCGGAGGGCGGCCGCCTCATGGTAGCCGGTGCACTGATACATCAGCATACAGTCATCACCCTCGGGAACGCCCATGACGTAGTTGCAGCCGGCGGCAACCAGCAGCGTGGCCAGATTCTCAATGTCGTTCTGGTCCGCCTTCATATGGTTGGTGTAGCAGGCGTCGCAGCCCATGGGGATGCCGGTGAGCTTGCCCATGAAGTGGTCCTCCAGACCGGCACGGGTGACCTGCTTGGAGTCGTACAGATACTCAGGTCCGATGAAGCCGACCACGGTATTCACCAGGAAGGGCTGATATCGCTTTGCAAAGCCATAGCAACGGGCCTCCATGGTCACCTGGTCCCAGCCGTTGTGGGCCTCGGAGGAGAGCTCAGAGCCCTGGCCGGTCTCAAAGTACATCACGTTGGGCCCGGTGCAGGTGCCGCGGCTGAGCATGGTGGCGCGGCCCTCATCCAGCATCTCGGCGGTGAGACCAAAGGCCTCATTGCCCTTCTGAGAGCCGGCGATGGACTGGAACATCAGGTCCAGAGGCGCGCCCAGCTTGTCGGCGGCGGCGGTCTGGGTGGTCACGTGGGCCAGCACGCAGATCTGGGTGGGGATCTCCCACTTGCGCTTAAACTCATCGAACATCTTCAGGATGCGGGCCACGGACTCCAGAGAGTCATCCACCGGGTTCAGGCCGATGACGGCATCGCCACAGCCCAGGGACAAGCCTTCCATCACGGAGGCAATGATACCCTTGGGGTCATCGGTGGTGTGGTTGGGCTGCAGGCGGGAGGAGAAGGTCCCGGGCAGACCGATGGTCGTATTGCAGTGGGCGGATACGCGCATCTTCTTGGCGGCATAGATGAGATCCAGGTTGCTCATGAGCTTACATACGCCGGCCACGATCTCGGAAGTCAGGCCCCTGGAAGCATGGCGAATCATTTCGGTGGTGGTGCGCTCGTCCAGAAGCCACTCACGGAACTCGGCCACCGTCATGTTCTTGAACTCATTGAAGATGGTCTCATTGACTGCGTCCTGGATGATACGGGTGACTTCGTCCTCCTCATAGGGAACGGCAGGGGAGTTACGCAGATCATTCAGCGTCAGATGGGAGAGAACCACCTTCGCGGCAACTCTCTCCTCAGCAGTTTCGGCGGCAATGCCTGCCAGCTTATCGCCGGATTTTTCCTCGTTGGCCTTGGCCATCACTTCGCATACGCTCTTGAACTCGTACACATGGCCAAACAGCTTTGTTTTGAGAATCACGCTACTTCACCTCTCGTTAAGTATTGAAGATCAGGGTCTTGATCACTACGGGCACCACATGCCCGTCTGCGACTGGTTCGCCAATATCCACATAGTCCCCGCTGAGGGTCTTGATGCCGTCGATGCAGATGACGTCTTTCTTAAAGTCAAGCAGCACGTTGACGGCGTTCCCGAGAACCTTGCCGATATCGGCCTCCACCACAAGGATCAAGGGATACTTGCTCTCTATCACCTCCTTTGCACTCTCAATGATTGCCGCCGCAAGCTTCTGGATCTCTGCAAAGCTGGTGCGCTTTTCCCCGTTGAAGGCAATGGCGATCTGTTCCACCTTGCCCTCAGGCTTGTAGAGCGGCATCTGCTGGGTGACGGAGGACTTGAACGTTTCCAGCGACGCCTCATCCTCCTCGGACACCTTTAAGATGGGGATATTCTTGATCGGGAGCTTGCCTTCGGCATAGTGTATGGTGCTCCCGCTCACCTCGGTGGTATGCGTCCCCGCGCCCACCACCGTGGCCCGTATCGTCTCGGCGGCCTGGAAGAGCTGTACGGCCTGGAGCTCCGGGTTCGCCCGGATGGCCTGACCAAGCAGCACACCTATGTCGCCGTAACGGAATATGTCACCCTCCATCTGCTGATAAACGCAGTCGGCAACACCGCCGGAGAAAGTGATCGCCTTGATCTCCGGTTGGGTGGGGAGGGGGTTGCCGCCGTTGGTATAGAGTCCGGCGTGGTCGACGTCCGCCTGCTTGAGGTGGAGGGACTGCGCCAACTGGTCCGCCATCAAATCACAGACCTTGCGGAGCTTCTGCTCCTCTGCCGGGTCCCCCACGCTGAGGCTGATGCCGTGGGCCTTCGCCAGCGCCTGGATCTTGGGAAAGAGATAGGTGATCCTGCCGCCGTCGACTTTGATGAGGCGGCCGCCAATATCCAGGCAGCACACCCCCCGCAGGGTTCCCTTCTCATAAACTGCAATGTTTGTCGTGCCGCCGCCCACATCCAGATTGGCCACCGTCGTCCGGTGCTCGTGGGAGAGCTTGTCAGTCCCGGCGCCCCGGGCGGAGAGAACCGACTCCAGATCAGGGCCCGCCGTGGCCACTACGAAGTCTCCCGCCAAATCGGAGAGCGCTTCCAGGACATCGTTGGCATTCTGCTTGCGCGCGGTCTCGCCGGTAATGATGACCGCGCCGGTCTTTACGTCTTCCGGCGTCATTCCCGCAGCCTTGTATTCGTCCCGAACGATTTTCTTCACCGCCTCAGCGTCGATCTCTGTGCTCGACTTGAGAGGTGTGAAGTAGATGAGGCTGCGGTAAATGACCTCCTTCTCCACAATCTGGATCCTAGGCACCGTGTAGCTGCTGGCCCGGTTTTCAATGGTCAGGCGGCTGAAGATCAACTGTGTCGTAGAGGTGCCGATATCGATACCCACGCTGAGGATCACTTCATGCAAGGCATTCACCTGCTTCCCTTCATAATTGGTTCCACCAATAGAAAAGGCCCGAACGCGCGGAAAAATCCCACGCATTCGGGCTGCAACGCACCGTTTTCTTCCCCGGCGTTACGTCACGCCGGCTACTTCCATAATTTGATTTTTAAAGTCAAAGGTCACATGGGTCCCGCCGGGCCCCGACTCCACGGATAGATTTCCCCGCAGCTTATCCTTCACCATCGTCTGGACAATGGAGAGTCCCAGCCGGTCGGTGCGGACATTCTCCACATCGTAGCCTCCGCCGTTGTCAATGACCTCAATCCGGGAATACAGCTCCCCGCGGGTGACGACGATGCGGATCAGACCGGTCTCCCTGTCCTCGAAGGCATACTGAAGAGAGTTTTGCAGCAGTTCGTTGATGATGAGGGCCACCGAAGTGGCGATGTCGGAGTCTACCTCGAAATCATCCCCCTCCAGCGTGATGCTCACATCAAAATGGGGGCGGGCAAAATAGCGGACCGTGTTGTTTTTAATGTTGAGAATGACCTCGCCGATCTTTACCTGATCCACGCCGCTCTGGGCCAGCAACTCATGGGTCGTGGCGATGGAGAGGATCCGGTTCATGCTCTCGCCCAGCACCTTGCGGGTCTCTCCATTGTCCGAGCGCCGGACCTGGAGCCGAAGAAGACTGGCGATGGTCTGAAGGTTGTTTTTGACCCGGTGGTGCATCTCTTTGATGGCCACCGATTTGAGGATCAAGGCTTTCTCCTGCTCCTTCTTCCAAGTGATATCCTGGATCACCACGGCGAAATCCATATCCTCGCTGTCGAGCTGGATGCGCTTGATGGACAAACTGTGACGCCCCACGCTGGTCTCTACCACCGAGTAGCCGGACTGGTCCTCCGCGTCATCTGTGGAGTCGATCAGGCGGATGTTTTCATAAATCTGGCCCAGCGGGTCCTCTATGTAGCCAAGCTGCCGGTAAAGGTCCCGGGCCAGACTGTTGCGGAAGGTGACCAGCCCGCCCTTGTCCACCATAATCAAGGCCTCGTCAATGCATTCGGTGAGCCAGTTGTTGCTGCCCACCATATGGGTAAGGGCGTTGGCGATCTGCTCATAGCTCTGTTCAGAAAAGTGAAGCCGCTCACTGACCTGCCGCTGCTCGTCGACCCGCTGCTCACGAATGAGAACGCCGATCACCCGGTCTCCGTTCTTGATGGGCTCCACAGACTGGATGGTTCTCGTATTCTCCTGGGTGACGGCCTTCATCTGCTTGGTGGCCACCCCGAGCCGAAACGTCCGGGCCACGGCGGGCTCATTCTCCTGCTTGGCCAGGAGCCCCACCACAGTTTTCTTGTAAGACGAGGGAACGTAGGAGGGTTTTGCCTCCGCCACCACAATGGCGTCCCCGTCTTCGGAGGGACAATCAATAAAAATATCCGCGTCCTCCAGGTTGGCCAAGGGCTGGAGCACGGCGCTCATCCCCTGTATGATCGCGATTTCCTCATCCGTGAGGTCCGTATACTTTTTACACAGCTCATCGATGATATCCATCCCGTCACCCCCCCGACTTCAGGAGGATGATTTCCGATACGCGGCGCATAGACAGGTTCTTCGTCTGGGAAAGTTTGCGGATATAGTCATAGGCGTCCTGTTCGGTCATTCCCTCCCGGGTCATGACCAGCCCCTTGGCCTTTTCGATGATGCTGCGGTTTTCCAGCCGCTCCGACACCTTTTCCATATCCTTGCGCAGCTTCCTCATGTCCTTGCTGCGGGCCACCGCCAGCTCAATACTGGGCACCAGAGACTTTTCATCGATGGGCTTGACCAGATATCCGGCCACCCCGATATGTTTGGCCTCGTCCACGAATTCCCGCTCACTGTACGCCGTGAGCATCATCACCGTGTCGGCCAAGTTCTCTTCAAACAGGATCTTGGCCGCGGACAGTCCATCCAGAAGGGGCATCTTGATATCCATGAGCACCAGGTCGGGCCGGCTCTGCTTGCAGGCCTCCACGGCGTCGAAGCCGTCTGCGGCCTCTCCCACCACCTGATATCCCTCTTCGCTCAGCAATTCCTTCAAATCCATCCGGGTGATGGGTTCGTCATCCGCGATAACAACCCGAATCCCGTCCTTGCACATACACTCTTCCTCCTTGTTCTGACGGCGTCCGTCCGCCCGTTACAAGTAGCCCAGGAACTTTAAAAGCTCATCGACTCCTTCGCCGCTGACGCTGCTGGTGACAAATATTTTGTTTGCGCCCGCCATCTGCAAAAATTTCTTCGCCGTCTCCACCTGTTTCGGTGTGGCAAGGTCGCTCTTCGTAACCACACCCAGAGTCGGCTTGGCAAACTGGGTGTTATAGGCGGGGGGGAACATCGTTCCATTTTCGGTGGCATCCTGGACCAGCACGATGAAGTCCGCGTCCGTCGCGGTCACCATCAGCGCGCCCCGGAAATACCGCCGCTCCAAATATTCTCCCGGCGTATCAATCATGGTCTGATTGACGATCTGGACCGTCTGGGTCTTATGATAGGCCAAATCCTCGTGATTGATGCGCTGACACAGAGTCGTTTTCCCCGCGGTGGAGCGCCCGATCAGGATGATTCGCTTCCTTTTCTCCTCCATAGCCGCTCCGTCAGGTCTTGGTCAGCGGCGCAGGGCTGAACCCCATCATGTTGCACAGGACCTGCATCACGTTGCGCAGCGCGGCCTCCACGGCCGCCACGTCTCCCGTGATGACCAAGGAGCCATTGAAGCGGTCCACAAAGCCGATCTCCACAGCCGCGGCCTTGGTGGAGACATCGGCCGCGATCATCGCGGCCTCGCTGGGGGTGATCGTCATGATCCCCACGGCGCCCCGGGCGTCAATCAATCCCAGCTTTGTATACAGCGACTCGTTCGGATTCGCGATCACGTGGCACAGCGTCACCTGCTTGCCGGGAACAAACTCCTGAATAATTCGCTTTTTTTCATCCAATTCAATCAAAGGGCTCACGATCCTTCCACAGAGTATGTCCCCAAAAGACATAATAGCCCCCAAGGATCAACCTTTTTCCAATCAATCCTGGGAGCTACATCGCTCGTTCTCTATAAAACCACTCTGCTTCCAGCACTAGCACCGCGCCGTCCGCCCATTTTATACAAAGCACACATAAGCCTTCTAGTGCTTTTTGTATATTTTAGCAGTTGCCATGCTTCTTGTCAATCTTTTTATGAGCACGGGCGTCAGGACGCCGGCTTTTCAGCCGGCCGGTCCCGATCATCCGCCGCATCCCGCATCAGGGAAGCCTTCCAATATAGGCCTTGTGGAAGACCTGAAGGATCTCCTCTTTGCTACAGGGCCGGGGATTTGTGGCCGTGCAGCGGTCCGCCAGGGCGGCCTCCGCCATAGCCTCCGCCTCGGCCTCGAACTCGGCCTTGTCCACTCCAGCCGCCTGGATGCTGGAGGGAATGTTGAGCTGCTCCACATATCTCCTGGCCGTTCGGATCAGATTCAGCGCGCTCTGGCGGACGCTGGTAGCCTCCAGGCCCAGCAGGCGGGCAATCTTGGCATACCGCTTGGCCACAGGCGTCAGGCTCTCCGAACAGCCGGCGTTGAAACTCATTACATAGGGCAACAGGATCCCGTTGGCTCTGCCGTGGGGGATGTGGAAACGCGCGCCCAGCGCGTGGGCCATGCCGTGGTTAAGGCCCAATCCGGAATTGGAGAAGGCCACGCCGGCCAGACAGGAGGCATTGTGCATGCCCTGGCGGGCGGCCATATCCCCTGGCTGGTGGTAGGCGGTCATCAGGTGCCTGCGCACCAGTTTGATGGCCTTCTCCGCCGCCGCGTCGGAAAAATCGGTGGCCGCAGTGGACACCAGCGCCTCCACCGCATGCGTGAACACGTCGATGCCGGTGTCCGCCGTAACAGAGGGGGGCACACTGACGGTGAGCTCCGCGTCCAGAATGGCCACGTCGGGCAGGAGGCTGTCCTCCACCAACGGGTACTTGACCTCTTTTTCAGGGTCGGTGATCACCGCGAACTTGCTCACCTCGGAGCCCGTGCCGCTGGTGGTGGGTACGGCAATGAACATGCACTCGCGCATATCGCATGTCTTGGCCGCAAAAAAGACGATGGCCTTGGCCGCATCGATGGGAGAGCCGCCGCCAAAGGCGATCACCGCATCAGGGTGAAACTCCTGGATCATATCCACGCCTTTTGTCACCGTACCGATATCCGGGTCTGCCTTGACCTGGTCGAACACGCGATATTCTGCGCCCGCCCGGTCCAACTTCTCGGTGATATAACTCACCTTCCCGCTGGAGGCCATAAAGCCGTCTGTGACAATAAAGACCTTGTGGAGCTTTGGGGCCAGAGTCTCCAGCCCGCCGCCTTCCATGATTTTGGTGCGTACGCTGAAGGAGTTCATATCTCACGCTCCTTATCCTGTTCCGTGCTCCTGCACTTTCACGCGGTACTTAGGCAAACAAAAAACGCCCTGAACGTACTCTCGTTCAGGACGCTGCCCCGCATCCGCTCTCACCGTGACATCCCGTACTAGCCTCGTACGCAGATGTTAACTATAGGAATTTTACGCCGCATTAGGTCATTTGTCAAGATTTTTTCTTCCCCATCCCAGCTTTTACCACACTTTCACAAAAAACGGTTTGACATCCGGGCAAAACGCTGACATAATAGAGGGGTCAAAGCAGGTGCGCGGAGGCCGTCCAGCCGGCCTCCATAACAACAGAATATTCCCCGACGCAACCAGCAACCAAAAGGAGTGTGTCAATGGAAATCAGGTTCGTTCTCCCCTCCGAGGCGGCGCAGTTGGCCCGGAACGTGGTCTCCTCGTTCCCGTCCAAGACTCCGGACGCGCTGCTCAGGAATATGGAAAGCGAGCTGTACCAGCCGGACGAGGGGCGCTACCTCGGCTGTTTTGACGACGATGGGACCCTGGTCGGTTCCATCCTGATGATGGATTTCACCCTCAACGTCAGAGGCGTGATGATGCCTATGGGCGCGGCGGCCTATGTGTCCACCAACTTCCTGCGGAAGAAGGAGCATACGGCTATGACCATGCTCCGCGTCCTCATGGGCTATTACCAGAAGCTAGGTACAGCCATCGGCTGTCTGCATCCCTTCATGCCTTCGTTTTACCGCAAGATGGGCTACGGCTACTGCAACGAGAACATTCTCTACCAGCCCCGGCCCAGCATGATCCGTTCCTTCGGGGACAAGTCCGGCCTCTCCTTCGCCGGTCCCGACGACAAGGAGGATATCCTTCGATTCTACCGGGCTTATGCCGAGAGGACCAACGGCGCCACGGTCCACCATTTTATGGACCCGCACCGCATCTTCGACATGCCCTACGTGGTGATCTGCCGCAGGGACGGGCGCATCACCGGTTATCTCACCTTCGAATTTGTGGACGTGGATCACTACACCGATATGTACCATGATCTTATGGTCCGTGAGATGATCTATGAGGACGCCGAGACCCTCAAGCAGTTCATGACCTTTTTCGCCTCTCAGGTGGATCAGATCGAACGGGTCCGCATCCTCAGCCCTGACGAATATCTCCATGTCATGTTCAAAAACCCCGACACGGGAGAAAATCGCGCCCACGACGGCTGTATCCACGAGATCGGCCGGAAAACTATGGGCTATATGGTACGTATCTTCGACATCAGGCAGTATTTTTCCGTCCAGACCCACTGCGAAGTCCCCGTATCCCGCCCCTTTACCCTGGCGCTCCAGGTGCGGGACACCTTCCTGGAGCACAATAACGGCACCTTCCTCCTGGAGGTAACCGGCGGCACGGTAACGCTGACGGAGACGGGCACGCCCGACGTGACCCTCTCAACCCAGATCGCCGACCTCTCCTCTCTGGTCATGGGCGCCATTCCGCTGCGCGAGTTTCTCGCCTACGACCGCATGACCCTCTCCGATCCCAGCTACGCCGAGGATATCCAGAGGGCCATCGGCTGGAGCGTCAAGCCGAAAAATCTCACCTATTTTTAAGGGCGGAAATGGAGCATGCCATGAATGTGACCATTGTGAAGGCGGACCCAAGCCGCCTTGCGGAGTGCCGTGAGGTCTTTCTGGACAGCGCTCTCTACGACCATTATTTCACTGCGGAGGGCAGGCTGGAGGGTATGCTGGCCACGGCCGTGGAGAAAGGGGAGCTGTGGCTGGCCGTCACTTCTCGGAATGAGGTGGCGGGCGTCATGTGGATGGAGATGACGGGCTTTTTTGATGTTTTTCCCTATCTGGCCCTTCTCGGGGTAAAAAAGTCGTTCCGTGGCATGGGTGTGGGCCATGTGCTGCTGCGGACCTTTGAGGGCGTCTCCCGTGCCATGGGGTACCGGAAGGCCTCCCTTATGGTGAGTCACTTCAATCCCCGGGCCAAAGCGCTCTACCAGTCCATGGGTTATCAAAAGGTGGGCTATGTGCCCGACGCCATCGTGCCCGGAGTCCATGAAAACATCATGGTCAAAGACCTCTGAAAAGGCGATAAAAAGGACTCCGCCGTGCTTTATCCCGGCGGAGTCCTTTTGTCTTGACCGCGTCTGCCCTCAGGCCCCGCGCGCTTTCTGGCGCGCTGGTATTTAGAGTCCGTGACGCCCCGCAACGCCGTGACCCGTCCGGCGGTCTCCCGCACCAAACGAGCCAGGTCCGCCTCCGTTCCCTCCAGCCGTTCGATCTCCACCTGCCGTTCCCGGGCGGTCTCCCCTGTTCCGGCGTCCCGGAAGATCACATCATCAAAGGCCAGTTCAAATCGGCATCCGACCGGCCCCTTTACCTCATAGGTCCGCCGCAGATTCTCCACCTGCGCCGCCGGCCGCAGCGCGTCCGGGTCCAGCTCCGGCAGGCGCTCCCGCAGAAAGTCCGCCGGAAGTGCATCCGATGAGAGCTCCAGCTCCTCCTCACGCCGGGCAAAGGCGCCAGTCTGCGGAGTTTGCCCCACAGGCGTTTTGAGCGTGAGGACCCGCCGCTCCCCCCTCCTGCGGACCCGAAGAGAACCGCCGGTCAGCAGGAAGTCGTCCTCCGGCGTATCGTAATAGACGTCCTCCTGGGGCGTTTCTCCCAGGAGGCGCACCTCGTACCCCGCCCGGTTCAGAAGGGAGAGGAGCTCCGCCTGTACCTGCCAGGGCCGCTGGGAGTCCACCACATATTTCTGCTCCAGTTCAATGCCCACACGCTCACCTCGTCAAAAAGGCGGCGATCGCCACATTGTACTCCGGGAGCCCCTCACCAGCCCACAGCAGATCCATGCCGAGCTGCTCCTTCGCCAACGCGGTGAGATCGAATCCAAAGGCGGAGAAGGAATAGCGCATCCGTTCCGGGCGTCGGCAGGGCAGGTCCTGGAGGCGGGTGCAGACCTCGCACTGCTCGCAGCGGCCCGCCGCCACCGTGACAGCGCCCGGGCTGACGCGCTCAAAGGCCAGCAGGGCCTCCAGCAGGGCCTTTTTCACCACGCCGTAGGTCTCCTGGCGCACCGTCTCGGCCTCCTTAGGGGAGCGGAGGGCTCTTGCCCGTTCTCCGTCATCATAGAGGACCTTCACCCCGATGATGTGTGCCATGCGATAGGCCCCCAGATAATCTCCGGCCTCCGGCACGCCGGGCGGACAGGACCACACCCGGCCATAGTCCGGGCACTGCTTACAGGAATCCAAAAACCGCCCAGGAAAACAGTATCTTTTCATCCACTCCGCCACCGGCAGAGCGGCTACCTTTACTTCCGTCCGATACATGCTCGCGCCGCCTTCCCTTTTGTGTTTTGTGCCACCACTATACCACGGCAGGGCGGGACAGGCAAGGAAAACCGTGCGCATCCATTCGTCCTGCTCCCGCAGCCGAATGGCAGAGACAGCCGCATTGCCCTTCCCGCAGTGTCGGCCGCCGTTTCTTTACTAAGATGGGAGGTCCCCCCATGTTCGATGTCATCCTCATTGGCTGCGGCATCACCGGCGCCGCAACGGCCTATGAGCTGTCCAAATATCGGTTGTCCGTAGCGGTGCTGGAGCGGGAGAACGATGTGGCCTGCGGCGCCACCAAGGCCAACTCCGCCATTCTCCATGCCGGGTATGACCCGGAGCCCGGCTCCCTCATGGCCCGCTGCAACGTCCGCGGCGCCGCGCTGGCCCGAGAGCTGTGCCGCAAGCTGGACGTTCCCTATCGGCCCACAGGCTCCCTGGTGATCGCCTTCCACGCAGGGGAGCGCGCCGCGCTGGAGGCGCTCTATGCCCGGGGCCTGCGCAATGGAGTTCCCGGCCTGGAGCTGCTGGACGGCTCCACCGCCCGCGCCCTGGAGCCCAGCCTGAGCCCCCAGGTCATCGCCGCGCTCCATGCCCCCACCGCCGCCATCTGCTCCCCCTGGGAATACTGCCTGGCCCTGGCAGAGACCGCCGTACGCAACGGAGTCCAGGTCCATCTGAGCTCCGGCGTCACCGCCATCCGGCGGGTGGGTGGCGGCTGGCGGCTGGAGACCGCCTCCGGTAGCTATGAGGCCCGCTGCGTCCTCAACGCCGCCGGCCTCCAGGCGGACCGGCTCCACGATCTGGCCGCGCCCCACGCCTTTACGCTGCGGGGCGTCCGGGGGCAGTACCACCTGCTGGACAAATCGGAGGGGAGCCGGGTCTCTCACGTGGTCTTTCCATGTCCCGGCCCTCAGGGCAAGGGCGTGCTGGTGGCCCCCACCGTCCATGGGAATTTGATCGTGGGCCCTAACGCCGAGCCGGTAGAGGGCGGGGATACTGCCACCACCTCCCAGGGGCTGGCCTACGTCCGGGAAAAGGCCCTCCGCTCGATTCCCTCCATCTGTTTTCAGGAGGACATCCGCAGCTTCGCCGGGGTGCGGGCCGTGGCCGAAGGCGGAGATTTCCTCATCCGCGAGGCGGAAGGCGCCCCCGGCTTCTTTGATCTGGCCGGCATCTGCTCTCCCGGTCTCACCGCCGCGCCCGCCGTCGCGGAGTACGCGGTGGAGCTATTGGGCGCCGCCGGCCTTCCCCTGCGCCTCAAGCCCGATTTCATCTGCGAGCGGAAGCGCCTGCGCTTCCATACCCTCTCCCCGGAGGCGAAGACCGCGCTGGTGCGGCAGCGCCCGGAATACGGTCGCGTGATCTGCCGGTGCGAGACCGTCACCGAGGGGGAGATTTTGGACGCCCTCCGCGCCCCCATTCCCCCCCGCTCCCTGGACGGGCTCAAGCGCAGGACCAATACTGGAATGGGGCGCTGCCAGGGCGGCTTCTGCGCGCCCAGGCTGGTAGAGCTTCTGAGCGATGCGCTGGGCATTCCCGCCACCCGTATCCTCCAGGAGGGGGCGGGCACCTGGCTTTTGGCCGGGGAGACGAAGGGAGGACCTGCCCATGTATGACCTCATTGTCATCGGCGGCGGCCCCGCCGGGCTGGCCGCCGCCCACAGCGCCTGGGAAGAGGGCCTTTCGCGCATCTTAGTGGTGG
This sequence comes from Intestinimonas butyriciproducens, assembly GCF_004154955.1. Lineage (NCBI taxonomy): Bacteria > Bacillati > Bacillota > Clostridia > Eubacteriales > Intestinimonas > Intestinimonas butyriciproducens. Next base: position 874,986 of record NZ_CP011524.1, on the reverse strand, counting down.
AGAGGGACCGGGAGCCGGGCGGCATCCTGAACCAGTGCATCCACAGCGGCTTCGGCCTTCACTATTTCAAGGAGGAGCTCACCGGTCCGGAGTATGCCGGGCGTTTTCTCCGGATGCTCTCCGAAACCGGGGTGGAGCTGTGGACGGACACCACGGTTCTGGAACTCACACAAGAGCGGCGGGTCCACATGGTGAGCCCCGCGCTGGGCTATCGCGTGGAAGAGGCCGGGAGCGTGATTCTGGCCATGGGCTGCCGGGAGCGGACCCGCGGCGCCCTCTCCATCCCGGGCACCCGCCCCGCCGGCGTCCTCACCGCCGGAGCGGCGCAGCGGTATGTCAACATCGAGGGCTACCTCCCCGGCCGCCGCGTGGTCATTCTGGGCAGCGGCGACATCGGCCTCATCATGGCCCGGCGGCTCACCCTGGAGGGGGCCAAAGTTCTGTGCTGCGTTGAGGCCATGCCCTACTCCTCCGGCCTCCAGCGGAATATCGTCCAGTGCCTTCAGGATTTCAACATCCCGCTCTATCTCTCTCACACCATCACCGAGATCCGCGGGGAAAGGCGGGTGGAATCGGTCGTCATAGCCCAGGTGGACGCCGACCGGAGCCCCATCCCCGGTACGGAACGGACCCTCTCCTGTGATACGGTCCTTTTGTCCGTGGGGCTCATTCCGGAAAATGAGCTCACCCGGCAGGCGGGTATCGAGCTGGACCCCCGCACCCGCGGTGCCGTTGTTTTCGAGGACATGGAGACCTCCCTGCCCGGGGTCTTCGCCTGCGGCAATGTGGCCCATGTCCACGATCTGGTGGACCATGTCACCGCTGAGAGCCGGAAGGCCGGCGCTGCGGCGGCTCGGTACGTCCTCTCCCCTTTCCCCGACGAAACGCCCATATGGCGGGTAACATGCGGCGAGGGCGTCGGCTCCATCGCGCCGCAGCGCCTGCGGCCTGAACGGGTGGAGAAATTCTGCGACCTCTTTCTCCGCCCCTCCGGAGTATACGGCCCCTGCCACCTGGCCGTGTGTTCCGGCGGCCGTACTGTGGCCCGCTATCGCCGCAGAAGGCTCTCCCCCGGCGAGATGGAGCGTCTGGTCCTGCCCCGGGCGCTGCTGGAGCAGTGCTGCGGCGACCTGACCATTTCCGTAGAGGAGGACACGCCATGACCGAACTCACCTGCATCCTCTGCCCCAAGGGCTGCCGCCTCCAGGTGGACGAAAAGAACGGCTACGCCGTGACGGGTAACCAGTGTCCACGGGGGATAGAATATGGAAAGACCGAGCTCACCCGCCCGATCCGGAGCGTCTCCTCCACCGTGGGCATCACAGGGGCGGCCCATCGGCGCTGCCCGGTCAAGACGGACGGTCCCATTCCAAAATCACTGGTCTTTGCCGCCGTTCAGGCGCTCAACGGCGTGACCCTCTCCGCACCTATCCAAACGGGACAGGTGGTCCTGGAAAACATCTGCGGCACGGGGCGAAATTTTATCGCCACGCGGGATATGTGACACAAGGAGGTTCCAATCATGACGGGCAGCTATCTCCTGGCGCTTGACCAGGGCACCACCAGCTCCAGGGCCATTCTCTTCGACAGCGAACAGAACATCGTGGGAAGCGCGCAGAAGGAGTTCACCCAGCACTACCCCCATGAGGGCTGGGTGGAGCACGATCCCATGGAGATCTGGTCCTCCCAGTACGCGGTGATGATGGAGCTCATCGCGCAGACTGGCGTCTCCCCTGCGGAGATCGCCGCCATCGGCATTACCAATCAGCGGGAGACCACCATTATCTGGGAGAAGGCCACGGGGCGGCCCGTCTATCACGCCATCGTCTGGCAGTGCCGCCGCACCGCGCCGATCGTAGACCGCCTCCTGGCCGACGGTCTGGAGGCGCACATCCGCAGGACGACCGGCCTGGTGCCCGACGCCTATTTCTCCGCCACCAAAATCGCTTGGATTCTGGACCACGTGGAGGGGGCCCGCGCGCGTGCGGAAAAGGGGGAGCTTCTTTTCGGCACCGTGGACACCTGGCTTCTCTGGAAGCTCACCGGGGGAGCCGTCCATATCACCGATTACACCAACGCCTCCCGCACCATGCTCTATGACATCCACCGTCTCCGGTGGGACGACGATTTGCTGGAGGCACTGGACATCCCAAAGGCCATGCTACCCGAGGTGAGGGACTCCAGCTCCATTTACGGTTACACCGATATTGCCGGGACCAAGGTCCCCATCGCGGGTATCGCCGGAGATCAGCAGGCCGCGCTCTTCGGCCAGACCTGTTTTGACATGGGGGATGCCAAGAACACCTACGGCACCGGCTGCTTTCTCCTCATGAACACCGGCGACCGGCCCTGCGAGAGCCGGAACGGTCTCATCACCACCATCGCCGTGGGCCTGGGAGGTCGGGTCCAGTACGCGCTGGAGGGCTCCGTTTTTGTGGGTGGGGCGGTCATCCAGTGGCTGCGGGATGAGATGCGCTTTCTCACTGAGAGCCGGGACGCGGAATACTATGCCCAGAAGGTCCCGGACACCGGCGGGGTCTATTTGGTCCCGGCCTTTACCGGCCTGGGCGCGCCCTATTGGGACATGTACGCCCGGGGCGCCATCGTGGGCCTGACCCGCGGGACCCGTCGGGAGCATATCATCCGCGCCGCCCAGGAATCCATCGCCTACCAGGTGGCCGACCTGGTGGGCGCAATGGAGCGGGACACCGGCATCCCGCTCTCCGGTCTCCGGGCGGACGGTGGGGCCAGCCGGGATCATTTTCTGATGCAGTTCCAGGCAGATATCCTCCGCCGCGAGGTCCGCCGCCCCATGATCCGCGAAACCACAGCCCTCGGATGCGCTTATCTGGCGGGGCTGGCCACCGGGGTATGGCGGGACCGGGAGGAGATCCGCGGACTCTGGAAGTGCGATGTCACTTTTACCCCCGATCTCCCCGAGGCACGCCGTCAGGCGCTGCTCCGGGACTGGCACCGGGCCGTGGGGCGCACCCGCGGCTGGGCGGAAAATCAGCCCCTGCAAAAATGACTTGCCGCGGCGGTCCCCGATAAGGGATCGCCGCGGTTTTGCTTTCCCGATAAAAAGAGCGCCCCCGCCTCCTCGGAGGCAGGGAGCGCTCTGGATGGGAAAGCCGTCTCAAGTATCAAAGTCTCATAAGTCATAGAAATAGAACGGAACAGACGTGACGCAGAAGGGAAGCCTTTTGAAATCTTCCGATCAGAAGGTATACATGATCGGACAGAGGACTGCCGCCGCAATGATCAAAATGATACACAGCGGACCGCCGATCTTCATGTAGTCCATATATTTATAGCCAGCCGGGAGAGTTTGGGTGCAGGCGGGGGTGCCGACCGGGGTGGCGCAGGCCAGGTTGGTGGCCACGCAGCCGATGGCGATGACGAAGGGGATGGGGCTCACACCCATGCTCTTGGCGATCTCGATATAAATGGGGGTCATCATGGCGGCCAGCGCCGTGTTGGACATAAAGTTGGTCAGTACACCGGTGACGATCACGCCCGCGGCCATCAGCGCCATGGTGGACGCGCTCTCCGAGCCTCCGAACAGATTCAGCACCGCGTCGGCGATGACCTTGCCGCCGCCGGACACATCCAGACCCTTGGCAAAACCTTGGGCGGCGGCCAAAATGACCAGCGTGTTCCAGTCCATCTCGGCCAGCGTCTTTTTCAGGGGCATGCAACCGCTGGTGATGAGGATCGTGGCGCCCAGCAGGCCGATGATGCCCACATTCAAATAGGGCTTAAAGGGGGCAAACCCTGTGAGGATGAACCCCACGATGCAGAGGATCAGGACTATGACCGACATCCAGCCCTTCCAGGCGGGGATATTTGAGGTTGCAGCGTCTGTGGTTGTATTGGCCAGATCGGCGTAATAGTTCCCCTTGTCAAAGTCGGGGCTCTCCGGCTTCAGGACCTTCTTGGTGAGGGAATACCCCACCGTGGCAAAGTAGACGACCATGATGATACAGAGAGGGATCATAACCAAGGTCTGGTCAAAGAGACCCAGTCCGTCCTTGTACTCCTCATAACCCATCAGCACGGAGTTGGCGGTCTGCTGGGAGGTGGAGCCTACCAGGGTGCCCGCACCGCCGACAGCACAGGCAATGCCAGCAGCCATAATGACCATCTTGGAACGGATCGCGCCGTGGGACTTGGCGGCTACAGCGGCGATCAGGGGCATCCACATGGCAATGGTGCCGGAGTTGGACAGGAACGAGGACATGATCGTGCAGCAAATAACCACCGCGATGGTGAACATCCGTTCATTCTTGGCTAGGGAGCTTCCGCCGATAGCCTTGCCGATCTTATTGGCCATACCGGTCTTAAAGAGGGCGTCGCCGACAACACACATGCCCGCGACCATCATGACCGTCGTGCTTGAGAAACCGCTGTAAACATCTGCCAGCTTCATCTCAGGCAGAATGATGCCCATCGCCAGAGAGGCGATCATGGCGGTCATCGCCAGGGGGATTTTCTCGAGGACAAAGGAAATGATCGTAATGATTGTGATGATAATCGCAATAGTACTGGATTCCATACCGAATTCTCCCCTCATTCATGATTCAGTTGTTTTTCTTCTCTCTTCCCACAGAGATTGCGATGTACTTGTCCGTCCTTCCGTCTACAGCTATCGTGCCGTTCATTTTTTACTGCGTATCCAGGGAATATCAAACTGCTGAGGAGCGCTCCTCAGCAGTTTAGGGGCCCGCCCCTAAACTGAATTGATCATGATGCCGAAATTTCTCTTTTTTTGTCATTTGGAATTGTCATATTTTTTGAACTGTGCTATACTTTTCCTATATAACCTAATAGTTGCTCATGCCACTGTTAGTATGAACGGAGATGATCTCATGGAACTGCTGCAGCTATATTATTTTAAAGTTTTGGCGGAGAGAGAACATCTGACCCGCACCGCCGAAAGCCTTATGATTGCCGCGCCCTCTCTGAGTGCCACCATCTCCCGACTGGAAAACGAACTTGGCGTCAAGCTCTTCGACCGCGTGGGCCGCAACATCCGCCTGAATGAAAACGGACGCATTCTCCAGCGCTATGTGAATGAAATCTTCGACGCTCTGCAAAATGCCAAGACGGAACTCAAGGACGCCGGCGTACGCCGGGACAACTGCTTCACCGTGGCCTCCACGGCCGAGTCTCTCTGGACCCGTGCGATCCACAAATTTCTTGAGACCTACCCCGACATTCTGGTACAGCACACGGCCATCAAGCTGGACGACCTCAACCAGCACATGACCTCTTCCAAATACGATTTCATTGTCACCGCCCTCAGGGACCTGGACTGTGGAGAATGGGACTACGAAGTACTCTATCACGACTGGCCGGTTCTGGTATTCAACTCCAGCCACCGCTTCCACGGCCGGAAGACCCTGGACCTGTTGGAGGCCAAAAACGAACCTTTCGTTGCGCTCTCCCAGGGCTATTCCTCCCGCCGCTGGTTTGACGAGATCTGTGCCGCCTCCGGCTTTAAGCCCAACGTGGTCGTCGAGTGCGATTACCAGCTCCGCACCGAAATGCTCCGGGCCAATTATGGGATCGGCTTCTCCTCTGTGCTGGGAATCGCCAGCAACATACTCAGCACGTTTGAATATGCCAAGCTGTCACAGCCCCTTGTCCCCCGGACCCAGGTCATTGCCTGGCACAAAGGGCGCAAGCTCTCCGTCGCGGCCCATCAATTCCGCTCTTTCCTGATCAAGTACATGGAGCAGTACCAGAATACTGAGGGTTAGCTTCCGCTGAGAGTACCCCTCCGGCGGCACATGCTTTGCCTGCCATGTCCCCTTAGCTGCTGGCCGCCCCCACTTCGGTCCGCTGGAAACCCTCTCCGGCGTGCCGCAGTGGGGGGTTGTTATGCAGTGACAGCGCCAAAGAGGGGACATTCCACCTATATACTTACATTAAAAGAATTATTTGTAATTCATTTCGCGCAGATACCCTGTCGGGCCGCCCCCCTCCGACACAGAGATCCCATTTACCAAAGTCCCTGTGCGGGGGAGGGCCTGATGCCCAACCGGTCAAAGTCTATTGGGTCAAAGTGGCCTATGCCATCTCAGCGAAGCTCTGGATCTTGGTGTGGGACTGCTCGTTGTTCTGGGTGCTCTGGTCGATCTCCAGGCAGAGGCAGCGCAGGCCGGCCTCTTTGGCGGACTGTGCGATCATGGGATAGTCGTACTCCTCCACATCGCAGAAGCGCATCAGGCACACCACGATCCCCTGGGCCCCCGCGGCCTGCGCCATCTCCACCAGCATGGAGCCCCGTGTGCTTTCCACCTCATGCACCATCGAGCATCCCTTCCGCTCAAACCACTGCCCCGCCAGATCCTCCAGCGCCGTTCCACGCTTCGGGATCGCCGTCCGGTACAGCCGGGACTCCTGCGCCAGATCGTCCCCGACCACCGCAATCCCGCACTCCGTGAACAGCTCCAAAAACTCGTCGGGCTCCGCCGTGATCCCCGTCAGGATCACTTTCTTCCCCTTGTGCTCATACTTCGGCAGCCCCTCCAGAGCCGAGAGGAGCTCCTTCACCTTCTCCGTGTGCTCCCCCTTCTCCATGAACAGCGCGCTCTTGAACACCGCGTGCCGCGCCACCGGCGTGATCACGTCCAGGTGGTCGTTGGCCGCCTTCGCAAACGCCATCATCGTCGCCGAGTGCTCGTTATACACCTCGATGCTCTGCGCCAGAGACTCCTCCGTAATGGTGCATCCCGTCACTTCCTCCAGCTTCTTCGCCGCCGCCCGGTACTCCTCCACCAGGAACGAAAATGCATCGGAGTCCGTCCGGTTCTGCGGGTGGATGAACGACACCAGCGGGATGTCCTTCACACCGGACCGCCACGCCGCGCTCATGCCGCGGAACGTGTCGCACAGCATCGGCATCACCGCGCACGTCAGGCCCTCGTACACCCCCGTCATCCCGTATTCCATACAGGAGCGCATGATGGAGCATGTGAAGATCGGGTTATACTTTCCCGCCACAGACGGCGTGATCTGTCCGCCCCACAGGCCCATGGGGATCATACCCCCGGCGTGCACCAGCTCCTCCGGCGTGTACACAGGGAAGCAGCCCACGACCTTCTTCCCCGCCGACAGATATTTCTCCATCTGCTTCCGGGGATTCCCGGATACCTCCGCCAGCTCTTCCAGTATCGCCTTGATCTCCGACATTATTCCGCCGCCCCCTTCTTCTTTTTCTCATCCATGATCTCCACCAGGCCCTGGAGGCGGGTCTCGAACTGCGCCTCGGAGAACACCCGCGTATCCGACTGGTCTCCGTCGAAGTTCGCCACCGGCACGCCCGCCTGCTCCTCGATCATATCCCGGCCTGTGAAGATGTGGAAGGTCATCAGCTTGCAGCTCCGGTTCACGTGGCAGAGCATCCCGTCACAGCCGAAGTCCTTGATGCTCTGGGCACGCTTGCCCATGATGGAGGGGGTGGACAGGCTGTTGGTGGAGGAGATCTGGTATGCCCGGGCCATGCCGTCCAAATCCCCGGGCTCGTACAGCACATCCCACGCAGTGACATACCCGTTCATCACCGCGTTGACATTGTAGTTTTTCAGTGTCTTCAGGTTGTAGCCCAGGTTCGGCCAGCAGGCGATGCCCTCCCAGTGGACGCGGTACTTCTCCTCCGCGGGGAAGGTGCTGGTATCGTTGGCGATGTGCTCCAGAACCTCCGCCTTGAGCTGCTCGAAGATGGCCGTGGTGGACTCCTTGCCCCGGCACAGTACCAGGGCCGCCATGTAGTTGAAGAGGTCGAAGCCGCTCATGGGCGCGGGCTTGCGCTGGTTCAGCGCCACGATCTCGTCAAAGAGGTGGCAGTTGATCTGGGAGCGCTTCTGCACCTCCAGGAACTTATCCCAGTCGAACTTCCGCCCCAGGAACTTCTCCATATCCTTGATATAGTTTTCGATCTGGCTGCGTACGTACTTGATCTTGTGGGGGGCCGGGTCCTCCTCATAGTAGTTGAAGAGGCAGTCCACAAAGAAGATGGGGATGTTCAGCTTCCGAGCCAGGTTCTCATACCACTTCATCAGCTGGGTGCAGCTGTTGTTGGCCAGCAGCAGGAAGTCCGGCCGGGGCAGCTTGGGCTCATAGTCATAGTTGGGATCGTCGAAGGTATCCGCGATCCCCAGGTTCAGACGGGCATAGGAGCAGATATTGATGGGATAGCCCAGCTCTCCCTCCGAGTGGGAGATGAACTGGTCCCCCATGTGCTTGGCGGATACGGAGGCGCAGTTGTTCTCCGGGTACAGGACCGGTACGCCAAATGTCTCGCAGATCTCCTGGGGGAAGATGGCGGTGGACCAGCCCACCGGCTCTCCACGCTTCTTCGCCGCCCAGGCGTCGGCATAGCACTTTGCCGTCTGCTCGTTCATCATCTGGCGGGACTTGGGCAGCGGCTTCTTCGGCTTCGCCGCCGGCGCGGTGTGTTCTGCCATTTCGATCACTCCTCTTCTTTTTCTTCTTGCTTGCTTCTCACTTGCTCAGGAGACTCGTTTTGCCTCCCGGTATGCCAGAATCGCGGCCCCGATGGCCCCGGCCAGCTGGCAGTCCTCGTGGACCAGAATCTCGCTCTTGAGCTCCCGGCTCAGCGCCCGAACAACTCCGCTGTTCAGCGCCACCCCGCCGCTCATCGCCACATCCTTCACCAGCCCGTTCCGGAATACCAGCGCCGCCACTCGCTTTGCCACCGACGCGTGAATCCCCGCCACCAGATCCGGCAGCGGTACATTGTTCGAAAGCTGTGAGATGACCTCCGACTCGGCAAATACCGTGCATGTGTTGCTGATGCTCACTTCCGACCGGGCTTGCGATGACAGCTCCCCCAGCTCCTCCGTCTTCACATCCAGCACACCGGCCATCACGTCCAGAAAGCGGCCGGTCCCTGCCGCGCATTTGTCGTTCATCACGAAGTTATCCAGAAGACCATCCTCACTCAGGCGGAGTGCCTTTACATCCTGCCCGCCAATGTCGACCACGGTTCGGGCTGTGGGCAGCAGGTAATGGACCCCCGTGGCATGGCACGTGATCTCGCTCTTCTGGCTGTCCGCCGCCTCGAACGTGAACCGTCCATATCCCGTCACTAGGATCCGTTCGATCTCCTCCCGCGTTTTCCCCGCTTTTCTCAGCGCCGCCTCGAACACCGTCCTGGACCCCTGCGTCCCCGTCCCCAACGGTACCACCGCGCGTGCTTTGATCTCTCGCCCATCCTCCATGATGATGCACTTGCACGCCGTTGACCCGATATCTACTCCCATCGTCAACATTCTTCTCTCCGCCTTTCGAACTTTTCTCATCCGGAGGGTCATAGGTTCAGATGACGCCTTCCTCTTTGAGTTTTGCCAAGTCTTCCGGCGTAAGTCCCAGCTTTTCGCCGTAAACCTCCTCGTTGAATTTGCCCAGAGGGGCGCCCGCCCACTTGATCTCGCCGGGCGTACCATACATCTTCGGCACGCAGTTCTGCATTTTCAGTGTGCCGAACTGTTCCGTATCCACATCCACGATGGCGTTGCGTGCCTTGAAATGCTCGTCCTGCATGATGTCCGCCACATTGTAGACAGGACAGTTGGGAATGTCGTCGCCCAAGACCTCCAGGCACTCCTCAATGGTGTGCTCCCTGGCCCATTCGGCGCAGATAGCATTGATCTCCTCCCGGTTGGCCGTCCTCCCCGCGCCGGTCTTATAGTCTTCGACCTCCGCCAACTCCGGCCTGCCGATGGATTCGCACCACTGCTTGAACAGTTTGTCGCCCGAGACGGAGAGCACCAAGTACTTTCCGTCCTTGGTGAGGAAGTGTCCGGAGGGGACCGTCACCAGCGTACCGTTGCCGATACGGGTCCGGATCGTGCCGTCATAGCTGTACTCCGCGATAATGCTCTCCTGGAGGCGGAGCATCGATTCCGTCAGGCAGCAGTCGATCATCTGCCCTTCTCCGGTCCCGACCACATCCCGGTTATAGATGGCGAACATGGCGCCCATACACGCAAACATGGCCGTGTAGAAGTCGGCCACCGAGATGCCGGGCTTCACAGGGGGCTCGCCGGGGAAACCGGTGATCTCCAGGAACCCGCCCAGCGCCAGGCCAATGCGGTCAAACCCGGGCTTGTGGCTGTTGGGTCCGGTCTGTCCGTATCCGGATGACGTTACATACACCAGCCGGGGGTTGAGGGCATGCAGGGACTCCCATGTAAAGCCCAGCCGCTTGAATACGCCCGGGCGGAAGTTCTCGATCAGGATATCCGCATCTTTGATCAGGTCGGTGAGCATCTCCTTGCCCTTCTCCGACTTCAGGTTCAGCGTGACGCAGCGTTTATTCCGTCCCTCCACCGCGTACCACATGTCTTTGATGCGCCCCATATTCCGCATGAGGTCGCCGCCCTTGGGGGGTTCCACCTTGATGACGTCGGCGCCGAAATCCGCCATCATCGTCCCACACCACGGGCCTGCCAGAATATTGCCTACTTCAACTACTTTCAATCCTTCCAGAGCCTGCATGAATACCCTTCCCTTCCAATTTTGTTTTTGAATCCTCTTATTTGTCTTTATTTCGGATATTTACGGATCAACTGCTTGAACTCACCCTGCTGGACGATCTCGCCCCGCTGGTTGAAGATGGTGCGCAGGAAGGTGACCTTCCCCATATCGCTCTCCGGCCGGGGGTCCGCCTTTTCGATGACCTCCTGCTCCACGTGGATCGTATCCCCAATGAGAACCGGCTTTTTGAACTTCCAGTTGATCTCCGTCAGCGCCGCCATTTGCGCCATCATGGCCTGGTTGTAGCTCGTCCGTGTGAAAAGCCCCGAGGAGTATGTAAGGGGCAGCATACCGTGGGCCAGTCGCTGCCCGGCAATGGATCCCTTGGCAAACTCCGCGTCCGTGTGCAGCGTATTGTAGTCCCCAGTCAGCCCCGCGAAGCTCACGATATCCGCCTCGGTGATCGTCCGCCCCACGCTTACCACCTTGTCCCCGATCTCCATATCCTCAAAATATATCTGCTGCTCCAAGTCTTTTTTCATCGCTTGATCCCCCTCTAAAATTTTCTCTCTTTTTTGAAACAAGCCTTATTTTTCGGCACTTTGTTTATTCGGATTGTATTTCTTCCATCTCTTTTTGTACATTACTAATCAAATTATCATTTGTTATTTTTTGATCTAATGTTTCCCCGCAAACGTTTGCCCGCTCAAGAAATATGCGCCGGTTCAAAAAACACACTGAGAAAAATTTTTTATTTTTTGCTTGCCTTCTGGCCACACCCGATTTATACTAGTCAAAAATCGGAGGTCCATCCCCTGATGTGCCGGACCTTTCCCGCCGGGAGGAATGTTCTTATGCGGCCCACCGAATATATGCGCGCCTGCTGCGACAGCCCCTGGGACTGGTGGCAGCCCCCCTTCCACGTCGCGCCCCATGTCTATTATGTCAGCGGGAATCGCTGGGTAGGCGCCTATCTCTTCGATACCGGTGACGGGCTGCTGCTGCTGGATACCGCGATGCAGCCCACCCTCCACCTGTTGGTCTACTCCATCTGCACGCTGGGTTTCGACCCCAAGGATATCCGTGCTATTCTCCTGAGCCACGCCCATTATGATCACTGTGGCGGCGCCCGCTTTCTGCAGGGACTCGCCCCCCAGGCCCGGATCTACCTCGGAGAGCGAGATTTGTTTTTCCTGGAGGAGTCCCACCAAAGCCTTATCTACCCGGACCGCTACCCCTTTACGCCCTTTGCCGTAGATGAGGTGTATCGGGAGGACACGCCCATTGTACAAGGGCGCTTTTCGATCCACACGTTCTCTACCCCGGGGCACACGCCCGGCTGCACTTCCTTCTATTTTGAGGACACAGACGAGGCGACAGGGAGGCTCTACCGCTGTGCCATGCACGGCGGTTTGGGACTCAACACGCTCAGTGACGGCTTTCTGCGCCACACCGGCCTGCCCGTATCTCTGCGCGGGGAATACCGCCGTTCCATGGAGCGGCTCCGCGCTCTGCCCGTGGACATCGCCCTGGGCTCTCATCCGGAAAACACATCCATGTTGGAACGGCTGAAACAGTATGGAGACCGGGACTATCCGCAGTGTGACCCCGCCCTTTGGGCCGAAATGGCCGACAGCTTTCTGGCACAGTTGGATGCGTTGGAACAGCAAAGCGCCTTCAAAGCATAAGATCTTGCGTTCCAAAAACGAATCGACATGGGAGGTCATCATGTATGGAACTTGGTTTAACCGGCCGGACCGTCGTCATCACCGGCGGTTCCAGCGGCATTGGGAAGGCCGTTGCGTGGGAGTATCTGAAGGAGGGCTGCCATGTGGCCATCTGCTCCCGCGGACAGGCCCGCCTGGAGGATGCGGTCCGGGAGTTTCAGGCCGCGGGCTACTCCGTTTTTGCCCGCAGCCTGGATGTGACCGACTACCCCGCCGTGGAGCGCTTCGCCGACGAAGTGGCGGAGGCCTACGGCAAAATTGACGTCTGGTACAACAATGCCGCCTCCAACCAGACAAAGTCCCTGATGGATTACAGCTACGACGAATTCCGCAGCAGTACAGAGGCCCTGCTCATCTCGGTCTTTGCCGGATGCAAGATCGCGGCGGCGCACATGCGCAAGACCGGAGGCGGCGTCATTCTGAACGCCTCATCTTATTCCGCCGTCATCCCGAATGCCGGACGTGCGCCCTACAGCGCGTGTAAATCCGCGGTGAGTTCTCTCACGCGCTCCTTTGCCGCCGAGCTGGCCCCCGACCAGATCCGGGTGCTGGCCTATGTCCCCGGCTTGATCGCCACCGAGATCACCAGGGATCACATTGCCAGAAATCGGGACGCCCTGCTCTCCGCCATCCCCTGCCGTCGGTTTGGCCGCCCTGAGGATCTGGCCAAAGTGCTGGTCTTTTTGAGCAGCGACATCGCAGAATATATGAACGGCACCGAGGTCTACATCTCGGGCGGAAAATTCTGTACGCAGAATCCGCAGTATGGCTGGGAACACATGGTCTGAATTCCCGCCGCCGTCACGGCGATCACAACGCACAAAAGAGACGTCCTCCGTGCTGAACAGCACGGAGGACGTCTCTTTACGGGACCCCCAAAACGACTGGTCCCTGAGTGGGAATACGCGGCGGCGCCCTGGGCGGGCGGAGGGGGCCGTATCACTGCATAGATGCCAGAATGGCGTTGGCCAAGGCGTCCAGCTCCGCCTCTTTGCCCTCCCCCAGGGAGGAGGCCAGACTGAGCCTCTCATTCAGTACGGTCATGCCCTTCATCTCATCGTCCAGGAACTTCTGCATGAGATCGCCTGATTTACAGGCCCAGGAGCCATTCTCCACGATGGCCACAGTGCGCTTTTGCAGGTTGAGGGCCTTCATATCCTGGAGAAAACCGTGCATGACAGGATAGATGCCCAAATTGTAAGTCACTGAGGCCAGCACCACATGGGACAGGCGGAAGGTCTCGGAAATGAGATAGGAAACGTGGGTATTGCTCACGTCATACAGCCATACATTGGTCATGCCCTTTTCGCACAGTTTGGACGCCAACGCCTGGGCCGCCGCCTCAGTGTTTCCGTACATGGAGGCGTACGCCACCACCACACCTTTCTCTTCCGGCTCATAGGTGGCCCAGTGGACATACTTATCCAGAAGATAGGGGATATTCTCCCGCCAAACGGGACCATGGAGGGGGCAGAGCATCTTGATATCAATGGTCCCCGCTTTTTTCAGCAAGTGCATGACGTGAGGGCCATACTTGCCCACAATATTGGTATAGTACCTTCGGGCGTCATCGATCCAGTCGCGGTCAAAGTCTACCTCATCGGCAAAGAGCTTGCCGTCCAGCGCTCCGAAGGCGCCGAACGCGTCGGCGGAGAACAGGACCCCGTTGGTGGTATCGAAGGTGACCATGGCCTCCGGCCAGTGGACCATGGGGGCGGCTACAAAGGTGACCACGTGCTTTCCAAAGGACTGTGTGTCCCCCTCTTTTACCTCGATCAACTCGTGACCGTCCACTTGAAACCCGAACTGGCGCATGAGCATAAATGCCTTCTCCGTGGAGATGATCTTCACCTTCGGATAGCGAAGCAGGATCTCCTCGATGGAGGCCCCGTGGTCGGGCTCCATATGATTGATGACCAGGTAATCCAGCCCCCTCCCGCCCAGGAGGTGCTCCACATTCTCCAGGAGCTGGCGGCAGGCCGACCAGTCCACCGTGTCGAAGAGAACGGACTTCTCGTCCAGCAGCAGGTAGGCGTTGTAGGACACCCCTCTGGGGATGGGATGGATATTCTCAAAGAGGGCCAGCCGGTGATCGTTGGCCCCCACCCAGTAGAGGTCCTCGGTGACATTTCTCACGCAATACATCTTAAAATCCCCCTCTCAGTCATACTTCAATGAACATGTGCTTACCCTCGGCGCATTCGGGACAGACCCAATCCTCCGGCAGCTTCTCAAAAAGGGTGCCCGGGGCGATCTCTGCGTCCTCGTCTCCCAGCTCAGGGACATACTCGTAGCCGCAGCCGCCGCAGACATACCGTTTTCCGATGGGCTCCGGCTTGGGAGGCGTGGGACGCTTCATTTTGACCATGGGCGGGGCGGGCAGCTTGTCGCCTGTACCCAAGGCTTTGGCCAGCAGGGGCAGGATCTCATTTACATCGCCCACGATGCCGTAGTCGCAGTTTTTGAAAATGGGAGCGCCGGCGTTCTTGTTGATGGCCACGATGGTGGAGGCGTCTTTGATGCCCTTGAGGTGCTGAACCGCGCCGGAGATTCCGCAGGCGATGTACAGATTGCCGGTGAACTTCTGACCAGACATGCCCACATACCGGTCCAGAGGCACATATTTAAGTGTCTCCGCCACGGGGCGGGAGGCGCCCACCGCAGCTCCGGCGGCCTTGGCCAGCCGCTCAATGAGCTTCATATTCTTCTGGTCTCCGATGCCCTGTCCGGCGGAGACCACCCGCTCGGCCCGGGCAATGGGGGTGTCCATGGGGATCCCTACAGTGAAGTCGTGGCCATCCTTTTTGAGACACTCCACCAGCTCCTGCACCTGCTCTTCGGCGGAGCCGTCCCTGAGAATGCGCTTTTTCCGCACGCCGGTGACGGGCGCCGGCTTCTTCGGCTGGCTGGAGGACCCCGCATCCCTGGGCGGCTTGCCCAGAATGTGAGAGGCGATGACCACCCGCTGGATCTCGTTGGTGCCTTCATAAATCGTGGTGATCTTCGCGTCCCGGTAGGCACGCTCCACATCCATACCCTTCATGAAGCCGGCGCCGCCATAGATCTGGAGCGCGTCGTTGGTGACTTCCAGCGCGATGTCGGAGGCGTACATCTTGGCCATGGCGGACTCCATGCCGTAAGGCTCGTGGTGCTCTTTGAGCTCGGCCGCCGAATAAATCAGCATCCGGGCACAGCGCAGCTTGGTGGCCATATCCGCCAGCTTGAAGGAGATGGACTGCTGGAACCCGATGGGCTTTCCAAACTGGACCCGTTCCTTGGCATATTCCACAGCCGAGTCATAGGCCCCCTGTGCGATCCCCAGAGCCTGGGAGGCAATGCCGATACGCCCTCCATCCAGAGTCGCCATGGCAATCTTGAAGCCCTCTCCCTCCTTGCCTAGCAGGTTCTCTCTGGGTACCGGCACGTTATTGAAAATCAGTTCCGCGGTGGAAGAGGAGCGGATGCCCATTTTGTCATAGTGGTCGCCGAAATCAAAGCCGGGGAAATCCTTTTCCACGATAAAAGCGCTGATGCCTCGGGTGCCGATGTCCGGCGTGGTGACGGCAAACACCACATAGGTATCCGCCTTGGGGGCGTTGGTAATAAAGATCTTTCCCCCGTTCAGGATATAGTGGTCGCCCTTGAGGACGGCGGTGGTCTCCGTACCGCCGGCATCGGAGCCTGCGTTGGGCTCCGTGAGTCCGAACGCGCCGATCTTCTCCCCCCTGGCCAGAGGCGCCAGGTATTTCCTCTTCTGCTCATCCGTACCGTAGGCGAAGATGGGCCATGAGCCCAGGGATACATGGGCAGAGAGGATCACGCCGGTGCCGCCGTCTACCCGCGAGAGCTCCTCCACGGCAATGGCATAGCTGAGCACGTCCAATCCCGCCCCGCCGTATTCCGTGGGATAGGGCACACCCATCAGGCCCAGTGCTCCCATCTTGCTTACGATCTCGTCCGGGAAGCGGTTCTCTTTGTCCAGAAGAAACGCCACCGGCTTCACCTCGGATTCGGCAAAGGCTCTCACCTTGGCCCGAAATTCCTCGTGCTGCTTTGTTGTCTGGAAATTCATATCTCTGCCTCCTTTGGTCATTGATTATATTGGATAAATTTTATCCACAATTTGGATAAAAAACTCACTCCGCAGCCGTGCCAAAAATCAGCTCCTGGAGCGTATGTCCCCGCAGCTCCTCATGCAGCCTTTGCTGTACAAGCCCCAGCCGGCAGTGAACCATGCAGCCTCCGTGGGCTTCCCGCCAAGGGCAGGAATAGCCCGGCTCCATGCAGGCGATGACTGCACTGTCCTCTTCCATTGCCGCCATCAGATCATAAAGCGTCACCTTGTCCAGTCCCACAGCCAGACGGCAACCGCCGTCAGCACCTCTGGTAATGCGCACGAATCCCGCCTTGCTCAGCTTCTTGATGATCTTATAGGCAAACGGCTTGGGCACCATCTGCTGTTCAGAGATGTCTCCCGCTGTGAGCTGCTCCCCCTCCGACAGCGCCCGAAGGACCCGAAGGGCATAATCCGTCTCTCTGGTAATCAGCACGCCGCATCCCTCCCCTGTGTCTCCATTGCCATTTTGTTCTAGTGCCATCATAGCAATGTGGATAGTTGTTGTCAAGTTAATTTTGATAAACTTTGTGCAGTTTTCATATTCCCACAAAAAGCGTCCTGCCGTTTTGTGGAAAAGAGCGGGAAAACGCGCGGTGACAGATCACCGCGCGTTTTCCTTTTGCGGATGGGATCATGCGTACTTCCGAACGGCCGCCGCCATATCATCCCAGCACCGCTCCATATCGGAGACCAGCTTGAACTGGGTGCGGCAGCGGTCCAAATTCTGCCCTGCCCGGTGGACGGCAAAGTAATGATCGCCCTCCAGATAGTCGGTGAGGAAGCGGATCCCGCACTCCAGCGTCATGAGTTTGGCCCCCCATGGCAGATACTCCAGTTCCGCGGGCGTGAGGATCCCTCCGCAGCCCTCTAGGAAGCCCTTGGTATAGACCTCAAAAAGGCCCAAGTCAAAATTCACCTTGGAGAGATCCCGTTCGTCCTCGGCGGAGTGGTTGGCGCCGAAGCGGATGGAGTCCCCGAAATCATTGATGGCCAGGCCGGGCATCACGGTATCCAGATCGATGACGCAGATCCCCTCTCCCGTCTTCTCGTCCATGAGCACGTTGTTGAGCTTGGTGTCGTTATGGGTGACGCGCAGGGGGAGTTTCCCCGCCCTCTGCGCCTCCAGCGCCACGGAACAGTCCGCCGACCGCCGGAGCACAAATTCCACCTCATCCCTCACCCCGGCCGCCCGGCCCAGCTTGTCCGCCTCCAGCGCCTTTCGGAAATTCCGCAGCCGGTTTTCCGTATCGTGAAACTTTTCAATGGTCTCAAAAAGCGTGTCCGCGGGATAGTCCTTCAACAGGCGCTGAAATCGCCCGAACGCCTTGGCAGAGGCATAAAACAGCTCCGGCGTCTCCGCCGCCTGGAGGCAGACCGTATGTTCAATAAAGGGGGTGCACCGCCAGGCCCCGCCCGCACGGTCGGTGAAGTAGCACGTCCCGGTCCGGGTGCGCAGGATGGTCAGTGTCTCCCGGTCGGGATCTCCCCCCTCCCAGGCGATCACCTTCTTCAGATAGTCGGTGACGCCCACCACATTCCGCATGAGCTGTTCCGGATTCCCAAAGGCGGCGGCGCTGATGCGCTGGAGAATAAAACGTCTGCACGCCCCATCCGGAGGCTGGGTATGAACGCAGAAGGTATCGTTGATATGGCCCTCCCCGAATCGGACCGACCCCACCACAGGGGCCCCCAGCTCATAGGCGGCCAGAGCCTCCTCGATATAATCCTCCGCCTTTCCCATTCAGCGCTCTCCTCCCCAAAGATTTTCCGGGTAAAGCCCCTTCTCCGTCATATCGGACACGGCCTGTACCACCACGGGCTTGTCGTCCTGATAGGTCACGCCGTACCAGCGGTCCCGGCTCCTGAGCACCCTTACCCGTGCCCGTCCCTCCTCGATGAGCGCACTCACCACGCTGGGCAGGAAGTACTCCCCTTTCATCGGGTCCCCGGCCAGTGCCCGGTCCAGGAAGGAAGGAAAGCGGCGCTGGGCCTCCGAGAGGAAGCTGGCCGTAAAGCCCCACAGGTTCATGGACACGATGGTACCCCCGGGAAGCGCGGTCCATGTGACACCACCGTCCTCGGTATAGCGGGCGTCATGCCCCGCCTTTTCGATGTGGGTGCGCTCCGTGACTGCCCGGAGGAAGTGTCCTTCTGCCTCTTCACAGATCCCGCGGGCAACATGGCCGTGCTCGGTGACGGTATTGCCCAGGAGATACCCCACCATGGCGTACTCATAGGTATCCCGGCTGTCCGGATGGCTGCACAGGTAGCTGTAGATCTCCTGAAAAGCCTCCGGGCCGTAATAGTCGTCGGCGTTGATGACGGCAAAGGGACCCTCCACCACGTGCCGCGCCGCCAGGACGGCATGGCATGTGCCCCAGGGCTTAACCCGCCCCTCCGGGACGGCATAGCCCACCGGCAGGTCGTCCAGTTCCTGGTAGGCGTACTTCACCTCCATCACTTTTGCCAGCCGGTCTCCAATGCCGGCCTTGAAGGATTCCTCGATCGCATGCTTGATGACAAAGACCACGGTTTCAAACCCAGCCCGTTTGGCATCGTAAATGGAATAATCGATAATAAGCTGTCCGTGTCCTCCCACGGGGTCGAGCTGCTTGAGTCCGCCGTAGCGGCTCCCCATGCCTGCCGCCATGACCACCAGAACCGGTTTTTTCATCTCCGCCTCACCTCAGCCTTCATATCCGTTGGGGTTCATGCTCTGCCACTTCCAGGAGGACGCGCACATCTCCTCAATGCCGTACTGCGCCTCCCAGCCCAGTTCTTCTCGGGCCTTGGACGGATCGGCCCAGCACGCGGCGATATCCCCTGGGCGGCGGGGATCGATGACGTAAGGCAGAGGCTTGCCGCAGGCTTTCTCGTAGGCGTGGAGCACGTCCAGCACGCTGTAGCCCTTGCCGGTGCCCAGGTTGCAGAGGAAGAGTCCACAGTTCTGAGACAGCTTTTTGAGAGCAGCCACATGGCCGCGGGCCAGATCCACCACATGGATGTAGTCCCGCACGCCGGTGCCGTCGTGGGTGGGCCAGTCGCTGCCGAACACATGGAGCTCCTTGAGCTGCCCAACCGCCACCTTGGCGATATAGGGGACCAGATTGTTGGGGATACCGTTTGGGTCCTCTCCGATGAGGCCGGAGGCGTGCGCTCCGATGGGGTTGAAGTATCGCAGCAGCGCCACATTCAGCGTGGGATCGGCGGCACAGCAATCGGTAAGGATACGCTCGATGAACAGCTTGGTGGTGCCGTAGGGGTTGGTGGTGGAGAGCGGAAAGTCCTCCCGGATCGGCACGGTGTGGGGATCGCCGTAGACGGTGGCGGAGGAGGAAAAGACAAAATTCTTTACCCCATGCCTGCGCATGGCGTTGAGCACCGTCAGGGTATTGACCAGATTGTTGGTATAATACTCCAGGGGCTTGGCCACGCTCTCTCCCACCGCCTTAAGGGCGGCGAAGTGGATCACGGCGTCGATGTCCGGGTACTCTGCGAACAGGGCCTCCACCCCCGCCGGGTCACACAGGTCCACCTTGACGAAGGGCACGGCCCTTCCCACGATCCGTTCCACCCGGCGGACCGCCTCCTCGCTGGCATTAACCAGATTATCCGCCACCACAATGTCGTAGCCCGCTTGGATGAGTTCCACGCAGGTGTGGCTGCCGATGTAGCCGGCTCCGCCGCTGACCAGAATAGACATAACGTCACTCCCTCTGCCTTTTTCAATGGCCGTTCGGCCCATTTAATCTATGGTATTTTACTCCTATTTCCCCCTGCTGTCCACTGTGGATAGGCGCGAATCTGAAGCCATCCCTCCCTCTCTGGGCCCATGTTCCCCGGCCCGCCGTTTGCGGTACTCCATGGGGCTCATCCCCTCCAGCTTGCGGAAGCTCTGGGAGAAGTAGCTGGGAGAAGAAAAGCCCAGCATATGAGAAATTTGAGACAGCGAATGGTCGGTGTCGCTGAGGAGGTATCGGCTCTCCTGAATGCGGCGCGAGATCAGATAGTTGATCGGAGACACGCCGTATTCCCTGCTGAAGGCATGCACCATATAGTACTTATTGATATGTGTGAGCTCCGCAAGCATATCCAGACTAATATTCTCTTTGAAATGTCCGTCAATGTACCGGCGCACCGCGGCGCACTCCTTGCTGGCCCTGCGTCCGGCCGGCGCCACAGTGAGCGAAAAATCGGTATGCCGCAGGACACGGATCAGAAGGACCTCCAGCAGATCCTGGCAGACCACCTCGTACCCCGCCGCCTTGGTCTCGATCTCCCGGAGCATGGCCCGGAGATAAAAGAGCATCTCCTCCCCGCCGCCCCGGAAATGGATGACCTCATAGGGGGCGTCTGCCGCCCCGTCCGGACCGAACTCCAGTCCCTCCACCCCCAGGACGATATACTCCAATGGGCTGGAGTTGAGGCTGACCTCGGTGTGCTCCACATTGGGGTTGACGATGACCAGATCATCCGCAGCCACAGGCAGCATCCGCCCGGCCACCTTGAACTGCCCCACCCCGCCAACTACATAAAAAAGTTCCGCACAGGTATGGGTGTGCAGCAGGCTGTGCCAGTCTCCTCCATATTTGGCCGTGCTCACGTACAGGAGCTTGGTGGCGGAGCGGTCAATGGGGCTGGCGATCCCTCCAGGGAACTCATAACGGTCGTTACTCATAGCAGGACTCCCGTTCAGGATTTAGGATTCTTGCGTTTGAAACTTAAACTTGCAGCGTTCTGATCATAGCACACCTTTCCTTCTTGTGCAATCCATAAAAAAGAAAAATATTGGGGGTGTTCTCTGTCGTAAAATTCAGTGTTTCGTCGTTTCGTTAAAAAACGGTTCTTTCTTTTTGTGGACATCATGCACAAAATTTGTTTTTATTCTCAAAAATTATTATCCCAAATATCAAAAAAGCAATTTATATAAAAATGGTGACAAGAATAAAATTGAATTGGCCTCTCCATCCGATATACTTAAAGTACTTTAAGCGGTCGGCCCACGCTCCAATGCCGCCGTTCACAGTGTCATCATCAATATTAGGAGGTAAGAGGAAATGAAAATGAAGAAAGCGTTCAGCGCCGCTCTGGCGGGCACAATGGCCCTCTCCCTGCTGGCCGGCTGCGGCGGCGGTTCGTCCGCCACACCCGCACCCGCGGATACCGGCTCCCCCGCCGACACCGGCTCCCCCGCCGCTGAAACCATCCAGGTGGCCGCCATTGAAACAGCCTACGGTGCCGACATGTGGCAGGAGGTGGCCGACGCCTTCACCGCACAGACCGGGATCGCCGTGGACCTCATCACCGACAAGAAGCTCGAAGACGTCATCGGGCCTTCCATGCAGGGCGGCGAGTTCCCCGACGTGATCCACCTGGCCACCGGCCGCGAAGCCGGCCTCACCGAACAGTTTATCAAGGACCACAACATTCTGGAGATCACCGACGTGCTCTCCATGACCGTACCCGGCGAAGAGGCCAAGGTCTCCGACAAGATCGCCGGCGGCTTCACCGACACCTCACTCACCAACCCCTATGGTGATGGCAAGACCTATCTCGCCCCCATGTTCTATTCTCCCTGCGGCCTGTTCTACAACGCCGGTCTCTTTGAAGAAAAGGGCTGGACCGTTCCCACCACCTGGGAGGAGATGTGGGCGTTGGGCGACAAAGCCGCCGCCGAGGATATCGCCCTCTTCACCTATCCCACCACAGGCTATTTCGACGCCTTCTTCTACGCTTTGATGTACTCCGCCGGCGGCCCCGAGTTCTTTGACCAGGCCACCCACTATGCCGAGGGTATTTGGGACACCCCGGAGGCCAAGACCTGTTTCGATATCGTGGCCAAGCTTGCGACCTACACCAACCCCGTCACCCCCGCCCAGGCCAATGACCAGGACTTCACCCAGAACCAGCAGCTGGTGCTGGACAACAAGGCCCTGTTCATGCCCAACGGCACCTGGATCGTAGGCGAGATGGCCGACGCTCCCAGGGCCGACGGCTTCCAGTGGGGCATGACCGCCCTGCCCGCCGTTGAAGAGGGCGGCGACAGTTACAGCTATACCTGGTTCGAGCAGGCCTGGATCCCCGCCGGCGCAGAGCATCCCGACGCCGCCAAGGCGTTCATCGCTTTCCTGTACAGCGACAGCGCCTGTGAAATCTTTGCCAAGGCCGGTGCCATCCAGCCCGTGCTGAACATCGCCGACAAGCTGGAGGGCAACAATCAGCTCTTCTACTCCATCTATGACAACGGCGCCAAAGCCGCCATGGGCAACTTCGCCACCTTCACCCCCATCCCCGGCATCGAGGTGCGCGGCGTGTTCTTTGATCCCGTGAACTCCCTGGTGAGCGGCTCCATGACCGAGGACGACTGGATCGCCTCCGTAAAGTCGGCCAGCGATCAGATGCGGGTCAATCTGCAGAGCTGATCCCCTCCGAGGTCGCCCCCTCCTTCCACAGAGCAGGCTTGAGGGACGGTGAGTAGCGCGACCTACTCACCGTCCCTTTTTCCCAAAACCGTACGGAGCGGATAAATCTGCTCCCCCGCAGCCGTATTTCTGCGGTCGGGAGCCGGTTTATGCGCTCCGCCCGTACGTGCCGCAGCAGAGCTTGAAAGGAGCTGAGCATATGGAGAAACACAGGGGACGCAGCCGGTTCATCACGCTGTGTGTCGCCCCCGCGGCGATCCTGTTCTTTATTTTTATGATTCTTCCCACTCTGAACGTATTCCGCATGTCCCTCTTTGAGCGCGGCGCTTACTCGCCCACCGAGACCTTTGTCGGCCTTAAAAATTTTCAGATGCTTTTCCGCGACAGTCAATTCATCCGCTCCATGCAGAACACCATCCTCCTCATCGTGGTCGTCACCGTCATCACCTTTGCTCTCGCGTTGGTGTTTGCCGGCATCCTGACCCGTGAGAAGATCAGAGGGCAAAATTTCTTCCGCGTGGTCTTTTACATCCCCAACATCCTCTCTGTGGTGGTCATCTCCGGTATCTTCTCCGCCATCTACAAGCCGGAAAACGGCATGCTCAACAGCATCCTGTCCATGCTCTCCGGCAAGGCCGTCATGGTCCTCTGGAAGGACGAGCCCCTGGTCATGGTGAGTATTATCATCGCCATGGTGTGGCAGGCCGTCGGCTATTACATGGTCATGTATATGGCCTCTATGTCCAGTGTGCCCCAGAGCCTCTATGAGAGCGCGGGCCTGGACGGGGCCGGGCGGGTGACGCAGTTTTTCCAAATCACCATTCCCCTCATCTGGACCAACATCCGCACCACCCTCACCTTCTTCATCATCTCCACCATTAATATGGCCTTCCTCTTCGTCAAGGCCATGACCAGCGGCGGCCCCAACGGCGCCTCCGAGGTAGCCCTCTCCTATATGTACGGCCAGAAGGATGCCGGACTCTACGGCTACTCCATGGCCATCGGCGTAGTCATCTTCCTCTTCTCCTTCCTGCTCTCCGCCCTGGTGAACAAGGTCACCAAGCGGGAACCTCTGGAATTCTAAGGGGGTGCGGATATGGATCAGGAAGTGAAAAAACACGGGACCGGCGACCGACTCTATCAAATCTTTATCTATGTGGTCCTCATCGCCCTGGCGGTGTGCATCCTCGTCCCGGTGGCCTGGGTCTTTCTCGCCTCCATCAAACAGAACAGCGAGTTTTACGGCAACCCGTGGACCCTGCCCGCCAGCTTCTACTGGCAGAATTTCGTAGATGCCTGGAACGCGGCCAATATGGGCGATTACATGCTCAATTCGGTCATCGTCACCGCCCTGGCCCTTCTCCTGCTGCTGGTGGTGGCTCTCCCGGCAGCCTACTGCCTCTCCCGTTTCCACTTTAAGGGATGCCGTTTCCTCAACACCTGCTTTATGGCCGGCCTCTTTATCAATGTCAACTACATCGTGGTCCCCATCTTCCTGATGCTCCGGGACGGCGACAGCTTTCTGAAGGGCATCCTCGGCAGCGGCTTTCTGCTCAACAACCTCTTTGTTCTGGCGGTGGTATACGCCTCCACAGCCCTTCCCTTTACCATCTATCTCCTCTCAGGTTATTTTGCCACTCTGCCCCACGATTTTGAGGAGGCCGCGTATATCGACGGCGCGGGCTACGGCAAAACCATGATCAAAATCATCTTTCCCATGGCGCAGCCCTCCATCATCACCATCATCCTCTTTAATTTTCTCTCTTTCTGGAATGAGTACATCATCTCCATGACCCTTATGAGCTCCGCCAAAGGGCCCCGCACTCTCCCGGTGGGGCTGCTGAATCTGATGCAGGCCCAGCAGTCCAAGGCCGAATACGGTATTCTCTACGCTGGACTGGTGCTTGTGATGCTGCCCACCCTCATTCTTTATATCTGCGTCCAGAAGAAACTGACCCAGGGTATGACCGTGGGAGGTCTGAAAGGGTAAGGTGTGTGCATGAAATACTGGAAGGAACATAAAACACTACGCGTGGTCCTCATCGCCCTGTTTTTTGGGGCGGGTCTCGCACTGCTGCTGTACGGGTGGCGCATGACTGGAAAACTGTCCGGGCTGGGGCTGATGCTCCTGGGCATACTCCTGCTGCTGGCCGCGCTGTGCCTCTACAACAAACCCTTTGAAGAGCCGAAGAACCCAAAATCTGAGCCTTAGGAGAGAGAGCCATGAGTGAGCAAGCCCGCAGAGGCCGTGTCACAATCCCCACGGATGTGGATGTGGTGCCGGAGACATTGGAGCTGTTGAAGCGCTGGGGCGCCGACGCCATCCGCGACTGTGACGGCACCGATTATCCCGACACCCTCAAGGGGGTAGATGCCAAAGTCTACTCTACCTACTATACCACTCGAAAGGACAACGCCTGGGCAAAGGCGAACCCCGACGAGGTACAGCAGTGCTATATCATGACCGGCTTTCACACCGCCGAGGAAGGGGCCCTCTCCATTCCCCTGATGCAGGGCGTGAGCCCTGAGCTCATGGAGCCCAATACCCGGGACGATATCAAGCGCTGGTGGGAGGTGGTGGACCGCACCGCCGGAACGGTGGTGCCCCCCGCCGACTGGCGTTATGATGCGGCTGCGGCACAGGTGGTACTGGACCGCCCGGCTGCGTTCCATGAGTATACGGTGAGCTTTCTGGCCTACCTCATCTGGGACCCCGTCCACATGTACAACGCCGTCACCAATGGCTGGACGGATTTCGAGCACCAGATCACCTTTGACGTCCGCCAGCCCAAGACCCACGCATATACCATGGAGCGGCTCCGGAAATTCATCGACGACCACCCCTATGTGGATGTGATCCGCTATACCACCTTCTTCCACCAGTTCACACTGGTCTTCGATGAGCTCAGGCGGGAAAAATATGTGGACTGGTACGGCTACTCCGCCTCCGTCTCCCCTTACATCTTGGAGCGGTTCGAGCGCGAGGTCGGCTACCCCTTCCGCCCCGAGTACATCATCGATCAGGGGTACTACAACAACCAGTACCGGGTCCCCTCCAGGGAATTTCTGGACTTTCAGGCCTTTCAGCGCCGGGAGGTGGCCAAGCTGGCCCGCGAGATGGTGGATATCACCCATGAAAAGGGCAAGGAAGCTATGATGTTCCTGGGCGATCACTGGATCGGCACCGAGCCGTTCCTCCCTGAATTTCAGACCATTGGCCTGGACGCGGTAGTGGGCAGCGTCGGCAACGGCTCCACCCTGCGGCTTATCTCCGATATCCCCGGCGTAGCATATACCGAGGGCCGTTTTCTCCCCTACTTTTTCCCCGATACCTTTCACGAGGGGGGCGACCCCGTGCGGGAGGCCAAGGAGAACTGGGTGACCGCCCGGCGGGCCATCCTGCGCAGTCCCATCGACCGCATCGGCTATGGCGGTTATCTGAAGCTGGCCTGTCGGTTCCCTGACTTCATCGACTATGTGGAGCGCGTATGCAACGAATTCCGGGAACTGTACACCAACATCCGCGGTGCCACGCCCTACTGCGTGGGTAAAGTGGCCGTCCTCAACTGCTGGGGAAAAATGCGCTCCTGGGGCTGCCATATGGTCCATCACGCGCTCTATCAAAAGCAGAACTACAGCTACGCCGGCGTCATCGAGGCGCTGTCCGGCGCCCCATTTGATGTGGTATTCCTCAGCTTTGACGACCTCAGGAACGATCCCCATGCGCTGGAGGGCGCCAGCGTCCTCCTCAATGTGGGGGACGGGGACACCGCCCATACCGGCGGCGCTGTCTGGGAGGACCCGGCCGTCGCCGCGGCTGTCCGGCGCTTCATTTGGAACGGCGGCGGCTTCATCGGCGTGGGCGAGCCCTCTGGCCACCAGTACCAGGGCCACTATTTCCAGCTTGCCACCGCCCTGGGCGTGGAGAAGGAGACCGGCTTTACCCTGGGGTACGACAAGTACAACTGGGAGGAGCACCCCGATCACTTTATCCTCGCCGACTGTACCCATCCGGTGGATTTTGGAGAGGGCAAAAAGAGTATTTACGCCCTGGAAGGCACCGAGATCCTGGTCCAGCGGGAAAAAGAGGTCCAGATGGCCGTCCACGGCTTCGGTGCGGGCCGGTGCGTCTATCTCAGCGGTCTCCCCTATTCCTTTGAAAACAGCCGCGTCCTCTACCGCTCCATCCTCTGGGCCTCCCACAGCGAGGATCGCCTCCACAGGTGGTTCTCCTCCAACTGTAATGTGGAGGTCCATGCCTATGTGAAAAGCGGCAAATACTGCGTGGTGAACAATACCTACGAGCCGCAGTCCACCACGGTCTACCGGGGCGACGGCTCCAGCTTCACGCTGGACTTGGGCGCCAACGAGATCAAGTGGTACGAGTTCCCATCCGAATCATTGGAATAATTGAGAAACGGCGAGCGGACTCATCCGCTCGCCGTTTCTCTCATTTCGCACCCGATTTCCGGGCGCGCTATAACACAGATGCTGTCCAGGTGCAGGCAATGGAAAAACAGAGCCCGCCCGTGAATTTCCCGCTTGTCTGCCTCCTTTGTGTGGACGTCTCTCCTTACGCCTTACCGAAAAAGAGCTCCAGATCATCCTCCACAGAGCCGATGCCGGCAATGCCGAAGTTCTCCACCAGGACTTTGGCCACGTTGGGGCTGAGGAAAGCGGGAAGCGTGGGGCCCAGGTGAATATTCTTCACCCCCAGATACAGCAGGGCCAGCAGGACGATCACCGCCTTCTGCTCATACCAGGCAATGTTGTAGATGATGGGCAGCTCGTTGATGTCCGCCAAGCCAAAGACCTCTTTGAGCTTCATGGCGATGACCGCCAGGGAATAGGAGTCGTTGCACTGGCCGGCGTCCAGCACCCGGGGAATGCCGCCGATATCGCCCAGGTCCAGCTTGTTATACTTGTATTTGGCACAACCGGCGGTGAGAATCACGGCGTCTCTGGGCAGGGCCTTCGCAAATTCCGTGTAGTAATCGCGGCTCTTGGCCCGGCCATCACAGCCGGCCATCACCACAAATTTTTTGATCGCACCGCTTTGGACTGCGCTCACGATCTGATCCGCCAAGGCCATCACCTGGGCGTGGGCAAAACCGCCGGTGATCTCGCCCCGCTCGATCTCTGCCGGGGGCGCACAGCGTTTGGCATGGGCGATGAGGGCGGAAAAATCCTTCTCCGTGCCGACCCCGCCGGCGATATGCTTGCAGCCGGGATATCCGGCCGCGCCGGTGGTGTACAGCCGCTCTTTGTAGCTGTCCTTGGGCGGTACGATACAGTTGGTGGTCATCAGGATGGGCCCGTTGAAGGTCTCAAATTCCTCTTTCTGTTTCCACCAGGCGTTGCCGTAGTTGCCCACAAAGTTGGGGTACTGTTTAAATGCCGGATAGTAGTGGGCGGGAAGCATCTCGGAGTGGGTGTAGACGTCCACGCCGGTTCCCTGTGTCTGCTCAAGCAGCATCTCCAGGTCCCGCAGGTCATGGCCGGAGACCAGGATGCCGGGTCGTGTGCCCACGCCAATGTTCACTTTTGTGATTTCGGGATTGCCGTAGGCCCCCGTGTTGGCCTTGTCCAGCAGAGCCATACCGCTGACGCCGTATTTGCCCGTCTCCAGGGCCAGCGCCACCAGGTCCTCTGTCGTCAGAGCGTCATCCAAAGTGGCGGCCAGGGCCCGTTGGAGGAAGACGTCCACTTCAGTGTCCTCCTGCAGCAGAGCGTTGGCATGTTTGGAGTAGGCAGATAGGCCCTTGAGACCATAGGTGACGAGCTCCCGCAGGGAACGGATGTCCTCATCCCCGGTGGACAGCACCCCCACTTGGGCGGCTTTGGCCGCAAACATGGGCTCGGAGGCGGTCCAGCGAGCGGCCTCCGGCAGCCCATCGGCGTGCTCCACCTGGGAAAGCAGCTCCTGTTTGACCTCCAATGTGGCGTGAATGCGGGTAACGATGGCCTCCTTGTCAAAATTGGCATTGGTAATGGTGGTAAACAGGTTCAGCGTGACCAGATGGTTTACCGCCGGAGCCACCTCCTTCCCCTCGGCCCGAAGCTGGGCCGCCACAGCGGAGATCCCCTTTGTCACATAGACCAGCAGATCCTGCATGGCAGCTACATCCGGTTTTTTACCGCAGACGCCCGACTGCGTACAGCCCGTGCAGCCGGCGGTTTCTTGACATTGATAGCAAAACATCTTATTTTCCACAATAATTCCTCCCAGTTTCATCCATGTATCGGTTTTCTAAAGAATTGTGTGTTTCTTGACTTTCTGGACACAGTATAATATAGTCAGAGCAACAAGTATGTTTGTATAACAACGCAAGAGGTAACGTATATGGATTTCATCAGCTTATCGAAAACAGCCCTTTTCCGCGGCACCACCCCCCAGGAGACAGAGAAGATGCTGTCCTGCCTTGGTGCGGAGCAGCGGCATTTTTCCAAAGGCGAAATGATCTGCCGCACTGGAGATATCGTCACGGCCTTGGGCATGGTGCTGACCGGCAGCGTCCTGATCGAAAACAACGACCTGTGGGGCAATACCACCGTTCTGGACAGCGTTGGGCCGGGGCAGATCTTCGCCGAGACCTATGCCTGCACTTCCGGCGAACCCCTGATGGTCAACGTGGTGGCCGCCGAACCGGTGGATGTGCTTTTCCTGAACATGGACCGCGTGCTTCAGGTCTGCTCTCACGCCTGCACCCACCACAACAGACTGATCCGAAATCTGCTGTCCATATCGGCTCAGAAAAACTTAAACCTATCCCGAAAAATTTTTCACACCGCCTCCAAATCCATCCGAGGGCGGCTGTCTTCCTATCTGTCCTACCAGGCCATCCGCAGCGGAAGCCACAGCTTCACCATCCCCTTTAACCGCCAGCAGTTGGCCGACTACCTCAATGTGGACCGGAGCGCGCTGTCCAACGAGCTGAGCAAAATGCAAAAAGAAGGCCTGCTAAAGGTGGATAAAAGTCGTTTCGAGCTTATGTATGACAGCCACGGATTTGGATCATAAGCGAAGGGGTGCCCCCGTCTCTCCACTCCATTTTTGTTTCATTTTTCTTATTCTGTTGGCAAACCAACAGACAGCGCTCTTCCCATGTGGGATAATCAGGCCAGAAAATGATTGTACGGGTATCAGAACCCACTTCTGAAAGGATGGAATAGAACATGGAGCGAAAAATCATCAAAATCGACGTCGAACGCTGTAACGGCTGCGGTCTCTGCGCCGCCGCCTGTCATGAGGGTGCCATCGGCATGGTGGACGGGAGGGCCCGCCTTTTGCGTGAGGACTATTGCGACGGCCTGGGCGATTGCCTCCCCGCCTGCCCGGTGGGTGCCATCAGCTTTGAGGTGCGGGAGGCCCCCGCCTATGATGCCGAGGCGGTCCGTGCCGCCCAGCAGGCCAAGGCCATCGGCGCTCCGCTCCCCTGCGGCTGCCCCGGCACCCAGTCCAAGCGTATCCCGCGCGTCCCCGCTCCCGCCGCGCGGGATACCGCCACAGTGGACAGCGAGCTCTCTCAGTGGCCTGTACAGATCAAACTGGTACCGGTAAACGCCCCTTATTTTGACGGCGCCAAGCTGCTCGTCGCCGCCGACTGTACCGCTTATGCCTATGGAAACTTTCATCAGGACTTTATTCGGGACCGCATCACCCTCATCGGCTGCCCCAAACTGGATGAGGGCGACTACGCCGAAAAGCTTACTGCCATTTTGCGGGAGAATACGATCAGGAGCGTAACTGTGGTCCGCATGGAAGTCCCCTGTTGCGGCGGGATCGAACAGGCTGTCCGCCGGGCCCTGGAGAACTGCGGCAAACTGATCCCCTGGCAAGTCGTCATCATCGGTACCGACGGGACGCGCAGAGACGTATAGCGCTCTCCGCCGTCTTTCCCAACGGCACCCGCCCTCAACGACAGCGCCGCCGGCATGATTGCATGCCGGCGGCGCTGTCGCCTTTCCTATATTTTCATACTCTATCATCGGCAAAGCCTGCTCATTCTAATTTCTAATCACTTTAGCGCAAACGGATGCTTTGGTGCTTTTTCTTAAAGTTTAGTCTAGTTTACTAGCAGGTGTGACAAAAATGTGCAAGGCCGCCGGATGATTGTTGACATATTTTGTGGAAAGAGCTATACTTTTTATAGTTACTAAACCGGTTTATCTCTTACGAAAGGAGAGAGTCGTGCCGTGACGATCAACGACATTGCCCGCATGGCGGGCGTTTCCAAGGGAACGGTCTCCCGCGTCATAAATCATAACCCGCAAGGTGTTTCTGAACAGACCCGCCAACGCATCCTGGAGTTGATCGAAGAGGTCGGATATATACCCAATCGGGTCGCCGGGAGTATCACATTGGCCCGCACCAAAACCATTGGCTTAATCATTCCAGATATACAGAATATGTTTTTCCCTCAGATGGTGCGCGGCGTGGAAGACTGCGCAATGGAAAACGGGTATACCCTGTTTCTATGTAATTCCGATTCCAACATCCACAAAGAGCAACAGTATTTACGGGCCTTTTTGGAAAAACGGGTAGACGGTATTTTGGTCAATACTTGCGGAGAATTGGAAGATCGAAGCCTCTATCGCTCTGTCTGTCAAAGCGGAATCCCAATGGTTCTGCTGGATCGAAAATCCAGGGATTTTACAGACAAACCCGGCGTCTATGTTGACAACCAGGAGGCCGCTTATTCCGGTGTAACTCACCTCATTGATACAGGGTGCCGCAAGATCCTTTTCCTGGGCGGGCCAAAGGGGGTATACACCACAGGAGAGCGTCTGAAAGGATACCGGCAGGCTCTTCGCGAGGCGGAGATCCCCTTTCAAAAAGAATACATCACTTATGGCGCTTACAGCACCGCATCCGGCTATGAAAGGGTCCGCCACATCATAGAGGCCTACCCCGAGACGGACGCCATTTTTGCCGGTGCGGATACCATTGCCATTGGTGTACTGAGAGCGCTCCGTGAACTGAACATTCCTGTACCTGGGCAGGTGAGTGTATTAGGGTTTGATAATATCATGCTCAGCGCCGACCTCACCCCCGCCCTCACAACGGTGGCACAGCCTATCTATGAAATGGGCTATCGGGCCGCACGGAAGTTGCTGGCGTTGATCGGTGGGGATCCCGAGGGGGCTAAGAGCGAATGCATGAGTACCACTCTAGTCCAGCGCGAGAGTACAAGATCGAGGTGAAGGATCGCGATATGAATCAAATATTGGTGATTGGCAGTCTGAATATGGACGTCGTTGTGCGGATGGAGCGCCTGCCAGCCTTAGGTGAAACCGTTTTGGGAGAGGAATACTGGAATAATCCGGGTGGGAAGGGCGCGAATCAGGCTTATGCCGCCAGGCTCGCCGGAGGGCAGGTCGCCATGTTGGGCAGTGTTGGAACAGACAAATATGGCGTGCGCATGCTTGAGCTGCTGGAAAAGGCGGGCGTACAGGTAATGGATATTCAGAGAGATTCGGGACAATCCACTGGAACGGCTTTTGTCCTGACCGGTACGGATGGAAGCAACAGCATCGTGGTGGTCCCCGGCGCCAACTCTACCTGCTCATCAGAGTATCTGGCTGAAAATGCAGAACTCTTTTCTAAAGCCGCCTGCGTGCTTCTGCAACTGGAGATCCCGTTGGAGAGCGTGTGCAGCGCCATCCGCCAAGCCAAGGCACTGGGTAAGCTGGTCATCCTGAATCCCGCCCCAGCCCGTCAGGACATTCCCGAAGATCTCTTTCCGTTGGTGGATGTAATCACTCCGAATGAAACGGAGCTGTCTGTTCTGACGGGAGGCCCGGCCGGAACCGTAGAGGAAATTGAGCAGAGCGCAAAACTCCTGCTGCAGAAAGGCGTCCGAAATGTGGTGGTCACTTTAGGCGCTCGAGGGTCATTGATCGTGAACCAAAATGGTGCGCTTCTGGTCCCGGCCCGCAAAGTGTCCGCAGTGGATACAACAGGCGCAGGAGACTGCTTCAATGGCGTACTGGCCGTCGCGCTGAGTGCCGGAATGCCCTTGGAGAAAGCTGTGCTCAGGGCCAATCTGGCCGCTTCTATCAGCGTAACCCGCAGAGGTGCCTTGACTTCCATGCCTACTTTGGAGGACTTGGAATCGTTGTGGCAGATGTTCTCTCGGGACGATATGTCCTACGTGGCGGAGGGTTAAGTATGGAACGCATTATTTTAGATACCGATATTGGCACGGATGTAGACGATGTGATGGCCGTGGCGTTGGCCGCTGTCTCGCCAGAATTAAAGGTGGAGGGCATTACCACAGTCTACGGCGACGTGGACCTGCGCGCCAGAATGGTGACGAAGGTATTGCACATGCTGGGCAGGGAGGATATCCCCGTCATGGCAGGCTCTCGGGACGTATTGCTGCGCAACCGGGAAATTTGGTGGTTGGGCCATGAAGGCGAGGGCCTTCTTACCGAAGCCGACCGGGACCTTGCCTATGACCGCCGCCACGCCGTAGATTTTATCATCGATACCGTGATGAAAAACCCGAAAGAGGTCACGCTCATCGGCATTGGGCCCTTCACCAATTTCGCCATTGCACTGGCCAGAGAACCGCGTATTGCAGATTATGTCAAGCAAATTATCATCATGGGCGGCAGCGCCCGGCTGGGGTGCAACGCCGCTGAGTTGGAGCACTCCGACCACAACGTGAGCAGGGACCCGGAATCTGCGGCTCTTCTTTTCCGAAGTGGAGCTCCCATCGTAATGTGCGGCTATGACGTCACCCGGCAGGTCCTGGTGCGGGAACCCCATATCCGGCGTCTGGAGGAGAGCGGGAGCGCGCTCAACCGCGCCATGGCCCGAATGGTCCGCATCTGGCTTCAGTACTGGAAACGGGACTATACTGCCATGAATGATCCGCTTTGCGTGGCGCTGGCCTTTGATCCCACCTTCTGTCGGGGGCCGCAGATGAATGTAGAGGTTGAATACGATCACCGCCATCCCACGGGACATACGATCTGTTCCCTGCCCAGAACCCCCTGGACCCCACCTGAGGATCTGGAAAAACCGGCTCCAGCCGGAAAGGTAAAGGTCTGTCTTGAAGTGGACGCCGACCGCTTTATGTCTCTGCTGATGGACCGGATTTGTCAATATAAAATCCCCTGCGCCCAGCTACAACAAAAATGAACTAGGAGGACTGTATGATGAAACTGAAAAAACTCTTGTCTCTGGCACTGGCGCTTGGCCTGGCCTCGTCTCTGGCCGCCTGCTCCTCTCAGGGCACCTCCGGCGCTTCCCCCACGCCCGCCGGCAGTGACCCGGTTCCGGCTTCCGACACCACTCTGAATGTACTTATCGTCTCCGATCTGGAACCCTTGGAGCCGGTGTTCCAGGAGTTTGCACAGGCAAATGGCATCTCCATCCAGGTAGAGTCCGTGCCTTATTCTGAAATCTTCAACACCATTGAGGTCCGCTTGGGCACAGGAGAATCCTTTGTCGACGTACTGGTGGCGGATGCCCCCCTGATTACCAACTATGCCGCCAAGAATTATCTTGGAAGTATGAGCGAATATATCTCCGCAGACTCCACCTCGCGCATCACTTCCGCCTCCCTTGCAGGCGGCACGGTGGACGGTGAGATAATGGCCCTGCCTCTGTATAGTTCTTGCGTGAATCTGTACTATAACAAAGACCTGTTTGATGCCAAGGGACTGCCTTATCCCAGCATCGACCCCTCGGAGCGGCTGACCTGGGAGGAAATCGTAACGTTGGCCCAGCAGCTCACCTATACGGATGAAAATGGCAGCCAAATCTACGGCCTCACCTTTGAGCAAATAGATACGCCGTATCAGCTGCTCCCCCTCTCTCAGAGTCTGGGCACCGTGCAGTATATCAACGACGATCAGACCTCCACCGAAGGCTACACCAATGCCGAGGCGGTGGTAAAGGCCGGCCAATTTTATTACGACACTTTCAACACCTGGAACATCAGCCCCAAAATCGACGGCTCCGAATCCACCGGCTATTTCACCGCCGGCCAAGTGGCCATGTTCGTTGGGGGCTCCTGGCAGATTTCTTCCATGGACAGCGCCGGAATGAACTGGGGCGTGGCTCCGCACCCCTATTTTGAAGGCGGCGAAGCCGTGACTCCCACAGGCAGCTGGTACATGGGCGTCTCCAACTACTCTGAGAACAAGGAGCTTGCCTCCAAATTCGTGGAATGGCTCACCACCGACGATGAGACTTGTCAGAAGACCTACTCCATCATGCAGAATCTGCCCTGTAACATCAGCGTGCTGGACTCTATCGAGCAGGATTCCGCCAATGAAGGCACCGTGGCTGCGCTCAACGTCTACGAGGCTATGAATACCGCTGTGGCCCGGCCCCAAATGGTGGGGTATGAAGAGTGGCAGTCGGTGATGCAGGAGACTTATAGCGATATCAAGAACGGCTCCGATCCCCAGGCTGCTCTGGACGCAGCCGTAGAGGAAATCGACAGCTTGATCGCCAAGTATCAGCAGTAATCAAACCAGCAAATTGGGACAAGGGGGTTGCGTACCCTCTTGTCCCAATTCCTAAAGGGTGGACGATGTCATGAAAAGGCACTATCCGGTCGTTGCGGCTTTTCTTATTCCAGCTATGGCCCTGCTTGTCATATTTAAAATCTATCCCATCCTGCTGGGTATTTATGACAGCCTGTTTTCCTATTCCTTTGTCAACAAGGCCACCCTGTTTGCCGGCCTGGACAATTACATCACGGTTTTAAAGGACGCATCTTTTCAAAATTCCCTGAAGGTCACCCTGTTTTTTAATGTGATCGTCAATCCCATCCAAGTGGTTCTCTCTTTTGGGCTGGCATTGTTGCTCATGGTTAAGCTTAGAGGTCAGAGAGTCTTTCGTACGGTCCATATTATTCCCATCACGGTGTCCTTTACCATCGCCTGCACCCTTTGGGGCGTATTCCTGAGCCCGGAGCAGGGCCTTATGAATTCCATTCTGAACTTGTTCGGCATTTCAAATCAGGCCTTTCTGAACAACAGCAAGCAGGCCCTGGCCTGGGTCATGGTCATTGCCACCTGGAAAGGGTTGGGCTATTGGGCTCTGTTCTTTATCACTGGGCTGGAAGAGATCCCTTCACAGCTATACGAGGCCGCCTCTATCGACGGCGCCGGCTACTGGAAAACGCTGCGCTACGTCACTCTGCCGCAAATGAAGCGGACTTTTAAATTTGTCATTATTTCCGACACCATCTCCAATTTTATTCTGTTTGTTCCAGCCTATATACTGACGGGCGGCGGTCCGGAAGGTTCCACTGATTTTTTAATGTACCGCATCTACCGCACCGCATACAAATACTCCAATATCAATCAGGCGTCCGCTATGATTGTGATTCTGCTTCTCCTGCTGGTGGTCATCATCGGCATTGAGAGTTATCTCCTGCGGGAAAGGGAGTGAAGAGACAATGAACCGCATCAATCCCAACAGGAAACTCCCGCTCTATACGCTGCATATGGTCCTGCTGCTTTTTGTGTTCCTGCCGTTAATCTTTGCGTTCACCTCCTCCTTCCGCCCCATGGAGGACATCTATCGCTACGTCAGTCCGCTTTCCTGGAAAACGTTTATTCCAGAGCATTTCACTCTGGAGGCATATCAGACCATTTTTGTGGAACATGGCTTTGGAAAGGCCCTGCTGAATTCACTGCTGATCGCCCTTCTCACAGTGGCCGTGGGTATCCTGTTTAACGGCATGGCGGGGTATGCTTTTGCTAAATTTACATTCCCCGGGAAAAAATTGCTGTTCCTGCTGGTGCTGCTGTCTTATATGATGACCTTTTATAGCGGTCCGCAAACTGTAGACGACATGATACGGCATCTGATAGGCAAAGTCCTGGACCGGCTGGGCATCCCGGCGGACTACAGGAGGTGGGGCGGATGATCCAGATCGGTTCCGGCCGCTCCTGGGTCGCCATGGACTGGCATTTCGTCGGAGAGGACCTGTACGTTTCCATCATCGGCGGCGAGACCCCTCATATCGGTGCCGCCGCCTTGGCACACCGGGAATCCGGTCGTACGGATGTCCACACGCTCTCTGTTCCCGGCCACCGTGAGGAAGCACTGACCCGCTTTTGCGCGGAAGACATCTGCAGAGCTACCGGCCGCACAGTCCTTGTCAACTGTGGTATCCACATTGACCAGGCATCCGCTCAGGAAATCTCCCTTCTCTGCGACCATGTCCGCGCTCTGGAGCAACAGCTTCTCCTTTCCCTCCAATAACCCTTTCCCATCGGGAAGAGGCCCCGCCGCAAGAGCGGCGGGGCCTCTTCCCCTCTCTTTTTCTATTTTTATACCGGCAGCTTCTCCCGGCTTGCGGTCTCTACCCGGAGGCACTATAATAGGAATATTCGCAACGCTGATTTTCAGGAGGTTTTATCATGGATACATTGGCGCGCCTTATGGCCTATATTGAAAAAAGCCCCAGCCCTTTTCACGCGGTCCGTAGCGCCGCCGCGCTGTTGGAAGAGGCCGGATTTGTCCGACTGGAGGAGTCCCGCGAGTGGCGGCTGGAGGAGGGCGGCGCCTATTACGTCACCCGGAATCAGAGCAGTCTCATCGCCTTCCGTCTCCCGACCGCCGCCCTGACCGGCTGGCGCATGACTGCCGCCCACAGCGACTCCCCCACCTTCCGTGTCAAAAGTGACTCTATGTCCGGAGACAAAGGTTACATTCGTCTGGAGGTGGAGGGCTACGGCGGCATGAACTGCGCCTCTTGGCTGGACCGCCCGCTCACCGTGGCCGGGCGCGCCGTGGTGGAGACGCCCGCCGGCGTAGAGGGGTGCCTGGTCCATCTGGACCGTGACCTGCTGACCATTCCCAGCCTCGCCATCCATCAGCAGCGGGATGTGAACAAAGGCCACGACTACAACCTTCAGCGGGACATGCAACCTCTGTACGGTGCAGAGGAGGCCCCATCCCTTACCCACCTGCTGGCCGAGGCCCTCGGTGTGGAGGACCGTGATATCCTGGCCACCGATCTGGTCCTCTGTCCCCGTCAGAAGCCCGTTTGCATCGGACCCGAGGGAGAATTCTTTCAGGCGCCCCGCATCGATGATCTCGGCTGTGCATATGCCACCCTGGAAGGGCTTCTCACCGCCTCTCCCTCCCCCCGTCTTGGTCAGGTCTACTGCCTCTTCGACAATGAAGAGGTGGGCAGCGGTACCCGGCAGGGGGCTCTGAGCAGTTTCCTTCCCGACGTACTTGCCCGGACGGCCGAAATCCTGGGCATGAGCGCGCAGGCGCAGCGTCAGGCCCTGGCCAGCAGCCTGCTGCTCAGTGCCGACAACGGCCATGCCGTCCATCCCAACTTTACCGAAAAGGCCGATCCGGAGAACCGGCCTTACCTCAACGGCGGTGTGGTCATCAAGCTCAACGCCAGTCAGAAATATACCACCACTGGGCTGACTTGGGGGCTTTTCCGTTCCATCTGCCGGCGTGCCGGTGTACCGGTACAGATCTTTGCCAATCGTGCGGACGAGCCGGGCGGCAGTACGCTGGGAAATCTCCTCAGCCATGCTGTGAGCATCCCCATGGTGGACATCGGAATGGCCCAGCTCGCCATGCACTCCGCTGTGGAGACTGCCGGCAGCCGGGACCCGGCATATCTCTCCCAAGCCTGCGCGACCTTTTTCAGCGCCCCTCTTCACCCGGAGTTCAACGGCGCTTACCGCTGGTAGGCACCTCTCTGCAAACGCCCCCGGCACGGAAAGCAGGTTCTGTGCCGGGGGCGTTTGCGCGCTGGACAGGCCTGGTTGCAAATATTTTTGACTCCCCTGCACAAGGTCGTTATAGGAGAGTTTCGCTTACCTCTCCCTCTCTCATTTGCATGATTTCCTTCATTTATGCGTGGATTACCTCCCACCCAAATTATGTTTTCCGCTTAAAATTTGCACTTTAGATGGTGCTACCATTCCATTCCATTTTTCCCCATCCGAATGAATTTCTTTTACACGTTGAGCTATATTCACATTTTATTGTGCATATGTCAAAATTTTATTGTATATATTGCAATGTTGCAGAGACTCCGATATACTGTTTTTAAGGAACCTTGAGCAGTGGTATTTATGAAAGGGCATGCCCTTTCATGTCCGGAGACTAGTCTCCGGACATGAAAGGGCATGCCCTTTCATGTCCGGAGACTAGTCTCCGGACACTGGAATCTTCAGGAAGGAGGATGGATATTTTCTTTCCGCTGGTCGAGGCCATCTGCAGCATAACCAATTCCCATTTGCCAATCCCTGCAGGAATCCGAAGTCCAATAGAAGGAGGAACTAAAAAGTGAAGCAACGCAAGAAACGGCTTAACAAAGTCCTTTCCCTGCTCCTGACGCTTTCCATGCTCCTGTCCATGTTGGTCATCCCCGCAGCGGCAGCGGCCCCCATCTCTGACTACCCAGACGATTTGGACGCCATTGTGGAACTCCTCAGTGGCGCGGACGGTGTGGACGGAGAATCCGCCTTTGACTATCTCGGCACCGTTTTCCTGGGCTGGCGGACCACCGGCGGCCCCTGGCAGAACTATGTGATCAATGATTTTGTTGGACAGACCATGGTTGACGCCGGGTATACAGACGCCGGCGACTCCTGGACCAACAAAGGCACTGATTTCACCGACTGGACTCACGACTACAGCGATGACTTTTTCTGGGTCCAGCACGACGATTCCACCTCCCTGGTATGGGCCCCTGAGTACGCCCGCATGGAGATCACCTCCATCACCAAGGGCGGCCAGGAATTGGACGACACCGATCCCCTCTACGCCCTGCGGGACGTGGTGAACGTGGAGTCCTATGCCTTTGACCCCACCAGTGATATCTATCAGGCGCACTACAACGACGTCTATTCTCTTGGCGCCACGCCGGGCGATACTGACGACTTTGTAAAGAAGATGTCCGGCTGGATCAATGAGAAGGACAGCGGCGGTACTCGGGTCAATGTCTTCCCCTATGGTGAGGATCCCGGCGATCCCCGCGGCCCCGAGGCCCACCTGAATGAGCGGGCCCATCTGGCCACCAATGCCGGCTTCAACGTTACGGAAAATGAGCTGGAAGCTATCCGTGAAAATCCTGGCGATGTCCGTAACTTGGTCGCTGGAAAAACCGGCGAAGTGGTTTATGTCGGTAACGTGAGCAAGTATACGGGCGACACTTCCGAGTTGGCTGGTAAAATCCTGCTGTGTGACTCTTCCAACCGTACAAACTTTGATTTCGCCCAGAAAGTCGGTGCTGTCTCCGTGATGACCACCGCCTCCCTGTCCAACTTCAGCAACCCCATCGAGTCTGGAGATTGGTACGGTCCTGAGGGGGCTGTAGCCGACTGGTACACCGAGTGGTATGACGGTGAAAACGAGTGGTACACCGACTCCGCCCGGTTCGCTGGCGGGCGGGGCGCAGACGCCAATAAGAAAGCCATGGACGCCGGCAAGCCCATCGTGGAGTGGAACATTTCTCCCGACCAGTATAACTCCCTCCGCACCCTGATCGACCGGGGCTATACCGTCAAGATGAACGTGGCCACTGTGGGCGAAATGTACGAGATGAGCGGCTCTCATCCCGGTGCCCAAGGACAGCTCACCGCCATCGCCGAGATCAAGGGCTCCAACCCCGATCTGCAGCATGAGCGTGTGGTCCTGGCCGCTCACGTCCAGGAGCCCGGCTGCGACGACAACGCCACCGGCGTGGCCCTGAACCTGGAGCTGGCCGTCAAGATGAAGAAACTCATCGATGACGGCAAGATCGCCCGGCCCGAGCGCACCATCGTCTTCATGTGGGGCGACGAGATGTCCTTCTCCCGCCTATACCTGAATGCCCATCCTGACGAAGTGGATGATATCATCTGCTGTATCGATCTGGACATGGTGGGCGAGGACCCGGCCAAGACCGGCGGCCCCATGCGCATTGAGAAGGCCCCTGATCCCTCCGCCTACTATAACTACACCCTGGACAACATCCCCGAAGATCCCCTCTATTACGACGACAACCGCAGCGACGCAGATGGCAATTTCGTCCGTCTGCCCGACTCCCATACCCTTTGGGGCGCCGGCGATCCCGGCGACTATGACTTGGGCGGCATCTTTATCAACGACCTCTATATGGCCTCCGCCCAGTCCACCCGCACGGTCGTGGCGGATACCCTGGGCTATGACTTCCAGGTTGACGTGTGCCCCTATGAGGGCGGCAGCGACCACAGCCGCTTCCTGGAGCGGGGCGTGCCCGCGGTGCTGACCTGGCACTTCACCGACTACGTCTATCACACCACCGTCGATACCCTGTACATGGCCAGTGCGGACGAACTGGAGAGCGTGGGCATCACCTCTCTGGCCGCCGGCTATTTCGCCGCCAACCCCACCCAGTATACCAACGAGATGCTGGAGATCCTGGTGGATGCTGCGGCGGACCGCTTTGCCAGTGAGGCCAAGGAGAATACGGAAGCTCACAAGGCTTGGGCCGATGCCACCAAGAGCAGTGTGGACGACGCCTACGCCCTGGAGGTCGAGGTCCTCAAGGCCTGGGGCGACTGGTACCGCGAGGCCATTGCATCCTGTGCCCGGTACTTTGCTTCCGACGCTGCGACTGCCGCGCCCTATCTGGCTGAGATCGACAAGATCGAGACTCTGGCCCTGGCCAACGCGAAGGTCACTTTCTATGATTCCGGCCTCATCCTGAACGACAGCTTGCTCACTCTGGACCAGAGTAAGGAAGACTTTGTCGCCACCCTTGCAATCTCCGTAACCGAAGAGAACAAGGACTGGACCGCAGAGCAGTGGGCTGAGTGGGCTTCCAACATTCGCTGGAGCCTGACCCGTGGCAGCGTCGATGTTCAGGACCCCGAATTGTATCCCAATATTTATACGGGTGACTATTTGGAGAACTGGATGAGCTGGGGCACTATCAACCAGCATGGCGCCAACGGCGAGCCCTATTTCACGCTTGAAGAACCTGAAGTATCTGTCGCGGACGGCAAAGCCGTTGTGACTCTGAACTTCAGCCACGGCATCTTCTTCAACATGAAGGATGAGAAGCTTCCCCTGGTAACCAACGCTCTCCAGGCCATCGGCAGCAGCACCTTCCGCTATGCCCGCAACGTGTGGCCCAGCTTCATCGGCAATTATACTTTGGCCGCTGAAGTCGACGGAGAGGTGCTCGCCAAGGCTCCCATGGAGATCAACGTCTACGAGAGCAACGTCCGCTACGACGATCTGTACGCCGAGCTGATGGAGATCAAGGCTCTGGCTGAGGAAAAGGGCCGCTACTTCGATGTACAGTCCTGCGGCAAGAGCACAGACGGACGCGAGCAGTGGTACGTGGTTGTGTCTGACAGCGAGAAGTCTGTCACAGACTTCAAGGCCATGAACGAGCTGGCGCAGGCCGATCCTGAGGCTGTTCTGGCTAAAATCACGGCCGGAGAAGACTACCGTATGCCCATCATGCTCAACAACGTCCACTCTGACGAGGCCGGCGGCGTGGATGCCCACACGAACCTGCTGCGCACCCTGGCCACTGAGGATACTGTGACCTGGAACACCATCGTCGGCCTGGTAGACGGCACTGTCGATGAGAGCCAGTATGATCCCAAGATCGTGGACTTTGAGCTCACGAGCGACGACGGGAATACCGAATACGGCTTTACCGGCTATGGCCTAAAGATCAGCGCCACGGATATCAACGGCAACGGCAATGATGGCCGCACCGACGCCAGCGAATATTATACCTTCAGCGAGGATAAGGTGCTGGATGTCAATGAGATTCTGAGCGACCTGATCATTATTGTCAGCCCCGATGAGAACCCCGACGGCCGTGCCTACAACACCCGTCCCAACGGCAACGGCTTCGACCTCAACCGCGACGCCTCCAACCAGACCCAGGCGGAGACCCGCAACATCGGCAAGCTCATCAGCGAGTGGAACCCCGTGGCCTTTATCGAGTTCCACGGCTTTACCGCTCAGTTCCTGGTGGAGCCCTGCACGCCTCCTCACGAGCCCAACCTGGAGTACGACCTCTTTGTGGATCAGTTCCTGCTGGGTGCCGAAGCTTACGGCAATGCGGCTCTGGCCACTATGTCCGTGCAGCATAAGGATGAGTTTGAAACCAAGTATCAGACCTATTACACCCCGCTCCGCGACAGCTACGATACTGAAAGCGGCTGGGATGCATGGGACGATTTGAGCACCAACTATACCCCCAGCTATGCCATGCTCAACTGCGGCTCCATGGGCTTTACCATCGAGACTCCCTCCGGCGGCGAGTCCAGCGTCCGCCTGCTGGAATCCGGCATGTACGGCCTGTGGCAGTTCCTGGCTGACTGTAAGGACACCTGCTACAAGGATCAGCTGGAATTCTTCCGCCGCGCCATCAACAACGAGGACCATCGCGATAAGATGGAGTCTTGGTATGTTGATATGTCCAATGAGACGCTGCCCTCCGACGCTTGGCGCGTCCCCTATCCGGGCAACAACAAGTACTTCCCCGAGTACTATGTGATCCCCGTGGACGCCGACTCTCAGCGCGACATCGCCGACGCCTATGAGATGGCCGAGTTCTTGATGCGCAACGGCGTCAAGGTCTCTGAGCTCACCGAGGACACCAAGGTGGGGGACGTCACCTACAAGGCCGGCAGCCTGGTCGTGGATATGTATCAGGCCAAGCGCAACTACGCCAACTGCGTACTGAACTTGGGCTATGACGCATCTTCTTCCGGATTCCCCAGACTGTATTCCGAGTCCGTCTCCAGCTTCCCCAGCATGCGCGGCTTCGATTGCATCGCCATTGATACCATCGACGCCTTCTCCGGCAAGCTGGAAGAACTCACTGAAGTGACCGGCAAGACCGAGTTTACCGGTTCCACCTCCCGCGCCGTGATCATCTCCAACAACGGCAACGAGGCCGTCCGGGCCGTCAACGCCATGCTGGATGA
Source organism: Intestinimonas butyriciproducens (assembly GCF_004154955.1). Lineage (NCBI taxonomy): Bacteria > Bacillati > Bacillota > Clostridia > Eubacteriales > Intestinimonas > Intestinimonas butyriciproducens. Next base: position 831,286 of record NZ_CP011524.1, on the reverse strand, counting down.
CGGCATCTCTGTGGGCCTCGTCACCGAGGGCGACTATAAGGGCGACTTCGTCGTCTCCTACAAGGACTTTGTCAAGTATCGCGACGAGTTCATCCTCTCCGCCACCGGTGTGAGCGATATGCCCGTGGCCCACGAGATCAGCCAGCCCTCTCTGTTCCTGGTCGGCCGTAATACCGATTTCGGCGACGACAAGGTCAGCTCTGGTTACTACACAAAGTGGTTTGCGGATGGCTACGGCTTTGTCAACTATGACAACATCCACAATAATGGTACCTCCAACTATGATTTGATGGCCTACGGCGAACAGTTGGGCTTCAAGATCGTTGAGGATCCCGCCGATGCCGATGTCATCATTGGTTCTGTGGCGCTGAACAGCGGCGCTTATGGCAGCGAAGCTGTGGAGGCTGTTAAGGCCGGTACGCCTTACATCTCCACCGGCTCCAGCCCCCTGCGCTACATCCAGAATAACCTGATCACCGAACTGGCCTCCAAGGGCAATGGTCAGGAAGCCCTTCACAACGTCGTATATCCCTCTGACAGTCTGATCACCGCCAGTCAGGCGGCCGACGGCGACACCGTGATCTACTCCCTGAACTGTACGGTCTTGACCTCTTATCCCGCAGACGCTGAGATCCTGATTCAGGGCGCGGATACAGACAGCTTCATCGTGGGCTGCATGCCTGACGGCAGCATGGACGGTGGCGTAGAGGCCATCGCTTGGACCGGAAACGGCATGGACATCACCGTCTTTGCCAACTCCATCGTCAACCGTGCACATCAGCAGGATGACTATCTGTTTGCTACCAACACCATCTACTCCAAGATGCTCTCCGACACTCTCATGAGCATCCCGTCCACCGGCAGCGGCGGTGGCGGTGGCGGCTCTTCCTCTTCTTCCTCCTCTTCCGTGGATATCAGCGCGGGCAAGGGTGGTTCCGTCACCACTTCCCCCAAGTCCCCGGTTAAGGGCGACAAGGTCACCGTCACTGTGAAGCCGGACAGCGGCTTTGAGCTGGACACCATTACCATCACCGATAAGTCCGGCAAAGCCATCGCCTTCATCAACAACGGCGACGGCACTTACACCTACACGCAGCCCGACGGCACCGTGACCATCAAGACCACCTTCAAGGCCACGACCGCCTCCGGTGAATCCGGAGCCGACAAGTTCACCGACATTTCCGGACATTGGGCGCAGGATGCCATCCGCTATGTGGTGGACCGCGGTCTCATGAACGGCGTGAGCGACACCACATTCTCCCCCAACTCCACGCTCACCCGCAGCATGCTGGTCACCATCCTCCATCGCCTGGAGGGCACCCCCGCGGCCAGCGGAAACAGCTTCGCCGATGTGGCCAGTGACACCTGGTACACCGACGCTGTGAGTTGGGCCGCCGCCAATGGCATCGTCACCGGCTATTCCGACACGCAGTTCGCTCCCGACGATTCCATTACCCGTGAGCAACTGGCGGCCATTCTGTACCGCTATGCCGCCTACAAGGGCATGGATACCAGCGCCACCGCTGATCTGACCAACTTCCCCGACAACGGCAGCGTCAGCACCTGGGCCGGCGACTCTGTAAAATGGGCCGTTTCCTTCGGTCTCATCTCCGGCAAGGACGACGGCCGCCTGGATCCTCTGGGCACCGCCACCCGTGCCGAGGTCGCAACGATCCTCATGCGGTTCCTCTCCCGTTAGTCTTCCTCCTTCAGCATGGGAAGGCCCCGCGTCCATCGGACGCGGGGCCTTCCCATGCTCTTCCTTCCTATTTTAACGGTTGACAATGCGGCAATAAACATTGTATGGTATTTTTGCCCGGAAAGTCTGTTTTATAAATTCGGCCAGATGCTGTAAGGAGGACGGCTATGTTTGACATCACTGCCCTGGGAGAGATCCTCATCGACTTCACCCCCAGCGGAACCAACGGCATGGGCATGCCCCTCTATACCCAAAATCCGGGCGGCGCACCGGCCAACGTGCTGGCGCAGAGCGCCCTACTGGGAAGCCGGACCGCCTTCATCGGCAAAGTGGGGCAGGACAGTTTCGGCACGTTTCTCCGCTCCGTTATGGAGCGCAACGGTATTGATACCCGGGCTCTGGTGACCTCCGAAGAAGTCCACACCACCTTGGCCTTTGTCCAGTTGGACGCCTGCGGAGACCGCTCCTTCTCCTTTTACCGGAACCCCGGCGCGGATATTCTGCTCCGGGAAAGCGAAGTGGACTACGAACTCATCCGTCAGAGCCATATCTTTCATTTTGGCTCCCTCTCCCTCACCGATGAGCCCGCCCGGAGCGCCACTGTGGCGGCAGTCCATGCGGCCAGGGAGAGCGGATGTCTCATCAGCTACGATCCTAACTATCGTCCTCCCCTCTGGCCCTCTCAAGATGCGGCCAGGACCGCCATGCTGAAACTGCTCCCTCTGGCGGATATCCTGAAGCTTTCAGAGGAGGAGCTCACCCTGCTCACCGGAGAAACCGGCTTGGACACCGGCACAGCGGCGCTTGCCGTCCAGGGTCCCGCTTTGATCCTCATTTCCCTGGCTGAGAGAGGCGCCTATTTCCGGCGCGGCGCGCTCTGCGGCCTAGTCCCTGCTTTTCAGGTGGACACCGTCGATACCACCGGCGCCGGAGACGCCTTTCTGGGGGCTATCCTGCACCGTCTGCGCCATAAAACGCTGGAGGAGATCCGCCGTCTGGGAGAGGAGGAGCTGCGGGAGATCGTCCGCTTCGGCAACGCCGCCGGAGGGCTCACCACCGCCGCCAAGGGCGCCATTCCCGCCATGCCCACCCTGGAGCGGATTCTCTCCCTACAGGGCTGAGCCTCTGCCACCAGCCGCCCTTTCCGCCATGTGCTCCTGCCCTGCCGCTGCCAAACGCTGGCCCCGGAGATCATCTGATCCCCGGGGCCAGCGTCCCTGTTTTCCCTTTCTTTCCCCTCGGAGTAAGCCCCGAGGGGATTTGCATGTTCAGCACATCTTGTAGATGCCTGCGGCGCCCATACCGCCGCCAATGCACATAGTGACCATGCCGTATTTTCCGCCGGTGCGGCGAAGCTCTCCCAGTAATTTGCAGGTAAGGAAGGCCCCGGTGGCCCCCTGGGGATGGCCCAGGGCCATGGCACCGCCGTTGGGATTGGTCTTGGCGGGGTCCAACCCCAGCTTTCTCATGCAGGGGATCGCCTGGGCGGCAAAGGCCTCGTTGAGCTCCACCACAGCCATATCGGAAACCGTCAGCCCGGTTTTCTTCATCACCTTGGGCACGGCATAGATGGGGCCCAGGCCCATGTAATCTGGCTCACAGCCCGCCACTGCATAGCCCTCCAGGACGGCGACCGGGGGGATGCCCAGCTCCTCCGCCTTGGACCGGGACATCAGCACCACAAAGGCCGCCGCATCGCTGGTCTGGGAGGAGGTCGCGGCGGTGACCCGACCGTTCTCTTTGAAGCAGGGCTTCATGCCGGCCAGCGTCTCCAGGTTGGTATCCCGGCGGATCCCCTGGTCCTTGTCAAAGACGATGTCATTTCCCTCCGGGTCCACGCCGGGCAGAGGAATGATCTCGTCATCAAACTTTCCGGCATCCTGGGCGGCCGCTGCACGGCGATGGCTCTCCACCGCCAGCTCCTCCATTTCCCGGCGGGTGATGCCGCAGCGCTCGGCCACGTTCTCCGCCGTGAGGCCCATAGGGATGTACTCCTCCTTGCGCATGGCCAGGAGCTCTGAGTCAAAGGTGTCGGAGATGTCCAGATTCACGGGACAGGCGGTCATGGACTCCACGCCGCCGGCCACGATCACGTCGGCAATCCCGCATTCAATCTGGGAGGCCGCCAGAGCAATGGCCTGGAGTCCGGAGGAGCAGAAACGGTTCACCGTCATGCCGCAGACACTGTCCGGAAGTCCTGCCCGCGCTACCATAAGCCGGGCAAAGTTGAATCCCTGCTTCCGCTCCGGGATGGCGCAGCCCACGATCACATCTTCCACCAGGGCGGGGTCCAGCTCCGGTACCTTTTCCAGCACCCCTTTGAGCGTCAGCCCCCCGATGGTGACGGGGTGCATCTGGCGCAGCGCGCCCTTCTTTCCTGACTTCGCAACAGCGGAGCGGCCATAGGCCACCACCACCGCTTCATTATGCTGTTTTTCCATATTGTTCTCCTCGTTTCATATGACCATTTCCCTCAGGTCCTCGGCCAGGCTCAGCTCGGCTTCCGTCTTGGCCTGCACCTCTTCCAGGGTGTGCCCCGGGGCCAGTTCCCGCAGGAGCAGTCCCTCCTTCGTGACATCGATGACACAGAGCTCCGTCACGATATGATCCACACATCCCCGTCCAGTATAGGGCAGCGTACATTCCTTCACGATCTTTGGCGCGCCCTCCCGGGTACAGTGCTCCATGGCTACGATGACCTTCCGGGCGCCGTTGACCAGGTCCATGGCGCCTCCCATACCGAAGGAGCGTCCGGGCGTGGACCAGTTGGCCAGATCGCCCCGTTCCGACACCTGAAGGGCGCCCAGCACCGTGGCTGCCAGACGTCCGGAGCGGATGACGCCAAAGGCCATCGCCACATCGAACCCGCTGCTGCCCGGTACAGGGATAAAGGGCACCCCGCCCGCATTATAAGTGCGTTCATTCACCATCAGGCCCTCTGCCGTGGCGCCCACGCCGATGAACCCGTTCTCCGCCTGAAAGAAGACGCCGGGCTCGGCGTAGTTTCCGCACAGGCTTGGAATCCCAATGCCAAGGTTTACTACATCACCGCTTTGGAAATAGCGGGCGGCCCGCTTTGCAATCAAATGTCTCTTGTCCATGCTCTGCCTCCTTACACCAGGATCATGTCCACAAACATCCCTGGCACCCCGACCTCATCCGGGCCGATCTCCCCCAGGTCGCAGAAGTGGTCGCACTCCACGATGGACAGGTCGCCGCAGGTGGCGACCACGGGATGGGAGGCGTGGCCGGTGCTGCCCCGGTAGACCAGATTGCCCAACGGGTCCGCCTGACGGCAGCGGGTAAGGGCCACATCGGCCCGCAGGGCGGGCTCCAGCAGATAACGTTCGCCGTTGACCTCCACCGTCTGCTTGGCGTCCTCCACCACAGTCCCCAGGCCCGTTTTGGTCAGCACGCCGCCCAGACCCAGCCCGCCGCAGCGGATCCGCTCGATGAAGCTGCCCATGGGGCTGAATTCGGCCCGCAACGTCCCTGCCTGGATCTGGGCGTTGGTCTCCGGGTTGGTACCCACGTGGGTGGTGATGATCCGGTCGACCACGCCAGCCCGGATCAGCCTTCCGACCCCCGTTCCGGGATCGCTGGTGTCAATGGAGTAGATGGTCAAATGCCTGGCGCCGCTGTCCAGCACACATTGGATCAGCCGCTCCGGCATATATTGCCCCGTCTGACCGCCGATGGCGATGATCTGCCCGTCGTGGAACTTGGCGATGATCTCTTCCCGGGCGCGTACTTTACTCAGTTCCATAACATTCTCCTTTGCAGGACACGGGTTTCAGTAAGCGGGAGAGCGCCAGACCCACCGCCGCCAAGGCCGCGGCGCTCAAATAGGCACCGGTATAGCTGCCGTTGCCTACGGTTTTAAAGGTGGTGGCCAAACTGGGGCCAATAAGGCTGGCCAAGCCAAACACGACATACATCACACCGTAATTTTCCGTAATGTACTTGGGGCCGAAGGTTTGGGCGGTCAATGGCGTGAGTACGGAGGCAAATCCGCCGTAGCAGGATGCCGCCAGACCCATAGCCGCCAAAATCAGGACATCCTGCTCCCCTACTGTTAGCAGCAGCATGGAGGCGATGCACAGGACGAAGACCGCAGCCATCGTATTCCGGATCCCCACCTTGTCTGAGAGGCTGCCCCAGACAAAGCGGCCCGCCATGTTGCACGCGGCGAATACGCTGACAAAAACAGCCGCCCGCTCGGCGCGATAAGAGAGCGTAGCCTGCAGAATGGGGGACGCCTGGCTGATGACGATCACGCCGGCAATCAGACCGCAGGTAAAAGTGGCCGCGATCAGATAAAAAGCAGGCGTGCGCACCATTTGCTTTCGGCACAGTCCCCCCTCCTCCGGGGAGGCCGTCCGCTCACTGCTGGGGCACAATGCCTCCCGCAGCCCCTCCGGGGGTTCCGCCAGGAGCAGGGAGGCTGCCAGTATAACCGCCAGAAACAGGACCCCCAAGATGCGGAACGCCCACACAAGGGAAAAGGTGTTCATGAGCACGGCAGAGGTCGGCGCCCAGAGGATCGCCCCTGAGCCATAAGCCGCTGTGCCGAGACCGGAGGCCAGCCCGGACCGGTCCGGAAACAGCCGGACCACGTAGGCCATCATGCTGGGATAGATGAAGCCGCATCCCAGACCGGAGAGGATACCGTAAAACAGGAAGAGCTGCCATAGCTGGGTCATCGCCCCCGTTAGGAACAGTCCCCCGCCAAAGAGGACCGCTCCAAGCGCGATGCACATCCGTGTGCTGATGCATCGGATCAAGCCTCCGAAAAAGAGAGGCGCCATGGTCGAACACACAACCGTAACGGTATATGCCAGAGATACCTGGCCCTCCGGCCATCCGTGGGCGGCCACGATGGGATTCTGGAGCACACTCCAGGCATACCCAAACCCGGCACAGACACAGATGACCAGAGCGGCGGCCAGGCAGATCCAGCGGCGCTTTTGAAATGCCTGTGCCCGGCTCACAGCTTCTTATGGAGCTTCAGGATCTCGATGAGCATCCTGTCACGGTAGGCGATACAGTCGGCGTTGGTGTGCCCCACATAGTCGGGGAAATGGGCCATCTCCTCGTCCACGCCGGGCTGGGCCACCTCGCTCCAATTGTCGGGCTGATGGGTCCAGGAGGCCATATCGGCCAGCCACACGTCGCCGGAATTGCCCAGCATCTTTACCATCCCGGTGAGCCCGCCGGGATTACCCATCTGCATGATCATGTTATGGCCGAAGATGGCCCAGCGGATGCCGGGACCATACACCAGGGCCTTGTCCACATCCTCCACGGAGCACACGCCCCGCATCACCAGATCCTGCACCTCTCGGTACAGCGCCAGTTGCAGCCGATTGGCGATAAAGCCCGGGCACTCCTTGCGCAGGAGCACAGCCTCTTTCCCGATGGACTGATAGAAATCGTATACGGTCTTGACCACCTCATCAGAGCTCTTCTCTCCCCGGGTGATCTCTACCAGCGGGATGAGGTGGGGGGGATTATAGGGGTGGGCGCCCACACAGCGTTCCGGGTGGGCGGCCTCAGCCACGATCTCGGAAATCAGCAGTCCGGAGGTGCTGCTGGCGTATAGGGCGTCGGACGCGGCGTACTGCTCCACCTGCGCCAGGATGCTCCGCTTGATCTCCAGGCGCTCCGGGCCGCTCTCCTGGATGAACTGCGCGTCGGACACCGCCTCTTCCATGGAGGTCGTGGGATGGACCCTGGCAACGATCTCGGCCTTCTGTGTCTGGGTGATGGCGTCGTGACCGACCAGAGCGTCCAGGCTCTTCTCCATCTGCCCCCGGCTCTTCAAAAGCTGCTCATCGTTGATGTCGTAGAGGGCCACGCTCAGGCCGCGCATTGCGTACTGGATCGCCCAACTGGAACCGATGACGCCGCCTCCCACACAGGCCACTTTCTTGATGTCAGATACCTTCATGGCGATTTCCTCCTTACCGTGCCAGGGGCTTGATGCCCAGGATCTCGCGGGCCTCGGCGGAGGTGGCGGGCTCCTTGCCAAAAACCTTGACGGCGCTGACCGCGCGCTCCACCAGCATCAGGTTGGTGGCCATGATCTTGTTGCCGTCCTTATCCTTGCCATAGACCACATTGTCCTCCATGCCCACGCGGACATTGCCGCCCAGCGCCAGCGTCGCATACAGGATGGGAAGGTGTCCGGCGCCCACGCCGAAAGCGGACCAGGTGGAGCCCGCCGGGATGTGGTTTTTCAGGTAGAGGAGGTTTTCCACTGTGGCGGGCATTCCGCCCAACACGCCCAGGCAGAACTGGTAGTGGCAGCTTCCGGCAGGCAGGTGTCCCTTTTTTACGTAGTAATTGACGATGTCCAGCATACCGGTGTCAAAGATCTCAAACTCCGGCTTGATGCCCCGCTCCATGTACACATCGCCCAGCTCCTGGAGGAACTGAGGGGTATTCATGAACACGCCGGAGGGCATCCAGTTGAAGGACCCGGCGTCATAGGAGCCCATCTCGATGCCGTCCACGGTGCGCATGTGGAGCATCCGGATCGCATTGCCTGCGGGATCTCCGCCGGAGACGCGGTTGTCGCCGGAGGAGGTGCAGTTGATGACCACATCGCAGTCCTCATAGGCCCGGATGAGTTCAATGGTTTTCTTGAAGCGCGCGGCGTCCATGGTCCCCAGGCCCTGTTCGTCCCGCATATGAAGGTGGACGATGGCGGCGCCCGCCTTCCAGCAGGCATAGGCATCCTCGGCGATCTTCTCCGGGGTCTCGGGAATGTTATAGCCGGCCGGGGTGACCGCGCCGGTGAGGGCCGCGGTGATAATTGTTTTGCTCATTGCAGGTTGACTCCTCCCATTTGGGGTTAGTGCAGGGAATGGGACCCCTAAACGGGCCCCATTCCCTGTCCGATAGTTGACATTCCTATGGAAATTAATTAAACCTCATAGCCTTCGGGCTCGTTGCTGTGTTCAAACACGAAGGGGTTCTCGATCTCGCCTGCAGCAACCCTTTTGCACCACTCGGCTGCCTTGGAGTACATGCTGCGCCAAGACTCGGCGGTCTGGGGCTCCTCCATGTCGCGGGTGGCATAGCGCCAGTCGGCGATACGGCTGATGTACTTCTCGTCGTGCTGGCCACCCTCAGTGCCGTCTCCCATATCGCCGGCGGCGATCCGCAACAGGGAGCCATACTGCTCAGAGACGGTGTGCAGCTTCAAATCATCTACCAGCAGTTTCTTCAGCGGCCGCTTGGCTAGGTTGGACATGATGGTGCGGTTCTCATAAGGCATGGTCTTCCACATCCGGGCAATCTCCCAAGCGCGCTCCACGGCAGAACCCTTGGGCACGACCTCACTGACCATGCCCCAGTCCAGCATCTGCTGGGCGGTGAACTGGCGGGAGGTGGTCATATAGTAGTTGCCACGCTTGGTGCCGAAGTAATGCTGGGCCATAAGGCCCATGCCGTCGCCGGGCACCAGACCGCCCTGGGCGTGGGGGACCTCCATTTTTGCGTCCTCGGAGCAGATGGTTACATCACACAGCATGGCGGAATCCCAGTGGAAACCAGGGCCGGGGATGGCGCCGATGGTGGGCACGTCCAAATCAAAGATCATGTTCTTTATGAGGTTGGTGTCATCAAAGTACTGGTGCTGGAAACGCTCGGTGGGCAGCTTGGAGTAGGTCTCCCACCCGTTGGCATCGGACTCGATCATCCAGTTGTCGCCGATATGGGTGAAGATGATAATCTCGTTTTTGAAGTCCAGGGACAGCCAACGCACAAGCTGACTGATGGCCCGGTGGGACATGCCGCTGTGGTGCATGGGGCCGTCGTTGGTCTTCCAGGTTACCTGGACAATGCCATCCTCCCGCTTAAGGTCGGCAAAAGCCTTGAACCACTCTTTATACTCGTCAAACTCAGGCAGCTTGACGTAATCAGCCAGGGGGTTTCCCATGATAAATCGCTCCTTTCAGCATGTTAAGTTTTAGTCCTTGGGCTCGGGACGATAGGGCTTGACAGGTTTGGAGGGGTCGAAGGGATTAGTCTCTTTCCCATCCTCGACCTCTTTGAACCACTCGAAGGGCTTGGTGCGGAAGCCGTCCCAGCTCTTGCGTGTGGGGGGCTGCTGCATCCAATCGTGGCAGTAGCGCCAGTCATTGGTCTGGCTGATGTACTTCTCGTCCTGCTGACCAGCGTGGGTGTCACCCATATCACCGGCGGCGATGCGCAGCAGGGAGCCGTACTGTTCGGAAACGGTGTGGAGCTTCAAGTCCTCCACCAGCAGCTTTTTCAGCGGCCGCTTGGCCAGATTGGACATGATGGTGCGGTTCTCATAAGGCATGGTCTTCCACATCCGGGCGATCTCCCATGCGCGGGCCATAACCTGGTCCTTGGGCACGACTTCGCTGACCATGCCCCAGTCCAGCATCTGCTGGGCGGTCCACTGGCGTGCGGTCATCATGTAGTAGTTGCCGCGCTTTGTGCCAAAGTAGTGCTGCGCCATCAGGCCCATGCCGTCGCCTGGCACCAGACCGCCGTGCGCATGGGGCACTTCCATCCATGTGTCCTCAGACGCAATGGTCACATCGCTGAGCATGGCGGAATCCCAGTGGAACCCCGGCCCCGGAATCGCGCCGATTGTAGGCACGTCCAGGTCAAAAATCATGTTTTTGATCAGATTCGTATCATCAAAATACTGGTGTTGGAAACGCTCGGTAGGCAATTTGGAGTAGGTCTCCCACCCGTTGGGGTCGGACTCCGTCATCCAGCTATCTCCGATATGGGTAAAAATAATGATCTCATTCTTGAAATCCATGGACAGGATACGGACCAGTTGTCCAATGGCACGATGGGACATTCCGCTGTGCTGCATGGGGCCGTCCAGCGTTTTCCAAGTCACCTGAAGGATGCCGTCTTCACGGTACAGGTCGGCAAAGTCCTTAAACCACTCCTTGTACTCTTCCAGTTCCGGCAACTTGACATAATCAGCCATGGGGGTTCCCATAATAATGACCTCCTGATAAAATTAAACTCGTTGTCCATATGGGCCAAATGTTTATTTTGTTTAATAGAACAGCATCGCTATGATGACTGCAAGCAGACCTGCCAGTAGATTGACCAATACAGACATCATAAACTGCTGGAAATATCCTTCCTTATAGGACAGCTTGAATACAGACAACTGGAATGCGATTGCGCCGTTGTGGGGTAGAGAATCGAATCCAGCACCAGAAATCGCAGCAATGCGGTGGAGCGCGCCCAAATTAATGGCGGGATTATTGATGATCGAATCTCCAAAGGTCTTCATAAACAAGGTCACACCGCCTGTGCCGTTCGCCGTCATGCCGGCAAGCAGATTCACCGCTACAAAGGTAAGCAGATAGGGGTGCATATTCATGGACAGCACTTTCTCAACCAGCCAGTTAAACACAGGCGTCTGCTGCACCACAGTACCATAGCCAATCACGATGGAGATGAACACGACGGGAATCAGGGAGCCTTGAATCCCTCGCACACAGGTCTGGAACACATGGGGCAGGAACTTCTTCCCCACAAGCAGGAAGAGCAGGATAATCGACAGCACCTGGGCATATGTGGTCGCCTGCAGGGCCGTGATTCCAAGTCCCTGAAACAGAAGACTCAGCCCGATAATGGCCGCCACGCAAATATATCCCTTCCATGCGGGAGGCAGCGTAGATTCATTCTGATCGTTTTTGGGATCATCCTCATAGGTTACAAAGCCCTCGCCCTTTTTCTTCAACCGGTTGGTGAGAAGCATCAGATAGGCGACAATAAAAACAACAGAAAACGCCGTACAGATCAGGCTGATCACTGGACCCGCCATAGTGGTGGTGCCCAGATAGGTAGTAGGCGCAATATTTAGCGCATTGGGCATGCCAATGAGAGTGCCATATGCCACGGAGCCCGCCCCGGCAGACATTGCAGCAAGAGCTACCTTTCTGGACATATTCAACTTCTTCAGGACCGGCAGGGCAATCGCCAGAATAGCGTACTGATAAGAGGCTACACCAGCCGCCATCATCAGGCAGGTGATAACGAACAAAACCACTGCAATCCATTTCTCTCCAAAGACTTTGATCAGATGTATAGCCATAGCCGACCCCAGTCCGCTCTCCATCAGGCAAAAGCCAAAGGCACCGCCAATGGTATATAGCAAAAAGAATTGCTGAAACATGTTCCCTACAGCAGGTAAGAAACTTGTAAAAATTGAGGTAATACCATCCGCAGTGCAAAGAGTGACCAGAAATGTACAGGCAAACACCGTCAGGAACAGATTGACCCCCTTAAAGCTGAGGTAGAAAAACAATGCAAATGCAACCACTACAACCAGTAGTGAGATCAGAACACTTGTGGACACGGCACCGAATCTCCTTTCTCTTCTTGAGTCAGTACGCATAGCTGTATCCGTCCAGGACTCTGCATTACTCTATTCGCAAATATGTGCTCGAAACTTTAATATACTATTGTGCCCCCTTTCTTGCCCGCCGCTCCGGATCGTCGGGTCTCGCCTTTATCTTTATGCAATCAGTGTGCCAACTTTTTCGCTGTCCCCGCAACCCCTTCTACTGCCTGGGAAAACTTTGTGGGAGTCCCCATACGGTCTTCTCCGCGCCGATGTAAATCCGCATTATTTTCGGGCTCTCCATAATGCAAATGTGCAGACAATGCGAAAATGCATTGCCTGCACATTTTACCCTTTATGATATGCCGTATTTTTGCCGCTTTCGGATGATGGTGGACTGGTCGGTCTTCAGCAGTTCTGCCGCCTTATAGCTGCTTCCGCAGCGTTTCAGCGCTGCCGCCACCACCTGCTTTTCACAAAAATTCATATATTTTTTCAGGGAAAAGTCCTCTGGGTCATACTGGTAAATGCTCTCCCAATCAGCCGGATAGACTTCAGGCGGCGACGGAGGGACGGAGCCCTCCCCCAGCAGATTTTCCGGCACCTGCCGGATTTCCATCGTGCCCACGGAACTGGTGATGAGAAGACGCTCCACCACGTTTTTCAGTTCCCGCACGTTTCCCGGCCAATCGTAACACATCATCTGGTTGAACACACCTTTGGTAAACACCTTGGTGCGCCCATATTTTTTGCAAAAATGGTCCAGGAAGAAAAGCGCCAGAGGTATGATATCCTCCCTGCGGTTTCGCAGCGGAGGGATCTCCAGCGGGATGACATTGAGCCGGTAATAGAGGTCGGCCCGAAAGCTCCCTTTCTCCACACAGGTCTTCAGGTCTTGATTGGTGGCGGCCAATAGACGGAAATCGATTTCCCGTTCGGATACCGCTCCAAGGCGTTTGCTCTTATGGCTCTCCAGCACCCGGAGCAGCTTCCCCTGGAGCGCCAGGGGAAGGGAGTTGATCTCGTCCAAGAACAGGGTGCCGCCGTTCGCCTCCTCCACCATACCGGGCTTGCCCGTGTTCAGCGCGCCGGTGAACGCGCCTTTTTCATAGCCGAACAGCTCCGCCTCCAGCAGATTTTCCGGCAGAGCGGCGCAATTGATCTCTACCATGGGCCGGTCCGCGCGATGGCTGTGCCTATGGATGAAATTGGCCAGGACCTCTTTTCCCGTGCCGGTCTCTCCGCTGATGAGGATCGTGGAGTCCACCCCGGCCACCTGTTTCGCCATATCCAGCAGCGCTCTCATGCTCTGGCTCTCTGCCACAAAAGTCTCCGGCCGATCCGCAAGCGCTTCCCCCAGGCCCGGAACCTCAATGCAGTCCGCATCCTCATCCAGGATCGCCTGCTGATACCGTTTTTTGAAGAGGTCCAGCCGGACCATCTCCACCAGCATGTACTCGATCTCTCCCACACTGTCAAAGATGGGCGTTGCGGTCGCCAACTGCCGATAGTGATATCCCTTGGGGGTACACACATTGTTGATGACCGACAGCTTTTTCTTCTGTTCAAAGGCCATCACCGCCACACTGATGGAGACCTGCCCTTCCGGCACCAGCCGAAAGGCGTTCAGTCCCAGTGCATCGTCCCGGGTGGCCCCTACCATTTTGAGGAATGCGCTGTTGCAGTAGATATAATCTCCTTGCCGGTTGAGAATATAAATTCCCTCGTTGATGCTGTCAAAAACCTCGCTCAGAAACGGAAATTTCTCCATCCATTATGCCTTTCTTGAACGCTCAGCATGGTCCCTTCCTGGACATCTGAACACATTGCTCCGCAGCTTTCCTTCTCAAAAAGAGCTGCCCCTCTTGACGGCCCCTGTCGGAATGATATGGCTGAAATCGACGACAGGGCGTTCCATTCAGCGGCTATTATAGTACAAACCCCACTATAAATCAACCGAAAGCCAAAATCCATTTTGTTACATTTATAAAATGGCACCTTTTGTTTTGCAATCCGGGTGGCTATCCTGTACTCCGCAAAGGTCCCTCCCAAAATGCAGAACAGGCGGGAGGCCCTCGCCAGATGGAAGGGACTCCCGCCCGTTTTCATTTTTTCAGCGCCGCTTCAATCCGCCGGAACGCCTCCAGCATAAGCGCCCTCCGGCAGGCCAGATTGACCCGCATGAACGTTCCGCAGCCGGAACCGAACTCCCGCCCCGGCGTAAAGGCCACGCCGCACTCCTTCACCAGGAAGTCCTCCAGCCCCTCTTCCTTGCCAAGACCGCTGAAATCGATCCATGCAAAATAGGTCGCGTCCATATGGTACAGCTTTAGGCCCGGCAGATGTTCCAACACATATTCCGCCAACACCCGCCGGTTCTCCGCCACATAGGAGAGGACTTCATCCAGCCAGTAGCCGCACTTCTCATAGGCAGTCTCCAAGGCAATGGCGCCAAATAGATTGTCCAGCCGCGTCTGATAGCGGAGCATAGCCCCGCAGTAGCGCTCCCTCAGCTCTGCATCTCCGATGACCACAGTGGCCGTCTGAAGTCCCCCCAGGTTAAAGGTCTTATTGGTGGAGGTAAACAGCACGGTATGCTCCGCCAGCTCCGGTGACAGGGACGGCAGGGGCACATAGCGGTGCCCCTGCATGGCGAAATCGCAGTGGATATCATCGGTGAGAATCATGACCTTATGGGCCAGGCAGAGTTCGCCCAGCCGCCGCAGCTCCTCCTCCGTCCACAGCCGCCCCGTGGGATTGTTGGGATTTGCCATGAGCATGACCTTGGTCCTGGGATCGGCCAAGAGGGGTTCCAGGCCGTCAAAGTCCAGCTCATACCGCCCGTCTTTTGCCTTCAGGGGATTCCTGGCGATCTCCAGACCACTTTTCTCTACAGAATCCATCAGGGCGTCATAATTGGGCGTCTGCATCACCACCCGGTCCCCCGGCTGCGTCAACAGCTCCAAAAGCACGTTCACCGCAAAAATCACGCCCGGCGGTGAAAATGCCAAGTGCTCTTCGGGGATATCCCAGCCGTGGCGGCTGGAAAACCAGTTCCGGATCGCCGCCAGATAGCCATCGTTCCGGACCGTATAGCCCATGACTCCGTGCCGGATGTGCGCCTCAAACGCCTCCAAAATCTCTGGCGCACAGGGGAAGTCCATATCCGCCACCCACATGGGGATGACGTCCTCCCGGCCGAAAAAACGGCCCACGGCATCCCATTTGAAGGAATCAGTACCCCGGCGCTCCACCGGGCGGTCAAGGTCGATCCGGCCCATAGGCTCCTCCTATTCTGTCTTCAAGTGCTCCTCCATCCAGCCCAGAATTTCACTGAGCCGGCTGATTCGGTTGGAGGGCTTGCCCTCCCGGCTCAGGCCATGGTTCTCTCCATAGAACATGCACAGCTTGCTCTCCACCCCGTGGAGTTTGAGGGCCGCGAACATCTCCAGACCATTGGCAAGCGTACAGCGGTAATCCTTATCTGCGTGAATGAAGAGCGTGGGGGTCTTGACCTGGTCGGCATAGGTGAGGGGGGATGCCTTCCACAGCCGCTCCGGGTGATCCCAAATGGTGCCAAGCTGCTGGTCGGGCACGTAATAGTATCCAATGTCGGAGAGGAGATAGTCCCCAACATAGTTGGCAATGCTCCGCTGGGACACGGCGCAGCGGAAACGGTCCGTGTGGCCGATGACCCAGTTGGTCATAAAGCCGCCGTAGGATCCGCCGGCTACTCCCATCCGTCCGGCGTCCAGGTCGGGATACCGTCGCAGGACCTCGTCCGTGAACTCCATCAGGTCCCGGAAGTCCACATCCCCGTATCTGCCCTGAAGGTCGGCAAAGGCATTACCTTTGCCGCAGCTTCCCCTGGGGTTGCAGTAGTACACAAAATAGCCGGAGGCCGCCCAGAGCTGCATCTCGTGGTGGAAGCCGGGACCGAACACCATCTTAGGCCCGCCGTGGATGTGGAGGATGCCCGGATACCGCTTGCCCGGCTCATAGCCCACCGGCTTCATCACGAAACCGTCGATATCCACCCCGTCGGAGTCGGTAAAGGTAAGCCGCTCCGGTGCGGAGAGGGTCACCCCCTCCAGAACATCCCCATTGAAACTGGTGAGCTGCTCCAGCTCTCCGCCGCTCCAGCGGTACACCTCAGGGAGCTTCAGCCCCACAGCGGCGGAGAAGAGGAATGTCTTCCCGTCCTTGGTATCGAAATCGATGAGATAGTCATCACCGCCGAAGAGTGGCTGCACACCGGTCTCCCTCTCCCATGCGCACAGGCAGGAGCCCACACCGTCGGTATTGAGGAAATAAAGGGTCTCCCCCACCATCCTCTGTCCGGTGGTGGAGCCGGAGAAGCAGTCGGTGACCACCTCGGAGTTGACCCGGCGGTCATAGCGGCCCAGGTCCTCCTCCCCTTCCTTATCCACCACAAAGAAAGTAGGATGCTCATATACGCCGTAGTCCCGCATGACGAGTCCCAGGCAGAGGGCCTTCCGGCCCAGATATCCCACATAGTCGATGCTGTATTTGTCAGGTGGAATAAGAGTGACCGTCTCATCCCGGTCCGCATCCCAGCGGTACATCCCCTCGGTGACCGGCTTCACATCCCGGAAGGGGAATGCGGTGAAGAGCACCTGGCCGGGTCGGACATTCACATGGTTCACATCATAGTCGTCCGGAGTGAGCCTGCGGTACTCTCCGGTGGCCTCCAGGTAGAGGAACAGCGTGTTTCTGGTTTGATTATACATCCCCACCCCGTTCTCGCACAAGGGGAGTTCGGTAAGAACTTTATATCCTCTGGTCCGCAGGCGGCGGGCGATCTCCCCTTCCCGGGCCTCTCCCGCCAGCTCCAGGAGATTGGGCCGGTCCAAATGGGTCTCGGCCGTAAAGATGTAGCGCCCTGGGTCCATCCTCCAGATCCCGGTCACGGACATAGGGAGGCGGAACGCCTCGCTTTCTTCACCGGTGCGCACGTCCAGGCGGCGGTATACCGTCCACTCCTCCTCAAGTCCCCGCGTCCGCAGGGCCTCATCCAGCTCTGTGGTCTTGTAGAGAACATGGGTGTCGTCCTCCCAAACGGCCTGTCTCTGGGCGTCTCCCCGGGTGATCTGCCGGCTCTCCCCGCTCTCCAGATCGCACAGCCACAGATTCCAGCGGTAGCCGTCCCCCTCTCTGTCGGTCTCCTTGAGGGCAAAGGCCAGATATCTTCCGTCAGGGGAGAGCTCCAGAGCGGAGGGATACCGGTATTTGAGGAAATCGGTCAGCGCCAGCTTCTTCATGTCCGCTGCCCCTCCTTTTCCATCTCTTTGAGCGTCTCATAGAGCATCCGGGTGCCGAAGCCGATGCCGCCCTTGGTATAGATCCCCTCACACTCGGTGGTCCACGCGGTACCGCCGATGTCCAGATGGACCCAAGGCGTATCCTCGGCGAACTCCTTGATGAACATGGCCCCCACAGTGGCGTACCCACCTACGCTGGAGCCCATGGCGCTGTTTTTCAGGTGGGCCACCCGGGAGTCCAGCACCCGGCGGAGATTCTCGTCGCAGGGCAGCTCCCACACCCGCTCGCAGGCAGCGGCAGCTCCTGCCTCCACCTGTGCGGCCAAGGCTCGGCTGTTGGTGAAGAGCCCGCAGCGGCGGTTCCCCAGAGCGGTCTGGATGCCGTCGGTGAGGGTGGCGATATCCACGATGCGGTCCACCCCACAGCACTGCTTGGCATAGGTCACGGCGTCGGCCAGCGTGATGCGGCCCTCCGCATCGGTGTTGTTCACCTCAATGTACCGCCCGGACATAGAGCGGATCACATCGCCGGGCACATAGGCGGTGGCCGAGAGTTTATTCTCGCATGCGGCCACCACGCCGGTGACATTGAGCCGGACGCCCCGCTTCTGAGCCGCCCACAGGGTGCCCATCACGGCGGCCGCTCCGCTCATATCGTGCTGCATGGTCTCCATGAATTCGGACGACTGGAGCGAATAGCCGCCGCTGTCGTAGGTAAGTCCTTTGCCGATCAGTCCCAGGCGGCTCTTTTCCCCCTGCGCGCCGGTATACTCCATGACAATGAGCTTGGGCTCTTGGATTGAGCCCTTCCCCACTTCCAGAAAGGCGGTGAGACCGATGCGCTCCACCTCATCTCTGCCGTAGACGGTCACCCTCACAGGCGTACCCTCAAAGAGGCTCTGTGCCGCCTGGGCCAGTTTAGCGGGGGTGAGCACCGTCGGGGGCTCGTTGATGAGGTCCCGCGCAATACAGGTGGCCCGGGCAGACACCTCCGCCTCCGCCAAAGCGGCCTCATAGCGCTCCGACTCTTCGCAGAGAAAGGCGGCGGTCCTGATCCCCGCCGGCGTAGGGACCGTCTTATACTTGTCGAAGCGGTAGCCGGTGAGGGCCGCGGCCTCCGCCGCCTTTTGAAAGAGCGCCGGGGTAAACTGCGGCTCCAGCCCCCGCAGATCGGTACATACCGCGCCCAGCCTCAGCTCCTGGCACTGGCGGTAGACCTTGGCGCAGTCGTCCAGCACCCGCTCCAGGTCCCAGTTCTTCCCCAGTCCAAGCAGGAAGATCTGGGTCAGCCCTCCCTCTGTAAGGGCGGAAAACCGGTAGATCTCACCCGCTTTTCCAGCAAACCGCCCTGAGGCGCGGACCGCGGCGAGTTCCTTTTCCCAAGGTCCCTGATAGCCCTCCAGGTCCCCCTCTCCCAGCGGGACCACCACGCCGTCCCAAGGTCTGGCGCCATACTCCCTCACAAGTTGCAGTTCCATACTTTTCTTCCTCCTTATGGTCCATTCCGCGATGGACAATCAAAAAGAGGGGGCGGCATGGCCGCCCCCGCAAGGGTGCGCGGGTTGGTCCGCCCGCGCCGGATCCCCTTGTTTTTACAGCAGGTGGCAGGCGGCGAAGTGGCCGGGCTCCACCTCTTTGAGTTCCGGGACCTTCCGAGCGCAGTCCGGGCAGGCCATGGGGCAGCGATCGTGGAAAAGACAGCCGGAGGGCAGGTGGATGGGACTGGGGATCTCCCCACGCAGCTCCTGAGATTCGGCGATGTTGTTCTCGTCAATGGTAGGAGCTGCGGAAAAGAGCGCCTTGGTATAGGGGTGGACCGGGTTGCGGAAGAGGGTCTTCTTGGGCGCCCGCTCCACGATGGAGCCCAGATACATGACGCCCAGACTGTCGCTGATATGCTTGACCACGCTCAGGTCGTGGGCGATAAACAGATAGGAGAAGTGGAATTCGTCCTTCAGATCCATGAGAATGTTCAAAATCTGGGCCTGGATGGACACGTCCAGGGCGGATACCGGCTCGTCGGCGATGATGAACTTGGGCTCCACCGCCAAAGCCCGGGCGATGCCGATGCGTTGGCGCTGGCCGCCGGAGAACTGATGGGGGTAGCGATTGGCCTGCTCGGAACTGAGGCCTACCCTCTCCAGCAGGTTGACCGCCTTCTCCTCCGCCTCCGCTTTTCTGGTACACAGCTTGTGGAAAAGCATCGGCTCGGTGAGGATCTCCATGACCTTCTGGCGTGGGTTGAGGGAGGCATAGGGGTCCTGGAAGATCATCTGCATCTCCCGGCGGACGGGGCGCATCTCCTGGGGCTTGAGGCGGGTGATGTCACGCCCGTCAAACGTGATCTTGCCCGCCTTTGGCTCGATGAGCTTGATGACCGTACGTGCCGTGGTGGATTTGCCGCATCCGGACTCGCCCACCAAGCTGAACACCTCGCCCTGCTCCACGTCGAAACTGACGTCGTTGACCGCGTGGACCACCTGATTCTCCAGAGAGAATCGTCCCTTTTTGAATTTTACCTTATCCAGAAAGTCCTTGGTGAGATTGAACTCCTGCACCAAGTGTTCCACCTGAAGGATCTTACTCATGGCTCCCACCTCCTGTCAGCGGAAAGTGGCAGGCCGCACAGTGGCCCGGACCCACTTCATGATTTTCAGGGGCCCTGGTGTGGCAGATATCCTGGCAGTATTTGCACCTGGGGGCAAAGTAGCACCCCTGGGGCAGGTCCAGCATGCTGGGAACCATGCCGGGGATGGACTCCAGCCGGTCCTGGTCCTCTCCCATCCGGGGGATGGAGTTGAGGAGTCCCACGGTATAGGGGTGGCTGGGGCGATGGATCACGTCGTCCCGGGAGCCGCTCTCCACGATCTTGCCGCAGTACATAACGATGATACGGTCCGCCATCTGAGAGACCACCGCCAGGTCGTGGGTAATGAGAATGAGGGCGGCGTCCTGCTCCTTCACCAGCTTGTCCATGAGCTTGAGGATCTGGGCCTGGATGGTCACGTCCAGGGCAGTGGTGGGCTCGTCGGCGATGATGAGTTTGGGGTTGGCCGCCAGGGCGATGGCGATGATGACCCGCTGACGCATACCGCCGGAAAACTGGTGGGGATAGGACTTGAGCCGGTCCTCCGGGTTGGGGATGCCCACCAGATGCAGCAGCTCCACACACCGCGCGTGTTTTT
This sequence comes from Intestinimonas butyriciproducens, assembly GCF_004154955.1. NCBI lineage: Bacteria > Bacillati > Bacillota > Clostridia > Eubacteriales > Intestinimonas > Intestinimonas butyriciproducens. Next base: position 810,766 of record NZ_CP011524.1, on the reverse strand, counting down.
CCTGCTTGGACATCTGCTTCTGGTGGAGATCCAGCATCTCGGTGATCTGTTTTTCAATCGTATAGAGCGGATTCAGGGAGGTCATGGGGTCCTGGAATACCATGGAGATCTCCTTGCCCCTGATCTTCATCATTTCCTTTTCGCTCTTTTTGCTGATGTCCTCGCCCCGGAAGAGGATCTTGTCCGACTCCACCACGCCGGGCGGCTCGATCAGTTTGAGGATGGAAAAGCTGCTGACGGATTTGCCGCTGCCCGACTCGCCCACGATACCCAGCACCTGCCCCTCATCCAGGGAAAAGCTGACGCCGTCCACCGCCTTGACCACGCCCCGGAAGGTATGGAAATAGGTCCGCAGATTTTCCACCTGCAGCAGTGTTTCGCTCATCTCTCTCCTCCCCCTTACTTCAGCTTCGGGTTGAACTCATCGCGCAGGAAATCCCCCAAAAGATTGATCCCAAACACGATCAGCATGATGTAGATGCCCGGCAGCACCGCGATCCACCAGTATCCGCTGAACAGCACGTCGAAGCCGTTCTTGACCAGCATGCCCAAGGAGGGCTCCGTGACCGGGACACCCACGCCCAGAAAGCTCAGGGTGGCCTCAGCCAGAATGAGCCCGCCCACCTTCATGGTGGAGAGGACGATGATGGTGGTCATGACATTGGGCAGCACGTGCTTGGCGATAATAAGAAGATTGGGGATGCCGATGACCCTGGCCGCATCCACATATTCCATCTGTTTCACCGTTAGCACTTCGGCCCGGACGGTGCGGATATATGTGACGCATCCAATAATAGTAAAAACCACTAGTAATTTGCTCACGCCCCGCCCGAACATGGTCATGATGAAAAGGGCCACCAGGATATCCGGGAAAGAGAGCAGGATATCTGCCAGGCGCATGATGAGGGCGTCCACCTTCCCGCCGAAGTAGCCCGAGATGAGCCCCAGGGTGATGCCCACCGCACAGGCCAGCAGAGTCCCCACCACGCCGATGAAGAGGGAGATGCGGCTTCCATAGATGAGGGAGCTGAAGATATCACGCCCCTGACTGTCGGTGCCAAAAATGAAATGAGGCTCGCCCCCCTCCTGCCACATAGGAGGCTTGTAGGAGTCGGTAAGGGAGAGAGAGCCCACATCGTAAGGGTTCTGGGGGGCAAACAGCGGCCCGCAAAGGGCGATGAACAGTACCAGCACCACGATTACCGTGCCGATGATGGCGGAGGGACTGCGCTTGTAGTTGTGGAAGAACTCGGACTCAGCAGCGCGCTGGAGCCAGCTCTTGTCGGGGGCTGTGCTCTTTTTTTCCATTTCACTCATAGCGCATCACCTGAATTCGATTCTCGGGTCGATGACCGTATAGAGGAGGTCGACCACAAAGTTGATGAACACAAACAGCACGGTGGTGAGGATCAGATAGGCCACGATGACTGGCCGGTCCACCGAGTTGATGGAGTCGATGAGGAGCTTGCCGAGGCCCGGCCAGGAGTAGATGGTCTCAGTCACCGTTGTAAAGGCGATGAGCGAGCCGATCTCCATGCCGAACACCGTGATGACCGGGATCAGGGCATTTTTCAGGGCGTGACCGAAAAGGACCTTTCGGGTGGACACGCCCTTGGCACGGGCGAATTTGATGTAGTCCTGCCGCATGTTCTCCATCACACCGGCCCGGGTGAGCCGTACCAGGGAGGCTATGTTGGTCACAGACAGCGTAAGGGCGGGCAGGATGATGTATTTGAGCCCGCCGGGCACAAACAGGCTGAACTTCATTCCCAGGAAGGTCGCCGTTGCCCCCCGTCCGGAGGAGGGGAACCAGTGCAGGTGCAGGGAGAAGATGTAGATCAGCATGATGCCGATGAAGAAGGAGGGCAGGGAAATGCCCAGAATGGACCCGCCCATCACCAGCGTACTGGATTTCCGTTTTGGAAAGGCCCCCGCATATACGCCCAGCGGGATGGAAATCACGAGGGCCAGCACCACCGATACGAAAACCAGCTCCAGCGTAGCGGGTGCCCGCTGGGCAATCAGGGAGAGTACATCCTCCTTGTAGATGTAGGACTTGCCGAAATCTCCCTTGAGCGCATTGGTAACAAAGATCGCATACTGCTCCAGAATGGGCTTGTTGAGCCCCAGTTCTTCCCGGACCTGATCCCGGACCTCGGGCGGAGCCTTGGGGGAGACCAGCATATTGACGGGATCGCCGATGAAGTTGGCCAGAACGAACACCAGGATGGACACGATGAAAAGGGTGACCACCATCTGCGCCAGCCGTTTCAGGAAATACTTGAACACGGTAACACCTCATTTATGGGCTCTGCACCCCTGTTGGCGGGAGGTAGAAAGGGGGAGGAGAAAGGCACCCGTCCTCCTCCTCCCAGCGATGGTTCTTACGTTGTCTTAAAAGGTGAAATCCCAAGCCAGGATATGGTCGTCGGAGCGGGGGGTGTACTGCAGCCCGGCGCGCACGCCGAAGATATTATCCTTGAAGAACAAGGGCACATAGGCGGCCTCGTCCCGGGCGATCTGATCCACCTGCTCCACCAGGGCCGCGCGCTTGTCCTGGTCGGCCTCAACAGATGCTTCGTCCAGCAGCGCGTCCACCTCGGGATTGCTGTAGTGGCCCTTGTTGCCTTCGCCCATGCCGGGCTTGCCGTTATAAGTATAGAGCATGTCGTTAAAGATGACCATGCCCTCGCCGGAGCCGTCGCCCCAGCCGGCCATAAAGAAGGAGGACTGAAGATTCTCCGCATCCACCTTCTCATAGAAGGAGGCGCGGGGCAGAAGGTTCACCTCAGTGGTGATGCCCACCTTCTCCAGATAGCTGGCAATGGCCTGAGACACCTGGTCGGCGTTCATGTCGCTGTCGCTGCGGGCGTCGATGCGGAGATAGAAGCCGTCGGGATAGCCGGCCTCAGCGAGGAGCTGCTTGGCGAGCTCGGGATCATAGGCAGGACGCTCTGCATCCGGATTGTATCCCACGCAGATGCTGGGCATATAGGAGTTGGCCACAGTGGCATAGCCGTTCATTACGGTGTCGATGATGGTCTGGATGTCGATGGCATGATAGATGGCCTGGCGGACCTTTACGTTGAGGAGCGGATTGGGGTCGTCGGTGCCGGCGGAACCGTGCTCATTGAGGAGGTCAAAGCCCATATAGCTGCAGGAAAGGCTGGGGTTGGTGACCACCTGAATGTTGGCGTCGCTCTTCAGGCGATCCACGTCCATCACGGGGATGTTGGAGATGAAATCCACCTCGCCGTTAATCAGGGCGGTGGTGCGGGTGGCCGCGTTGGCTATGACGCGGAACTCTACGGTCTCCGCCTCGGGGAGCTCACCCCAGTAATCGTCGTTGCGGACCAGCTTGATGTAGGATTCCTTCACGTGCTCCTCCAGGCGATAGCGCCCGGTGCCCACGGGATTGGCGGCAATCTCTTCACTGGTGAGGCCCTCACAGGTCTCCTTGTCCAGCATCATGATATGGACCAGGCTGCCGGCAAACACAGGATAGGGGATCTTGGTCACCAACTGTACGGTGTAATCATCCACCTTCTTGACCTCTTGGAGGCGCATAAGGTACACCCCCATCTCCAAGGTGGGGTCGTTGAGGATCCGCTCAAAGCTGAATACCACATCATCGGCGTTAAAATCGTTTCCGTTGGAGAATTTCACGCCCTGGCGGAGCTTGAACTCCCAAGTCACGCCGTCCTCCAAGATGGTCCAGCTCTCAGCCAGACCGGGCTTTTTGGTAAGGTCGGCGTCGTAGTCCACCAGGGGATCGTACAGGTGAGACGCCATCTGCATCTCGGAGCTGCTGTCCTTTGCCGCAGGGTCCAGAGAGATGACATCGTTCAGTACCGCAATGGTCAGACTTTTTCCGCCCTCCTCGGCGGGGGCGCTGGTCTCTCCTCCGGGCGCGGGAGTGGAGGCGCTCTGGCTGGGTTCGTCCGCCGTACAGCCGGACAAGGCTACAGACAGACACATGGCTGCGGACAGGATCAGGGCAAGTGTTCTCTTTTTCATATCTGTTTCCTCCTTCTAAAACCTTCTTATTAGAACCTGCGCCTTTGCAAGCAAAATAAGAGCGATGCCGGACATAACCGCATAAACATAAAATTTAATTTCCATATTTACTTTTTCATTTCAATGTAATAAAATCATAGCAGTTGGAAAATAAATTGTCAACATGATATTTATTTAATGCCCTTATTTTTTGTCGAATCCCTACACTTACTATCATCACAGGAGGGAGCATGCATGAAATTTTACGTGCTGTGTGACATCGAGGGCGTGGCTTCTCTGTCCTGCTGGGACGAGGCCCGCTCAGCCAACAGTTGTTATGCGCCTATGGCCCGGGAAATGACTTTGGAGGCCGCCGCCGCGGCCCGCGGCCTCTTCTCCGCCGGGGCTGACGAGGTCATAATAGAGGATGGGCACGGGGACGGCTGCAACATCGACTGCGCTCTGCTCCCCAAGGGTGCCCGGCTCCTTCGGGGCGTGACCCACGATATCGTGGGCCTTACCGGTATCTTCGACGAGAGTTACGACGGTATGCTGATGGTGGGCTTTCACGATGCCGCCTCGGCCTCCGGCAACCCCACTTCCCATACCATGGTGAGCTCCCGCATTTTCCGGCTCATGGTCAACGGGGCCCTGTGGGGAGAATTCGAGGTCTCCGCCCATGCTGCCGCTTATCGGGGCGTCCCCACCCTGTTTGCCAGCGGCGACGAAGGCCTGTGCGCAGCGGCGGCGCGCGCCGTGCCCGGCATCCTCACCGTGCCCACCAAGTCCGGCCATGGCTATGGTGTCCTTACAAAGACCCCGGAACTCGTTCAGGAGGAGATCGAAGGCATGGCGGCCCGGGCTGTGGCGGCCGCAAAGACCGCCAAGCCCCCGGTCCTTCCCGATCACTTCCATGTGGAGGTCACCTATCTGCACCATTATGACGCCTATGGGAGCTCCCACTACCCCGGCGCCAGCCTCCTCTCTCCCACCACTGTGGCCTTCGATGCCGACGATTACGGCGAAGTACTTCGCTTTTTCTACTTTGTAATTTGAGAAACGGGGGCACGCGCTATGGCTGATATCGCCTATCAATACCGCGGGGAACTGGTGGACCAGGTCCACGGGGGCCACATTGCGGTAACAGACCACACGGGCCGGCTTCTCTGGAAGCTGGGTGACCCGGAGCGCCTCACCTTTGCCCGTTCCTCCGCCAAGCCCATCCAAGCCGTCCCCGTGGCGGAGAGCGGCGCGCTGGAGCACTACGGCATCACCCAGCGGGAGCTGGCTGTCATCTGTGCCTCCCACAACGGAGAGCCCTTTCACATCGAGGCTGTGGAGAGTATTCTCCGGAAGGCGGGACTCTCCCCCAGCGACCTGCACTGCGGGGCGGAATATCCTATGTACGTCCCGGCCGAGGATGCCCTGAAGCTCGCCGGCGTCCCCCGGGCCCCCATCTACTGCGACTGCTCCGGAAAACACGCCGGTATGCTCATCACCGCCCGTCATCTGGGGGAGCCCTTGGAAAACTATATTTCTCCGGACCACCCTGTCCAGCGGCGTATCCTCTCGGTGTTTGCCGACATGTGCGGCGTGGAGGAATCGGAAGTCCGGCTGGCTGTGGACGGCTGCGGCGTCCCTGTCCACGCCCTGCCCCTTTCCCGCCTGGCCCAGGGGTACGCCCGCATGTCCCTCCCCTCGCTCTTTGCCCCAGCCCGGGCCGCCGCCGTACGCCGCGTCACCTCCGCCATGACCGCTCACCCGGAAATGGTGGCGGGTTCCGAACGGATCTGTACCCAACTGATGGCCGCCTTTGGGGAACGGCTCTTCTGCAAATCGGGTGCCAGCGCCTTCTATGCCGTGGGCCTCAGGGACAGGGGGATCGGCATCGCTCTCAAAATGGAAGACGGCGCCTCCTCCATCGTCCCCTATGCTATCCTATCGGTCCTCACCCAGCTCGGGGTCATCACGCCGGAGGAGGCCTGTTCTCTGCCCAGCTTTCAGGACAGAAACCTCTACAACAATCACCACGCTGTTGTAGGCCGTACCGAACTGGTCTTCCGGCTGGAACCGTGCGGCATCGCCTGACCGTCGCACGCGCCATTTGGGGTGGGGGTAGTTTTCCGGCCGCGCTGAAGCCGGAAAAATACTTGCTCATTTCTTCCTGCGCTGTTATACTGAAAGTAAATCATGCGTTCAGAAAATTTTTTTGAAAAGAGGTCGTACTCATGAGTGTTCAGTACATCCACACCGACAATGCCCCCCAGGCCATCGGGCCCTATTCTCAGGCCGTGAAGGCCAACGGCTTCCTCTATATTTCCGGTCAGATCCCTGTCGACCCGGCCACCGGCTCGGTGGTGGAGGCCAGCTACTCCGTCCAGACCAAGCAGTCCATGGCCAATCTCGCCGCCATCCTCAAGGAGGCGGACCTCACCTTTGCCGACGTGGTAAAGACCACCATCTTCCTTACCGATATGGCCCATTTCCCCGAGGTCAACGAGGCCTATGCCGCCTTTTTCGAGGGCCCCTGCCCCGCCCGCGCCTGCGTGGAGGTGAGCCGCCTTCCCAAGGACGTGCTGGTGGAGATCGAGCTGGTCGCAGCCTGCTGACACCCCCTGATTCTCAAGAGTCTGAGCATAGTTTCCATGCTCAGACTCTTTTCTCCCCTTGACATAGGGCGGGATTCAGGGTATGCTGTTAGGGACAATTAAATCCGACTGGTACGCAGGCGCCCATTTCGGGCAGACAAAGGGAAGCCGGGTGAGAATCCCGCACAAAGCCGTTGCTGTATAGGCGGAGCGGACCCCCACAGCGCCACTGGAGGCAACTCCGGGAAGGCGGGGACCGCGCTGGACGCCGAAGTCAGAATACCTGCCTGCGTATGACGCACATCCAAACCTCTCCGAGCCTGAGAGGGTGCTACTACGCCTGCCTTTCAGCGCGTATCGCTGCGCCCTCCGGGACGCAGCTTTTTATTTTTGGTGAAGACCGGGAAAGGAGCTTTAGCTATGTCCGATGAAACCAAGACCCAGGAGCCTTACTGGAAGGGCAAGGGGTATTCTTTCTTCTGTAACCGGGCGTGCGAATATTTCCCCTGCCACCCCACCGACGACCCGGAGAATTTCAACTGTCTGTTCTGCTACTGCCCTCTCTACGCCCTGGGACCCGACTGCGGGGGAAATTTCTCCTATACCGAGAGCGGTGTGAAAGACTGTACCCGCTGTACTCTTCCCCACCGGCGGGACAATTACGGGTACATCACCTCCAAGTTTCAGGAAATTGCCCGCCGCATGGCGGAGTCGCGCAGACGCGGCGTCTGATCCTGCCCCTTTTACGGGAAGGGGAATCCATCCTATCTTTTCCATTCCCTTTGACGAAAGAATACCCCCGGCGGCAACAGCCGCCGGGGGTATTCTCATGCTTCATCCATGCGCCGGTTCTTCGGCGGGTCCCAACAGCAGGGGCTGGAGCTGCCGGCCCTCCAGGGCGGCGTCCACAGCGGCATTGATCTGGGTAAAATCCGCCACCAGAGAGGTGGGTTTTTTTACTGGGTCATCCTGCCGGTAGGGGACAAAGTAGACGTTCTTCTTGTCCAGAAGCGCCGCAATGTTTTTGGCCGAGCCGCTCAGGCCGTCGTTGGTGGACACGGCGAGGACCACGGGACGCCCGTTCCGCCACATGGCTTTGGCCGCCATCGTCACCGACGTATCGCTGAAGCCGTTTGCCAACCGCGCCAGCGTGCTCCCCGTACAGGGGGCGATGACCAGCACATCCAGCAGCTTTTGGGGGCCGATGGGCTCTGCCTTCTGGATGGAGTCGATGACCCGCCTGTCGCAAATGCGCTCCATCTCCCGCATGAACTCGTGGGCCGCGCCGAAGCGTGTGTCCGTATCGGCGCTTTTCTCCGAGATGATAGGCGTGACCGCTCCATATCTGGCCTTTGCCCGTTCCAGCGCCGGCATCACCTGATCATATGTACAAAATGAGCCGCAGAAAGCGAACCCCACACGTACCTGTTCCATGCTCAGACTCCTAACTCATTCCATATATTATAGATCGTGTCACGGATAATCTTTCCAGAGGTCACTGGGGCCACCTTGCCCGGCAGGGAAAGGGCCCAAATCGCCCTAACCCCCTGCCGCACCGCCGCCTCAAAATCCACTCCCCCCGGCTTGGATGCAAGATCGATGACCAGGCAGCCGGGGCGCAGATCGGCCAGGCGCTCCGCGTCCAGGACCCGTACCGGGACGGTGTTCACCACCAGATCATAGCCGCACAGATAGCCGTCCAGGCGTTCGATCTGCTCGGCCCCATACCCGTATGCCTCGGCCCAGGCGAGGTCGGCCCACTTCCGGGCCGCCACGCTGACCCGGGCGCCCAGGGCGTTCAGCCGGTGCGCCAACAGCTTGCCCAGCCGGCCGAAACCCAGGACCAGGACCCGGGCGCCGTGGATGGTGACGGGCAGCTCTTCCATGGCGATTTGAATCGCTCCCTCCGCAGTAGGCACCGCGTTGGCGACCGCCAGCTCTTCTCTGGTAAAGTAGTCCACCAGGCGCAACCCCCGCTCTTTCGCCTGGTCCAGAAGTTCCCGGCCCACCTTGCCGGCACAGACCACCTGACTTGGGCGCAGCGCGTCCAGCACCTGGGTCAGGGGCGGCCGCTCCTGAGAGAGCGGAGCGTTGAGGCGTCCGCCCTCCCCCGCAGCCGGGAGGGGGAGGATCACGCAGTCTGCGAGGGCCGCCTCCCCTAGGTCGGGCGCCCGCACCGGCCCTTTCTCCGTCCCCTCCAGCGCCCAGGTATGTACCGTATGTCCGTCGTCGAAGAGCAGCTCCGCCAGTTTTGCCTGGCGCATATCGCCGCCTACCACCCAGACGTTTCGTTCATGTCTCATGGCACTCTCCTCCGTTTTTCGTCTGCACCATCCTATTCTCTCCGCCTCAAAGGGTGACGGTCCGTTGACATGCGAAGCCGGGACGGGTAAAATAGAGAGAAATCGGAATGAAAGGAGCAGTGTGTCATGCTGTTTTCGGAATACGCCCGCTACCAATATGTCCGCAGTCCCCTGGTGGAGGTCATCTGCCAGCTTCGGTTTCCCGCCATCCTCACCATCAACACCAAGGAGCCCGCCGAGTTCCAGGAGGCCGTCCGCCACGACTTTCCCCGCTATGCGGCCCGGAAGGAGCAGCTCCCCCCCAAGGTGACGGGGCTGGGCACCCCCAATCCCAAGCTGGAGCAGCAGCCCGCTGTCGTCAACCACAGCTTTGTCTCTGCCGACGGCCTGTGGAAAATCAATCTCACCAAGGACTTCATCGCGCTGTCCACCCTCCGGTACACCCAGTGGGAGGACTTTGCCCTCCGGCTGGACAAGCCTCTGGCGCAGTTCATTCAGGTGTACGAGCCCGCCTTCTTCGAGCGCGTGGGGCTGCGGTATGTAAACGCGGTCTCCCGGAAGGCCCTGGGGCTCACCGACCTGCTGTGGGACGATCTGATCCGTTCCCCTTACCTGGGCATCCTAGGGGAGCCGGATGTGGATGAGAGCAAGGTCGGCAAGTCCGCCATGGACACAGAGCTGACCCTGGAGGGGGGCGTCCGCATGAAGATCCACGCCGGGCCCGGCCTGCTGGGCGGCGGCAAGAAGGACCCAGAGCCCAAGTTTATCCTGGACGGGGATTTCTCCCTTCCAGGCAGCACCGCCGCCGACAAGGTGCCCCAGCTTCTGGGTGACCTGCACCAGTACGCCGTACGCTTTTTCCACGGCGCCATCACCCCGGAGCTCCATGAGGCCATGGGGCCTCTCCCCGTTCTGGAATAGCCGCAAAAAAGCGCCGCCCGCTCCCCGATGGGAGTGGGCGGCGCTCTGTCTGTCGAAAAACCTGCGCCGGCAGGCGTTTGGCGAGCCGAGCGAGGGCTTTCCCAGGGTAGAGTCCCGGGAAAGCAACAGCATTGGAAAGGCTGTCGAAACAGTCCAAATGGACTGTTTCGACAGCCTGAAGCGCCGCATGCATTTTCTCCCGGGGATGCCGCCCGGCGCACCCTAAAAGCGGGCGGCGATCTCCCGGGCGATGCGCTTGACCGCCTCCACCCGCTCATCCAGGTCTCCGGAGAGCATCCGGCTGGTAGGTCCGGATAGACTGATGGCCGCCAGCGCCGTGCCGTCCTCCCGCAGAATGGGGACGCCGATACAGGTAAGGCCGTGCTCCATCTCATCCCGGTCCATGGCATAGCCCTGCCGGCGCACCTGTTCCAGCTCCGCACGTAGTTCTGTTGCGGAGGTGATGGTCCGGTCCGTGTAGGCGTGCAGCGGACGCTTTTCATAGACGGACAGATCAATGTTCCGTCCAAAGGCCAGCAGACACTTGCCTCCCGATGTGGAATGGCACTCCACGCTGGCGCCCACCGGCAGGTTCACCGTCAGCATCTGGTGCCCCCCCTCCTCTTTGAGTACGATCACACTGCGGTACACCTCGTCGTGGTCCCGCTCCAGGATGGCCACATTCACCGTCTCGTGGTAGGCCTCATACAGCTTTCGGGCAGAGGGACGGACCACCTCCTGGATGCCCAGGTGGTTCTCCACGCTTTTGCCCAGGCTGAACAGCCGGTTCCCCAGCCAATACCTGTCGGTATCCGGATTTTTCCGCACGAAGCCTCTCGCCTCCAGCGTGGCCAGCGTCCGATAGATCGTGCTCTTGTACACGCCCATATCCGAGGCCATCTTGGTGATGCTGGTCTCCTGGTCCGCCGCTTCCAGATAGATCAGGACCTCCAGGGCCCGGTCCACCGATTGAATCGTTTCCGCCATCCCGCGCGCCGCCTTTCCGCATGGATATCCCTTCGTTTTCCATTTAACTACACTTCAGGCGGAGTGTCAAGATGTTCCGCAGGCTGAAACACCCTTTTTACGGAGCAAACGGGATGGTGAGGTCTCCAACGGTGACGGAGGTGATCTGATCCGTATCGAAGAAGACTCTCCCGCCATCTGCGTTTCGGGCCACAAAGGAAATCGTAAATACGCCCTCCCCCTGTCGCTGAGGCCGCTGAACAGCGTGTCCACTTCGTTCCCGTCCTTTCTTGAGGCCCTCCTCTCCCCCGCAGGGAAATCGCTGCTCCAGATTTGCCTTCTCCATGGGCCCGCCCCCCTTCTCCCCTGTTCTCCGGATCAATTGCTCCGTGCTCTGTTGTGAAAACCGGTCTTCACTCTTTATAACGCAGAGCAGGCAGGATTTGTGACCGGCTCTGTCCCTTTTCTCAGCCACCCGGCGCGCGGGTGCCCTGTCTTGACAGCTCCTTCTTGCATTTTTTACAGGTAGCGCATATAATAGTTGGGTGGACAAGCCACATGCACGGGACCCAGGGCGTCCGGCGCTTCCCGCCGGGCGTTCCGCCGTCTCCGCGCTTACGAAAAGGCCCTGGACATGCCGGAACTGCCGCCACGGGCCAGGAAAGGTGAATCATCTATCATGGGACACACCGACAACTATACCCTTCTCTGCGACTTTTACGAGCTCACCATGGGCAACGGCTACTTCCAAACCGGAATGGACCAGCAGATCTGCTACTTCGACGTCTTCTTCCGGGACGTACCGGACGGCGGCGGCTTTGCCATCGCCGCAGGCCTGGAGCAGATCATCGACTACATTCAGGATCTGCGCTTTTCTCCCGATGATGTGGATTTTCTGCGCGGAAAGGGCGTCTTTTCCGAAGCGTTTTTGCAGTATCTGCTGCATTTTCAGTTCACCGGTGACATCTGGGCGGTCCCCGAGGGCACGCCCATCTTCCCCGGGGAGCCCATCCTCACCGTCCGGGCCCCGGCCATTCAAGCCCAGTTTATCGAGACCTATGTACTGCTGATCCTCAACCATCAGTCTCTCATCGCCACCAAGTCCAACCGCATCGTGCGGGCGGCCCAGGGCCGCCCCGTCTCCGAGTTTGGCTCCCGCCGGGCCCAGGGGGCCGACGCCGCGGTGCTGGGGGCCCGCGCCTCCTATATCGCCGGGTGTGCCGGCACCGCCTGCACGCTGGCTGACCGGGTATACGGCACCCCTGCCGGCGGCACGATGGCTCACTCCTGGGTCCAGATGTTCCCCGACGAGTACACCGCCTTCAAGACCTACTGTGAGCTCTACCCCCACTCCGCCACTCTGCTGGTGGACACCTATAACGTCCTCAAGTCCGGCGTTCCCAACGCCATCCGCGCCTTTCAGGAGGTGCTGCTGCCCCAGGGCATCCACGATTTCGCCATCCGTCTGGACTCCGGCGATCTCACCTACTTGTCCAAGAAGGCCCGCCGGATGCTGGACGCCGCCGGACTTAAAAGCTGCAAGATCGTGGCTTCCAATTCCCTGGACGAGTATATCATTCGGGACCTTCTGCTCCAGGGCGCCCAAATCGATTCCTTCGGTGTGGGCGAGCGGCTCATTACCTCCAAGTCCGAGCCGGTCTTCGGCGGGGTCTATAAGCTCTCCGCCATCGAGTCGAAGGACGGTACCATCCTCCCCCGGATCAAGATCAGCGAAAACCCGGCCAAGATCACAAATCCCCACTTTAAAAAGGTCTACCGTCTCTTTGAAAACGATACTGGCAAAGCCATCGCCGACCTCATCTGTGTCCACGACGAGGTGGTGGACCCCGCGCAGCCGCTGGAGCTCTTTGATCCGGAAGCCACCTGGAAGCGCAAGACCATTACGGATTTCACCGTACGAGAGCTACTGGTGCCCATCTTCCAGAGCGGCGAGCTGGTCTATCGTCAGCCCAGCATCGAGGAAATGCGCACCTGGTGCACCGGACAGATCGACACCCTCTGGGACGAGGTCAAGCGGTTTGAAAACCCACACAATTACTATGTGGACCTCTCCCAAAAGCTGTGGGACATCAAGCACAAGCTGCTGGCAAAGCGCGGCTGAGGCCGCGATAAAAACGCCCCCGCGCACCGATGCAGGCGCGCGGGGGCGTTTTCTCATGTGCCATGGCCCTCTTCAATAGTTCAAAATCAGGTCCGCCATCTCCATGAGCATGCTTTTTTGGCGGGCATTCATTTTTTGCAGCGTCTGGGCCACCTCCCGGTCCAGGTAAAGCGGCGAGCTGGCGGCAACGCCGGTGACCAGCTCTCCCAGATCACAACCCAGACTGGCGCCGATCTCCGACAGGGTGTCCAGATTCACCTTTGTGACCCCGCGCTCGATCTGGCTGATGTAGCCCACGGAAACCTGGAGCTGTTCGGCCAGCCACTCCTGGGTCCGCTTCTGTTCCCGCCGCCGCCCTTTGATCCGCTGTCCAATCGCAGCGTAGTCTACCGACATGTTCATCACCCATTTTTATTCTATCGATGACCCGGCTCAAGATACAGACAGCTTGTCATAAAAGTAGAGCGATCAGTGTTGTTTTTCTTTTCCTCCCATGCTATACTAAGCCTATCTGCCCGCTGGTGGTGAGATATCTCTCTGGGGAGGCCTGAGCGCGGAATGGATTTTCTGGACTACTTGACGGAACAGTTGGGCTGTGCCTATCTGTCCGACCTGCACTACATCTCCATAACACCGGAACAGGTCGAGACCATTCTGGCGCTGCCCAACGAGCCCTTCGGCCTGGAGGACTACCGGATGGCGATCGACTATCTGACCGGCAGATGTCCGGTGTTTTCAACGAAGGACGAAGCCCGCCGTGTGCTGGTGCAGGCATTCCTCCGCCACGGCCAAAGATAAAATGGGAGACCGGCGCGCCGGTCTCCCATTTTTTCATTTTTCCTGCTGCTCCAGCCACTTTTTGAGCTGCTCCGCCATGGCGGAGGTCCCCTTCTCCTCCCGCTGATTCTGTAGGAATCGCTGTACGTCCCGCTTTCCCGCGGCGCTGTGCGCATGCCGCTTCTTAAAGTCGGAGAGCCGTTCCCGATAACCGCACACACAGGCGAAGAGCTGCTTTTCCCCTTCGCCCCGAAGCTCCATCTTTTTGTGGCAGTTGGGGCAGCGGGCATTGGTGGTCCGGGTGACACTCCGCCGGTAGCCGCACTCCCGGTCCGGACACACCAGCATCTTTCCCCGCTTGCCCTGGACGGCCAGAAGGAACTTGCCGCAGTCCGGGCACTTCTCCCGGGTTACGTTGTCGTGGCGGTAGACGGCGTCGCTTGTCTTCACCTCTCCCACCAGCCGGGATGCATACCCGCGCATTTCGCTTACAAAGGCGCTCTCCCGCTCCAGGCCCCGCGCGATGTCCCCCAGCCGCTTCTCCCACCGGGCGGTGAGCTGGGCGGAGCGGAGGTCCGCCGGCGCCAGCTCCACCACCTGACGCCCCTTGGAGGTGGGGACCAGCTCCCTGCCCCGGCGCTCGATATAGAACGCAGAAAAAAGCTTCTCGATGATGTCCGCCCGGGTGGCGGGCGTCCCCAGGCCGCCGGTCTCTTCCAGGATCTTTCCCTGGGCCCGATCCATACCCTGGGTGGGCGGGTGCTCCATGGCCGTGAGCAGCGTGGCCTCCGTGTAGCGCTTGGGAGGTGCGGTCTTGCCCGTGCTCACCCTTGCGGAGAGCACCTCCACAGAGTCTCCCTGCCGCAGGGGAGGCAGGGATTGCTCCCGCTCCTCCCCCTCTTCCTCCTCGTCCTCTTCCAGGAGGAAGAGGACGTAGGCCGCGCGCCACCCCGGCTCCTTCATAATTTTTCCTCTGGCCGTAAAGGTCTCGCCGCCCACCGTGAGGGTGAGCCTGGTCTCCTCATATTCGCAGGGAGGCAGGAGCACCGCCAAAAATCGCCGGACCACCAGATCATAGATGTTCCGCTCCGGACCGGACAGACGGAAGAGCTCCGGCTGCTCCTCGGTGGGGAGGATGGCGTGGTGATCAGTGACCCTGGCGTTGTCGACCAGGAACCTGGTCTGAAGCGGCCGCTTCATGAGGATGGCCCGGGCCAGGTCCCGATATTCGTCCACCATGACGCTCTTGAGCCGCTCGGGAAGTGTGCTCACCACATCGTCGGAGATATACCGGGAGTCGGTGCGGGGATAGGTGAGCAGCTTGTGCCGCTCATACAGGGACTGCATCAGCGAGAGGGTCTCCTTGGCGGAGTAGGCGTATTTCCGGTTGGCGTCCCGCTGCAGCTCCGTAAGGTCATAGGCCGCCGGGGGCGGCGCCTGCCGGAGGGTCCGCTTCACCTCGCTGAGCACGCCATGCTTTCCCTGGAGGGCGGCGCAGAGGTGCTCCGCCCGTTCCCGGTCGAAGGTCCTGGTCTGTCCGTTCCGGTCCCGCCAGGTGGCCGTGAACCCCCGGCACTTCGCCTGCACGGTGAAATACTCCTGCGGGACAAAGCGCCTGATCTCCTCCTCCCGGTCCACAATCAGGGCCAGGGTAGGGGTCTGGACGCGCCCGGCGGAGAGCTGGGCCCCGTGCTTACAGGTGAGCGCCCGAGTGACGTTGAGCCCCACCAGCCAGTCGGCCTCGCTGCGGGCGCGGGCCGAGTGGAAAAGATCGTCATATTCTCCCGCAGGGCGCAGATGGGAAAAGCCGTCCCGGATGGCCTTGTCGGTCTGGGAGGATATCCACAGCCGCTTGGCGGGCTTGTTCCATCCCGCTTTCTCCATGATCCACCGGGCCACCAGTTCCCCCTCCCGGCCGGCATCGGTGGCGATGACCAGTTCCTGCACGTCCCCCCGGCGCATCAGGGCTTGGACCGCGCGGAACTGCCGCCCGGTCTCCTTGATAACCGCGGTCTTCATGTGCTCCGGCAACATGGGCAGGGTCAGCAGGTCCCATTTCTCCCAGGCCTTGTCGTAGGCCTCCGGAGGGGCCAGCTCCACCAAGTGGCCCAGGGCCCAGGTCACGATATACCGTTCCCCCTCCAGACAGCCCTCTCCCCCACGCCTGCATCCCAGTACGCGGGCGAGCTCCTTTCCTACCGACGGCTTTTCCGCCAGCACCAGCGTCTTTGCCATGCCAAAACTCCTTGCTTTTCCAGTTTGGCTCCATTATACTGGAAGAACAGGGAAAAAACAATCGCCTCCCTGTCACAAACGCCTTTCCCGAATCGATTCCTTTTATGAGAGTATTGGCTTTTATGGAGAAAGGAGTTCGTATGCTGGACCCCTCCGCAATGCAGCAGGCCAGGATGAACACAAATCTTCCCCTCTATGTAGGGACAGGCCGGGATGAGAAAAAGGCCCTCAAGCGGGCGAAGGAGGCTGAGCGCGCCTTCCGGACCGCCAAGGGCTACGAGCCCGATACTTTCTGGCGCCGGTTGAGGCGGAAGTTCCAGCGGGGATCGGCGTCTTTTTCGTCACACAGGAAGAAATGAGGAAACCGATGATGATTCGCAAAGCCACCGCCGCCGACCTGGACGGGGTCGCCGCCGTCTATGAAGCCGTACTGGACCGGGAAGAGCAGACCGGCTGCCATTGGACCAACTGGCAGCGCGGCGTCTACCCCTGCCGTGCCACCGCCGAGAGAGCTCTGGCGGACGGCACCCTCTATGTGGACGAGGTCAACGGCCACATTCTGGGCTGCGCCAACCTCAACCATGTCCAGCCGCCCGAGTACGGCTCCATTTCCTGGACAACCCAGGCAAAGCCCAAACAGGTCCTGGTCATCCACACCCTTTGCATCCGTCCCGAGTGCGCGGGCGGCGGCCGGGGCCGCCGATTCGTGGCCTTTGCTGAGGGCCTGGCCACCGGTCAGGGCTGTCGGGTCATCCGCCTTGACACCTATGAGGGCAATGCCCCTGCCGCTGCCTTTTATCCCAAATTGGGCTACCGGCTGGCCGGATCGGCGGAATTCTTTTTCGAAGGCTTTGCCCGGGAGAACCTGATCTGTTTTGAAAAGGAGCTCCGTGGCGGCGCGGCCCGGCCGGCGGTTTCCCGCCGGCCGGGCACGGCTGCGCCGGCTACGCCTTCCACCGCTTCAGCGTCGGCAGAAACTCCATAAGCTGCGCCCTTGCCTCCTGTTCCGTGAGCTGTAGTCCAACCACCTGGTTCCACTCGCTCAGATCCTGCAGATTGTGTTCGATCAGTTCTTCCATGGTGAGGTCCTGGGTGAACGCCCCGTGCTGGAAGCAGAAGGCGCAGTACTCTTCCGATCTGCTCCCATCCTTCCGGGTCCCTTTATCGCTGTCCATCACCAAGGACATGCCGCAGCTCTGGCAAAGTGCTGCCGGACGCCCCAGAAGGTAGTCTACAGACACATGAAAGAGCTCCGCGATCCGCCGTAACGTGTCCGTACTGGGGACGGTGTCTCCACTTTCCCACTTGGACACGGCCTGTCTTGTGACCAGCAACCTTTCGGCAAATGCATCTTGGGACAGCCCCGCATGTCTGCGCAGCTCCAATATCGCGTTCTTCGTCTCCATAGGTTTTCCCTCCTTTTATAGAGAGCTTACCACCGGAACGCAGGCGATGCAAGCAACTCCTGGTTGCCGTGAGGCCGAATATCGCGTTAAATTCCATCAGATCTTCCCCCCTCTCAAGTGAAACCGGCAATGCAGGCAAGCCAGGCAAAGCGCCTCCGGGGAACCCATACGGAAAAGAACGGGCGGGAGCCGTCCGGCCGCAACGGCTAGGGGGTTCCCGCCTTTTTGCCTGCGCTGCGCCTTGACGCGCTCCCTTTTTCTGATATTATAATACATTATCGTGCGCACGATTGCATTTTGCGTTATACTAGGGACATAAGGGAGAAAGTATCCATATTTCAATATCGCCTCAGGAAGGAGGAAAGCATGGCAGGAAAGACCGAATATAAAAACCATCGACAGAAAGAGAACGTTGATCGCATAAACCTCACAACGCAAAAGGGAAAGGAAGAAATTATCAAGGCCCATGCAGAGTCCCGCAGGGAGTCTGTGAACGGCTTTATCAACCGGGCGATAGACGAGACCATGGAACGGGATCAGGCCGCTTCCGGGACCGCCGGCGAGGCCATGCGGGACAAAAGCTGAGCCCCGGACGCCACGTGCGTTCGGGGCTTTTGGCAATGCTGATCCGAGCGGGCCTGCCGCGAACCTGAAAAAGGGCGCTGGGGCAAATGAAAAGGCAAGAGAGGCGGGAGCCGCCCGACCGTAACGGTCGGGCGGCTCCCGCTCGTTTTACCGGGCGAATAATTCATTCGAAACGCCCTTTCCACCTATTTTTTATGCGTCTCCGCAGACGCCTTTCCGCACGTTGACGATAAAATCCTGGACGTTTGTGACAATGGTCTTGACCGACAGGCTGCCCCGGTCCCGCAGCTTATTGACGGCGAACTCCGAGATATCCACTGAGTAAAAATAGAGGGGCCGCACCGAACCGTTCACCACCCGATAACAAGGGGTCATATTTCCCGTGGCCACCGTATGCAGAGTCGACGCCATACAGATGATCGTGGTGGCTTTCCGCACCAGGTCCCGCATGGCGTTCTGCCCCTCGTACACATTTCCATATACTTCGGGCAGCGGGCCGTCATCCCGGACGGACCCCACCAAAACAAAAGGAACGGACTTTTTTACACACTCGTAGAGGATGCCGTCCCTTACCTCGCCCGAATCCACAAAAGCCTGAACGGACCCCAGCCTGCGGACCTCGTTGATGGTGTCGATATGATTATAATGCCCATTGGGGACGGACCTCTGGGTATATACGTCCTGCCCCAGGGCGGTACCCCGGTAGCCCGCCTCCAGGTCGTGGGTGGCCAGGGCGTTACCCGCTAGGATGCCATCCACAAAGCCCTCCCGCACCAGAGCGGCGAACGCCGAACGGGCATCCGCATCAAAAGCGCAGGCCGGGCCCATGACCCAGATGATGTTCCCATGGTCGCGCTCATACTTTAAAAGCTCGTAAATGGAGTCATAGTCCATGGAGTAAGCGGTCTCCCTGGAGCGTCCCTGCCGGAAGGAGAAGGTCTCCCCACCGCCGCCCTCCTCTCCAAAGCCGCCGGTGTGGACATAAATTCCCTCACCGCCATCCTCCGTGCGGCCCACGGCAACCGGATCTCCCTTCTTCACATTGCGGAACTCCACAATGGAGACGGCCCCATCCCTGCATACCGCCACGCAGTCCATGCGGCTCTCCTCGGCCAACACCCACCGCCCGTTCAGGCGGAAATACTCGGGGAACATGGTGGTGGCGTGATACTGCTCCGGTACCACGCCGTCCCGCTCCGCAGGGACCAGCTTTACATCGGGGGCGTCCCCCAGACCAAGTGCGGCAAAATCAGGGGGCTGATAGACAGGAAGGGTAAAACTCATCGTTGGGGCTCCTCCTCACTGCTGGTATTTTTTCTTGTCCAGCGTACCACATTTTGGTGTGCAACACAACCCCCGCGTGGGGGGGCGACGCCGCCTCGTAGAGGGCCCGGTCTCCCTCCAGACGATTTCAACCCACGCCCCCGCGTGGGGGGCGACCAGCAGCCTCCAGGCATAGCTCCAGGATCTCCACATTTCAACCCACGCCCCCGCGTGGGGGGCGACTTTGAGTTACTGCGGAAATCAGAAGGTCAGAACCAATTTCAACCCACGCCCCCGCGTGGGGGGCGACAGTAAAATCGCACAAACTTCCCCTATCTATTTTGGCGATCTTGCACACAAATTTCAACTTTCTCTCCCTCGTGCGGCCCATACATTTGCAATTTCTTTTCTCCACTGCACTTTTGCAGGTGCGAACGTCTCTGCAATTGGCTGCACGCTCCGTCCTCGCACTACACCATAAGTACCCCCTCCGCCTCATAGGACGGTTTTATTTCAAAGTGCTCCACCTTGCTTTTGTAGTTGTTGCCCAGCATATAAAACCGCAGGCTGTCCCGCTCCAGATCGGCAATCTGTATCAGCTTTGCCTGTACCTGGCGGTATTGGGCCGCGTCCAGGACGCACTCAAACACGGAGTTCTGTACCCGCTGCCCATAATTCACACATTGTCTCGCTACCCACCGCAACCGCCTTCTTCCGGCGGCATCCTCCGTATTCACGTCATATGTGATCAGCACCAGCATAGTATCCTCACTTCCACAGGAACGGCGGATACCCATCCAGATCCCCGCGCAGACAACGGGCCAGCAGCAGGGCCTGCACATAGGGGACCAACCCCCAAGGCAGCTTTTCCCCCAAAAAGGGACGGGTGATCTGCTCCTTCTTCCGCGTCTGATAGGCCGCCAAGAAGGCCCGGCGTCCCACGTCTGTCAGGAAGACCGCCCCTGTTTCCTGACGTGCAAAGTGCTCGGGCTGGACGATTCGGTTGTTGATACAGGAGAGGACAAAACGGTCTGCAAAGGCAGGCCGCAACTCCTCCATCAGATCCAGCGCCAAGGACTTCCGCCCCGGTCGGTCGCGGTGCAGAAAGCCCATGTAGGGATCTAGCCCGACGGCTTCCAGCGCCGAGGCGCAGTCGTTTGTCAGGATGGTATAGACAAATGAGAGCAGTGCGTTCACGTTGTCCAGGGGAGGCCGCCGGGAACGGGCCTGAAAAAAGAACGCCTCCTTATTTTGCAGGATCAACTCGTCAAAGACGCTGAAATAGCGCGCGGCCCCTTCTCCCTCCACGCCCCGAAGCTCCTCCAGGCATGTAATCCCGGCCGCCCGCCTGGCTGCGGAGGCCAGCTCCGTGCTGACCCCCTTCAGCCTGTCCGTATCCACACGCAGGGCGTGGTCCCGGGTGGCCCGTTCCAGGACCCATCGGGCATTGTGCAGCTTGCCCGCGATGAAATCCCGCGCAATGAGACAGCTCTCCGCCTCGTTGTCCGAGAGGCGGCACTGTGTCTTTCGCAACAGCACGTTGCCTCTGCTCTCCCCACAGGTCCGCGCCAGAAAACGTCCCCTGGACGTCATAAAGCACAACCCGATCCCGCCCCTGGCACAGGCTCCCATCAGCGCGTGGCTGGCCCCTTTGTAGCCAAAATACAGGATGCCCTCCAGCGTATGGAGGAGAAACCGTCCCAGCGTCTGCTCGCCGTCCAGTACCACCACATTTTCTCCGTCCAGAGACAAGTAGCTCTCCTCCGTCAGGACGAACAGCGTGTTGAGCAAATGCCTCATGCCGTCTCCTCCAGTCCGCGCCGGAGATATTCCACCGCCGAGCTCCCTCTGTACAGCCTGGGCAGGCACAGCTCTTGCAGAGAACACGCCCGGCAGGAGGGGCCTGTCTTGACCCGCGGCGTGTGCCCCCGGCGGGCGTACTCGTGCATCTCACGGGCCATCTCGCGGACCTGTCCGCGTAGCTCCGCTGTCAGCGCCACCCGTTCCCGCCGCCTGGGCTCGCCATAAAACAGGCTCCCCTCCGGAATCGCTGCAGCCAGCATTTCTTCCAGGCACATGGCCTGACAGCAGAGCTGGAGCCGGTCCGCATCGCTCTCCTTGGACCTGCCCCGTTTATACTCTACGAGGTAAGGCCGCCACTTTCCCTCCCGGCCAAACAGCGCCGCGCCGTCCTTGTCGGCCAGAAATTCCACCACGTCGCATGTTCCGGCGACCCCCAAGGCGGCGGAGGACACGCGCATCCCCCGCAGCGTCAGCAGACCGCCCCGCTTTTCCGCTCTGCTCTCATCGTGGGGCCGCTGGTGCAGGAGCTCCCCTTCCACGGTCCGCAGGTTTTCCGTCCACTGCTGTTCCAGATAGATCAGGGCCCATTGCCGGCGGCAAAACGCAAAATGCTGGATGCCGGAGATAGGGAGGTACTCCTCCTCGGCATAGGAGCTCATATCATGCGCGTGGCGGTAACGCCAGCGGGAAGGGCCGCCTCATCCAGGCAGGCCGTGTAGTCTCCATAGCATCGGGCCGGCGTGTCCGGGTCTTTCCGCTCGACCTTCACCGCCTCAAAGAGCCTGTATGCGGGGGCATTGCCGAATTCGCTGTCGTGCTTGAACACGATGAGCTCCCGGACCGCCATCTTTCCGCGGGCGGCGGAGTGATCCGACTCGCACATATTGGCAATAGCCTGCCACAGCAGCTCCAGGTCCGCCTCAGAAAAGCCGGTGGTCTTCCGGGCCAGATTGGCGGAGACATAGCCCTCACAGCGATAGAGCCCATAAGGGATCACATATTTGCGCCCCATCTCCGTGCTCTTTTTCTCCGCATCGGCCTCGGTGGCAATGGCTACCCGGGTGATGGTCAGCTCTTGGGGAACGACGGGGTCGATGCTGCGGGCAAAGCCGAGCTGCACCGGCCCCCGGATCTGGCCGCAGTTGAGCGCCGCCTTCACAAAGGTGGTCATCACGGCGCCGAAGGTACGTATGTCAAAAAAGTGTTTGCACATGAAATCCCGGATCTTTCCGTCCAACTCCGGGTCCGCCTTTTTCGCCTCATTGATGGCCTTCTCCTCCACGCCCAACGCCTCCAGCGCCGCTCTGTCGCTGCGGTTCAGGGGTACGTTCTCCCGGATATAGATGCCGTAATGCAGGTCGTCCTCCCGGACCATCTCCACATAGTTGCGGATCTTCCTCTTGAGACACACGTCGGTGACGATGCCATAGCCTGTCTCCGGGTCCATCCGGGGCATGTTTCCGGCGTCGGGGTCGCCGTTGGGATTTCCGTTCTCCACATCGAAGAGGAATACGAATTCATAGCGGTTTCGAATGGGCTCAGACATGAGATTTGTCCTCCTTTTTCTCATAGCGTTTCTGGGTCTGGTGATAGTAGCCGAGGAGAAATGTCCCCTGCTCCTCCAGGGAGAGGCGCTTGGGAAATTCGTCTATTTGATTCAGGAGCCCGCCCAGTTCCCTCTCCAGGGTGACGGCCAGCCCCGCTTTTTCCCGTTTGAGTACCCGCATATGGCTGTTCTTCAGCCGCAGCAGAAGGGGAAACACCGTGCCCGGTGTGGCACAGGCGGAGTTGAAATAGCGGTCCTTCACGGTAGTGGCGCCGCCGGTGCTCTCCTGAATGTTCTCCAGAAGGGAGAATACGCGCCCCAACACATAGGGCGTATAGTCCGATTGCTCGTTCAATGCCACGGTCAAAACCTCCTTGTAGCTGTCGTTGTGGGGCCTGGTCAGAAGACATGCCTTCAGGATCGCCGCCTTTCCCCGGATCACACTGCGCTCGGCCCGGACCCGGAGCATGGTGTTGACATAGAGGGCCGCGGGGTAAGGCGCTCCGGTGAGAACGGCGCGGAGCACCGCTCCGGCCATGACGGGGGAGGGCACCTTGTCGCTGGAAGCGGAATGCACCGTCTCGCGCAGCATCCAGTAGGGCGAGAGGTACTCCGGCTCGAAACCGGCCTTCACGATCTCCAGCCGTTCATAGTGCCGACGGATATTTTCCAGAAATCCCCCGAAGCTGTCCCGGAGGAAAAAACGAATGGACAGCCGCGCGGCGTTGTGGGAGAGCCCCAGCACATAGAAAGGGACTTTTACATCCACACCCTCCGCCACCGGCCGCCTGTCCGACAGCTTGGTAAGGATATCCCGCAGTGTCTTCTGCCCCTCCTCCTGGGGGTCCATGGACAGGGCAAAGATATCCGTGTAGACCGGATCGGCGTCCTCGGCCCAGAACACCACCACGGCGTCCCCCAGCAGCAGCCGGTGGTCCCGGTCCCCCAGCAGGCGGTTGAGCGCCGTGGTGTAGGCAAAGGCGGCGTACTCACTCACCGGGGCGTTGAGCCCCTGTTCATCATCGTGGCCGTAAGACTCATAGGCCGGAGCGTTAAAGGACACAATGGAGGCCCCTGTGGGCTGCGCTCCCGGCACCCCCTTGACGGCGGCGTGGAGCCGGGCCACAGGGGCGCGCTCCCCCGTCACCAAGCACTGCATCACCGGTCCGTCCACCCCATCCAGCAGCGCAAGATGGCGCTCCCGGCAGGCCGCAAAGCACTTTTTCGTCCGCTCCGGCTTCCCCTTGGCGTCCAGACCCAGCAGATAGGCGGCATTCTCACAGAGGAAATTGGACGCAATACCCGAGGCCTTTTTCTCCTGTACCGGCACCTGTATCTTCGGCAGGCGCTCCACGGTCCTCTTTCCCTGCCGGTCCTCTGTTTTCAGCGGCAGCACATTCAGGAGGCCTCCGTCTCCGGAGAGATTCAACGCGAAGGACACCTTTGCCTCCTGCCACCCGGGCTTGGAGATCTCGCCCCGCAGGGCCAGCTGTTCGTAATAGTTCACCAGCGCCTGCAGGATCATCGGCGCACCTCACAGTCCGTCAGGTCCAGCACGCCCCGTTCGAGGGAGGCCCGGAAAAACAGGGGGACGATCTCGCCGGGGACTGAGTAGTCCATATCATAGAGCATATAGCCCAGGTCCCGGGTCTCGTCAATGGCGGGGATCGCCTCCCCTTCCCAGGGGCGGAAGCGGGCCGGAAACTCCCGGGTACCGAAATAGGGCTGGTGATAGCACTGTCCGTGCTCCAGTCTCCGGCGGATGGTGTCCTTAAATTTGCCCTCGTTGTCTCCGGGCGCCGCCCGATCCGTCATCTTGAAATGTGCCTCGATCACATAGCGCACATCCCGCAGCACCAGGGAGGCCCTCTGCTGGATGTTCTGGACCGTGCTGATGTACAGCGGCGCATCCCCGCCGCCGATGGCCGCCTTAACGTTGCTGCCGAGGACCTTCGCCTTCACCTCGTTGCGGCGGACATTGGTGAATCGAATGGGCGCGAGCACATGGATTTTGTCGATCCACCGCTTCAGCCCAGGATGCCAGAACACCGCCTCAATGAGGCCTCGGGCCGCCGACGGCGTCATTACATCATAGCTGACCCGTTCCACTTTCATCTCCGGTCGGGTAAAGAGGGCGTAGTCCCCCCACACCTCCACCTTGACGCCATAGCCCATGGGATCACTCCTTTCTGTTTTCTGATCGTCTCATGCAAAAAATCCCCTTCCCTCCTCCGCCTCCGGCGCCAGACCGGTATCCCCCGCATACAAGTTCGGGTCCGTCAGGAGGTACACTCCCCCGTCCAGCGCCTCCAGCGCGCCCGCCCGGTCCAGCTCTTCAAAGTGCTGCGGGTAAAGGCTCACACAAAATCGCCCGGCCGCCCGGAGGAGGGCGCGGGACCGCTCTCCCTGCCGCAGCCGCTCCGCCAGTTCTCTGCCCCGGCCGTTGGGGATCAGCACGCTGCGGGTATCCTCCTCGATGAGCCGGAAGTCCTCCGCCACGGAGGCAAAGGGGAAACTCATGCTGGGCAGTCCCGCCTCAAAGCGTTCCACCACCCGCTTGCTGTCCAACGCGTCGCCCCTGAGGCTGTGCAGGGTGGTGAAATAGGCGGCAATGGTCGCCGGCGCAGATGGGTCCTCTCCGGTTTGGGTCGCCATAGTGGCCGCTTCCACCGGAAGCCGCAGGGAGACGGGCAGGCGATACGCTCCATCCGGCCGAAAGAGATATACCACGCTCTCCTCCGGAGAACGCCGCCCCTCTCGGTTGCAGCGGCCGCCGGCCTGGATCACGCTGTCCAGCCCCGCCTCCGCCCGGTACACCGTCGGGAAGTCCAGATCCACTCCCGCCTCCACCAGAGAGGTAGAGACCACCCGGCAGGGGAGGCTCTGCCGGAGCCGCTCCTGGATTTGAGACAGCACCCGGCCCCGATGTTCCGGATACAGCAGGATGGAGAGGTGGAAGCAGCCCTCCCCCTCCAACAGGCGGAACACCGTCTGGGCCTGCTTGCGGGTGGAGACCACACACAGCACCTGGTTGTGGCTTTGCAGCAGCCGGGCCAGCGCCTCGTCGGAGAGCTGTCCCAGCTGCTCATATCGGACCCGGCGGAAAAATTCGTAGAGCGCCTCCGTATCCGGGCACAATTCCTGCGCGTCCATCCCCTCCGGCAGCAGCGGTCCCAGATTGGGCTGGGTCGCGGTACACAGCACGCAGGTAGACCGGTAGGATCGGACAAGCTCCGCGATTGCCCGCACGCAGGGGCGCAAATAGGGCTGAGGCAGCATCTGCGCCTCGTCGAAGATGATCACACTGTTGGCAATGCTGTGAATCTTCCGGCAGCGGGAGGGCTTGCTGGCAAAAAGGGACTGGAAAAACTGGACGTTGGTGGTGACCACCACGGGGACGTCCCAGTTCTCCGCAGCCAGCCGCCTGGGGTCGCCCCCCTCCCCGGAGTCGTCATACTCGTAGCCGCTGTGGTGCTCCAGGACATTCCCGTCCCCCAAAACCTCCCGAAACACCTCCGCGGTCTGCTCGATGATGCTGCTGTATGGGATGACATAAGTCACCCGTTCCATACCGTGCCGTACCGCATGCTCCAGAGCGAAGGCCAGAGAGGCCAGCGTCTTTCCCCCGCCGGTGGGCACAGTGAGGGTATAGAGCCCCCGCCCCCATGCCCCTGCGGCTTCACAGGTGCGCAGGATCACGCACCTTTTGGCATTCAGGGGATTGCGCGGCGGAAAAAAGCCCGCGGTATGCGCCTTGAGGCGCTCCCGCAGTACCGCTATGGGCTCATATCCGCCACGCCGCACCCCGCCCGCCGACATAAATGCCTCGGTGTCTAAATAGTCCGCGTCCACCAGACATGAAAACAGCATTCGAATGAAAAAGGCCGCAGAAAATCCACCCTGAGGCCGGATCTCAGGTGGTTTCGCGGTCGACAGTGTTATTTCATTTTGATAGGCTCCGCAGTCGGGGAGTCCTTTGCGCCACAGGCGCCCGTACAGTGTTGGCTCATCCCCGGTATCGGCAGTTCCCCCGCCGTCCGGCAGGCCGCCGTGGTGCCCCGCCACACAGTAGGCCGGAATCAGTCCGCCTACCGTCCGGACCGCCTAGGCGCCGAAGGTGGAGTGGTCCACACGGCCAAGGTCGCCCCGCAGCCTGCGCTGAAAGGCGCTGGAATACTTGCCCAGGTCGTGGGCCAGAGCGGTCATTCTGGCAAAGTCGCCGGAACCAAAGGCAGCGCCGAATTGCTCCGCCAGCTCCGCCGTGCCCTCCAGATGCTCCAGCAGCGTTTGGACCCGCGCTCCGCCGGTATGCGCCAGATACTCCATTCTGACATCTCCCGTCCATTTTTCCTATTTTAGTTAAAAATTATCCTTTTTCATTGTACCAAACCTGTACTAAAATGTAAGACCCATCTCTTACCCATTGATGAACAATGCATCCCTCGAAAAAGATAGGGTCCGTGGAAAACATCTGTTTTCCACGGACCCTATCTTTTTTAATTACATTTAGAGCTTGTTCGAGAATTGTTCAAGCACCTAGCCTGCAAGATTTTTTACCGTTTTTCATATTCCTACTTTTTAGTGCAAAATATAAAAGCAAACAAATTATTCTGCCTTAACCATGATGAACCGGGTGAGCATAGCCGAGACCTCAGCCCGGCTAGCCTCGCCCTGGGGATTCAGCGCCCCGGCATCCGTGCCGGTGATCAGGCCTGCACCTACGACCCAGCGCAGGGCCTCTGCGGCATAGGCGCTCACCTTCCCGGCGTCAGTAAAGCCGTCCAGACTGCCCTGAGAGACGGGATTTCCGGCGTAGCGCCAGAGCATGGCGGCCAACTGCTCTCGGGTAATGGGGGCTCCCGGGGCGGAGCCGTCACTGATGCCGCGCGTCACCGCCCAGTCCATCCCCGGCTTGTACCACGGGGAGCCGCCCGCCGTGTCCGCCCCGTCCAGCCGGGCCAGTACGGTCATCAGCATCCCGCGGGTCATAGGGGCGTCGGGTGAGAAGACGGCCTCGTCGGTGCCGGAGAACAAGCCTCGGGCAGTGACAAAGGCCACGCTGTCGGCGTACCAGTCGTCCGCCATCACGTCGTCAAAGATACCCTTCGCATTCACGATGCGGTAATCGGCGGCGATTCCGGTAGTGAAGATGAGCTCGTCCGCCCCCACCACCACCCAGGGCAGGGGGTGCAGTCCGCCGTTTTCGTCCACATAGGCCAGCACCTCGCCGGGAGCGCCGGTGAAGGCGCGCCGGTCGGGCAGCAGGCGGTTGACGTCAAAGCCCTCCGGCAGGGTGCCGGCAGGTACCGTGACGGTGACGCCCCGGCCGGTGAGGACCACGGTGTGGACGGCGTTTTCCCGGACCAGGGTTTCCGATTCCACGGAAGTGGCGGCCTCCTCCAGCAGGGTCAGGGTGGTGACACCGTCCGCTTCGGTGATGGTGTTGGCGCTGGTTTGGGCGGCGGTGACGGTCTCCGCCGGGACCGCCACGGAGCCGCCTCCACCGCCACCGCCACCTCCACCTCCACCGCCGCCGCTGGGGACGGCGGCGGTCCAGTAGGCGTAGAGGGTCAGCGAGTCGGTTACTGGCGTTTGTGTAGTAAAACGGGTGCCCTTTCCATTTTCTTGGGTATACCAGCCCTGGAAGTCGTAGTCCTCCCGGACGGGGGCGTGGGGCAGGGTGACGGTGCTTCCGGAGTAGACACCGCTGCGCGTGTCAAAGACGGCGCCCTGGCTCCGGAAGGTGACGGTATAGAGGGGCGTGCTGTCGCAGACGGTCAGAGGCACCGCGGCGGGCGCTCCGGCGTCGAAGGTGACGGTCACGGTGTGGGCGCCGTTCTCCAGGGCGGCCAGCGGCGCGTCCTCCAGCGTGAGCAGAGCGGCGCCGTCGGTGGTGACCTCACCCAGGGCGTATTGTCCGTCGGTCAGGGCGGCGGCGTCCAGCGACACGCCGGTCACCTGGTTGCCGAACAGAGCCAGCGAGAGCTCGGCCCCGCCGCCGGTGTTCCGGTCATAGGTCAGCGACGGGGTCAGCGCCTTGGACTGGCTGACCGGCAGGGCTCCCACGGTCAGGGTGATGGTGACCGCGTCCAGCGTGGCGCGGCCGGCGTGGACGCCCTGTACCCGGAGGGTGACGGCCTGCCCGGCGTCCTCGGCGGAGGGGATGTAGGTGAGGGTGGAGCCGTCCAGTGTGAAAAGTCCGGAGCCGCCCTCCACCGCCGTCTGACAGGTGAAGTCATCGGGCAGGGTCTGGCTTTCGCCGTCCAGGAACCAGGCAGCGGCGTCGGCACAGTAGGGGATGGCGGGGGTCTGGCCGTCGTGAGAGGCGGGGACGGCAGAGCCGCTTTGGGCTGCGCTTCCGTCGGCCACATGGAGGGAGTCCACCTCCAGATACAGGGTGTAGGTCTGGGCGTGGGAGGCGTCCCCGGAGGTATGGACCTGGAAGGTCCACGTCCGGCCGCCATCCTCGGTCACGGCGGGCTCCGCCACGCTGCCCGCCTCAAGGGGGGTGACCACGATGTTGTTGGGGGTCAGGTCGGCCAGGACTGTACCGTAGGGCAGATAGGCCCGATAGGAGCCGTCGGCCTGCGGGACGGCAGTCTGCCCGTTTACCAGCACGGACTGCACCGCGGTGGTCTGGTCGCTCTGCCAGGCGGCGAAGAACTCCAGATCGCCCAGAGAACCCGCCGGGATGGCGGAGACCTGCCCGCCGCTCAGATCGCTGGCGGCGTACCAGCCTGTAAACTGGAAGCCCGGCCGGGTGGGAGTGGGCAGGGTCAGCGTGTCGTCGGTGACCGCATAGGCTTGAACGGCGTTCTCGGGCAGGACGCCCCCGTTGGTCTCGTAGGTGATGGTGAACTCCCGCCGGAGCTCGGATACAAAGGCGTCGATGTTCACCACGCCGTAGCCGTAGGTGGTGTCGTAGCCCGAGGAACCCTTGTCGGTGGAGGTGGTCTCCAACAGGTAGCGAAAGCCGTCCTCGGTGAGGTCGCGGTCGTAGCCCAGGGCCAGCGCGGCCATGCCGGCGACCACCGGCGCGGCATAGGAGGTGCCCATGTTGCCCTTGCTGGTCAGGTCCAGCCTGTAGCCGTCGGCGCTCTCATGGTCCAGGCCAGCCACGCCGCCGCCGGGGGCGGTGACGTAGACGGAGCGGTTGCGCTGGGAGAAGGAGGAGACGGTCAGACCGCTGTCCACCGAGCCCACGCCGATGACGGCGGAATAGGCGGCGGGGTACTGCAGGGTGGAGGACCCGTCGTTGCCCACGGCGGCCACCAGTACGATGCCGGCGGCCTCCGCCGCCTCAATGGCGGTGCGAAGGGTATTTGACTGGTACTGTGTGCCTAGGCTCAGGTTGATCACGTCGCAGCCGTCGCCAATGGCGGCGTAGATGGCCGACACCACCGCGTCCATGGTGGTGGTCTTTTGATTGAATACCCGGTAGGCCCGGATATCGGCCCCGGGCGCGACGCCGGCCAGACCCACGCCGTTGTCGGTCTGGGCGGCCACGATGCCGGCGGCAAAGGTGCCGTGGCCGTAGATGTCCTGGTCGAAGGAAAGCCCGTCCGCGTGGAAGTTGGCCCCGTCGATGCGAGCATCGTCCAGGTCCACGTGGGCGGTGTTGATACCCGAGTCAACGAAGCCTACCTTCACCCCCTCGCCGGTCAGCCCCTGGCGGTAGGCGCTCATGGCGCCGATCTCCTGCAGGCTCCACTGGTAGTCCGCGTAGTAGGGGTCGCTGGGGTCCTGGGTGGAGAAAAGCTCCACATAGTAGTTGGGCTCAATGTAGTCGATGTATTCTTCGGGGATCTCCTGGGTCTGCTCCAGCGTGTCCACCACTAGGAAGTTCCCCTCCCGGTCGTAGGACGCGTCGGCGTTCAGTGTGCGCATTCGGGGTATGTCGTCGCTGAGCTTGACAATGTAGCCCGCATAGGAGCCGGGCTCCTCCTCCACAGCGGCCTCCTGAGCGGCGGCGACCGGGGCCAGCAGGCCCGCCAGCAGTGCGGCACAGAGCAAAAGCGATACAGGTTTGATAGGCTCACTCCCTTTTCCAAATCTGGGATGGATCAGCTCCAACAGCCACGGGTGGGGCCGGAGCCCCATCCGTGACTGTGGAGAGGTAATTGCATTTTGCCGCCGGGCGGCGCGGGATCAGCTCCGACCGCCGTCCGAGTCGGTATAGCCCGTCAGGACGCAGCCCACGAAACGCTCCAGAATGGCGGCGACCTCCGAGCGGGTGGCTCTGCCGGCGGGGTCCAGCGCGCCGCCGGACTTGCCGTTGATCAGGCCGCAGCCCACGGCCCAGGCCATCTGTGTCCGGGCCCAGCCGGAGACCTGCTCCTGGTCGGAGAAGCCGGAGAGATCGCCCACCGTGCCGACGTTCTGGTCGATGCTTCCGGCGTAGTTGTAGAGGATGACCGCCATCTGTTCCCGGGTGATGGGATCATTGGGGCCAAACTTGCCGTTGCCGTAGCCGGAGATCACGCCGTTCCGGATAGCCCACTCCACATAGGGGGCGTACCAGACGCCGGATGCCACGTCCTCGAAGCTCTGGGCTGTGTAGCGCTGGGGGTCCATGCCCTCCAGCCGGCCCAGCACTGTGACGAACATGCCGCGGGTCATAGACATCTCGGCGGAGAAGAGCTCCTCGGCGGTACCGTTGAACAGCTCCCGGGCAGTGACAAAGTCGATGAACTCCAGGGCCCAGTGACCGTCCACGTCGGTGAAGGACTTGGCGTTGTAGACGAGCTCATATTTCCCCACCTTGTTTGCCAGATAGATCATGCGCCCGTCGGAGAGCATGCACCAGGGCAGGATGGAGGTCTCGCCGTCCGGGCTGGTGTACTGCACCACGTTGGCCTCCAAGGGCTCGGACAGGGTATCGGGCAGGGTGATCAGCAGGTCGGTGACGCTGTCGCCCTCCGTCAGGATGCCGGCCGGGAGAATGACCACGCAGTCGTCGGTGGTGAGGATGACGTCCTCCTCCTGGTTGCGCCGGATGATATCCGCCTGCTCTTCCTGGGAGGGTCCCCCGGTGGTGGGGACGACCTCGGCGGGGGAACTGGGACGGCGCAGGCGGACTATGGACGTGTACAGGTTTTCCGGGTTTTCCAGGTCGCGCACGGCGACCTGGTGCCAGCCGTAATCCTGTTTGACGTAGATGTAGGTACCGGTGCCGCTGGTCTTCCAGTTCAGGCTGTCGTCCTGGGCGATGGCGGCGGCTATGCCGTCGGCGTCCAGCAGGTCGGTGGAGTGGGAGCGCTTCATGATGAAGAATTCATACTGGCCGCTGCCGCCAAAGGCGTTGACGGTAACGGTGCGGATGCCGGCCTCGCTCCGGTTGGCGGCCCTGGCGGTGAAGGAGACGGCGGCGTCCGCCACGGTCAGCGCCCGGATAAGGTAATCGTCGGGGACGGAGTCGGCAGGGGTGTCCTCCTTGTCCCGGACATAGAGGACGTAGTCCCCCGGGGCCAGGCTGGAGAACGCGGAGGCGTCCTGCCAGGTCAGGGCGTCGGCATAGGTGTCGAAGGCGGCGTGATAGGCCGCCCTGGCGGCCGCCGCGTCCTCGGGGCTCAGCTCCGCCGTATCCGGCTCGGCCTGACCAAACTTG
The DNA here is from genome assembly GCF_004154955.1 of Intestinimonas butyriciproducens. NCBI lineage: Bacteria > Bacillati > Bacillota > Clostridia > Eubacteriales > Intestinimonas > Intestinimonas butyriciproducens. The sequence continues at coordinate 778,648 of NZ_CP011524.1, read as the reverse complement.
TCGGCGGCCACCACCAGGGCAAATTGGTAGGCGTTGCCATAGGCGTTCTGCTCCACGCTGGACAGGGCCGGGTCGTAGACCCCGCCGACCACCTTAGAGGGGTCCACGGTGACGCGGCCGTTGTCCCGGGTCTGGGCAAAGGAGGCATCCACGGTCAGCCAGCCGTCCTCCAGCGGGCGGATGGCCATCTGCACGGGAATGGTGGAGCGCTGTTCGTTGCCCGCCGTATCCTGCGCGCCAAAGGTGTACGTGCCGCCGTAGGTGATGGGGAAGGAACCGGTGACGGCGCCGGGGGCGGTGCCGGGGGCCGTGTAGACGTCGCAGCCGTTGACGCGGATGCTCTGAATGCCCGCCTGACTGGTCTTGCCCTTGGAGACGGTGTAGCCAATGGCGTCGCCCCGGCTCTGCGAGGCGGAGACATAGGTTAGATCGAGGGTGGGCAGATCGCTGTTCAGCCGGTCCATCACGAACAGCCGGGTGCTGCCGCCGCCGTCCGCTCCGGTGCTGACGACCTTATAGACGCCGTTTTGCTCCACAGGGTACAGCCCGTCCTCCCGGACCGCCACATCCACCCAGACGCCTTGGGTCTCGGTGAGGGTGGTATCCTTGGGCAGCGCGGTGTCGGCGGAGGCCGCGGTCTTGGTGACGACGGGCTCTTCCACCGGGTTTCCAGCCACGTCGGTACGGGTAAGCGTCTGCACCAGGTACCAGCCGCCCTCCTCCTGCCGCAGCTCGTAGGCGGTTGTGGTGGTGACGGTGGTGACGCGGTAGAACTGGACGCTCACCGCCGCGCCCGCGCTGGTATCTACCTGCGCGAAGGCGTACTGATCCTTTTTAAGCTGGGTGGTGTCGCCGATGTCGGTGAGGGGGACGCCCTGAGAGTCGCGGTAGACCAGGGTCACGCTCAGTTCCACCGGGACGTCGGGCGTGCTGACCGGCGTATTGAACCAGTCCGCCCGAACCGTGCGTTTGGAGCTGTTCCCGGCGGTATCACTGACCTGGATGGAGAAGGTGCCGTTTTGCTTGACATAAACGGTGAATTCCCGGAAGGATTCGCTGTGGGTGAGCGCGTTGCCGGTGGTCGCCCCGGAGGTGCCGCCGTCAAAGCTGCTCTGGCCCAGGCCGCTCTCATCCAGCAGATAGACGGTCAGGGGGAAGCCGTCGGGATAACCGGCGGGGTCCAGAGAGGCGGTCTCAGGCAGGACACGGCCGAAGTAGATTTGCGGCGCGTCTCCACCGGTGTCCGGCAGGATATCCTGGTTCTTGGAGAAGGTCTCGATCATGCGGTCGAAGAGCGTGGTGTCCGAAACGGTGGTCACCGTGACGGTGTGGGCCTCGTTGAGAGGGTTGGCGCCCAGGATGATGGTGGCAAAGCTGCCCTCACCCTCGCCGCCGGCGGCGGAATAGGTGGTAGCGGCGTAGCCGGGGAAGTCGCTGGAGACCGTGACCGTGCCGTTAAAGTAGAGGTTGATCTTCTCCGCCAGGGTGGTAAAGGAGAAGGAAAGTCCCTTCTGGTTGGCGCGGGACAGGTCGCCCAGGTAGGGCACCACAGAGCCGGTGGTGTTGGGACCCCAGTGCATCACGTCCTTCTGGAAGGTCCACGCGCCGGACGCGTCGGTGTTCGGGTCCAGCTCCATGCCGGCCTTGCTGTACCAGGTGAAGATGTCGTTGTCCTTGAAGATGTTGACGCCGGTACCCGACTCGGTGACGGTGTAGGCGATGTCGGTCCAGGTGCTGGTCGCCATATCGGACACCCGGATGATACCGCTGCCCTCGGCGGAGGGGCTGATGACCAGGAATCCGTCGGAGCCGGTTCCGCTGGCGCCCATGTTGTAGTAGAGGATGCCCAGATGCTTCTCGGTGGTCTCCATGGCCTGACTGTTGAGCTCGCTGACCGAGATGACGGGATTTTCCCGGTTGGTGGTGGAGACGGGCAGGCTCAGGCGCAGGGTGGTGCTCAGGGGCAGAGTGATCTTCACCGGTGCGATAAAGAAGGCGAGGGGCTCCAGCTCCTCAAAGCGGCTGTTGTTGCCGGAGACGTACTCGTTGTCGAAGGCGGAGACCTGCAGGCCCTCGGCGGACAGGGAAGTAATACTGGCGTCGCTGTCGATCACCGTGACCTGAAGATTGAGGCTGCCGGTGGCGGTGGCCTCGCAGTAGGCATCCTTGGAGACCAGGAAGGTGCCGGTCACCTTGCGGGCGTTGCCCTTCTTCAGGTCGGTGCCGTCCGCGCCCTCCAGCCGCAGGATGCCCTTGGCCCGGTCGTCGGTGACGGAGAAAGCTTCAATGGGAGCCTGGTCGGAGATCTCAAACTGGCCGGAGGAGAGATTCAGCGGCGCATAGACGGCCTTCTGGTAGTCAGTATCGCCCTCTTGGACCTCCTCCATGGTCCGCCCGGTCTGATAGGCAAACTGGAGATAGGGGGCCGCGGAGTCCGCGCCGCCGCGGTTGGTGACCTTCATGCTGACGCCGATCCGGACCTGGTCGCCCTCCACGCCGACGGTGGTAAAGCTCAGATCCTCCACGGCCAGCTCGGGCTGGGCTTCAATGGTCCGGGTGATACCGCCAGGAGCGGTCAGGGAGCTGTAGGCGATGGGGTGCTCCACGCCGAAGGGGTGCTCCTCGCTCTTGCCGGTTTCGGAGACGGTGAAGTAGAACTTCCGGCCCTCCAGATCTTTGGGCAGGGCGCTGGTGTAGTCGTCCAGACTGGCGGTGACGGTCTGGCCCACGGCCACGCCCGCCTCATCGGAGAGAATCCACTGAGCCAGCCGCTCGCCGACGGCATAATCCCCGTTTTCATCCGGCTGGCTGGAAATCCACAGCTCCACGGTGATGGGGTCGCTTGCCGAGCCGCGCAGGGGCACGTCGCCGGTATTCTTAAAGGTGATGGTGGGTTGCAGCATGGCTCCGGGGGTGAAGTTGGGCTCGGCAAAGGTGATGCTGCCCTCGCCCACGTTCTTTTCGCCCACGCCGAAGGATAGGGCGTAATAGCCCGTGGTGCTGACAAGGCTGCCGTTGTCGTCGTACTTGGGCAGGATGACCTTGGCGCCATCGCCGCCCAGGTAGCTCTTTTCCTCCAGCGCGGTCTGGGTGCCCTGGGCCAGGATGACCAGGGTGGAGGAGGATGCGGTGATGTCCTGCGTGCCTCCCTCGCCGTTCGGCTCCTGGCCGATGACGGCGCCGGCCTTCAGGCCCAGGGCCACGTCCAGGTTGGAGAAGGTAAAGCTGGACATACCGCCGTTCCGATAGCCCTCCAGCTTGCCGTAGTAGGCCTGCTCGGTCTCCTCCGGACTCCAGCCGTTGGCGATGGCGTCCTCGTAGACCTGCATGTAGTTCATGGCCAGCATGCGGCCCTCACCGAAGGAACCCGTACCGGTGGCCTCATTGTAGGAGTACTTGGAGACATAGATGGCGTTGTTGGTGGTGTTGGGCACCGTGTCGGTGTAGACGGCGGTGATATTGCCCTCGCCGTCGGTGCCGATGGACACGCCGCCCTTGGTGCGGTCGTCGTCGATGGGGGAGAAGAAGGGGATGATGGAGCCTTTGCCGTCAGTGGTGATGCGCTCCAGACTGGACTGGGGCACCACGTAGGTCCCGCCGTTCATCTCAAAGAGCAGGAACAGGCTGCTTTCCACATCCAGGGGAGTGAAGGCCAGGCTTTCCCCAAAGCTCTCTTCCTCACCCGTCAGGTTGCCCAGCTTGCCGGTCAGGAAGCGCACGGGACCGAAATAGGGGTCCTCGAAGGCTTCGATCTGCACGGCGCCGACGCCGTCTCGGTTGGCGTACACGCCATCCACGGTGGAGCCGCTGCCGCCGGTCAGGGTGCTCAGGCCGCTGGTGAGGCTGTCGCCCAGGCCCATGTCGTTGACGTCCACGAGCTGTCGGAGCATCTTGGCCGTCTCCAGAGTGACTGCGCCGTCGGTATTCACGCTGCCCTTTTGCAGGTAGAGCTTGTGGACATTCTTGTCGCCGTAGCGGCCCGTATCGGGGTCGGCTTCGGTCTGGGTCTGAGTGGCGGTGTAGGCCAGGTAGAAAGCGCCGTTATCCTGTACCGCCATGGAGACGCTGGACAGCCGTGTGCCGGCGCTCTCCCAGCCCTCCGGAGTGAAGCCGGTGGTCACGACGGAGCCGTCGTCCTTCCGGTAGCTGAACATGAACTGGGTGGCCTTGCCGTACACATCGTCCATCGAGGTGGTATAGGCGTAACGGAAGGCGGCGGTGGGGTCGCCCTCGCCGGTGCTGACGCCGTCGGCGTCGGTGGTCACGCCGCCGCGGCTGGCGCTGTAATAGTCCTGGGCCTTCTGCGTGGAGGCCGCTTTTTCGTCCGGGGTGTAGTTGATGGTGCGGGCATAGAAGGTGAGCCTGCCATCCGGGCTGACCGCGGGCAGGAACTGATAGGCCCCGGTGCCGTCGGAGAGGGTCTTGGCGGCTGTGAAGCCGTCGCTGTCCACGGGGAAGGAGGCGGACTTGACCACCGTGTTTCGGGCGGAGTTGGACAGCAGCTCTTGGGCGGTGTCGGCAGACTGCTTCTCGCTGCTGAAGTACTTGTACCAGGCGGTGTAGGCGGCGTTTTGCTTGTCATAGGCCGCCTGATCCGTATCATATGCGGCTTTGAGGGCGCGGTAGGCGTCCCACTCGCCCTTGGAGGCCTGATGGGCCTGAACGGCTTCGTCATAGGCCAGGAAGGCTGCTGCATAGCTGGCATAACTCACGTTGTGGTAATACCCGGTATCCGTCTGGTCCTGTGCATACTGAGCGGCTTGCGCCTCGTCGTCCAGAGCCTCGTATGCCTCCGCGGTCAGGTAGTAGTCGGAGACGTTGGGCACCTGGGTGATCTCAGGCTCGTCGGGCTCGTCGGGTGCGGAAGGTTCACCGGTTGGCTGGAAGCCTGCGTCCTCATAGTTGTCCTTATCCATGTAGACGGTATTCTCTCCCTCCGCATAGCTGGGGCGGGGGTGGACTGTGGAGTCGGGCATGGAGCCGCCGGTGGAGGTGCTGCCGTCGGCGCTGGTGGGAGTGGCGTAGGTCACCCAGGAGACGTGGATGGTGTCTCCGCTGACCTGGGCCCCAAAGTCCAGATCGCCGGTGCCGTCGTCCTCCACGGGGAGGTAGTTCTGGTTGGTCGCCGTGCTGCCGGTCACCGGGTGGGCCAGTCCCACGGTCTCACCGGTGTTCTGAAGCTTGGAGAGCACCAACATGTTGGAGTCCACGGCGTTGGCCGGATTCTCGCGGCTGATGGTATACAACAGGTAGTTGTCCTGCCCCACGGTCAGAAGCTGGTAGTCGGTGCCGGTGGCCAGGTCCTTCGCCAGGCGGAAGGCGTCGCCGGAGGAGGAGTAGCCGGATATCTGGAACTCCTTGCCGGGCAGGTTCTCCGGATCGAAGGCCAGAGCGTCGATCTCATCGAGCACCATCTGGGCGTTTTCCGGCCCGAAGATCTGCTGGGCGGCAAAGGTGTTGGAGGGCAGGGTGATCCGGATGCCGGGGAAGCCCTCGCTGTCGTCGACCTCTCGGAGATCATAGCTGGAGATGGTCTGGCCGCCGTTGAGGGTGTACCAGGCAAATTTCCAGCCGTTGTCGTGGAAGCCGTCGTCCGGATTGCCGCCCTTCGATTTATCCATACTCTTGTCGTAGTTAATACCGAACTGAATGGCATCCAACTCAAAGTTGAACAGCAGCAGCACTACCCGCACGCCAAAGCCGGCGCGGAAATTGAAGCTGTTGAAGCTGAAAGCCTCTGTCTTCGGATCATCCAGGGCGGAGACAGTGTCGTCCAGGCTGACCACATTGGCCTCGGCCCCCATGAGAGACAGCGAAGAGGAGGAGGGGTCCCGGAGCTGGCTGCCCTTGGTGGCGGCGTTGTTTTCGCGGGTGGCGAAGGACATAGAGATGCCGATGCTAGCCTTAAAGTATATCTCTACCTTCAGGCACTCCACGCCGATGCCAGCACCTACCTCAAGGAAAACGGAGGGGGAGACGGTCAGGCCGGAGAAGAAGGTGTCGTTGCGGACTCCGCTGATGGGGACCACCCGGTCAAAGTTGGCGTCCTCGTCCAGAACGGTGATGCGCACCTCCTGATTTGCGGTGCCATCCACCTTTTCGTCGAACATGACCAGCACCGGGGCGGAGCCGTCGGAGGCCACGTAGCCCAGGTTGTTCCAGGTGCTGCCGTCCTTCAGCTCGACCTTGACCTTGCCGGAAAAATACAGATTCACGGCGTCGGACTTGCTGACGAAGGTGAAGGCGTCGCCCTTGGAGCCGGCCAGGACCTTTTTGCCCGAGGCGACCTCGTCGTCGGCGGTCTTCCAGCCGGAGGTCAGGCCGGTGCTCAGGTTGGTGGCTGTGTAGGCCAGCTTGCCGTTGTTGTACGCGCTGGCGTCGGAGTTCACGGTAGCGGGGACCGTATTGACGTCCAGCATGCCGCTGGTATCCTCGACGACCTCCCGCTCGTTGACGACGCCGCCCGCCAGTTCCAGGGAGGCGCCCACCACGAAGTAGGCGTAGACGATGGGACAGACGGTCAGGCGGATGGTCTGCTTGAACTGGAAGCCAAACTGGAGAAACAGCATGGCTGAGGTAAAGCGGTAGGCATTCTCCGTGGGGCTGTACTTGAACATGATGGTCACGTTGAAGGCCACGGAGAACTCCATGCCCTTGCTCCTGATGAGCTTGTCACTGTCGACAGCGGCCCTCTGGGCCTCTTTGGCCTTCTGCCATTCCTCTCCCTTGATTAACTCGCCGGGATTGGCAAAGGCGTTCTTAATTTTGGAGAGGTTACCTGCATTTTCTTGGATCGGGCCGCTGCGCTCCCATTTGCCGTAAGCGGTCTGTTCGGCGGGATTGAGGCGTTTATCCGAGGCCGTATAAGCCGTGGTGCTCTTTTCGGCCTTGAACACCGGAATGCCGATGGAGAAGCCGAACTCGCTGCCGTCGGTAATGAGAGTGACGTAATCGGTCAGGCCCACGCTGAGGGAGGGCAGCTCAATGCCCAGATCCACGTTGAATTCTGACATGGAGTTAGAGCTGTTGCCGCTGTCGGCGGCCTGCGTCACGTCGGCGTCGCCCGCGCTGGTGCGGCGCAGGCCGCTGGCGTCGGGGATGGACTTGAAGCCCGCCGGGTTGGAGGAGTCCACCTCGATGCGGTGCTCGCCCGACTCGATGATGTCCAGCGTGGAGATGGTGGAGGGATGGAAGAGCGCCTGAATCTCATCCGTGGTCAGGGACTGGGGACGGATACACAGGGCCACGGTGTCCAGGGGGTTGAAGCTGCCCAGATAGGCGTTGAGCTGATCCGCGCTGTATGTATCCGACGCAGTTCCGTTCTCGCCGGCCTTGCTCACCAGATTGGCCACGGGCAGGTTCTCACCCACCAGGGAGTCGGAGACGAAGATGGGCTCCGGATTGCTGAAGGGGTAGAGCATATTGCCCTGGTACTCAGGGTTCCAGTTTTCACGTTTGAAGGTGACGTCGCTCAGGGTCTTGCCCGTTTTGCTGGGCGGGTCGAGGGACTCCGTGCCGTCTGAATAGACGTAGGTGGGGTGGATGGGATCAAAGTCGCCGCCCAGGGGGATATCCACGGTCTCGGTGGCGTTGGCGGCGGCCTGATACATCAGCTTACCGTCGCCGGACCAAGTCCCGGCCTTTTTGGTGTCGGTGACCTGGCCGATGTTGTTGTAGATGTCGAAGTCCTTGGAATACTTCCCACTGGTGATGAAGCGGTAGCCCTGCATCTCGGTGGACAGGGCGGCCTTGTCCGATACGTCGGTGACGGACGTGACGAAGGAGGGCAGGATCTGGGCCCGGTCCGTCGCGCTGGCCCCGGTGGGCACGGTGAGGCAGCGGGGGGTCATGTTGTAGTAGAACTTGAGGAACTGCTGGCGGGCGTTCCCATTCTCATCCAACACGGGGGTAAAAGTAGTGGCGGTGTAGTCCTGGGCGCTGAGGGTCTGCACCAGCACGTCCTCCACGCCGTTCACGGCCTCGGTATGGAACTGGTTGACGTTGTCCAGAGAACCGTCCAGCATGCCGTTGCCATTCATGTCCACGTAGTGCTCCACCCGGGTGATGACCAGGGTCATGTCGCTCTCCACGGAGACATAATCGGACTGGTAGTAGGTAAAGGACAGGGTCTCGGCGCTGAACATGCCCACGGAGATGGGAATGTCGTCGTCGCCGTTGTACTGCACGCCGTTGAAGAGAATCTGGTCGGCGTGAGGTAGGTGGAAGTTGATGGATTTTACATTGTCGAGCTTCGTCGCCGAGGTGCTGTTGCCCTTGGAATCGGCGGCGGGGAAGGTGATCTTGTCGGTGAGGAAGGAGGTCTGGGTGGTGAAGCGGCCGGTATACTGACCGTTGACGGCTTCGGGGGAGGCCCAGGTGACAGTGGCCTGATTGGCCCGCTTCCAGAAGGCCGTCAGGGTGCTCTGGATCTGATCGGGGTCGATGGTCCGGCCGTCCTCCAGACGGGGCACGGAGGGGGCCACGTTGACGTTGATTTTCTGCGAACGGTTGAGCACGGCGTTGACGGTGTAGCTGCTGCTGGTGCTCAGGTTGCCGCCGCTGGCAAAGCTGTTGCCGCTGCCGCCGATGATTCGAAGGCTGGCGGAGCCATCGTCGGCCACAGCGCCTGTGTTGACGGTGGTGCTGCCGGTGGAGAGGTATACCGGAGCCGCAGCCCCCTCGGCATAGGAATAGGTGGAATAGAGGGGCTTGCTCAGGGAGAGCTGAGTGCCTACATAGACCTTTCCGTCGGAGGTAGCACCGCCCTGGCCGGCTGGCACGGTAATCTGAGGCGCAATATTATTATAGAGGGAAACCCGGTCCGCTGCCGTTATGGCGTCGTCATCGGTGGTGTGGATCAGATACGAAACCGGCTGAGAGAGGGTCCGGCGGGCGGCGCGGGCGATCTGATCGGATCGGCAGCCGGCGTGGCGGGTATCGGCCCATCCTCTGTCCTCAATGCCGAAGGAGAAGAAGATGCCCGCGGCGCCTTTCTTGATCGTATAGGTGCGGTTCACATTGGAAAAGCTACCGGCGCCGGACCCGCTGATACGTGAAATCTCAGCGACGTTGCTGCCGCCGGCGACGTTGCTGCTGTTGGCGACGCCGGCCCAGACCACGGTGTGGAACTGATTCAGGTAGTTGTTTTCCGTTTTGCCCTGATAGGTGGCGTATACCGTGGTAAACAACTGGTCAAAATTTTCAAAGGTCTGGGTGTTCCAGCAGCTAAATTGGCTGTTTTCACCGCCTACGTCGCCTTTGTAGCGGCCATAGTAGCTGCCGTTGTAACGGAGCTGTTCGGGCATGTCCCAGCCCTGATAGGCCAGACCCTGGGTATTGTTGGTATCATTGTAGGAGCTCATTCCTCCCAGATCGGCGTTGTTGACCCAATAGCGGCTGCTGGGCAGGGCGCTGCGGGTCAGCTTCAGTTCAGCGGTGAGATCATGGGTCAGCAGGCTGACATCGCCGTCCCCGCCGCCGAAGGTGACGGCCACCGGGGCGGCCTCGCCCTGCTCTACAGGCGTGGCGGAAACGCTCCCGCTGGAGCGCCCCACAATGGAGGCCGTGGTGGTCTCGGTGCTGCCGGACACGTCGTCGGCCTCGGGGGTGTAGAGCATGGTGGCCAGATTGGGTGCCTGGGACGTACCGGAATTATACAGGCGGACGGTGGCGGCGCCGTCCAGAATGGAGCTGTCCGCGCCGCCGCCCTGGGGATTTTCCAGCACGACGGTGAAGGAGCAGTCGGCGTCCGCCTCATCCACCACGGCCCCGTCGTCGATCAGGGGTACCTCGATGGTCATCTCGGACACGTCGCTGGAAAAGTACAGTGTGCCGCTGGTCTGGACGTAGTCCTGTCCGGCCGTCGCAGTACCGTCCACCGTGTGATAGTCCACCGTGGTCACATACTGCAGCGCGCCGGTGCGCTCCACCGTCAGGAGGGCCGAGCCGGCGGCCTTGTCCACGGTGACATCGGTGACGGGGAAGGAGAACTGGCTGGGCAGGATCTCGTCGTTGTCCTCGATGCTGACCAGCAGGGTGTTGGCGGTGTCGTACAGCTCGCCGCCCTTGCAGGCGTCGATCCGGAAGGACACCAGCTCCACATTCTCCGAACGGTCGTCGTCGATGGGGGTGATGCGGATTTCCTTGACCCACTCGCCCTCGGCGAAGGTCATGTAGAACTCATAGGTGTCGTACTCGCCGTCCTGCATGTCCAGCTTGTGGAAGGACTGCGCGGGATTGCGCTCCACGTCGTCGGGGATCTCCTGGTCCAGGTTCTCCTCGGCCACATAGGGCTCGCCGCCCAGGGAGTCGGTGCAGTAGGAGACGCCGCCGACGGTGTAGACGCAGCGGAAGTCGCTGAGCTCCAGCACCTCGTTGTCGATCTCCAGGGTGGCCTCGCCGTCGCCCACGTTTTCCCAAGTGCCATTGGCGTTCAGGGCCTGCCACTGATAGCCGTCAGCCTTTACGTCGGCCTGGAGCACAGTGTACCCATAGACGATCTCTCCGGCTTCATCCACCGTGTTTTCCGTGGAGTCCTCCTCCACTACCGATACGCTTACCGGCGCAGCTGGGGCCAGAGGCGCGGCGTCCTGGCCGAAGGCCTGATAGGCCGCGATGGGCAGGGCATCCTCTACCTCGATGTCAAAGTCCAGGATGCCGGCGGCGTTGGCAAAGCTGTAGGTGCCGTCATCCAACTGTGTGACCGCGGGGGAGAAGGACAGGGTGAGCTCGGCCTTGCCCCGGGTGCCGCCCAAGCGGTAGACCCGGATGGTCTGAGCCCCGTCGCCCTCGGTCAGTGCCAACTGACTGGCGTCGAAGGCAAAGGTGCCGTAGGGAAAGGTCTCCTCCCAGGAGGCATCGACGGCGACCTGATTGCCGTCTCCGTCTACCAGGACGAGGCCCTCGGCCGTGGGGGCGTCCCTGAGTACAGCCAGGGCGGGGGTGATGAGGTTGGTCAGCAGGACCACGCTCAAAACGAGGCTGATGATCCGCGGCAGCACTTTGGTTCTGGTTTGCAAGGTGTTTCCCTCCTCTTTCTGAATGTTGGTTCTCTTCCAATTTTGCTCTTCCGATGTCTTAGCCGTCCGCCGGGGACACCGTGTGGCGAAGGTAGGCGTCTTGATAGGTATAGCCGTTTTCCCAGTACCGGAACTCGCCGGACGGCTTCCGGCGGACTTCCACATCGCCGGCCACCACCAGACGGGGCGGCCCCAGGTCCATGCAATGAAGCAGCAGTTTGACCCGGTATCGGGCCAAAGCATGGATCAGCCGCTGACCGTCCGGGTCCAGGGAGTCCAGGCGGTACTGCCTGCACACGGCCTCCAGCTCCGGTACGCCCAGCTTGTCCGGCGGGATCGCCTGAACGGAGAGAATGGTCCGTCCGATGTCGGCTGGGGAAAGCTGGGAATAGAGGACTTCCCGGCAGGTGACGGTGGGGTAGAATCCGGATGGGTCCTTCAGGCGCAGGCAGAGGATGTCCTCCACGGCCAGGTCCATCACCAGCATCTGGATGCGCTCGCGGTAGCGGGGCTCAGCCACTCTTCTCACCTCCCGGCACATAGCGGGGAGGCGGGACCATCGCCAGACTCATGGCCTCCTCCGCCGTGATCTCCAGGGCCCTGCCGAAGTACAGCCTTCTGCCGTCCGTGGTGACCGACTGAAAGACCTCCGGCTCCCTCAACGGGCAGAAGCGGATGGTATCCAGACGGTTGGACATGTCCAGATCCAGTACGCTACCGCTGCCCAGCTCCAGCCGCAAGCGGAAGCCCTCCAGCGGCATGACGCGCAGGATGGTGGGCGGCTGCATTTCGCTGCGGCTACTCAAAAGTGTGCTCCTCCTTTCTTGAAGATGGATGGAAAAGAAATGGATACGCAATGGTTTCGTGCTCGGATGACAAAAAGGATTCAGAGCGATCCATGGTGCGGCTGCGTCTCTTCCAACAGCGCCTCGAAACCCGCTTCAGCCTTTGCCACGGTCTCCGCAATGATCTTCTCTGCCTCTGTGTGCAGATCCGTCCGGAGGACAGCTTCGATGACCGGCTCATACTTCTCTCGCGGCACATCATAGATCCGAAAACAGCAGCCCAAGTAACGCCGCAGCTTCTGCTCCATGGGAAAATACATGTCGCAGGGCTTGGCCATATAGCTCCGGGTAACGCCGGAGGAGGCGAGCTCCAACTCATAAAAGTCCTTTTCGGTGGCGTTCGGCTGATATAGGTGGAAAATCGCGGACAACTTCTTTGCCGTGTTCTGGTGGATATATTCTGCCGTGCTGGTCAGCGTATAGGCGGTCACATACAGCTCGCGCAGCGGCTCGGATAACTCCGTAATATGCATTTGCAGCGCCGTCTCCATCGCATAGAGCATGAGCGGGTCAATGTCTGCGCACGGCAGGCTTCCTGCGTTCTTGAACTGGCTTTCAAACATTTGCCCAACCAGCGTCAACAGAAGTGCCTCTTTGTCTTTGAAAGCGGCAAAAAAAGAAGATGCAGACATTCCTGTGGCCTTCATGATCTCCGGCGTTGTGGTGGACGCATAGCCCTTCTCCAAAAACAGCTTCACGGCTGAGCGGAGGATCTTGCCCCGCCGGATCAGCCCCCTGTGCTGTAAACCATGCTTTGACATAACCTCACCCCTGGCTTTTGACTCTAATTCTGATTCTTATTTTAAGTTATATCAATTTTACTGCACACAGGAATATTTTGCAAGCGATTTTTGAGTCAAGGGGGCCGTTAACGGAGCCGAGGCGCGGCTGCACACGAAAAAAGAATGCTTCCTCTGGGAGAGACCGCGTGCGATACCACAGTCTCTTACAGAGGAAGCATATCACTGCTTTTGAGGGATGGCAGTCATCCGATCGGCTATTTTTCGAAAAGTCGGGGCTGATCCTATAAATCAGACAGTACCAAATGGGTTTTTGAGGAAACCCCCGTTTTTTCGTAGATGCGGCCCAGAAGGGTTTTGATGGTGGCTACGGAAACGTGGAGGGTCTCGGCGAGCTCGCGGTTGCCCGTGACGCCCGCCCGGATGAGCTCGTAGACCTCCCGCTCCCGGGGGGAGAGCTCGGGCCGGGTGCTCTGAAGGCGGCCCAGCGAGAGGTCGAGCTGGCCGGCCAGGGCCTCGATCCGGGGCAGGTCGTCCCGCTGGGCGGAGGAGACCACTCCGGGCAGCAGGGAGCGCAGCCCGTCGTAATTTTCCGCAAAGGGGAAGAGGACGCCGTCGGGCAGGGCCATGTCCAGGGCTTCCTGAAGGGCCGCCTGAGCCTCGGGGTGTTTCCCAAGCGCATCCAGGGCCTGGGCGACGTAGAGCTTGGCGTAGAGCTGGGAGAGCAGATTGGGGAAGATGGAGGACAGGGCCGCCATGTGCTGGCAGGCCCCCAGCAGCTTGCGGTATTCCCGCCGCCGCAGCAGGCAGCGGCCATAGACGATGTAGGCGAAGGGCTGGGTCATCACCACCAGACGCCGGTCGGTGATCTCCCCCTCGGCCAGCCACGGGGCCACGGCCTGGTCGTTGCCCAGCAGAGTGTGGAGATAGCCCAAGCACAGATCCTGGGTGTAGCGGCACAGGTCCTCGGTATTCTGCCGGGAGCGCTCGGCGATGGATTGGACGGCGTTTTGAAACAGCGCCTTGTCCCCCCGCAGCAGAGCGATCCGGGCCAACAGGAACAGGCCGCACAGATAGATGCTGTTTTGGTGCCTGGTGTCGGCGGCGAATAGGGCGCGATGGCAGAGCACCTCTGCCTCCTCGGTCTCGCCGTGGAGGAACTGGGCCTCGGCCCGCATGATGTGCTCCGCGCCGGTGCCGTGCCCCTGGGTCAACTGGTAGTAGATGGGCATGCACGCATCCATCTGCTCCAGCTCCTCCGACAGCTTGCCGGTCTCCCGCCAGTACATGTACAGGATGGAGGGGGAGCCGAAGGTCCAGGTGCTCTTGGTGTTGATGAGCGCGGCGGGACCGCGCAGCAGCTCCAGCGCCCGCCGGTGGCGCCGGCTCATGGCGTCGATGCGGTTGTACTCCATGAAGGAGAGCAGCAGCTCCATCTCACCCAGCAGTCTGTTCTTCTGGCGCTGGGACAGCTCGCTTTCCCGGATGATCTGCTCGATCTCGCCGCTGGCGGCCACCAGCTTTTCGTTTTCGTGCAGAAAGAAGAGGGTAAAGGCCAGCGGCACCATGGCAAAGGGGTACCTGGCTTTGATTTCGTATGGGGTATGCTCGACGACATCGACGATCATGGGCTTGGTGGTCTCGTCGAGCACGTCCGCCAGGTCGTAGCTGGTCAGGGGCAGGGCCAGCAGCTTTTCCCACGCGCCGGAGTAGTAATAAAACTGCAGGGTGTTGGTCCGGTCGCCGGTCTGGGCCGACAGATCGCCGGCCGCCAAGTAAATGGCCTTCCGGCGCGCTTCGGGCAGGAGCTGGAACTTGTTGCGGAGGAAGGCGGCAAAGATCGTATGGAGGTAAAAGGAGTGGGTCTCCTCGTCGAAGTGGACGAAGGCGGCCTGCTCCAGCATGAGCTGCTCCGTCTGCTCCACATCCTGGCCGGTGAGGCTGGCCGCCTGGGAGAGGGTGAAGTGGGGCAGTATGGATACGGACAGAAAGAGCTCCCGGGCGGCGTCGGTGAGCCCGTCCCACACCACCTGCTGGATGAGCTGGTAGGTGTCGGCGCTGGAGAAGGCGCCGCTTTTCAAGTAAGCCATGATCTGCATGTGCAGTGCCAGCACCCAGCCGCCGGTTGCCTGGTGGACGGCCAGCGCCTGCCCACGGGCCACGTCCAGCCCGGCCAGGCGGAAGTAGCCCTCCGTATCCGCAGCAGAGAAAGTAAAATCCACAGCTTCCAGCCGGTAGATGCGGTGGTTGAAGAGCAGGCCGCTGGCAGCCAGCTCCCGGGTGACGACGACGATGTGGAGTCCCTGGCTCCCCTGCTTGGAGAAGAGCTCCAGCAGCTTTTCCGGGGTAGGCAGGCCGGACAACTCAAAGCTGTCCAGCACCAGATAGGTCTCCTCGCTGCACTCCAGATTTTCCAGCACCTC
The DNA here is from genome assembly GCF_004154955.1 of Intestinimonas butyriciproducens. NCBI lineage: Bacteria > Bacillati > Bacillota > Clostridia > Eubacteriales > Intestinimonas > Intestinimonas butyriciproducens. Next base: position 763,622 of record NZ_CP011524.1, on the reverse strand, counting down.
CGCCAACTCGGGTAGCACGTCGCTGTTGGGCAGGCCGATGGCGGCCAACTCGTCGGCGCATTTTCGGTCGGTCTGGCCGATCAGGGCGCAAATGGAGCGCCAGGAGGCGGAGGGCTGCCGGGCCAGGAAGGTGTGCCACAGAACCGGGGTGGATTTGGAGACATTCTGCTCAAAAAAGCGGCGCAGGGCAGTGCTTTTGCCAAAGCCGGCCGGCGCGTGGATGACCGTCAGCGGATAGTCTTTGAGATAACTCAATTTCTCTTGTATCTTGTCAGGGAAGTATAGTGCGGCAGGGTTAATCCTTTTTCCTCTAGGCATGATGCTCACTTCTTTTTTCTCACATTAGGTGCTTTTTCCCACAGTATACTATAGATTTGGGGCATTTGGAATAACGTCTGTTAAAAAATATCTAACCATCCAATCGATCATATTTCGACCACACTATAATCTTTCAGAAACATTTCCTCATCTTCTCCGTCGTAGCTGAATGAGACATTTTGCAGCTCTACCGATCCGTTCTCGGGGTGTTGGGGATGGTCCGTTTCTTTCAGCGGGTCCAGATCCAGTACGCCGTCGATTCTCTGAAGGGCATCGTCCACGATCATGGCGTTTTCACTCTGGAACATGGTGTTCGTCAGGGTGACCGAGATGATGGGGTGATTAGGACATGTTCCAGTTTGGGGTCGATTTTGGGTGAGGGGCGCCCCAACTCGTTGAGGACCGCTAGATAGGCGTGGGTGCTCTCCACCTCGATCTCCACCATTTCGTCAATCAGGCCCGAAAACCGTGTTCCCTCCGAGCAGCAGAGAATCAGCTTACATTCCTCCAAATGCGCATAGGCATAGTGGAACATATCGTAACATGCAAAGCCCGGAGATATCACCCATCACCTCCGGCTGCTGCTCGTGGGGCAGTTGTGCAAACTCCTGCTGAGCATTCTTGAAGCGCCCAATGAGGTAATCATGGGGCTCCCCCACCAGCGCCTCAAACAGCTCCTCTTTGCTTTTGTAATAGCCATAGAAAGCCCCTGTGGTCATTCCCACGGATTTGACGATGTTCCGTAGGGGGGCTCCGCGAAATCCTTTTCCAGGAATTCCGCCTTGGCCACCTGATGGATCCGGGTCAAAGTCGACTCGGCGAGCATAGGTCCACCCCCGATATAACGCCGTTAAATATAGCAGGCACGGCATCCTCTGTCAAACAAAATATGCTGTATCTCCCATTCGCAAAGCAAAAACTGTAATAAAAAAGTGGGCACATAAAATTGTTTCCACTTTTAAATGATTTTGCTATTTATCATAGATACTTGATTTTGAGCCGCAATTACCTCAATATTTGCCAGCACCGTTTCTTCAAAAACCTTGGTTCTTAGATATTCTTCTGACTTTTGAAAAAAGTCGGAGCAAGCTTTATATCGCTTGCTCCGACTTGGTGCCGTTAAGCAATCCAAATCCGAACCTGTATTTTCCTTGTCCAGCGCCGCTTTCAGGTCATCAAAAGTGATGGTGTCCGTCCCGTCCTTGTAGTTGAAGGTTATCACTATCTTGTCATCATACAGGAAAATGGCGTTGACGAAAGTATCAATCAACATCTTCCTGTGGGACTTCTGGCGCACATCTAACTTGCGGAAGCGGTGGAGCCAAAAGGTCATAAACTCGGCGCTGACCTTGGGCTTTGCCAGCTTCTCACAGGCAATTTTGGTTTCCAGTTCCTCTTTCGTGGCTTCCAGTTCTTCCAGACGGCCTTTCGTGGACTTGGTTAAAATCCCCTGCTGGATAGCGTTCAGCAGGTTTTGAATGGCCGTGTCCGCCTCCCGCAACTGCTGTTCATACAGGGGCAGGTTCACATTCTCCCTGTCCTGCAAATCCATCAGCATGGACACAATGGCTTCACTGGCGGTATCGTCCATCACCATCTTCATGGTTTCGCTGACCACCAAATCCTCTATCCATTCCTTGCGGACGGACTTCTTGTGGCACTCGGTACGCTTCTTTTTGACCGACACGCACTTGTAATAATGGTGGACATTCCCCGTGTGGCTGGTGCCGCTCTCGCCGCAGAGATAGGCCCCGCAGTAGCCGCAGAACAGCTTGGTCGTCAGCAGATAATCGTCCTCGGCCTTGTGGCGGGCCGGGGCTTTCTTATTCTTCGCCAGCTTCTCCTGCACCCGGTCAAAGAGGTCTTGGGGGACGATGGCGGGAATACCGTCTGGCACCACAATGTCCCGGTAGGTGTACTCCCCGATGTAGCGGCGGTTGTTCAAAAGGTGCTGAATGCTGTTGTAGGTCATCTTCTGGCCCCGTGTGTTCTTCACGCCCTGCTCGTTGAGCCAGTCCCGTATCTGCGTCATGGTGGCCCCCTCGGCGTAACGCTGGAACGCCTCCCGGACAAAGGGGGCGGTGAGCGGGTCAAGCTGGAAACACTGGTCGCTGTCGATCTGATAGCCGATAGGCAGGGTGCCGCCGTTGTACTTGGATTTCAAGGCGTTCTCCGTCATGCCCCGGACTACCTTTTCGGACAGGTCGGCGGAGTAATATTCGGCGTAGCCCTCCAACACGCTTTCCAGAATGATGCCCTCGGCCCCGTCTGAAATGACCTCGGTGGCGGACACCACCTTGACCCCGTTCTTTTTCAGAGCGGCCTTGTAGCGGGCGCTGTCGTAGCGGTTGCGGGCAAACCTGTCCAGTTTCCAGACGATAATCATATCGAACAGGCGCTTGCCGCTGTCCTTAATCATGTTCTGAAATTCTGGGCGGTTGTCGGTCTTGGCGGAAAAGGCCCGATCTATGTAGTGGCGCAGAATGGTGATACCGTTCTTCTTGGCAAAGGCAGTACACTCCCGGATTTGGCCCTCGATACTTTCTTCGCGCTGATTATCGGAGGAATAGCGGGCATAGATAACAGCTTTCATTGTTATTCCCCCTCAAAGTATTCAAACCCTGCCAAACTCTCCATATCTTTAACAAGTTTATGGAAAGATTCTTCTCCTTCAAGATGGAGGTCGTTATAATAGATAGGCTTTCCAAATAAAACTTTGGCAGCCCTCTTAATCCTGCCCCAAAGAGTATTGTAATTGTGATCATATCTGGAATCTTGAACCGAAATGTTATAACTGATGTCGCCATCTTCCCAACCAGTCTTTTCAATGACGAGCATACAACATTTGCAGTCACAGGGTAATACAAGCATGTTGCTTTTTTCTTTCATGCCTCGCCCTCCATCATGCGGAACAGGGTTTCTTTCAGCTTCTCATTCATGGGTGACTGCGGGTCAAAGCACATTTCGATGAAACGGCGCATATCCTCCTTTTCCGGGGTGGTCTTGGGCTTAAACTCGTATGTCACTCCTTGGGGTTTGTCCGTCCGGGCAAAAATATAGTCCAGCGACACATCAAAGTAATCCGCATAGCGGCGGAACAGTTCAACGGGTGGGGTGGACTGTCCGTTTTCATAGCGGTTGATACTGGACTGTGTAGAGCCAACCGCCTCCGCCATTTTCACCTGTGAAAAACCGATACTATCCCGCAGGGCCTTTAGACGCTTACCCACTTCTTTCATGTTACAACCTCCTATTTGGGTTAATCTCATTATAACTCGAATTATCGAAAATTGCAACCCGAAAATGTAATTACCCGTATGCGTTTTGTCCCTCGTCCCGGCCCACAGGCCGAACAAAGAAGCGGCACACATCAGCCCACCCCACGGGCTGATGTGCGCCGCTTCTTTGGGTTTTGGAGGGGTGGGGACACAGACGCAGAAATGCGATCTGTGGCCACACGCCGACAAAACCGGGTTTCCAAAGGGGCACCCTTTGGCACACGACCTTGCTTGCAAGGTGTAGTGTGTTATACCTGCAGGCGCGGCTGACGGGGGAAACGGGGGTGTCGTGTATTGACACACCCGTTTTCACCGGCAGGAAAGCGGACAGGTTTTTGTGAACGGAAGTGAACAAAAATCCTGTTCGGTTTCAGAGAGCGGCGGCAGGTATACTTGCTTGTGAGCCGCTTACCATCTCAAAATTGTCATCGCCACGCCGTGTTCCCAGTCGCCCCTTGTCCACTCGTAAAGTTGAATAGAGTGGTTGGGCTTCAAGAACCATTTTGCAGAATCACTTACTTCAAAAGCATTTTGATTTCGCTTTGCTGTGATTGCCTCGTAAGCCACAGTACCCGGTGGAATTTGTTTCAGTGCTGGCAATTTGCGGCGGGCCGCTGCGGAAGTTTTTATCTCTGTAATCAGATAGCCTTGACTGCGAATTACAATGCACGGGTCTTTGGTAAATTCAAGCAGACGATTACAGCAAGCGTGTTTTGAAACATAGAACTGTCGGGCAAGGTTATTGATGAGGGTATAGTCTAAAACCGCGCCCACCATGCTAAAGTAAAACTGGTCTTCCGGCATTAACAGTGCTGATGCAAAACGATTGGCTTCTGCTTCTTTGGAATGAATGCCGGTTTGCATATCCTCTGGCGTGCAGCGAAAGCCCTGCTGCCCATCAGAGAAATATGTTGGGGAATGCTGTAAAAAATGGTGCCCTAACTCATGGGCAAAGGTAAAATTGATGCGTCCTGTGTTGTGGATAAATGTATTGATGAGAATGGCACGCTTCTTGCCACGAAATAGCAGTAGACCGCTGAGATTTGGGTCATCGGGCAGTTCTCTTTTGCCCACGCGAATGTTTTGCGCATTTGCTATCTCATCTAAATGAAGGGCGGGCGGATCGGTAATGCCCATACTTGCCAAAACCTGTTCTGCTTTTGCCGCAGGAGTTGGAGCGCTATTCATTATTCATCCTCTCCAAACAAATCTTCAATAGCTTGCTTTGCTTGGTCAGATATACCCTCCACTTTTCCGCGAGCGGCCATCGCAATCGGTTCAATATTTTCTTTTGGTTCCGCCGGGAACGGTATCACATTATCATGGTTGATTGGCTGGTCGGCAACACGCTTTAATTCGTCACACAAAGCCATCAACTCATCCACTTTGGTGACGATGCGTTGCTGTTCCTCAAGTGGTGGGAGGGGGAAAATATAGCTCATAATAGTGGAAGTTGCTAATTCAATTTGCTTTGTAGAGCCAGTCGCTCTTTCTTCGATGGTACTCTGCACTTCTGGCCCAGCAAACCAGTAATACATATACTTTGATAATACTTGTAACGGCCGTAAGACTGTAACATGAGAATCTGCTACAGCATATTTATATGGATTGAGTCGCTCATCGTAAATAGCAATTCTGCCCAAGGTTCCCTGTCCTGTGGAATTCCATAACAAGTCACCGGTTGTTAGTTTTCTGCTTTCCTCATATTTAGACACAGTTTCAGGTGCAATAAATCGGGCTTTGCTCATATCCATACCCTTCCACTGAACGCATTTCTGTGAAACAACAGGATATGTTTTTGTTTCCGAGTATGTGGGTGATTTACCACGCTGAATATAGGAACAAACATCAATAGCACGGCACCATACCCATCCATCTGGCAGATCATACGGTATTTCATCCTCTGTAATTGGCGGCAATGGCTTTTCTTTTTTTAATTTGCCCTCTTTGATAAGTGCATCCTTTTCATCCTGTATCCGTTTGAGCAATTCGGATGCAGGCTCATCGTTTTTATCCTGCGGCACCAGCTTGCCTTGTACTGCCGCCTGCAAAATAGACTTTGGCAGATAGTCGAAGAAGTGACTTTCCAATGCATCCAGTTCCTTCTCGGTAGCCTCTAACTCGTCACACAGAGCCATCAGTTCGTTCACTTTGGAAACAATGCGTTGTTGTAATTTAATCGGGGGTAACGGAAAATAAATGCTTTTTAAAATGGCATGATTCAAATTGCTCATAGTGGTTCCAACTGATCCACCCATTAGTTGTTCCCGACATAATGATGTTTCAAAAAATAACAAAAAAAACGGCAAAAACATAGATGATGCGATCCGAAGAAAAAAGGAACCCGTACCGCATATCCATCCGTCTTCGCTCTGCGTAACAACAGCACAACGCCCTAAATCGCCTCTCCGGGCGACAACAATATCACCTTCATGTAATACATAACTGCTCAACCGCTCTCGGGTGGTTTCATCTACCAGCATCCTTTCAGATGGAACAATTGAGCCATTCTGCATATTAGCGGGATTGACAAGAGGAATACCGGATTTCACATAATCAGATTTATGGAGCATACTTCCAAAGGGACCCGTGGCAACAAAAAGAGTCACCTCACCCAACCGACACCAAACCCATCCATCCGGCAAATCATAAGGTATTTCATCTTCTGTAATAGGCGACAGTGGCTTTTCTTTTTTGAGCTTGCCATCTTTAATTAGTGTAGCCTTTTCAGCCTGTATCCGTTTGAGCAATTCGGATGCGGGCTCATCATTTTTATCCTGTGACACCAGCTTGCCTTGAACTGCCGCCTGTAAAATGGCCTTTCTCAAATCTGCGGCTTTCATAACACATCCTCCTGTGTCACAGCGGCAGAAATACGCCCTAAAATTTCCTCAATGCGGGCAGAGAGAACGGCCTTCTCATTTAGGTATTGTGGGATAAACTGATCCGGCGGCAAGATTTCCTCCGTATCATGCGGAAAGCCGCAGAAGTCCAGATTATAGTCAGCGGCGGCGATATCTTCCGCTGGCACAAACTGCGACACATCGCTTTCTACCTTGTTTTTCCACCAATCGCGCACCGGCTGGAAGTGCTCATCCATCATGGGGCGGGTTTTGGAAAAATGTTTATACCCATTTGGCATTTCCAGTCGGTAGTACCAGACACCCTTAGTAGGTGTTCCCTTTGTGAAAAACAGCAAGTTTGTGTTGATGTTTGTATAAGGAGCAAATACATCCTTGGGCAAGCGAACGATGGTGTGCAGATTGCATTCTTCCAGTAGCTTCTTCTTGATGGCAGCTTTAACACCCGTCCCAAACAGAAAGCCATCTGGCAAAACGAGGCCACAGCGTCCACCATCTTTCAGCAGTGCCATCATGTGCACCAGAAATAGGTCGGCAGTTTCAGAGTTACGCAACTCTGCGGGAACAGACTGCGAAATCGCTTTTTCTTCTGCGCCGCCAAACGGCGGATTGGTGACAATAACCTCCACCTTATCCTTTGCTGTATACTCCCCTGTTGACTTGCGCAATGTGTTCTCGTGTCGAATATCAGGCACATCAATGCCGTGCGCTATCAGGTTGGTTACACACAGCAAATATGGGAACGGTTTTTTCTCGATGCCCTTAATCGTGCGTTGCAAGGTCTTATATTCTTCGGTTGTGTTGACAGTAAAACGATCAATTACGCTGGTCAAAAATCCGCCCGTTCCACAGGCTGGGTCAAGGACTGTTTCGCCCAGCTTTGGATTGACCTGCTCCACAATAAAGCGGGTAACAGGGCGCGGCGTATAAAACTCGCCGGATTTGCCCGCGCTTTGCAGGTCTTTCAGCATAGTTTCATACAGACCGTTAAACAGGTGGCCGGAAGGCATTGCGTCGAAATCAATATCAGCATTGATTTTATTGATGACTTGGCGCAGCAGGGTGCCGGACTTCATAAAGTTGTTGACACCCTCCATGATGCTCCTAATGAGCCATTTGCGGTGCTTAGGGTCATCGCTGATATCAAGGTCACGCAAAGCAGAGAACATAGTATCAATATGCGACAGCAAGGCATCGCCGGTTATCCCTTCGGCGTCGGCAGCCCATGTACTCCAACGATATTCCGTTGGAACAATGGGATAGTAGTCATCCTCTGTCAATTCCCATTCCTGCTCTTTATAGTCAAAAGCTTTTAGAAACAGCATCCATGTTATTTGCTCGATATACTGTGCATCGCCATTGATACCAGCGTCTATGCGCATGATATCCTTGAGCGCCTTTGTTGTGCCTGAAACGGCCATCGTGGTTTCCTCCTATGTCAAGCGACGTACAGCTCGCTTTCTAATTCGCGCAGGGCGGCGGTAAAACCAGCCTTGCCCTTAAAAATCTTGTTCACGATGAATTGCGGCGTGCCAAATTCCCTAATGGGATTTACCTTCAACACATCCATGCTTTCCAAATTGACAACGCCGGAATCCGCATACTTTTCCAACAGAGCATTTAAGACTGCTTGCGCCTGTTCGCCATATTTAGCAAAATAGTTGCGCTTTTTCACGTTGTTAGCACGTTCTTTTCTGGTAAGCGGCGGTTGGTCGTAGGCAATATGACACACCAAATCAAAGGGGTCAAACTCTCGGCCGATTTGCTCTTGCAATTCTTCCAAAAGCACGCCTTGGCTTGCAAACTCATCAAGGATTACCTGCTTGCGCTCTGCGCTGTTCCACGCGGTAAGGAAATCCTCCAAAGTAGCATACTGATCAAGCACATTGCGCTTGGTGTAATCAGTAAGGGATTCTGTAATCAGCTTGCCGTCCTTGTCAATGTATTGAACCCTTTGTTTGAGTACGGTCACTTCTACATTGTCAACAAAGTATTTCATACGGCGCTCGTGCTTGTGTTCCTCGTCCCCTGCCCCTGGATATTCCGGTTCCTCAGGGAAATGCGGTTCTTCTGGCTCCGTTGGCGGATCACCGGGCAGATCGGGTATTTGTCCATCCTCTGATGGCGTGAAAGAATCGTCCTGCTCAACCGGGCCATCAAAGTCCGGGTCAGCAAAAAGTCGTGTAGAATCTCTAAAATCGAAAATAGTGAAAAACATTTTGCCGAGGTCTTCGCGCACACGGGTTCCTCGTCCAATGATCTGTTTGAACTCCGTCATACTGTTGATATTGGCGTCAAGCACAATAAACTTCACCATCTGCACATCCACGCCGGTGGTAAGTAATTTAGAAGTGGTCACCAGAACCGGGTAACGGCTTGAAACATCGCGGAAGGCATCAATCTGCTTTTTGCCGATGTCATCATCGCCGGTGATGCGCATAACATAGCGCTCATCTTCCTTTACGAGATCGGAGTTTTCATTGACAAGTGCTTGGCGCATCCGGTCAGCATGTTCGGTATCAACACAGAAGAAAATGGTCTTGTCATAGCAAAGATTATGCTTTTTGAGATAGTTAGACACAACTTTTGCGACCATTCGGGTTCGCTGTTCCAGCACCAATTCGCGGTCATAGTCTTTTGTGTTGTATTCCCGGTCAAGGATTTCATTACCATATTTGTCAGTTTGACCTTTGTAGGGGCGGAATCCTTCTGCATCCTTATCCAGCAAAACCCGAATGACACGATACGGTGCTAAAAAGCCGTCCTCTATCCCTTGTTTGAGGGAATAGGTATAAATCGGCTCTCCAAAATAGTCAACATTGGAGATGTCCTTTGTTTCTTTCGGTGTTGCGGTCAAACCGATTTGCGTTGCTGCGGTAAAGTAGTTTAATACAGCGCGCCATTCGCTGTCCTCTTTTGCACTGCCACGGTGACACTCATCAATGATAATCAAGTCGAAAAATCCCGGAGAGAACTGCTTAAAGATTTCCTTATCGCCATCCCCGGTCAAGCCTTGATACAACGCCAGATAGATTTCATAAGATTTATCAACCTTGCGATTGCGAACAATCGTCATTTTGTCCTTAAACGGTGAAAAATCATTGACATAGGTTTGGTCTATTAAAGCGTTGCGATCAGCCAAATACAAAATTCGCTTTTTCACACCAGATTTCCACAAGCGCCAAATGATCTGAAATGCTGTAAATGTTTTACCTGTGCCGGTTGCCATCACCAACAAAACACGGTTCTGCCCACGCGCAATCGCCTCAACAGTTAAATTGATGGCATTTAGCTGGTAGTACCTTGGCGTTCGGTCTTCTCGTGCCGTATAGTAGGGTTCTGCAATGACTGCTTCCTGCTGTGCAGTAAGCCCGGTGCCTTCTTTATACATCGTCCAAAGCGTATCTGGTGAGGGGAATTGTTCAAGGGTCAAGAAAACTTCCTTGTCGCCTCCGCTATTCATGCGGTTATGAAAAGTAAACCCATCACCATTGGAAGTGAATACAAATGGAATTAACAACCTCTCCGCATAATCAAGAGCTTGTTGCATTCCATCCGAAACAGCGTGATTGTTGTCTTTTGCTTCTACAATGGCCAACGGAATATGCGGCTTGATGAATAAAACATAATCTGCAAATTTGGCCCTATCGCGCTTATATGTACCACCTCTGGCAATAATGCGACCTTTCGTTATGGCATACTCTTCCCGTATCTGAGAAGCAGACCAATCCGCCTTCGATATCGCAGGGGTAATATATCTTGTGCGGATTTCTTGTTCTGTTAATTTTCTCTTATCCATGCACATTCCCCTTTGTAGTACTGTTATGGGCACAAAAACTCAAAATAATTATAGCATATGGGCTGGCAATTTCCAACATAATTCTACCCTGAACACATCAGAATGAAACACTGCTGAATACGCCCGTTTTTAACTACAAAAAAATATTTTGCCATATAGGAACAAAACGTATATACTTATGTCGTATATAAATAGATGAACTTCATCAATTCTCAAAGGAAAGGAGGTTTCACCCATGAACAGCCCTTCGTTTGTCCAGTTTCCCTGTGACAGCAATATCCGCTATCTGCCCTTGGTCTACTTCCTACCGGAAGATTTGTTCTCCCAATACCCCACCCTCCGCCGACTGCCGCGGGACTTGTCCGCTCTCGCCGCCTCGGAGGAACTGATCTCGCTGGTTGACAGCGACCAGTTTTTGAAAGAGATTATGGACGCCGCCGCGTCCCTTGCGTTTCCCCACTTCGGCTTCGGCGGCTGGAAGGAGCATTACACGGGCTGGTGTCCCGTTTGGCGTTTATCCTACGCCCTGCCTCTATGGGTCAAGGGCGTGGAACAGATCACCGGCTGGGGACTGCAAGTCCTGTTTCGTATGCCGCCCCATACGCCCATCCCGTTCTTCCCGCCGGAATATGTTTCGGAGGTTTTCTCCTTGGCGGTCAAACGCGCCATCAAGGAACAAGGTTGGCAGCCTGTTTTAGATGCGGTGCGGGAGATGCCCTGCGACGAGGACTTTGAACCGTGGGACACCAATGTTCGCAAGGACTTTTTGCGGAAATGGTATCACACCCGTTCCAAGAGGGTACAGACGGTTTCGCTGGAAGCCTGTATAGAGGACGAGAACAGCGGCATCCATGAGATTGCAGACCCAGCAGGGGACTTCACCATGCAAGTGGAGGCTGAGGACTTCTGCCAGCGGTTCAAGGCTACCCTGTCGGATAAGGATATGGAGATTTTGGAACTGCGGGTGGAGGGCCAAACCTACGAGGAAATTGCGGACAGGCTGGGGTACAAAAATCACAGCGGGGTTGTGAAACGGATGGAGGCCATCAAGAAGCGGTTTATCCAATACGAGAAAGACACAGGGCGCTAAAGCCACGCAAGCCGAAAATGGCGGGCGTGGCTTTTTGCTGCCCAAAACTAAAGGAAAGAAGGTGCGAATGTTCAACATCAAAGGTTTTCCGCCTATCGAGCGTAGGCCGGACAGTTCCCTTTACCGTATGGACGCCAAACAGCGGCGGGAGGCGCTACGGCTCATCAAGGGCCTGTGCAGCTACTACGACAACGGGAATTGCCTCTATCTTGACAGAGGCGAGGAAGTGACCTGCCCCCAGAGCATTTCCTATTCCGTCTGCTGCAAGTTTTTCCGCCATGTGCTGTTGAAGGACAAGGAAGGGAAAGGATTGGAAGCGGAAGTTTTCCAGTGCGACGCCTTGAAGCATTGTGAACTGTGCGGCAAGGCGTTTTCTTCGCCCTCCTATCGGGCCAAATATTGCGAGGGCTGCAAGGCGAAGGTACAGCGGCGGCAGAAGGCCGAACACGCAAGGAAAAAGCGGGCGGAGAGTAGAAAAATAGAGGTCGGAAAAGACTGATATATCAAGGCTTTTCAGCCGCAAAACAGACAAGGCAATATAAATCCCTACAAGGCCCCCAAAACGGGGTTCTATCTTTCTACAAGGAGGTACCATGACGCAAAAGGCACAGCACGCAATCCTACGCTTCGCCAAACACAAGGCGGGGCCAGCCGGGGCGCTGGAAGCCCACCACGAGCGCACCAAAGAGCAATACGCCAGCAACCCGGACATTGACACCAGCAGGAGCAGGGACAACTTTCACATTATCCGGCCCGAACAAAAGTACAGGCGGGAGATCGACAGCCGGATCAAGGCGGCGGGGTGCCGGACACGGAAGGACAGCACCATGTTTGTGGACACCCTCATTACCGCCAGCCCGGAGTTTTTCACGAACAGGAGCAAGAAGGAGATACAGGCCTATTTTACCGAGGCCGTGGCCTTCATGGAGCAGAAGGTAGGCCGGGGTAATATTTTTTCCGCAGTCGTTCACATGGACGAAAAGACGCCGCATTTACATCTTTGCTTTACGCCCATCACGGAGGACGGGCGGCTGTCAGCAAAGGAGATTTTAGGCAACCGGGCGCAACTTTCCAAGTGGCAGGATGAGTTTCACGCCCACATGAAAAAGGCGTTTCCCGTCCTCAAGCGGGGCGAGAGCGCCCTCGTCACCAAAAGAAAACATATCCCCACATGGCTATTCAAACAGTCTGTGGATTTAACGAAACAGGCGGCGACAGTTCAAAAGGTGTTGGCGGAGATCACGCCGCTGAACGCCGGGAAAAAGAGAGATGAAGCAGCGGCGCTGCTGAAACGCTTTTTCCCCCGGTTGGAAAGTCATTTGGGACAGATGAAAAAATATCAGGCCACCATCGACTATCTGACGCAGGAGAATGAAGGACTAAAAGAAAAGGTCAAGGATGGCAGCAGCATCAAGAAACAGTTGGAGGCCGCGAGGCTGAAACAGGAAAACGAGCAGCTTCGGCGGTTTGTGGAGAGCATCCCGCAGGAGCTGCTTCACGATTTGCGGGGACAAGGGAGGGATAGCCACTCTAAAGACCAGCAGCGGTAACGCGGCTTTGCACCTTGAAAACTGAATATGCTAACGGGAGGCAGCACTTGGGAAGAAGGAAAAAACTAATCAACAACACAGACATTCCCCAGCACAAGATTGAAGCGATTGCCCGCTGTATCATGCCGGACATTCTCGCTTTCTACGAGAGCGAGGAGGGCCAGCGGGAGTTTGTAGAATGGAAGAAGCAACGGGAGGCGGAGAAGCAGGAGGCCAAAGCGGAATAGGGACGAAAAGGGCGGGCGCACCGTGAACACGGCTGCGCCCGCCCTTTTTGCGTTTATGGGGTCTGCTTCTTTTTCCTTGGGCCTCTCGGCTTGGAGGTCGGCTTGCGCTCCAATCCGTTGCGGAAATGGGTGGCTTCGTAGCGGTCAAAGAAAACAATAAATCCGAACCCATCCCCGATGGGGAATAGGTTCGGATTATATTGGTTTGGTGCGCCTGAAGGGACTCGAACCCACACGCATTGCTGCACGAGAACCTAAATCTTACGTGTCAGCCGAATTGCTCCTTGTTGTGAAAAAACTAAGGTTTTTAGGGCTTTTGCGGCATTGGCGGACGTGCCGGATTTGGTGTTAAAACCTAAACTTTACGAGTCCTTATATCACATTGGGTGGCTATACATTTAGCCACCTTTATTGTGATGCTCCGTAAGACTATTGCAGATTTTACTCGTTAGACTTCACGATAGCTGAGAAAGGTCTTATACGCACTTACTCAATGATCGTTCGCTCAGTTACAAAAGAATTATACTGGAAATATAGGGAAAAGTAAAGCGGACAGTATAAAATTTTTAAACTTTCGAGGAATGGCAACTGCTTGTGTTTCCAGCAGGGAATAAGCATAGAAGAGCAACACCTTTCTTAAATTGAGTTTTCATTTAAAATAAAATTTAAAGGACACATAGCCTGCCAGTATCACCCAAAATGCTGGCAGGTTATTATAAATTCAAGAAGTGTGCTGTGTATCTGGGGCTACTCGCCATAACTCGACGAATCGGTTGTTTTTAGTGTTACTGGAAAGTACAGTTTACAAGGGACTACACAGGGTAACGGTCTGACGGGAGGATTACCGCCCGTCAGATTTTCCATGTAATGTTCAAGCTGTCGCTTGTGGCGGCAACGGTGGTAATCATCAAATCCACCACCCGCCGCTTGTCGTCAAAGGATACATCGTCCCATGTGTCGAGGTAGCCGGAAATCTGGTTGACCTGTCCCGGGCTGATGGTTTCCACCGTCAGCTCGGCTATCTGCTTCACAAGTTCCTGCTTGCGCCCGTCCAGTTCCGCTATCTTCACATTCACATAGGAGAGCAGGACATTGTTCGCGCCCGTCAGACTGTCCACCAGCTTTTCAATCTCGCTGTCCACATGGAGAAGCTCTACTTGCAGGGCGGCGATTTTGGGATTGGCCTTTGCCGCTTTCTTCCTGCCCGTCAGCGTCTTGTGCTTTTCCAGCTTCTTCACCATCTGCTGGTAAACCACCGCTTCCAGTTCGGAAGTGATGATTTTCCCACAGCCCGGACAGCTTTTATTGTCCAGCCGTTTCGTACAGCGGAGATATTGCCTGCCGGACGGATTGAAGATACTCATAAGCGCATATCCGCAGTTCCCGCACTTGATTTTCCCCGCCAGCCATGTGTGGGTGGCTTTTCGGGCGGACTGGATTTTCATGTTGTTCATCAGCTTCTTGCGGCAAGCCAGCCATATATCCGCCGGAACAATGCCCTCATGGGGAGCCAGCACCAGCATTTGGTCTTTCAAGTCGTTTTTCTTGCTGGGCTTCACATCCCGCCCCTGATACAGATAACAGCCGTTTGTCCCCGTAAAGTCGGCGGCGTCATTGACGATAACCGTACCCTGGCTTTTGAAAAATTCGTACACATCCAAGTCCGCCTGCACATAGACGGGATTGCGTAACATCTGCGCCAGTGTGGGGCGTATCAGTTCCTTGCCGTAGAACAAAATCCCCTGTTCGGCAAAGTACCGGGTAATGTCCCCGTAAGAGGTTGTGGGCTGGGCGTACATCTCAAATATCAGCCGGATATTGGCCGCTTCGTCCGGGTTTACCACCAGCTTCTTTGTGTTGATACCGTCCATTTTGATAGGCTCGGTGTGGAAGCCGTAAGGGGCTTTCCCGCCCATCTTGAAGCCCCGCTGACTGCGGGAGTAGTAAGCGTCTGTCACCCGCTTCTGTATCGTTTCCCGTTCAAGCTGGGCGAACACGATACAGATATTCAGCATAGCCCGCCCCATCGGGGTGGAGGTATCAAACTTCTCCGTAGAGGACACAAACTCCACATCGTACTGCTGGAACAGTTCCATCATGTTGGCAAAGTCCAGAATGGAACGGCTGATACGGTCAAGTTTGTAAACAATGACCTTTGCAATCAAGCCCCGCTTAATATCCCGCACCAGTTCCTGAAACTTCGGGCGGTCTGTGTTCTTGCCGCTGTACCCTTTGTCTGTGTATTCCTTACAGTTCCCGCCTTTCAATTCGTATTTGCAAAACTCAATCTGGCTTTCAATGGAAATGCTGTCCTTTTTGTCTACCGATTGCCTTGCATAGATCGCGTCTATCCTGTTATTCATTTTGTCGCTCCTTTTCTTAAAAAGAAACGGAGCTGCTGACAGTTCTATTATACCGCCAGCAGCCCCGCAAATCAACGATGGCTTCGGGATTTATGCCCCGGCTTCCTCTTTCTGCCGCTTATCGGCATATTTGCGGAACACCTCATAAAGCTGCTGCTCCAGTTCCCGGCGTTTGGTCGCTTCCTGCTCCGGCGTGAACACCGGGGAGAGGTTTTCCAGCGTGATTTCCTTTCCCTGAAAAGTCACGACTTCTGTTTCCTTTTTGTATCTGATATTGTTACTTATAAAATCACCTTTCCTTTCCATACTGCCGCTGCTGCCGTTTCAGTTCCGCCAGTATATCCGGCGGGATACGGTCAACCAGCCTTTGCATATCGTGCAGTTCGCTTTCCAGCTTTGCCCGCTCCATGCGGTCTTTGATTTTGCCGCTCTCGCTGGCTCTGGCTCGTGCTTCCAGCTTCTCATTTTCTGCCAGCAGGTCATTGATTGTGACCTTGTACTTTTTCAACTGCCCGGAGAAATTCTCCATCTGCGGGAACCACTTTTTCAGCATGGAGAGGGCTTCCTCTTTTTTCTTTCCGGCGTTCAGCGGGTTAATGCCGTCCAGTGTGGCTTCAATGGCTCTTGCCTGCCGGGAGAGGGAAACCGCCTGTTTGAAAAGCCGGGTGGGGATATGCTTCCGGCCTGTCTTGCTGGCGCTTTCCCCACGCTCCAAGTCGGGATATTTCTCCACCATGTAGGCGTGAAAATCATCCTGCCACTTCGTCAGGTTTGCCCGGTTGCCGATAATCTCCTTAGCGCACAGGCGGTTGTCCTTTGTCAGCGGAACAAAGGTCAAATGCAGGTGGGGCGTTTTCTCGTCCATGTGTACCACCGCCGACACGATATTTTCCCGCCCTACCCGGTGGGTGAGGAAATCCGCCGCCCTCTGGAAAAACGCCTGTATCTCCTTTGGGGATTTCCCCTTGAAAAACTCCGGGCTGGCGGTTATCAGCGTATCGACAAACCGTGTGCTGTCCTTGCGGGTTCGGCACCCGGCCTGCTCAATCCGGCTCTGAATGAAGTGGTAATAGCGTCCCTCCGGCTTGACGATATGGAAGTTGTATTTGCTCCGGCTGGTGTCAATATCAGGGTTGCTGGCGTATTGGTCTTTCTGCCGTTCGTGATGGGCTTCCAGCGGCCTTGCCGGGTTGCCCTTGTGCTTCTCAAAACGCAAAATTGCGTGCTGTGCCATTCTGCTCCTTTCCCCATTCCTTTCCTATCCGGGGTTTTCCACAGGGAAAATCCCGCAGAAAATAGCTCGGATAGGATTGGAATGGATAGAATATAAATCAATCTTTTTAATCTTTGTATTTCTATATACCGTCCGGTTTTCGTACTTCTCAGGAGTGATTTCCGTACTTCATGGGTACGGTTTTCAGCCCTCCGGCGTACCAGAACGGGATTTCTTGAAGTCGGTGTTCGGAACCGCTTCATAGGATTTTGGGAAAATGCGGTTGGGTTTTCCACAGCCCTGCTTCTGGATCTCCACCAGTCCGGCATATTGCAGTTCCCGCATGGTATTTACCGCTTTCTGCCGCCCACAGCGGAGCAGGTCAACTACCTCGCAGATGGGATAGTACAGGTAAATCCGCCCGTACTCGTCCGCCCACCCATTCTTGCGGGATAACTCTGTCCGGCGCAGGATAAAGGCGTACAACACCTTTGCCTCGTTGGACAGGGGCTTGAATGTAGGGGCTTCAAAGAGAAAATTCGGGAGCCGGGTGAAGCTGAACGCCTGTTCCGGCTGGTGAATGTAAATCGTGTTTGTCATATCGTGTTTTGTGGACGGTTAGAAGCCCGTTTTCCGGGGCGGGCGATACTTTATACCACCTGCCCCGGTTTGGGGCCTGCGAAGCCTTATAAATCAAGGCTTTTCCGCTCCTAACTGTCCACAGCAGACCTCCTTTTCCGTTCACTTTCTGTTTTCTGCCGCCTGTGAACTCTGGCGGCGCAGTCCGGGCAGTATTTAGCCCGGTTGGATTTGGGGACGAACACGCCGCCGCAAACCGCACAGCGTTTCATGTCCTTATCCCGGAAAATCTCCGCTTTCAGCGTCCCGTCCAGCGGCAAGACCGCCCAGCGGAACCACTTACAGCAGACCGAGAAAGAAACCGTCTGCGGGCAGGTGCAGGCGTCCCCATCGTCAAGGACAATGCAGTTGCCGTCCTCACAGCAACAGCACTCCCGGCGTATCAGGCTGGCCGCCTGTTTCTTCTGCGCCGGTGTCATGCGGTAAAGGGAACCGTCCGGCCTGCGTTCCAGCGGCGGCAAGTCTTTATAGGGGTTATCTCTCATGCGTTCCCTCCATTTTGCTTTCCATTGCCGTTCTCCCCGAAAAGGTTTCCTGCCTCGTCGTCGCAAGCTGCGTATCGCTCGTTTCGCCGCAAGCGGCAAAACTCACTCGCTCCGCTGCTCCTCCTCTCCCCACAAAGCCATGCGGCTTTGCGGGGGCCCCGACAATAGCGGCGTATTCCGGCGTTGGCACGCTCCCCGCAGCTTCGGGACGTTTTGTCCCGAAGTGACCTCTGGACAAAGTGTCCAAAAGTCCGGCTCCTGGCGGTGCTTCCCCAGCCGTGGTATTCTCTTTTCGGACGGTCATTCTGTTTTCAAGGTGCTGTCCATCGATGAACTACCCTAAGTCTACACGAAAAAAATGCAAATCCCGGCTTTTTGCGAGAATTGCATTTTGATGAAGTTTACACTTTGGAAATTGCATTTTTGCAATTATCTTGTATAATGGAAGTATGCGGAGGAGGTGCGTGTCTATGGCTTTACCCGGAACACCCGGACAGCGGATTTCCGATTTATGCAACGGGAACCACATCACACAAAAGGAACTTGCGGAGAAGATAGGCGTTTCCGCTTCCCAATTGAGCCGCATTGTCAGCGGCGAAACAAGAACGGTAAGCAGTGATATTCTCATAGGTGTGGCAAAGGAATTTAAGGTATCGACAGACTACATACTGGGCTTGTCTACCGTGAGCGTCCGTAAAAGTTACGATATTTCTGAATTAGGCTTGTCAGAGGGGGCCGTGAGGGGGCTTGTGACGGGTGCTGTTGATGTGCAAATCCTCAACCGTCTGTTGGAACACAGGAATTTTCCCAAGCTGATAGATTTGATACGGATTTATTTTCAGGATACGGCGGCAAAGGGCATAACAGCAAGAAACCAGCTTATCGAGATGGCAACGGCTTCCCTGTCCGACCTGATGAAAGAACACCCGGAACACCGGGCAGAAGCGAAGCAGGATTTACAGCTTTTGAACGCCCAAAAGATGGGGGAACATGAAGCGGAGATTGAAAAAATCAAAAATGTGTTCCTGGCTATCCTGCGGGACATTAAGAAAGACATAGACAACGGGGAACAGCCGGGAGAAGCTGTGACCGCCGCTATGTTCCAAGCCATGCGGGACGCACTGGCGGAACAGAAACAAAAACCGCTTTCCATTGACGATGTAACGGCGATGATAGCCGGACAGATTGGACAGCTTGCGCCGATGGACGAGGAAACCGCCGACCTGTTTCAGCGGTTAGTAAAGAAAATGATTGAACAGGCAGAGAAATAAATGTAGGAGAATATTAGAAAATGGGAAAAAGCAACTCGTACTATATGCAGCTTCATGTAGAAGCACTGTTTACAATGAATGAAAAGAACGAACTTATGACTATAAGGGAACCATGGGACTCCACTTCACAGCCGGCTCCCCGCTTCTATTTGACAAGACCACTTTACGAAAAACCACATACTTATTTTCGTGCTGACGTACCGAAAGAATTATGATATAATGAGTTATCAACAAATCAAAATTTGTGGAGGTAAAATATAGATGAATCAAGGAAGAATTATTGTGATTACAGGCTCACCGGGGACAGGAAAAACAACAACTGCGTCAATTGTCGCAAAGGAATCAGATATGGATAAATCAGTGCATATGCACACCGATGACTTTTTTCATTACTTAAGCAAAGGCGCAATACCACCACATTTGCCAGAATCCAACGAGCAAAATCTGGTTGTCATTGAAGCCTTTTTAGAAGCTGCAAAGCGATATGCTCGTGGCGGATATGATGTAATTGTAGATGGGATTGTCGGGCCATGGTTTTTGGAGCCATGGAAAGCTCTTGTTCGGGAACATTATGAGGTGCATTATATTATTTTAAGGGCAAGTAAGGAAGAAACCTTAAAGCGGGCTGTTGAACGCTCAAAGTTAGACCGAAAAACAAATATCGAATTGGTAGAAACAATGTGGGAGCAATTTTGCAATCTGGGAATATATGAATCGAATGTTGTAGATACGACCAATTATTCCATTCAAGAAACTGTTTCCGCAGTACAAGAAAAAATCGCAAGTAGGGCAGCATTGTTGTCTTAGATTGTTTTGGTGCAATTCCCATTTATCGAGCAGATGAAGTTGGGGAGCCGCCTGGAGGCGGCGGTGCCGAAGGATAAAATAGGAGATGTTAATGTTATGAATAATGAATACGATAATGAGAAGTTTTTTGAAGAATATGCAAAGATGTCCCGCAGTAAAGAGGGGTTAAAAGCTGCTGGTGAATGGCATCAATTAAAACCTTTGTTTCCTTCGTTAGAAGGAAAATCTGTTCTTGACTTGGGGTGCGGATATGGCTGGCACTGCAAGTTCGCAGAAGAACAAGGAGCTACAAAAATATTAGGGATCGATTTAAGTAAGAAAATGATTGAGGAAGCCCAAAAGCGCAATTCAGGAAATCAAATTGAATATCGTATTAGCGGATTAGAGGAATATGACTATCCAGAAAATGAATGGGATTGTGTTATATCTAATTTAGCTCTGCACTATATAGAGGACATAGTGGAAATATTTCAAAAAGTGTATAGGACATTAAAACCAGGTGGAATTTTTCTTTTTAATATCGAACACCCTGTTTTTACCGCAGGAGTTGGGCAGGATTGGATTTATACAGATGATGGGAAACCGCAATATTGGGCGATTGATAATTACTTTATAACAGGAGAACGAAATACACATTTTTTAGGATGTGATGTAGTAAAACAACATCACACACTTACACAGATTATAATGGGATTGCTGAACAATGGGTTTGAGCTTAAAGTTGTAGAGGAAGCAGAACCGCCTAAAGAGATGATGGATATTCCGGGTATGGAAGATGAACTTCGCCGCCCGATGATGTTACTTGTAAAGGCGATAGCGAAAAAATAATATCTCTATTAGGAAAACTGATATACCCCAATTTAGAGAATGGCATAGTAATTCCTAGTGATAAAGAGAAAATGATTGCACTGGCAAATAAATACATTGAAAAAGAAAATGTAGATGCACTCATTCTCGCCTGTACGGAGCTGCCACTTGCCATAAAGCCCGAAGATGTTAATGTGCCAATCGTGAATACAACCCAAGTACATATCAATGCAATTTACCAATATGCAATTCGATAAAAATAGCAAAGCCAGCCGAGCCAGTCAACGGTCAAGATGAACGGCGCATTTCATGCGCCGCCGTTGACAGCCCCGCCCGTCTTTGCTAAAGGGTAATCAAGGCGGGAAAGCCCTAAAATGGCTTCACACCTATTTCAATAATTGGAGGAGATAAAAATGAGATCAGAAAAGGAAGTTTATGATATTGTTTTGAATTTTGCAAAAACAGACAAACGCATTCGCATGGTTACTTTGGAAGGATCTAGAACAAATACAAATATTCCGCCTGATGATTTTCAGGATTTTGATATTACTTTTTTTGTTACGGATATGGACAGCTTCACAAGTGATGATAAATGGCTAGATATATTTGGTGAAAGGTTGATTCTGCAAAAGCCGGAAGATATGGAATTATTTCCAGCTGTAGAAAAGGGATTTTCATATTTAATGCTGTTTACTGATGATGTTAAGATAGATTTAACTTTGCTGCCGCTGGAACTGATAGACGAGTATTTTACATGGGATAAACTGGTAAAGTTACTGTTGGATAAAGACAACCGTATCGTAAAGCCGCCAATACCAACGGATATAGACTACCACTTGCAGAAGCCTACTCAAAGAATGTTTGACGATTGCTGTAATGAATTTTGGAATACTACAACATATGTAGTAAAGGGCTTATGCCGCAAAGAAATTCTTTTTGCTATTGACCATATGAATGATATAGTACGAAAAGAATTGCTTCGCATGATTTCCTGGCTGATTGGTATCAAACAGGGATTTCATTTCAGTTTGGGAAAAAACTATAAATTTATGAAGCAATATGTCCCAGAGGAATTGTGGGAACGACTTATGTCCACTTATAATATGGATTCCTATCCCCATATGTGGGAATCCTTTGAACAATGTATGGCATTGTTCCGGGAGGTTTCGTCAGAAGTGGCATGCCAGTTGGATTACCAGTATCCACTATATGATGAAAAAATCAGTAATTATGTGATTCGGCAAAAGAAAAAATATGGCATTGAAGATGATAACAAATAAAATTTTTTCAATCGAAAAAATTTATTTTGATTATTCAATTTTGAAAAACTGAATACCTCAAAATCAGAAAGAGCGCGGACAAGCACTTTGAGGGATTGGCCGCCTTGTCCACCCATCCAGCGGGGCGGCGGGCGGCGGTCAAGGCCGGGTGTAACCCCGTTCATTTCAGCCTTGACGGTTGCCCGCTGTCCTGCTACTTTTCCGGGAGTGTGGCCACAACTTCGGGACACTTTGTCCACAAGTCGGAGCGTAGGACGAGGGACGGGGGCTTTCATATACCTGCCGCCGTTCTCTGAAAACAGGCCGATTTTTTGCTCATTCCCATTCGCAAAAATTCAGCCTGTTTTCCTGCCGGAGCAAACGGGGCGCAAGAAGCACCGCACCCCGTTTCCCCCGTCAGCCACGCCAGCAGGTATAACACACTACACTTTGCAAGCAAAGTCGTGTGCCAAAGGGGGCACCCCTTTGGAAACCCCGGACAACAAAACAGGCGGTATGCTGCCCTCTCCGGGAGCATACCGCCGTTTGTTGTCAGCAGCCCGTTTCACGGTCTGCGTGTAGTTCCTTGTAAACTGACCTAATATGAGATATAAATACCCTCTTTTTGTAGCGAAGCCTTCATAAGAGTAAGGATTCTGGACAGATGATTTGGTGCAGCTGGTACACCCCCTACACCAAACTCATCATCCATTTTCCATAACTCAGACCATAGATCCGACATCGTCCCTTCCCAATGGTTTCTATTTTCTTCTAGAAATCCATCAATAATATTGTAAAGGGGATTATCGTACAACGCAAAAACATTTGTATCCCGTGTTTCTGTCATTTGACGGTACTCTTCACAAAATCGTTTTCCTCGACCTGTTTCCATAGCTTCACAGATATAATAGCCATACTCATAGAAATCTATCAGTCTGGGAGCGTCACCGATAGAATCTTCTTTGTATATTTTTAATGTCTTTGAAAGGACATCAAAGATTCCCCCTAAAATCACCGGCAAATCTGATTGAAAATCTCGAATCAAAGCCTTTTCAGATTTTCGTTCCTCAGGAGATATGGACGGTAAATTGATGATGATACTTCTGTCCAACAAATCTTCTTTTGTAACAATCCCGCTGATACCATTAAGGATAACGGGTTGACGTAAATTATAGACGCAGCTTTCAGAGTCGGTAAACAGCTTTCGTTTGATAATCTGTGTCCCTGTTACGATGGAACACATCATATCACTTTGCTTTTTATTTAGTCTATCAAGATTATCGTAGGCGGCAAGATACATATGCGTGTAGATATCTTTTAATTCAAATTCATTTTGTGGAAAAATACAAGGTGCATTGTTTTTACAAGGGTCAATCAGCATTTTAAGCAACGTGCTAACTGTGCTTTTGCTGGAACCAGCCGCCCCTTGTAGCACCAGACAAGGATGGATAATATCAATAAAGCAACTTACAAGATAGGCGAGGAACACATTTCGGCTGCCTGCTGGGATTCTGCAATATTTGAAAATCAAGTTGAGATCACCATTTTTTCTAGGCATTGGAAGGACTGCTTGCATCATATTTCTTGAAAAGTAGGTATCTCCGCATTCTTTTTCCAACCAGCCATCGGAAGAGATTTCAAAATAGTGATACTGGCTATCCCCTTTATCGACCCGAATAACAGAACCATCCGGGTCCATGTGAATTCTCAGCTTGGTGTCAACCTTGGGCTGTGACTTGATAATTTTCCCTTGGTAATTGAAAACACATTCCTTAATTGTTTGCTTATGTGTGATAAAGAAGCAATAGAAGTGCAAAAAATTTTGCCGTTCCTATCCGACACTTGGCCATTGTGTCGGATAGGTCGGGCGGTTATTCGGGCAAGTCAATCTTGCCGACAAAGCTGTAATAAATCTCAATGTCCTGCCTGCGGGTGCCGTTCTCATCATAGCTGCACTCATGCACCACAATTTTCTCGATCATTTCCCGCAAGAGAGTGGGGGTCAGTTCTTCAAAGGCAAGGTGCTTGCGGACAATGCCCATAAATTTCTCGGCGTTGACGGTAGCTGCCTGTGACTTGTCCAGTTCGGCTTGCAGGGCGGCGGCTCTCTTTTTCAGCTCCGCTTGCTCGGCTTCGTAGTCAGCCGACAGTTCCATGAAACGCTCATCGCTGATTTTGCCGTTTACATTGTCCTCATACAGCCGCTTGATAATGCGGCTGATTTCAGAAATGCGTTCCTGCGCCTGTTCAAGCTGCTTGATGGCTGCGGCGGTCTTTCGCTTGCCGCCGATCTCGTTCTGCTGGACAAGTAGTTTCACAAACCGGCTCTCATGCTTGGCTGCGTATTCGGTCACTTGCCGGAGATTTGCCAGGACACCAGCGGTCAACAGATCGGTGCGGATAAAGTGCGCCGTACAGTTGCGGGTGCGCTTCTTGTAGCTGCCGCAGATGTAGCAGTCCTGTTTGCGGTCTTTGTTCTGATACCGCTGCTGATACAGCACATGGCCGCAGTCGGCGCAGAACAAAATCCCGGAGAACAGCCCCACTTCATCGTAGCGGTTCGGGCGTTTGCGCTGTTTGCGTAACTCCTGCACCCGTTCCCATGTTTCCTTGTCGATGATCGGCTCATGGTGGTTCTCGAAAATGGCCTGCTTCTCGACGGGGTTCTCTATGCTGTGCTTGACCTTATAAGAAGGCTTTTCCGTTTTGAAGTTCACCAGACATCCGGTGTACTCTCGGTTTTCGAGGATATGAACGACGGTGTTGGTCGCCCATTTGCACTCATAGCCTGGGTGATAACGGCGGGTGCTGCCTGTCCGCTGATATTCCAGCGTCCCCGGCGTGGGGATTTGCTGCTCCGTCAGCATACGGGCAATCTTGGTCGGGCCGTTCCCGGCAAGGCAAAGCTGGTAAATCTGCTGCACCACCGGGGCGGCTTCCTCGTCTATAATAAAATTCTCGTCCTCGTCCATCACATAGCCGTAAACCGGCTTGCTGGTAACAGGCTTGCCGCTCATGCCTTTTGACTTTTTCACTGCCTTGATTTTCTTGCTCGTATCTCTCACCAGCCATTCATTGAACAGATTTCGCAGCGGGGTAAAATCGTTGTCCATGCCCTCGCTGGCACTGTCCACATTATCGTTGACAGCGATAAAACGCACACCCTTTTGAGGGAACAGCATTTCCGTGTAAAACCCTACCTGCAAGTAGTTTCGCCCTAACCGGCTCATGTCCTTGACGATGACCGTACCCACTTTCCCGGCTTCAATGTCCGCAAGCATGGCTTGAAATCCGGGCCGCTGGAAGTTCGCGCCGGAAAAACCGTCGTCGGTGTACCAGCGCAGATTGGTAAAGCCGTTCTGTTTTGCGTAGGTTTCGAGTATCCTTTTTTGGTTCGATATGGAATTACTCTCGCCTTGCAATTCATCCTCGTGGGACAATCTCGGATAAAGGGCGGTAATGAGGTTTTGGGTGGCTTGTCTTAACATAAAATCCTCCGTTTCCGACAGCCAGCCCCACTATTCCGTGGTTTCATTGTACCACGGAACGGCGGGGGCTGTACAGCGGCAAAAGCGTTAAATTTGCTTCTTTACAGCTTTTCAATTTTCCGATTTTTATGGTATGGGTTGTCGTCCCATATTTGCAGTAGAAAAGTTCATAACTCCGTGGTATACTCTGATTTAACAAAAAAATCAGAAGTTAAAGGAGAAAACATGAAGTATACAATAGATGAATTAACCGCGGCCAAAAGGCAAATTGATTCAACTCTGCACAAGCTAAGAGAAACAGTAAAAACATTTGAATCAAAGGATAATTCCGAGCGTTATAAATCACAAATCACATTGGCAAAGAGAAGAATAAAAGCCTTTGAAATTGCAAATTATTTTATAGAGAATGAGATTAAGAATTGCTAAAGCACTTCCGATTTTCGTTCCAGCGGTCATGCTCCCTGGCATGGCCGCTTTTCCATGCCCCGGTTCACGCCGGATAAGTCGGCTCCTGTGTAGCAGCGGCTTCCGCTTCCAGTACCCGCGCCATTTTGTCGGCGGCTGTGGTTGTGGTGTCTTTCTTGAAATAGCCGGACACGACAAGGACGGAATTGCCCATGCGGATTTCCGTCACACAGTCAGGGCGGCGGGTGGTGCGGGTGTCGTGCTGCTTGTTATCTGCCATAGGCAATACTCCTTTCAGTCGGTAATCAGTTTCTTCATGCTCTCCATTTTCCGCTTGGCGGTTTCCTGCCGGAAGTTGTCGCCGGTAAAGCGTACCGGGACGCACATGGAAAGCAGGCGGTCATAAATCCGGGAATGGGCGGTGTCCTCCGGGTTGTGCAGGTCGTCCAGCGTAAGGTTGGTCGTGACGATCAGCGGCTTGCCGCTGCGGTAACGGCTGTCAATCACATTGAACACCTGTTCCAGCCCGTATTCCGTCCCGCGTTCCATGCCGAAGTCGTCAAGGATCAGCAGCGGATAACGACAAAGGCGGGAAATGTACTCGTTGCGCCCCTCAAAGCTGGCGGCAAGGTCATTGAGGATAAGAGCAAAGTTCGTCATGCGGACGGGGATTTCTTTCTCCATGAGGGCGTTTGCGATACAGCCTGCAAGGTAGCTTTTGCCGGTGCCTACGCCGCCCCAGAACAGGCAGCCGATATTGTCTGTCCGCATATCTTCCCAATGCTCCACATACCGGCGGGCAAGCCCGGTCTGCGGGTTCCTGCCGTTGTCGTTCTCGAAAGTCCAGTCCCGCATGGTGGGGTCGGTAAAGCCCCGGCGTTTCAGTTCTTCCACGGTGTCAAGGTGTCTGCGCCGCTTTTCGGCGGCTTCCCGTTCCTCGCGGGCGGTTCTCTGGCAGTCGCACTCTGCCGGGTGGCGGTCGCGCCCGAAGATAGCGGCCTTATCCGGCGCAAAATAGGCTTCTTTCGGCTTGCGGCACTTGCCGCAGTACAGTAAACCGTCCTCGCCGGTGTAGTCCTCCGGCTCCGGGATGGTGGTCGTCATATTCTCCAAAACCGCGTTGATTTCATTCTTCATAAACTCTCGCCCTCCTTGCATGAGTAGTCTGGTATGCCCTTTTTAGGGGCTTCCTTTTTGTCGTTCCCCGCCCATATCCGCAGGGCGGCGGCATAGTTCTGGTAGCTTTTCCCGTTGGCGGCAAGGTAGCGGCTCATTTCCTCGATGAACCGTTCCAGCCTGTCAGGGTACTCTGCCTGCAACTCGTCGTATTCGGTCTGTGACAGAAAAATATTTCCATATCGGCCATAGGGCGCGGACGGCCCCCCACTCACTCCCTTTGTTTGGCTCTCTGTAAGGTTGTTTATAGTAGTTTGGTTAGGGGACGGTTTTCCGACCATCATAAGGTCGGTTTTCTGACCATCAGTAGGACGGTTTTCCGGCTCTATGAGGGGCGGACTTCCGGCCATCAGTTGGTCTGAAAACTGTACCTGTGGCACTGGCGGTACTTTGACATAAAGCCGGTTCGGTGCGGAGAAGCCGCCCCGTTCCCGTTCCAACAGCCCCGCCGTGTCCAGTTCATTAAGCGCCCCCTTGATGGTGGTGCTGCCTTTATCCAGTATTTCTGCTATCTCCGCGATGGGATAGATAATATAAATCCTGCCCTCGTCGTCCAGCCACTTGTTTTTCTGGGAGAGGGTGGAACGGTCTAACAGCAGCGAATACAGCAGCTTGGCGGTCTGTGAAATCTCCATTTTCAGCAGGAAACGGGGATACGGCAGATAGGCGGGCAGCCGCGTGTCTGCCCTGATATAATCAGCGATAGGATCACCTCCCTGTGTTCGGGTTGATTTTGGCGTATTGTCACGCATTAAAACGCCGTTTCCGGGGGAAAAGGATAAATGTATCGCGTACCCTTTGACACCCACGAAAAAAGCCTTGATTTATGCGGGTTTGAAAGGCTCTAAAGCGTGACATCTCTGCCTTTGTTTCCGCTTTCTCTCGGCGGCTTTGATTTTCTTCATGCGCCCGGCGCAGTCGGGGCAGTATTTTCCCCGGTTGGATTTGGGGACAAAGGCCGCCCCGCAGACGGCACACCGTTTCCGGCTTCCCCGGCACAAGAGGGCTGCGGCCAGCTCCCCGTCAAGGGGCAGGACAGCCACACGGAACCAGTGGCACATGAGGGAAAAGGAAATGCTCTGGACGCACACGCAAGGCTCCCCGTCGTCCAATAGCAGGCAGTTCCCCTCATCGTAGTTACAGCACTCATGTACCAGCCGCCGCGCCCGCCGGTGCTGGCGGTAGTCCATGTGGGGCAGGTTATCGCTCATGGCTCTGCTCCTTTCTGCGGTGCGGCTCGTCCCGGCGCAAAATCTGGTCGATGTTCCGCTTGACGGTCTGCAACTCCTTGAACCGCTGTTTCTGTTCGTGATAGGTGTTATACAGGCCGTCTTTCTCGGAGATAAGCTGCTCGATCTCGGCCTGCAACGCTTTCCGGGCGGGCAGCTTGGTAATGCCATGCGCCTTGAAATACCGGGCTGCTGCGTCGGCTATGATAAAATCGCTCTCATGGGCCTGCCGGTATGCGGCGCGGGCTTTCTCGGATTTCTGTGCCCGCAGCCCGTCGCGGGCGGCCTTGGTCTGGGCGTAGGCCAACACCTGCCGCTGCAACTTCTTTTTCCCTTGCAGCTTCGTTTCCAGTGCTTTCAGTTCGCCGCTGGTCTGGCGCATTTTCTGATAGGCGGTGTCAACGGCGGCTTCTAACTGCTCCGGGGAAGTAAAGCCGTATTGCTGGTAGACGGACAGCGTTTTGGCGGCCTGCTTCAGATTGTGTATCTTCGCCCAGCGTTCATAGCCCCGGCCTTTGCCCTCGGCCATTTTCTGCTCAATGTCCACAAGCCGCTGCACTCCGTCCTGTTTCGGGGCGGCTATCTCGGCTCTGGCAACCTGCAAGCGGTCTTTTATGGTGCGTGGGGGATCGGGGGATCTGGCTGGCGCTTCGGCTGCTCTGGCGGCGTTTTGCTCTAAAACGGCAAAGACAGCGGCGCGGTCAAAATCGTCGCCCAGCTTCCGGGCGGTAATTGGCTTTGTCCTGTCCGGCGTGAGGTAGGAAAGCCGCCCCCGGCTCTCCTTGACGGTCACACCCTCCTGCAGCAACAGAGAGGAAAACTCGTCAAAGCTGGCGGCGGTGGCAAGGGCTTTCCGTAGGGTCTGCCGCAGCTTCTCCTTGTTCGTTTCAAACTTGGTCTGCCGGGGCGTGATACTATCGGCAATCATGGGGGCGTTCTGCTTGTCCAGCGCGGCCTGTCCCTTTTTCTGCGCCCAATACTCCCGGTCGGTGACGCGGTTCTTGCTGCCGTTCAAGAGGTCGATTTGATAAAGCCCCTCCCGGTGGCACATCTCCATGACTTCGGATTTGAAGTAGCGCAGGGCAGCGTCGGTACATCGGTGCTTGCAGCCGACTTTCGTATCGGCCGGCCTGTCCATGTAGGGCAGGAACGGCACTTCCTCAATCCGCAGGCTGTTTATGACGATATGCACATGAATGTTGCCGCTGTGGTTATGCCCGTCCGGGTGGGTGCAGACAAGGGCCTGGTGGCCGGGAAAATGCTCTTTACAGAATTGTTCCCCCAACGCCTGCGCCCGGTCTACGGTCAGGCCGTTGTCCGGCCCGTCCCGCGGGTCAAAGCTGATGATGTAGTGGTGGCTTTTCACATCTTCCCGCCGCTGGTTTTTCTGATAGCGGAGATTGGCCCGCATACACGCAACGGCAAAATCCTCCCCGTCGCAGTTCAGCGTGGACAGCCGGTAGTCCTCGCGGGGGATAAGCCTGCCGGTTTCATCAAGGACGGGCTTCATGGTAAACTCGTCATGCTCAAAGAGAAGATATTGCTCGGCGGCTCCGTAGTCGGCGTTTTTAGAGTTGATATGCTTGAGTGTTGCCAACCGCGTCACCTACTTTCTTGAGGACTTCATACTTGAGGACGGCAAGGTCGGATATGGCGGCGCGTACCTCGCCGGAAAGGGTGTTGTAGGGTACGCCGTATTCGTTCAGATACCGGGCAATCTGATTGAGGTTGCCGCCGATCCTGCCGTACTCGGCTGTCAGCTTCCCGACAGCGGAAAGCAACTCGTCATTGATGTGTACCACGCCGAAAAGCAGGATGGCGTGACCAATCAGCAGGTGGTCATCCACTACAACTGCATCGGGGCCTTTGAAGTGCCAGACCGCAAGAAAATCCCGGAGGCCGACATTATCATGGAAACGAGAAAAGGCGTAGCTGTCAGCTACGCCCCGGCACAGATTGCAGTATAAATTTTGCAGAAAACAAAAATACGGAGTGTCCGTTACAGGATACTCAAATCCTATAAGGACACTCCGCATGGTCCCCCGACCGATTGTAAATCCGAACTCTCAATGTCAGTAAAATCAAGCCTTTCCTCACCCTCCTTATAGTTAAAGGTAATCAAAATGTAATCGTCAAAGACGGTCACGGAGTTTACAAATCTGTCAATAAGCCTCCGCCGTTCTTCCAGCTTGGACACATCCAGGGTACGGAAACGGCAAATCCAGTATGTCACATCCTCACGGGTCAGCATGGGGTGGTTCATTTTCTCCTGGATGATTTGCAGCTCTATATCCGCTTTCCTGTCCTCCAA
Source organism: Intestinimonas butyriciproducens (assembly GCF_004154955.1). Taxonomy (NCBI): domain Bacteria; kingdom Bacillati; phylum Bacillota; class Clostridia; order Eubacteriales; genus Intestinimonas; species Intestinimonas butyriciproducens. Next base: position 733,046 of record NZ_CP011524.1, on the reverse strand, counting down.
CTCGTCAAGCCGCTGTTTGGTGGAGGCGTTTATAATCCCCATCTGGATAGCGTTCAGCATATTGGTGATACCTCGCTCTGTTTCCTCCAACTGGTGCCGGAGTGCCGGGAGGACGCTACTCTCTCTGGTCTGAATGTCCATCACGGTGTCGGCTATGTACTCCACAAAATTATCGTCCATTACCTTTGCCATAACAGCGTTGACAACAGCGTTTTCAATGGGCGTTTTCCGTATGCTCTTGTGCTTGGCGTTGCAGCTTTTTTGTTTCTTGGTGTTTACACAGCGATAATAATGGTATTTCCGGCCCTTGCTGGCGCTGGTGCCGCTCTCGCCAACCATCATGGCCCCGCAGGTGCCACAAAACAGCTTTGTGGTCAGCAGATAATCGTCCTCGGCCTTGTGGCGGGCCGGGGCTTTTCTGTTTGCCGCAAGCCGTTTTTGCACCCTGTCAAACAGGTCTTGGGGGACAATGGCGGGGATACCGCCGGGGGTGACAATTTCCCGATAGCTGTATTCCCCGATATACTTCCGGTTTTTCAGCAGACGGGCCATAAAGTTCAGGTCAATCTTTTTACCTCGTACCGTTGTAACGCCCTTTTGCCGCATTTCCTCCATGATTTCCTTCATGGTGGCTCCCTGGTCATACCGGGTGAATATTTCCAGCACCACGGGGGCGGTGCGAGGGTCAAGCTGGTACTGCATATCCTTGTCTATAACATAGCCGAAGGTGGGCGTACCGCCGTTATACTTGCATTTCAGAGCGTTTTCCGTATGGCCCCGGATAACCTTCTCGGACAGCTCAGCGGAGTAGTATTCCGCCATACCTTCCAGCATACTTTCCAGAATGATACCCTCCGGCCCCTCGGAAATGTTTTCCGTAGCAGAAAGCACCTTGACGCCATACTTCCGAAGCTGGGCCTTATAATGGGCGCTGTCGTAGCGGTTCCGGGCGAAACGGTCTAACTTCCAGACAATGACCACATCAAACAGGCCCTTGGCGCTGTCCTTCACCATGCGCTGGAAGTCCGGGCGGTTGTCGGTCTTGGCGGACAAGGCCCGGTCAATGTATGTCCGCAAAATGGTAATGTCGTTTTTCACACAATAGGCCGTACACTCCCGAAGCTGGCCCTCAATGCTTTCCTCCCGCTGGTTGTCGCTGGAATACCGGGCATAGATCACCGCTTTCATTCCTCGTTCGCCTCCTCTGTCATAATCCGAAGCAGCGCCTCTTTCAGACGCTTGTTGACGGGCGCTTGCGGGTCAAAGCACATTTCTATAAATTCCCGCATTTCCTCGCTCTGTTCCATCTTTTCTTTAAGCGCCTGGGGCTTGTAGTCGTACAGCTTGCCCCGTGGCTCGTCTGTACGGCAGTAGAGATAATCCATAGACACATCAAAATAGTCAGCGTACTTCACAAACATCTCCGGCCCTGGGACGGCTTGGCCCTGCTCGTATCGGTTGATACTGGACTGCTGTGTGCCGAGTATCCCGGCAAGTTTCGTCTGGGACAGACGGACACCCACACGGAGGGCTTTTAGGCGTTCACCAATCATTTCTTTCATTCTGCGGGCCTCCTTTTTCTGTTGATATAAGACTATCGCAAATAAGCATATTAGTCAACTCTTTATTTTGTTTCCTCGTAAATCCCAGTATTGAACCGGGGTGTCAGCCAGCCTGCGGCTGACACCCCTTGATAACCGAAAAGCCCAGGCCCCTCCCCCTGTCAATGGCGGCACATGGGCCGTTTATCTTGACCATTGACAGGGGGAGGGGGCTGGGCTACTGGCAAGAAAGGCAGGGCAACGCAAGATATAGAATTATTTACAAAATATTCATCAATATATGGAATAGGTATGGTAATATATCGTTGCCCTGCCATAAATGAAACATGAAAAACCAAGAAGCAAAGTAAGCCGCCGTTTTCAGCGGCACACAAGGAGGAACCCCGGACGGTGTTTAAGATACCGCCCACATGTGACGGGCATGGGAAAGCGGTTGCTGTACGCTGTCCCGGCAAGTGCCCCAGGATTGACGGGGGAATACGGCTCCATTTCCGTATTCCAATGTAACATTGAATTATCGTGAGCGGGCTTTGCGCGCCGGAGGTGGATAGTAAACACTATTATTCACCCAAGGCGTATTTCACGATAAGGAGGTGGCCGCTATGGTAAGTAGTCTTTTCCTGTTACGGCGATACCATAGACCCCAGCGACACGACCCCAGGCGCACCACCTCCGGCGGCAAACCCATCTAAACCGAAATCTGTAATCCGAGGATACAGCTTTGGCAGTTCAGACGCCAAAGCAAGGCCCGGATTATAGACTTGAATTGTCCAAGCTGGTGAACGGATATTTAGCCGTGCTGGAATGGAGTCCCGCACGGCTGGCGAAAATGTCCGGACAGTCCAAAGCGACCATCAGCAGAATAACGAGTTACGACACAGAAAGGAACCCCTACTACCGGCCGGAGTTAAGGACGATACAGGCCATTGCCCAGGCGCTGGAACTCACATTAGAGCAGCGGCGTGAGCTGTTTTATACAGCGTTCCCGGAGTTCTATGTGTGGGACGAGGCGGCGGAGCATGGCTACACCGTAGACGAAACCAACGACCTGCTGCACGGCAGGGGCCTCCCCCTTCTGACATCTGACAAGTGAATGACCGATTAAAAGCCGACGCCCTATACAGCACAGGGGCGTCGGTTTTTTGCGCCCTTTCAAGTGTTTCACGCATGAAACGACATTTTGCTTTTTCCCTGGTATGATGGGGACAACACAAGGACTTGTGATTTCAAAAGGGTGGGGCAAAGGCCACGCACCGCCCGGAAAGGAGAACCTATGAAGATCACCGACCTTATCATTGACCCCCGGAGCCTTGGGAGCAAGCTGTGGCTGGTGGAGGTGTCCCCGGCCTATGAGTATCGTGAAAACCGCAAAACTGATACCGTCCTCGGCTACCGCTATACCGTCGCTATGCCGGAAAAGGGCCTGGACAAAATCAATGTGCGGATTGACGGGGATAAACGCATGGACGCCCCGGACGGCTATGCGGAGGTGCGCTTTGACGGCCTGGAGGTATTCATCTATTGGAGCCAGGGGCAGCCCCAGGTGGGGGCCAGGGCCACGGGTATCCATTTGGTGAACCCTAAGACCTGATGCGCTGGCGGCGCTGGGGAGGCCAGCCGGGGAAAAGACAATTCCCCTCAAGGGAAGTGTCCCCCGGCGGCAGCGCCAGCGCCGCCTTTCCCATAAGGGGGCAGTATTACCCCTTATGGGAAACATGTAGCATGTAGCAAAACAAGGAGGCTGACTATGGGAAACAATTCCCAATCCCGCAAGTGGTCACTGGTCATTAACAACCCGTTGGAGGCCGGATTAGACCACACCGCTATCTCCGAAAAGCTGCACCTGTTTTCGCCCGACTATTACTGCATGGCCGACGAGATAGCGACAACGGGGACATATCACACGCATGTTTTCTTCTACGCTCCATCGCCGTCACGCTTTTCTACCGTCAAAAAGCGTTTCCCCATAGCCCATATTGAAAAGGCATACGGGTCGGTGCAGGAAAACCGCTCTTATCTGCGGAAGGATGGCCGATGGGCGGATACGGACAAGGCGGAAACCTCGGTGCCTGGGACTTTCGAGGAATGGGGCGAGGCCCCGCCGGAGCGAGCGGAGAAACACCCGGAGATGTTCCGGCTCGTCCAGAATATCCGGGACGGCATGACCACCACGGAAATCATTGACGATAACCCGGCTATGGCCTTTCGTGTCCGTGACATTGACCTGCTCCGGCAGACTTTGACGGCGGAGAAGTACGCCGTGGAAAACAGGCCCCTGGAAGTATCCTACCTCTACGGGGCCAGCGGGGCGGGCAAGACAAGGAGCATTTACGAGGCCCACGACCCCCGGAGCATTTACCGGGTGACAAACTACCGGGCGGCAAAAGGCATTTCCTTTGACGGCTACCACGGGCAGGAGGTGCTTGTGTTCGAGGAGTTCAGCGGGCAAGTCCCCATTGAAGATATGCTGAACTATCTGGACATTTACCCCCTGTCCCTCCCCGCCCGGTACAATGACAAAACGGCCTGTTATACCACGGTCTATATCACCTCTAACCTTCCGCTGGAAAAGCAGTACCGGGGCGAACAGTGGGACAGGCCGGAAACCTGGCGGGCGTTCCTCCGCCGTATCCATAACATCATTGAGTTTTTACCGGACGGAACCACCGTCCAGAAGAAGAAAGGGGGCTGGCCCTGTGACCAGAAACGATAAAGACACCATCACCAGGCGGACGGAAAACCGCCATCTGCTTCGGCGCATGAAAGCGGGGCTTATGGCGGCCAGGGACACACCCCACAAGGGGCTGCTGCTCACGGCGTACCTTGCGGGCGCTGTGCTGGTCTGGCTGTTCCGGGGACACCTGTTCGGCCTGGACGCCTACGGTATGTTTTCCCCCGTCCTGAACGCCGTTATAGACCTGTTAGTGCCTCTCTACGCCGTGGGCGGCCTCCTGGCCGTCCTGGTACTCCTGGGAACACCCTGGGGCGGCAGGGAGGCAAAGGAGGGCTTGCAGAAGGTGGGCCTTGTCAACCACGCCGGAGAGGCCCCTATCCTCCTGTGCAAGCAGCGGGACAAGGACACGCCCCGGCTGACGCTCTGGGAGTTTGACCCCTGTGGCATACCTCTGGGGGAGTGGGAGGACAAGCGGGCCAGGATTGAAACGGCCCTGAATATCACCATAGCGAAAATGACATGGGCGGAGGGGCGGAAAATCATCTGTGTCTATGCCGTCCCCGCCGAGAGCGATTTTCCGGCCTTGCTCCCCTGGAAAGACAAATATCTGTCCCCGGACAGCTTTGTGTTGGTGCTGGGGGAAAGCCTGACGGGGCCTGTGACGGTGAACCTCGCCAACATCCCCCATATCCTGCTGGGCGGCTCCACGGGCAGCGGAAAGAGCGTACTGCTGAAGCTGCTGCTTATGCAGGCGGTGGAAAAGGGGGCGGAGGTCTACATAGCGGACTTCAAGGGCGGCGTAGACTTCCCCAGGGTTTGGCGGCAGAAATGCCACATGTGTTTCCGGGAGGATGAATTGCTCCATACCTTAGACCAACTCACGGCGGTTTTGGAGTGCCGCAAAAAGCGGCTGGAAGAAACGGAGTGCAAAGACCTGGACACCTACAACGAGGCCACGGGGGAGGGACTTCCCCGGCTGGTGTTCGCCTGTGACGAGGTGGCGGAGATGTTGGACAAGACCGGAGCTGATAACGAACGGAAGAAGCTGCTGGCACAAATTGAAAACAAGCTGTCCACCATTGCGCGGCAGGGACGGGCATTTGGTATTCATCTCATTCTTGCCACGCAGAGGCCGGATGCGACCATCATCCCCGGCCAGATACGCAACAACATGGATTTCCGTGTTTGCGGCAGAGCGGATAGTGTGCTTTCTCAAATCATTCTCGACAACACCAGCGCCGCCGAGCAGATACCAAAAGACGCAAGGGGCCGTTTCATCACCGGGGATGGGACTGTGTTCCAGGGCTACCTGTTCAACGAGGAGCAGCTATAAGACTGGGGGGCGGTTCCTATGGCGAGGAAGAAGAAGGTCAACGACTACGGCACCGGGATACCCTACCATGAAGTGGAGGCCCTGGCCCGTGTCCTGCTCCCGGAGATACAGGCCTTTTTCGAGAGCGAGGAAGGACAGCGGGAATTTGCCGAGTGGAAAGCGCAACAGGAACAGAACAAGGTAAAACAAGACTAACGCACAAGGCGGGGGCATCTCAAACGATACTCCCACCCTTTTTTCCCGCAACTGTACCAGTTGCGGGAAAGTTTGTAGACGCAACCGGGCCCACTTGCTATAATTAAGGCGAGACAAGAAGGGAGTGGTGTCTATGCTGGGAACTGCGATCCGTCAAGCCAGAGAAGAAAAAGGCATGAGCCAAGAGCGATTGGCAGAAGAACTTGGTGTCAGCAGGCAGGCGGTGTCCAAATGGGAGATAGGACAATCTGTCCCCACCCCGCGAAACTTGGAAGGCATCGAAGCGGTGCTTGATCTTCCCGTCGGTACGCTGGCTGAATTGCTCAAAGAGGAGGAGCGGGAACCTTCTTCTCCCAAAATATCGAAAAAGTGCATTTTACTGACGAGCGTTGTAGGAGTGGCCGTACTTGTGATGGCTTTCTCTCTGGGCTGGTTTGTCTCGCAACAGTCGTCTGCCTCTCATGGGGGGGAACTGTCACCTGGAAACGGACAGGTCATCATGAATTTCCAGTCTCCGCAGGGAGCGATAGATGCGGCAGTAACCGTTCCTGCTCAAGAGGATGGAACGGTGCTGTTCGATATGCCCCTGTCATCTCCCAGTGAGGAAGTACGCCTTGCCCGGCAGCTGGAATACCATCAATGGCCTGACCATTTGGAATTAGAGTGCTCCGAGCTGGTCGACTTTGACCTCGACCGCCTGCAGCCCTGGGGCTCCCCGGAGGAATACCTCCCCGAGGGCTGGGAGGTGGATTCGGAGCTGCAAATGGAGGGGAACTGCACCCTTGCCCTGGTTCGGACTGAGGAACCCTACGATGGCCCCACCTGCTGGTTCCTTGGACGGGGCGGCGGGCGGGATTGGAACGTGTTGTTTCGCTGCAACGAGGAGGGGCTTGTATGGAACCAGGACGACTCTTGGGCCACCTTCGTCGGAAATGTTCTGGGCTATCCCAGCTTTGTAGTGCGCTGTGATGGTGACGAGCATGCGGTGTTTTTCTCTGTCATCGACCAGGAACCCAGGATAGTCTTTCATATCACGGAACATTTAGAGGGCATGACCGACCTGGATTTGGACGGGGAGCTGGAAATCGTCGCCAGGCCGCAGGGCGAGGCCCCCCGCAAGTCCTACCAGATCTATGACCGCCTGCCCGACGGATACTGTATATATACCATGCCGGAGGAAATAGACGAGCTGTCGGTGCCGGAGGGCTATTTCTTCCTGTTTTATGAGCCGGACAGAGCTTTTGGTTTTTCCTATGAGTTCGGCACCAAGTGGTATCTGGACGAATACGCCCCGGTGTACGACCGCCTTTCCCCTGGCTTTCTCTGGCGGAGGGATGGAGTCCAGGACACCCGCACACAGGGCGGGGCCATCGGCGGCACTACCGTGACCTTTATGGAACTGCGCCCTGACGAGCTGATCGGTTGGACGCCGGATGGGACGCCGATGCCCACTCCGCGGGAGCAGGGGGGCCTTCTGCTGGAGGAACTGGAGGCGTTGTCGGGATACCGCCCGGAGCGCTGCTATCTTTGGGGCGGAATAGAATCCCAGCAGGTCGCCATCGACCGGGACGGAGATCATCGGAGCTTTTTCTACATGAGCTACGATCTGCCCAACTACAACAGTCGGTGGGCGCTTGTGGATTACAGCAGTTTTATCCCCAACATAAACCTGCAGTGGCAGTCAGAGTTGGCTCCCTGGTCGCCCATGCGGAAGGATGCGGTGAACCTCCCCGGCGAATGGGCGGACATGACGGAGGAGCAGCGCGCCCTATGGTGGTATCGGAAAAGCAGTTACTTCGACTACGGCGAGGTTGCGTCCATCGGCCCGGCGCAGTATGAGGGAGTGGTCAAACTGACGATGGCGGATGATTCCTTCCTGGAGGTAACCTTAGACGAGGATGGATTCTTGACCTCCATTTATGGGCCCTATCCACCTGGCACGATCCACTGACTCCAGATGCGTCTCTAATAACAGGGGGAGGAAACTTCGTTTCCTCCCCCTGTTGTTTTACAATATATTCTCAATAGAAATGATAAATCCGAACACATTACCCACCTGGATAATGTAGTTCGGATTATCATTGTTTGGTCCGAGTGACAGGATTCGAACCTGCGGCATCCTGCTCCCAAAGCAGGCGCGCTACCAACTGCGCTACACCCGGTTATTCAGTTTTCTCTGCATGATACCATGCGGAGAAGAAAAAAGCAAGTTTTTCGTGTCTGTGGGCGCCGCTGTGGTCAAGCCCGATTTTGCGAGAGTTTTTTCAACTGGGGAATTTCCGCCGCAAGTTACTGTCCCAAAGGCTTCCGGGTCTTCGCTTTCAGGAAAATGGATAGGGTATCTATCCTCCCCAAAAGGCAGGCACACTACCAATTGTGCTAATCTCGAACAGACTGTTTTAGTATAGTATATTCTGCGGTTATTTGCAAGCCCTTTCCCGCTGTAAAAGGCCTCCGCTCCCGGCGACCATCTCCCGGGATGCGGAGACCCTTCTTTATACTATACTGCCGCCTTGCTGCGGTCCTTTTTTTTGTGCCGGAGCAACACCAGCAGGGCTGCCAGTACCGCGGCGGACGCCGCAAAGAGCCAGGGAGAGGGGACGCCAGGCCTTGTCAGCACCGCAAAGGAGCCCTCGCGCTCCATAGGAAAGCTGAGGTAGCTCCCCTCTTGCCGGGCCTCCGCGAGCCGCAACGCGCCGTCCTGCCAGACGGCCACGCACACCTCTCCCTTGGCGTCCGGGACCCGGACACGGACGGTATAACCGCCTTGGGGCTCTGCCTGCCCCCTGTCCTCCACCGAGAAGGTATATCCGGCCGCCAACCGATATCCCTCCAGAAGTTTGCCCGCTCCCGGCGTCCAGTCCTCCGCCTCCAGCCTGGCTCCGGGGGCAAACGCTCCCTCCAGCAGCAGCACGGGCTGTTCCTCTCCGGTGGAAATCGTGGTGATCCAATCGCTGTACACCGCCTCCACCGTCCGGCTGCGAGTGATATTCTCCTGGGAGAAATCCTCCCATGCCCCATAGACGCCCTCCCTCCGCGGGACCTCCGGAATGGACTCCGGGTCCAGATCTCCACCGTAGGGGACCGCCAAGGTCTTGATGGCCGCTCCATCCACCAGAAACGTAATGCGGAAGCCCAGGAATTCCTCCGGCATACCGGGCACTGCGGCAAAGTCCTCATAGTCCATGGGTTCCGCCTTTCCCGCATAGTCCACGCCATCGATGCCCGCCAGGGATTCCCGAACAAAATAGTTTCGTTCCACCTCGCCGTCCGCCATGCCCGCCACGGCCCCGAACCGTTCTCCACCGCCGGTGACAGACACCATGGTATAGCACTCCCGGATATCATGCCCCTCTCCGGCCACGCCGCCCACCTTGTCGTTTCCCGTAAGGGAACACAGGGCATAGCTCCGGCGGATGACCGTGCGGGAGAGTCCGGCCACTCCGCCGCACTGGCCTCCCGAGGCGGTCTCTACATCCCCGGTGTTCCGACAGTCCAGCACGGCGCCCACCTCGCCCCGGCCGATGATCCCTCCGGCGCAATCGTTTTTCGCTGTGACCGCGCCGGCGTTGCGGCAGTCCCGTACCGTAGCTTTGATATAGGCAGTGGTGTCCGAGAGGAGCTTGTCGTTCTGGATGTCCAGGTCCTCTTCCGGGTCTAGACCCAGCTCAGTGGCCAGAATACCGGCTACACCGCCCACGTTGGCGTCGCCGGTCACTTCACCGTGGTTAGCACAGGAGATGACCCTGCCCTGCTCCCCCTCCTGCTCCACGCTGTCGGACACATCATCCACCGTCTTTTCCGGCGTGGAACCCAGATCGGTGATGGCAGAGCGGACACTGTCCAGTTGGCTGAGGATATCCCCGGTGGTATCGTGGAGGTCCCGGTTGGCGGAGGCCGCGCCGTCGGTGAGCCGGTCCACCCGGTCTCCAATCAATTGGAGCTGCTCGTCGATCTGATCGGCCGCATTTCCACCCTTTCCGCTCAGCGCCCCCAGCCACTGCCGAAGCATATCCTCAATGGCATCCACGGCGCTGTTGACGGTGCGCAGCTCTCCAATGGCGGCGTCGCTGAACCCTTTGCAGGCGCTTTGGAGCCCGTCTGCCGCCCCCGACACCCGATCCAGGGCCGCGTCGGCCTCCTCCCACGTGTCGTCCGCCGCGTCGCCGAAGTCGTCCAGGGCGTCGCCCAGATTTTCCCGCAGTGCGGTCACATCCCCGCTGATCTCCCGGAGCGATGTCCCAATGGAGGTCAGCGCACGCTCCACATCGTGGCGCTTCAACTCCTCCACAGCGTCCTCCAGCGCCTCCAGTGTGCCGCCGTTCAGCAGACTTCCCGCGGCCCGCACCACCCCATCCAGGGCGTCAAAGTAGGCGCCGATCTCCTCGATGGCCGCGCTGATGCGTCCGGCCTGAACTTCCATATCCCTGACCTGGGCATCCAGTGTGAGCCGCGCCTCATAGGCCGCGCTGTCCATAGCGGTAAAGCCCTTGTCCAGGCAGTCACGGAGCGCGTCCATGGCGTCGCCCAGCTCGGTGAGATCCCGGTCCGCCGCCGCGGCGAAGGTCTCCGTATGGTCCAGAAGTGTCCCCAGCGCCCCGTTGATGATCTGAGCCGAGTCGTAGATCGCCTCTCCAGCCGCCTGGGCGTCCTCCCTGCCGTCGGTCCCTGCGGTATGGGCGGTCTCCCGAATGGCGTCCATGGCGCCGCTGACGGCCTTCAGGTCGTCCACGGCGTCCCCGCTGTAGCCGCTGATCTGGTCGGTGAGGCGGGTCATGAGGCCGGAGAGCCGGGAGAGCTCGTCGTCCAGTCTCTGCATGGGGTCCTCCCCATAGGTCAGGACAGTATAGGGCTCGAACTGTCCCACGATACCGCCCACGTCCTTGCGCCCCCAAATGGAGCCGTAATTCTCACAGCCCACCACACTGCCGTTCTGCCGCCCGGCGATACCGCCCACATTGTAGCCGGTGTGAGGATAGCCGATCTCCCCGTGATTGACCGAGCCGGTGATGGTACCGGAAGAGCGGCCCGCAATGCCGCCTGTGTCCTGGGCATCGTCATTGGCGTCCGGATCAATCGCGCCCCGGTTGATGCAGGCTTCGATGGTCCCCTCATTGCGCCCTGCAATGCCGCCGATGTGGGTCACACCGGTGATCTGAGCCTGATTTTCACACTGCCGCAACACGCCGGTGGCCTCGTTGACCCCCACCAGACCGCCCACATCCTCCTCGCCGGAGACCGTACCGGAGACGGTCACGCCGGTCACCGTGCCCTCGTTCCGCCCGCACAGAAGGCCCAGCCCGCTCTTGGTGCCCTCGGGCAGGATCTCCCCTTCCAGCTCCAGATTCCGGACCACCGCCTCCTCTTTGAGGTAGCGGAACAGGCCCTGGTCGGACCCCTTGCCCGTGACCCGCAGGCCGCTGATGCGGTGTCCGTTCCCCTCAAAGACGCCGCAAAAGATGGGAATGGGCCGGAATGCGGCGTTTCCCAGGTCGATGTCCGCCGTGAGCTCTACGGTGAGCCCCTGGCTCCAGGTGTCCAGCGTGCAGCTTTTAGACAGTGCGATCAGCTCCCGCGCCGTACCCACGGAGACCGTCCGCCCCTCCGCGGCGGAGGCGGGGCACAGTCCCAACGTCAGGCAAAGCGCCGTCAGGAGGGAAATGATCCGTTTACTTTTCCGCATGCCTGCTCTCCTCCTCGTCTTCCAGCTCCAGCTCCTGATACTTGCTCTCGATCAGGGCATCCACACTGCCCCGCAGGACGCCCTTGAACTCCCCGTCCACGAAGCCGGAGACATGTCCCCGGAGGTGTCCGTCCACCCGCATGACGCCGTTGTGGAATCGTTGTTTCCGGTTGCGGTTGAGGGTAATGGCGGTCTTTTCGATGATCACATCGCCCAGCATCAGCATCTGGGGCAGCACCGTCATGACCAGAATGATGGAGGTCACGGTGCCCCGGCCCAGAGCCAGCCCCACGGAGCCGATGGTGGCGTCGGTGGAGATCTCGGCAATGAGAAACCCCGCCACCGACATGACGCTGCCCGAGGTGAGAATGGTAGGAAAACTCTGGCTCAGCGCCTCTACAGCCGCCTGTTTTCGATCCTTATAATAATTTTTCAATTCCATATAACGATTTGTTATTACAATAGCATAGTCAATGGTGGCGCCCATCTGGATGGAGGAGACCACCAGGTAACTCAGGAAGAACAGGTTGGTCCCTGTGAGATAGGGAAAGGAGAAGTTGATCCAGATAGAGCCCTGGATGGTGAGCACCAGCAGCACAGGGAGCCCAGCGGACTTGAAGGTGAACAGCAGGATCACCATGACGAAGAGGGCTGTGAGGACGCTGATCTTCAAGTTGTCCTGCCCGAAGGATTCCGACAGGTCCCGGGCGTTGGTGGAGTTGCCCACCAACACCACATCATCTCCGTAGTAGCTGCCTGCGATGGCGCGGATCTGGTCCAGCAGGACATAGGTCTCCTCTCCCTCCTCGGGCACATCGGCGGTAAAGACCAGCCGGGACCAGTGCTCGCCCCGGAGCTGCTCCAGGCCCTGGTCCAGGGTTTCCTGGAGATCGTCCACCTTCTCCTCCTGGTCGTCGGTGAGCTTTACCACGCCTTTGTCCTTCTGCTCACAGAGGAACTCAAATACATCCACCAGAGGCACGGCGTAGTCGTCCGGGGCCTGAAAGACGGCGCCGTACTCCTCGTTGGAAAGGCCATAAGCCTGGAAGAGGAGCCTGGAGAGCTCCACATCCACTCCGGCCAGTTCCGCAAACTGCCTGGGCGTCATCCTGTCCGTGAGATAGCGCCCGTCCTCCACCTCGATGTTGGCAAGGCCGGTGGCGGCGGTGACATTGTCCAGATCCTCCACCCTGCGGAGGACCTTCCCCTCCTTATCATAGTCTCCCCTGGGGACCAGCACGGCGATGGTGTTCTTTTCCCCAAAGGTATCATGGACCTTCTCGTCGGCGATCTGCCAATCCGGCTTGTTGTCAAAATCCGCGGAGTCGGCCGAAAAGACATATTCACACCGGTTGGAAAAGAACACACAAGCGATCACCACCGCCAGAAAGACCGGCGGGAGGACATACCGGAGCTTCACCACCGCCCGGCCCCAGAAGTCGATCTTGGGTACCAGATTCCGGTGGCGGGTACGCTCAATGGGCCGGTTGAAGAGCATCAGCAGGCCGGGCATCAGGAGAAATACAGAGATCATGGAAAATATGATGCCTTTGGCTAGAACGATACCCATATCAAAGCCAATCCGCAGCTGCATGAGCATCAGGGCCACCAGTCCGGATATGGTGGTGAGGCTGGAGGAGGAGATCTCTACAATGGCCTTGGAGAGGGCGGTGATATCGGCTTCCCGCGCCGCCAGGCCGTTGTCCCGCTCCTCCATGTAGCGGTGACAGAAGATGATGGCATAGTCGATGGCCAGGGCCAGTTGGAGTACCACGGCGATGGCGTTTGTGATGAAGGAGATGGTGCCGAACCAGTAGTTGGTGCCCATGTTGAGGATGGCGGCCACCACAAAAACGATGAGGTAGACAGGTACCTCCATATAGCTCTTGGAGGTGAAGAGGAGGACCACCACAATGACTACGGCGGCGATCATGAGGATGATGCCCATCTCCCGCTGGAGATCGGCGGAGGTGTCCCGTCCCACCTCGGTGGAGAGGTAGGCGTCATAGTCCGCCAGTATCGTCCGGATCTTTTCGACGGCCTCCTCCGCCGCCGGATCGTCGGCCTCCCCGTCGAAGGTGACGGAGAAGAGGGCGGCCGCGCCCCGATAATGGTCACTGGTATCGTCAAAAGCCACCTCGGAGACGCCCGGAATATCCGCCAGCTTCCCCGAGAGCGCCTCCGCCCGCTGGTATGTAATGTTGTCCACCATGACGTCGGCGCTTGCCAGCGTGATGAATTCCTGCTCCATCAGGTCAAGGCCCCGGCGGGTCTCGGTCTCGGCCGGAAGATAGGAGGTAATGTCGTCGTTTACCTCTACCTTGTCGATAGAGCCGACGCAGAACACCGACGCCACCAGGAACACCATGAAAAACGCTTTCCGCTTGTCGACGATGAAACGCGACAGCCTCGTCATCACATTTTCCGATCTCTTCTCTTGCATGGAACTCCCCCCTCTTCAGGCAAAAAACGCTCCAGGCACTCCGCCAGGCAGCTCTCATCCACCGGATCGTCCTGCACCACCCACCAGCGCACCATGGACAGGATCCCACCGGCACAGAAGCGGGCGGAGAGCTCGTCCTGTACCGAGGCTCCCCTCCTTCCCATCATCCGCACCCGGCCGCACATCTTCTCCACCACCGCGTCCTCCAGCAATTGCAGCGCGGCTCCGCCCCCCGTGATGCCGGAGAGGTAGAGTTTCCGGTGGTCCCTGAGGAAGGTGAGCGCGTTGCGGAATACCGCCAGGAAGTAGTCCCGCTCGCCGGTACAGCGGCCCTCCTGCTCCTCCGTCATCTCAAATTCCTGCTGGAGCTCTCCGATGGCATAGCGCAGGAGGGCATACTTATCCTCAAAGTGGGCGTAAAAGGTCGTGCGGTGGACCATGGCCCGCTCACAGATATCCACCACCGACAGTTCCTGGAACGGCCGCTCCTCCATCAGCGCCAGCAGCGCGTGCACCAAAAACTTTTTGGTCCTCCGCTGCCGCAGGTCCTCCCGCTCCGCCGTCCGTTCCCTTTCCCGTTTCACACGCCCGCTCCCCTTCCCCGTTTGATAAGGGCATGATACACCTGTGCAGAACGTCTGTCAAGATAACAGACATATGTATATTATCTATTCCAGTATTGGCCCCATCACCTCTGTCTCCTTCTGTGCAAAACGCCCGCGCCCCCCATGAGCGTCCCGCCGCCGCGGCCTGTCTGCTCCGCAGCCGCGCTCCGGGCGGCCCTATGTCGCTTTTTCGGCGGTTCTCCAGGCATCAGGGTATGGAAATCCGGCGCAGAATGTGGTATAAAAAAGAAAACCAAATCAGAAAAGGGGCAGGCATATGGGAGATTACCGCATAGAACGGGACAGCATGGGGGAGATGAAGGTGCCGGCAGACCGGTACTGGGGGGCCCAGACCCAGCGAAGCTACCAGAACTTCAGGATCGGGACGGAGCGGATGCCGCTGGAGATCATTCACGCCTTCGGTGTTTTGAAAAGGGCCGCCGCTATGGCCAATCACCGGCTGGGACGGCTGGATGACGCCAGATTTCAGGCTGTCTGCGCCGCCTGCGACGAGGTGACCGCCCACAAGCTGGACGACCATTTTCCCCTGGTGGTGTGGCAGACCGGCTCCGGAACCCAGAGCAACATGAACGTCAACGAGGTGGTGGCTAACCGCGGCAACGAGCTGGCAGGAGAACGGCTGCTCCACCCCAACGACCACGTAAACATGTCCCAGAGTTCCAACGACACCTTTCCCACCGCCATGCACATCGCGGCGGCGGTGGAGATCGAGGACCGGCTCTTCCCCGCGCTGGACGCCCTGACCGCCACGCTGCGGCGGCTGGAGGCGGAGAATGCCGACGTGGTGAAATCGGGGCGCACCCATCTCCAGGACGCGGTGCCCATCACACTGGGCCAGGAGGTGAGCGGCTGGCGCGCCTCCCTGGAGCGGGACCGGACCATGCTGGAGGCGGCTCTGCCCGGGCTCCATGAGCTGGCCCTGGGCGGCACTGCGGTGGGGACGGGCCTCAACGCCCCCGCCGGCTTTGCCGAGGAGGTGGCCCGGGCGGTGAGCGAGCTCACTGGAAAGGACTTCGTGACCGCCCCCAACAAATTCCACGCGCTCACCAGCAAGGATGAGCTGGTATTTGCCCACGGGGGGCTCAAGGCCCTGGCCGCCGACCTCATGAAGATCGCCAACGACGTGCGCTGGCTTGCCTCCGGCCCCCGGTGCGGCCTGGGTGAGATCCGTATTCCGGAAAACGAGCCCGGCTCTTCCATCATGCCGGGCAAGGTGAACCCCACCCAGTGCGAGGCGGTGACCATGGTCGCCGTCCAGGTCATGGCCAACGACACGGCCGTGGGTATGGCGGCCAGCCAGGGCAACTTCGAGCTCAATGTGTTCATGCCCGTGTGCATCTATAATTTTCTCCAGTCCGTGCGCCTGCTGGCCGACTGTATGGACTCGTTCAACGACAACTGTGCCGCCGGCATCACCGCCGACCGGGAGAAGTGCCGCCACAACCTTCACAACTCCCTCATGCTGGTGACCGCCCTCAATCCTTATATCGGCTACGACAACGCGGCCAAAACCGCCAAGCTGGCCCACAGCGAGAACATCTCCCTAAAGGATGCCTGCGTGAAGCTGGGCTTCCTGACCCCTGAAAAATTTGACGAGGTCTTCCATCCGGAAGAGATGGTGTGACCGGAAAGGACGGTATTCCCATGGATGAAATCAGCCAAAAGTCTCTGGAGCTGCATTACGCCCTCCGGGGCAAGATCGAGGTGGTCTCCCGCAAGCATGTGGAGAGCCGGGAGGACCTGTCCCTTCTGTACACACCCGGCGTGGCCCAGCCCTGCCGGGAGATCCAGGCCGACTACAACAAATCCTTTGACCTGACCCGCCGGAGCAATCTGGTGGCCGTCATCACCGACGGCTCCGCCGTGCTGGGTCTGGGCGACATAGGTCCGGCCGCCGGCATGCCGGTGATGGAGGGCAAGTGCGCCCTTTTCAAGGAGTTCGGCGGCGTGGACGCCTTTCCCATCTGCGTGGATACCCAAGACGTGGACAAGCTGGTGGACACCATCGCCCTCATCTCCAAGAGCTTCGGCGGCATCAACCTGGAGGACATCGCCGCCCCCCGCTGCTTTGAGGTGGAGCGGCGGCTGAAGGAGCGCTGCGACATCCCCGTGTTCCACGACGACCAGCACGGCACCGCCATCGTGGTGGCAGCCGCCCTGCTCAACGCCATCAAGGTCACCGGGAAGGAGATGGGCAAGGTCAAGATCGTCATCAACGGCGCCGGCGCCGCAGGCATCGCCATCGGAAAGCTGCTCATCCGGATGGGCTTCGGCAACGTGGTGATGTGCGACATCAACGGCGTCATCTGCGAGGGAGACCCGGGACTCAACCCCGGCCAGGAGGAAATCTCCCACATCTCCAATCTGGCGCATGAGCACGGCACCCTGGCTGACGCCCTCAGGGGCGCCGACGCCTTCATCGGCGTGTCCCGGCCCGGCCTGGTCACCGCGGAGATGGTGCGTACCATGCGCCGCGGCATCGTGTTCCCCATGGCCAACCCCGTACCGGAGATCATGCCGGAGGAGGCCCGCAGGGGCGGCGCGGCGGTCATCGGCACCGGACGGAGCGACTTCCCCAACCAGATCAACAACGTGCTGGTGTTCCCCGGCATCTTCAAGGGGGCCCTCATGGTGCGGGCCACCGACATCACCGAGGGCATGAAGGTCCGGGCCGCCCGCGCCTTGGCCGCCCTTATCCCGGAGGAGCAACTCTCTCCGGACTACATCATTCCCTCGGTCCTGGACAAGTCCGTCGCCGACGCCGTGGCCAAGGCGGTGGCCGACGAGGCCAGAGAGCAGGGCATCGCCAGAATCGGATAAAGCAGACGAGAGCGGAGGTCATTCCTATGGATATGGTAACGCTGGGCAGGACCGGCATCACCGTCAACAAAAACGGCTTCGGGGCGCTGCCCATCCAGCGCGTCTCCCGGGAGGAGGCCGCCCGGCTTCTCCGCATGGCGCTGGATGCGGGCATCACCTTCTTCGACACCGCCCGGTTCTATACCGACAGCGAGGAGAAGATCGGCTACGCCCTCTCGGACCGGCGGGACGCGTTCTATCTCGCCACCAAAACGGCGGCCACCACGGCGGAGGGCTTCTGGTCCGACCTGGAGACCAGCCTGCGGAATCTGAAG
Source organism: Intestinimonas butyriciproducens (assembly GCF_004154955.1). NCBI lineage: Bacteria > Bacillati > Bacillota > Clostridia > Eubacteriales > Intestinimonas > Intestinimonas butyriciproducens. Next base: position 715,396 of record NZ_CP011524.1, on the reverse strand, counting down.
ACCGACTATATCGACATCTATCAGTTCCACAACCCCGCCTTCTGCCCCAAGCCCGGAGACGGCTCCGGGCTCTATGAGGCCATGCTGGAGGCCAGACGGCAGGGCAAGATCCGCTTCATCTCCATCACCAATCACCGCATGACCCTGGCCCATGAGGCCATCCGCTCCGGGCTCTACGACACCCTTCAGTTCCCCTTCTGCTACCTGGCCACGGACAAGGACATCGCGGTGGCGGAGGCCTGCCGGGAGGCGGGCATGGGCTTCATCGCCATGAAGGGGCTCTCCGGCGGGCTCATCAACAACTCCGCCGCCGCCTATGCCTGGCTGGCCCAATATGAGCACGTGCTGCCCATCTGGGGCGTTCAGCGGGAGCGCGAACTGCGGGAGTTCCTCTCCTATATCCACAACCCTCCCACCCTCACGGCGGCGCTCGCCGCCGTGGTGGAGCGGGACCGGGCCCAACTCCAGGGGAATTTCTGCCGGGGCTGCGGCTACTGCATGCCCTGCCCCGCAGGGATCGAGATCAATAACTGTGCCCGGATGTCCCTTATGATCCGCCGGGCCCCCAGAGAGGCCCAGCTCACCCCCGAGATGCAGGAGAAAATGGCCCGTATCGAGCAGTGCCTCCACTGCAATCAGTGCGCCCGAAAGTGCCCCTACGGTTTGGACACCCCCAAGCTTCTGGAGGACAACTATCGGGACTACCGGGAGATCCTGGCGGGCAAGGCGCTGTAGCGCAGCTTTTCCGCCAAAATCAGCGCCGCAAAGGCTGGCGAGGCTCCGGGTTTCATTCCATTTACAGTCCCGATCATCTTTTAGGAGGAATATACCTATGGAAAAATTTCACTCCAGAATACTAGGCATACTTCTGTCCTTGGCCCTGATGTTCTCCCTTACCCCGGCAGCATATGCTGCCGGGGTAAGGGATTTGCGCCTTCAGACAGCTTTGGCAGCTCAGTTGAAGGAACTAGATCTCTTCCTTGGCGTAGGGGTGCTGGAAGATGGCTCTACTGATTTTGACCTGGACCGGGCCCCCAGCCGCGTGGAGGCAGTGACCATGCTGGTACGTTCCTTGGGTAAGGGGGTACAGGCAGAGCTGCAGCCCAAAACCCATCCTTTTACGGATGTCCCCGCCTGGGCCGATGGATATGTGTCCTATGCCTATGACCAAGGCCTCACCAAAGGGACCGCGGATACCGCCTTCGGCGCCGAAGACACCGCCACCGGTGCTATGTATGTGACTTTCATGCTCCGTGCCCTGGGCTATGCCGACGGCGCCGACTTTACCTGGGATTCCCCCTGGTCCCTGGCAGAAGACTGCGGTATCCTGCCTGAAATTGTGGACCGGAATAACTTTCTTCGGGCTGATGCCGTTGCTGTAACCTGTGCTGCTCTTTTCGCAGAGCAAAAGGACAGCAATGATACGCTGGCACAGAAACTCGTAGATAGGGGCGCATTTTCTCAGGCAGAATTTGAGACAGCATTCCCCAGAAATCCCTTCCTGGATGCGGTGCCGGAGGAGCCGGAGGCTCCCTCCGACGCAACAGAGGAGGAACAGGCCTCCTATGACGCCGCCATCGACGCCCTGATCAAGGGCGAGATGAATGTCACCGTGGAAGCCCGCCTGGAGGCCGGCACCTGTACCGTACTCAGCACCAGAACGGATGGGTGGGCCCACGGTCCCGTGTTTGTCCTCGCCTTGGTCTACAAGCCGGGCTCTGCCCAGGGCGCCGGTGAGACGGTCTTGCTGCCGCTGCCCCCGCGCAACGGCCTTGGTATGCGAGCCGCTCCAGAAGAACCGGTCCTCAGCGCCGATGGACGTACCCTAACCTATACCTGTACCATTCCGGAGACAGTGATCGTCAACCCGGGGCATCCCGAAGAGGCCGTCCTCTCTGAGGCCGGCCTGTACCAGTACACCGTAGACCTCTCCACAGGAGAATCCACTCTGGAGATCGTTGCTTTGGCATGATAAATCCGTTGTTTCTGGTGTCTATCGCAACGCCTGTCATCGCCCGAACCTATCCTGCGAGCCCTTGTATTTTATCCGGGACGGCGGCCTTTCATTGAGCGGGAAGCCACGGACAGCGCTTCTGGGCCGTGGCCTCACAGCTTTTCCTCCAAAATCAGCGCCGGAATACCACGGTCAGGTGTAGAACCTGACCGTGGTATTTTTTCTTTTCTTATGGTATACTTTTCTTAGAAAATTCTTTCTTTCCGTCCTACGACAAGGAGGTAGTAGTTATGGCGCATACCGTTCTCACCATCGGCCGCCAGTTCGGCTCCGGCGGGCGCATTGTGGCCCAGCGGGTGGCTGAGGCCCTGCACATCCCTTTCTACGACAAGGCCGTCATCGATCTGGCCGCCAAGGAGACCGGCCTCTCTGAGGAGTTCATCCGTCAGGCTGAGCAGAAAAAGACCAGCAGCTTTCTCTACAATCTCTACATGAGCACACAAAACCTGCCGGTGAGCGACCAAGTGTTCATCGCCGAGTCCGATGTGATCCGGAAGGTGGCCGCCCAGGGGCCCTGCGTCATCGTGGGACGCTGCGCCGACTATGTGCTGCGCAACCAGGAAGACGTGCTCAATGTCTTTATCCACGCGCCGCTGGACGAGCGCATCTTCCGGGCCAAGGAGGAGTACCATGTGGATGCTCCGGATGTCCGCTCCTATGTCCTCAAGCACGACAAGAGCCGCGCGGCCTACTACGAGCACTTCTCCGACCGGGTATGGGGCAAGGCCCAGAACTATCATCTCGCCGTCAGCAGCACCATCGGACTGGACAACGTGGTAGACCTCATTTTGACTTTGGCCAGGGAACGGGGGCTCGGCGCGTGACACAGCAGCCCCAAGAAAACAAGATGGGCGTCATGCCCGTCAACCGCCTCCTCCTCACCATGTCCCTGCCCATGATGATCTCTATGCTGGTACAGGCTTTTTACAACGTGGTGGACAGCGTGTTCGTCTCCTATATCAGCGAGGACGCTCTGGCCGCCGTGGGTCTGGCCTTTCCCGCCCAGAACCTCATGATCTCAGTGGCCGTGGGCACCGGCGTGGGCATCAACGCCCTGCTCTCCAAGAGCTTGGGAGAGAAAAATTTTGAGACCGCCAACCAAGCTGCCGTCAACGGCGTGTTCCTGGCCTTCTGCTCCTGGGCCGTCTTCGCCGTGCTGGGCGGCTTCTTCTCCCGCACCTTCATGACGCTCCAGACCCAGGTGGACTCCATCATCAGCTACGGCACCACCTATCTCTCCATCGTATCGGTGGTCTGCGTGGGTATGATGTTCCAGATCTGCTTTGAACGGCTCCTCCAATCCACCGGCAAGACCATCTTCACCATGATCTCCCAGGCCACCGGCGCGGTGATCAATCTGATCCTGGACCCCCTGCTCATCTTCGGCCTCGGTCCCTTCCCCGAGATGGGCATCGCCGGAGCCGCCTGGGCCACGGTGCTGGGCCAGATTGTGGGCGCCCTGCTGGGCCTCTACTGCAATCTGCGGCTCAACCCGGAGATCAGCCTGAATTTTCGGGGGTTCCGCCCCTCGGGTGCCATCATTCGGAAGATTTACGCTGTGGGCGTGCCGTCCATCATCATGTCCTCCATCGGCTCGGTGATGACCTTCGGCATGAACAAGATCCTGGGGGCCTTCAACTCCACCGCCGTGGCGGTCTTTTCCGCCTACTTCAAGCTGGAGTCCTTCATCTTCATGCCGGTGTTCGGCCTCAATAACGGCATCGTCCCCATCATCGCCTACAACTACGGCGCGCGGAAACCGGACCGGATGGTCCGCACCGCCAAGCTGGGCGTTCTGTACGCCCTGGGCATCATGCTGGCGGGGGTGGCCCTTTTCTGGATCGTTCCCCGGCAGCTTCTGGGGATCTTCAACGCCTCGGACTATATGCTGGAGATCGGGATTCCCGCCCTGCGGCTCATCAGCCTGAGCTTCCCCTTCGCCGCCTTCGGCATTGTCACCTCCTCCGTGTGTCAGGCTTTGGGCCACGGCGTTCTGAGTCTGATCGTCTCCGTCCTGCGGCAGTTGGTGCTCATTCTCCCCTCCGCTTGGCTTCTGGGACATTTCGTGGGCCTCGCCGCCACCTGGTTGGCCTTCCCCTTCGCGGAGATCTTCTCTTTCTCCCTGAGCTGTTTTTTCATGTTCTATATGTACCGCACCGTTATTCAGCCGCTGGAGCACCCGGCGGCTGAATGACCCGAAGGGCCGGCCCCTCTTCAGGGGCCGGCCCTCTGATTTCATCCGGGCAGCCGCAGGACCTGGCCGGGATAGATGAGATCCGGGTTCCGGATCCCATTGAGCCCCGCCAGCTCGGCCACGGTGGTCCCATACCGCCGGGAGATGCCCCACAAGGTATCTCCTGCGCGCACGGTATAGGTCCTCTCCTGGGCCCGCCCCGGGAGCTTCAGCTCCTCCCCCACATAGATAAGATTGGGGTCGGCCAGAGCATTGAGCCGGGCAATGGCTCCCACGGTGGTGCCGTACCGGCGGGCAAGGGCCCAGAGGGTGTCCCCCGGTCGGACCCGATAGCGCCAGACCTCCTCCGGTACCGGCCGCTCCTCCTCCCGGAGGAGGACGCCGTCGGTAAAGCGGTCCAGATCCACACGGCCGGACACACCGCTCACCCGTCCCTCGTCGGTGTACTGCCAGCCGGTCCAGGCCGTCCAGTTGGCGGACACATCGGGTTCGTCCGCCCCGTAGTCCGCCACCCACAGGGGATAGCCGCTCATGCTATCGTCCATACGGTATCCGGCGGCATAGGCGTCGGAGTACACCATGGGCCGCTGGCCGAGGGTCTCCTCCACCGCCTCCAGAAAGGCAAGGCCCACAGTCCCGGCCTCCTCCCGGTCCATCCCGCCGAAGGTCTCAAAGTCCATCACCGGACGGCAGTCCGCCGGAAGATCCCGGATGAGGGCGGCAAAGTGCGCGGCCTGCCGTCTGGCCCCCTCCTCGGTAACGGCGTCCATATAGTGATAAAAGCCCACCTTCAGTCCGGCGGCGGAGGCCCCCTCGTAGTGTTGGCGATAATATGCGTCCACCCCGGTCTCTCCGTAGCCGGCACGGATATACACCGCCTCGATCCCGTCCGCTTTCGCATCCGCAAAATCCACATTCCCCTGATACACGCTTACGTCCATGCCCCGCATCTGCTCCCCGGACACAGGGCCGATGGCCAGCGCGGGCGCACATAGCAGAAGGCCGCACAGCAGTGCGGCCCAGATTCGTCTGCCCATACCGTTTCACCTCTCCTCAGAATCGGGACACAGCGTCCCCTTGGATTCTATGCAGAAAATGGAACCGGGGTTCTTGTGTTTTTTCCCGCGACCGCATATAATGAAACAGATCAAAACAGCTCAAGGAGGTCCAAAACCATGGAAAAAATCAAAATGACCACCCCTCTGGTGGAGATGGACGGGGATGAGATGACCCGCATCCTGTGGAGCGACATCAAAGAGCTCCTTCTCACGCCCTATATCGACCTGAACACCGTCTACTTCGATCTGGGTCTCCCTGAGCGGGAGCGCACCCATGACCAGGTGACGGTGGACTCCGCCGAGGCGACCAAAGCGTACGGCGTGGCGGTAAAGTGCGCCACCATCACCCCCAACGCCCAGCGTGTGGAGGAGTATCGGCTCTCTCAGATGTGGAAATCCCCCAACGGCACCATCCGCGCCATTCTGGACGGCACCGTGTTCCGCGCTCCCATCATGGTCAAGGGGATCTCTCCGGTGGTGAAGAACTGGAAGAAGCCCATCACCATCGCCCGCCACGCCTTCGGCGATGTCTACAAGAACACCGAGTACAAGGTGCCTGGCCCCGGAAAGGCGGAGCTTCTCTTTACCGGCGCGGACGGCGCCGAGCACCGCCAGACCATCTATGACTTCCAGGGTCCCGGCGTGCTCCAGGGGCAGTTCAACACCGCCGCCTCCATCACCTCCTTCGCCCACGCCTGCTTCCAGTTCGCCCTGGATACCAGGCAGGACCTGTGGTTCGCCACCAAGGATACCATCTCCAAGCAGTACGACCACACCTTCAAGGACATCTTCCAGGAGATCTACGACGCCCAGTATGCCAAGAAATTCAAGAAGCTGGGAATCGAATACTTCTACACCCTCATCGACGACGCGGTGGCGCGGGTCATCCGCAGCGAGGGCGGTTTCATCTGGGCCTGCAAGAACTATGACGGCGACGTGATGAGCGATATGGTCTCCACCGCCTTTGGGTCCCTGGCCATGATGACCTCCGTTCTGGTCTCCCCCGACGGGAAGTATGAGTACGAGGCCGCCCACGGCACCGTCACCCGCCACTACTACCAGCACCTCCAGGGCAAGGAGACCTCCACCAATCCCATCGCCACCCTCTTCGCCTGGACCGGGGCTCTGCGGAAACGGGGCGAGCTGGACGGCATCGCCGCCCTCCAGGCCTTTGCGGACAAGCTGGAGCAGGCCTCCATCGCCGTCATCGAAGGCGGCACCATGACCAAGGATCTGGCCGGTCTGTGGGAGGGTGATACCCCCGCCGTCACTGTGACCAGCCGGGACTTCCTTCTGGCCATCCGGGATGAGCTGGAGAGGCGTCTATAAGAAACGTTCTGTTCGGGAGCCGGTTTGTGAAAACCGGCTCCCGATTTTTGTCCCCAGGCCAAGGAGGAGGAAGCGCGGCGGCTTTTCATCAAAATATCAAAAAATGGGAACTTTTTCTTTTCCATTCCGTCTATCCATATATCACGCAGCCCGGGCTGTTATCTGATTTGGAATGGAGGCTCTCACATGAAAGCACACCGGTATCTGTCTCTTGCACTGACAGGGGCCCTTCTGCTCGCCGCCGGAGGCTGCGGCGCGGGGGGAAATTCCAGCGGCGCAGCGCCCGCCGCCGACATGGCCGCGCCTGCCGCGGGTTCGGCGGTATATGCCAGCGCGGGCGCCCCGGCCGAGGCCCAGGAGGGTCTGCCGGAATTTTACACCGAGGAGTACCGCTATCTCGCGGAAAACGGCTTCCACGCGGTCTCAACCGCCCCGCTGTCCACCTTCGCCGCCGATGTGGACACCGCCTCCTACGCCAACCTCCGCCGGATGCTCCTCTCCGGGCAGGAGGTGCCCGCCGACGCAGTGCGCATCGAGGAGCTCATCAACTATTTCCACTACGACTACCCCACGCCGGAGGACGGTGCACCCTTCTCCGTCTCGGCCGAGATCGCCCCCTGCCCCTGGAACGGCGACACCCTCCTTCTGCGGCTGGGGCTCCAGGCGCCGCAGCCGGATTGGGAGGCCATGACCCGCTCCAACCTGGTTTTTCTCATCGACGTGTCCGGCTCTATGGAGCGCTATGACAAGCTTCCCCTGGTTAAGCAGGCCTTTCTTCTGCTGACCGAGCACCTGCGTCCCGATGACGTGATCTCCATCGTCACCTATGCCTCCAGCGACCAGGTGGTGCTGGACGGCTGCACCGGCGACGAGGCGGAGACCATCCAGGCCGCCATTGAGGATCTGGCCGCCGGCGGAAGCACCGCCGGAAGCCGCGGGATCACAACAGCCTACGCATTGGCGGAGGAGCACTTCATCCCCGGCGGCAATAACCGGGTGATCCTGGCCACCGACGGGGACCTGAACGTGGGCGTGACCAGCGAGGGAGAGCTTGTCCGGCTCATCGAGGAAAAAAAGGAGAGCGGCGTGTTTCTCTCGGTGATGGGCTTTGGCACTGGAAACCTGAAAGACAACAAAATGGAGGCGCTGGCCGACCACGGTGACGGCAACTACTCCTACATCGACAGCGCGCTGGAGGCCAAGCGGGTACTGGTGGAGGAGATGGGCGGTACCCTCTTTACCGTGGCCAAGGACGTGAAGCTCCAGGTGGAATTCAATCCCGTCGTCTTGAAGGGCTACCGGCTGATCGGCTATGAGAACCGCCTTTTGGACGCGGAGGATTTCGCCGACGACGCCAAAGACGGTGGGGAGATCGGTGCCGGCCACCGGGTCACCGCACTTTACGAGCTGGTGCCCGCCGACTCCCCTATGGAGGTCCCCGGCGCGGACCTCAAGTACCAAACCGCTGCAGACACCGGCAGCGATGAGTGGTTGACGGTTAGCATACGCTACAAGGCGCCGGACGGCGCGGACAGCTCCCTGTTGGAGTACCCCGTCGGACAGGAGGCGCAGGTGGCCGCGGCCTCAAAGGACACCGCCTTTGCCGCCTGTGTGGCCCAGTTCGGCATGCTGCTGCGGGATTCCGCTTACGCCGGAAGCGCCACCTATGCCGGCGTGGCGGAGCAGTTGGAGTCGCTTCCAGGACTGGAGGACGACGCGTATCAGGAAGAATTTCTCTATCTGGTAAAACAGTTGGCACGAAAGGGTTAATTTTCCGCCTCCAGGACATAATACGCTTACTTCAAAAAACAAGGAGTGAGCGTACATGTCCATTGCGTTTGAAAAGAGTGAGACCCACCGCAACCTGCTGCGGGCCTTTGCCGGCGAGAGCCAGGCCCGGAACCGCTATACGTTTGCCGCTGGTCTGGCCAAAAAGCAGAATTTACAGGTCATCGAGCAGGTCTTTCTCTTCACCGCCGACCAGGAGCGGGCCCACGCCAAAGTCTTTTATAACTACCTTCAGTCCCTCTCCGGACAGAACATCACCATTGACGGCGCCTATCCCATCGACCTCTATCCCACGACCCTGGAGCACCTGCGCGCCGCCCAGCACAACGAATACCAGGAGTGGGAGCACGACTATGCCGGTTTTGCCAAGATTGCCATGGAGGAGGGCTTCGCCGAGATTGGCAAGACCTTTGAGATGATCGCCGCCGTGGAAAAAACGCACGGGGACCGCTTCGGCCGCTTTGCCGATCTGGTGGAAAACGACGGGCTCTTCCGGTCTGAGGCAGGCGTCAAGTGGATGTGCCTCAACTGCGGACAGATCATCGACTCCACCCTGGCCCCCGCCACCTGTCCCATCTGCAAGCACCCCCAGGGGTTCTTCATCCGCCTGGGTATGGCGCCGTTTCAGCCCTGACCGGGTATAGACCCGAGCGCGCAAAAAGGGCCTGTTGCAAAATAGAATTCCGAGAAAAACATGATGACAAAAAGTTCTGAAGAATTGCCGTATTAAGCAATTCTCCAGAACTTTTTTAATAGGTCAATTTTCAATTTTGGCCTCTAAAACGTATTTTGCAACAGGCCCTTTTTCAGCCACCTATTTTCCTTTGGGCTTTCCATGCCCAAATAGGATAATTACTAAAGCCGAAGATAAAAAGCAACCCAAAAGGCCGAATACATTGGATGAATCAAACAACTGTGCAAATGACGCAACGCTTGAAAAAATGTTCGCCCCGTGTTTAATTTTTTCTGATACGGCATACCCCATAATGTAGGAGATGGTCTGTATCAACAGCAATAGCCCCAAAATCTGCCATAATCTTTTATATTTGTTCATCTGTCATGTTTAAGTTCCATCATACAGGAAAATGATCAGTGGCATACACGTCGGAATAAACTAAATTTGTTCTGGCAGAATCCGAGTATAGGTATATCGCAATTCTCATTTTTGATCCATAACGCCCGCCAATCACAGTTCCATATCCGGTATTCCCAAATACTTCATAATACTCAGAGACTGCATCGGCGGCATAGGAAGAAATAAATGCACCTACCGCACCTCCGCCGATAGAGGCACCCGCACCTCCGCCAAACAGGGCCCCTAACGCGGAGGTTGCGGCAGTGATGGCAGCGCTCGTCAATGCCTTCTCCATTTTTTCCGCGCTCCTGGCGTCAAAGGAAAAATCGGAATAGCTCCTTTGCCATTGATTGAACTCAAAGGGCTGTAAACTTCCCTGCAACGTAACAGTTGCGGGTTGACTCGTGTCTGTTTCCACGGCACTAGCTGGGAATACACACACACCGAAAATCAGCGCGCTAGCCAATGTTATGCTCAAAATCTTTTTAATGCCTTTCATGTTAAACTCCTTTCTCCACAAAGTTTTTCCATTTCTTCACCTGCTCAACCTCTCTATCTATTTTAGCACTTTTACCATATATGTCAACTGTTTTTAGCCTCTTTTGTTTAATCAAGACATCCTATCAGACCGTTTCTCAAAAGTTCATCCTCCCCCGAAGCTGCGCTCGTCTGACGACGAGAGGGAACAAATTATCACCGCCCTTAAGCTCAACAACGGTCACCGGGAAAATACCACCCGGTATTTGGGTATCTCCCGTCGGACGCTGCAATATAAGCTGAAAAGATACGGTTTGAAGTGATTCTGCCTCCCGGCCCTTGGCTTGTGTGAAAAGAACAGCGGGATCGCACCCTGTTCCGGCATACAATAAAAAATGGGCCTGTTGCAAAATAGAATTCCGAGAAAATCGTGATGACAAAAAGTTCTGGAGAATTGCTTGATACGGCAATTCTCCAGAACTTTTTTAATAGGTCAATTTTCAATTTTGGCTTCTAAAAGGTATTTTGCAACAGGCCCTTTTCGTAAACGTAGCTTATTCCTTGGTCTCTGCCTTGGGGGCGGCAGGCGCCGTTGCGGCAGCGCCGCCGACCGGGGCCGCCGGCTTGGGCGCCGCGGGCTTCACCACAGGCACCTTGCCGTCTACGGTGATCAGCTTGCGGGGGCACTTCTGGGCACAGATGCCGCAGCCGATACACTTGTCGTAGTCGATGTGGGCCAGATTGTCCACCATGGTGATGGCTTCCTTGGGGCAGGACTTGGCACACAGGGAGCAGCCGATACAGCCGTTGGAGCAGACCTTGGTGACGGCAGGGCCCTTGTCCTTGGAGGAACAGGGGATAGTGACGTGCTTCTTGGTCTTGTAGGGCTCCAGGGCGATGATGTGGCGGGGGCAGATGTCCACGCACTGGTTACAGGCCTTGCACTTGTCCTCGTCCACCTTGGCCACGCCGTCCACCACATGGATGGCGTCGAAGGGGCAGACAGACTCGCAGGTCCCCATGCCCAAGCAGCCGTACTGACAGCTCAGGGGGCCGCCGCCGGGCAGGCGGGCGGCGGCCAGGCAGTCGTGCACGCCGATATAGGCGTACTTCTGCTTGTCGGCGCCGCAGCCGGTGCAGTGCACCTGGGCCACCATCTTCACGGAGTCCCCGGCAGCCACGCCCATGATCTCAGCGATCTGGGCGGCCACTGATTCACCACCAGCAGCGCATTTGTTGACCGGGGCCTCGCCCTTCACCACGGCGGCGGCATAGCCGCCGCAGCCGGCATAGCCGCAGCCGCCGCAGTTGGCGCCGGGCAGGCAGCCCGCAATGGCCTCCTCACGGGGGTCCTTCTCCACGGCAAACACCTTGGAGGCATAGGCCAGAATCAGTCCAAATATCGCAGCGATAACGCCCAGGACCACAACGGCCATAATTACAGTATTCATACCAGTTTGCCTCCTCCCTTAAACAACTTTCAGGCCGGAGAAGCCCATGAAGGCCAACGCCAGCAGGCCGGCGGTGATCAGGGCGATGGGGAATCCCTCAAAGGCCTTCGGACACTCCATCGTCACATCCAGGCGCTCCCGCACACTGGCAAAGAGCACGATAGCAATGAGGAACCCAATACCACCGGTGATGCCGTAAACTACACTGGTGATAAAGTCATAGCTGTTCTGGGTATTCTGCAACACCACACCCAGCACGGCGCAGTTGGTGGTGATCAGAGGCAGATAGACGCCCAGCGCCTGATACAGAGTAGGCACAGCCTTCTGCAGGAACATCTCCACGAACTGTACCAGGGAGGCTATGACCAAAATATAGGTCACGGTCTGCATGAATACCAGCTTGTTGGGAATCAGAATGTAATTATTGATTGGCCAGCACACGGCGGAGGCCACGCCCATGACAAAGATAACGGCCACGCCCATGCCCAGAGCGGTGTCCACCTTTTTGGACACGCCCATAAACGGGCAGATGCCCAGGAACTGGGCAAAAATAAAGTTATTGACCAGGATGGCCCCCAGAGAGACGCTGAAGAGTGTGGTAAGAAGCTCCATTATTTGGCCACCTCCTCTTTCTTCTCGGTCTTCTTGGGCTTGCTGAGGAAGTACTGCATGGCGGCAATGACGCAGGCCAGCGTCAGGAAACCGCCCACGGGGAGGATCATGCCCAGTGCGGGGATGTTCTCGGGCAGGATACGGACGCCCTCTCCGCCATTGAGAATGCCGCCGCCAAAGGTACCGTTGCCCAGGAACTCACGGATAATACACATGATCACCAGCACCATAGTATAGCCCAGGCCCTGGAACACGCCATCCAGCGCGGAGGCTGCCACGCCATTCTTGGAGGAAAATCCTTCAGCGCGGCCCAGAATGATGCAGTTGACGACAATCAGCGGGATAAAGAGTCCCAGAGACTCGGAGAGCGCGGGGACAAATGCCTTCAGGAACAGATCCACCATGGTAACGAAGCCTGCGATCACCACGATGTAGCAGGCAATACGCACCTTGCTGGGGATGATATTCCGCAACAGGGAAATAAAGATATTCGACAGGGTGAGGATCACCAGCACACTCAGGCCCATGCCGATACCGTTAAAGAGTGTAGTGGTGATGGCCAGCACCGAGCACATGCCCAGCAACTGGACAGTAACAGGGTTCTGGGTGATAAGCCCTTCCTTTAATTGCTGTTTCACATTCATTTCGGCCTACCTCCTTAACCCATGCTTCCGGCGGCTTCCAGCGCGGCGGTCACGCCGTCCGACACCGCACGGGAGGTAATGGTGGCGCCGGTAAGAGCCACGATATCTCCACCGTCCTTCTCCACCGCCACGGTGCCGCTCTTGCCCACAAACTGGTCGCGGAAGGCGGGTTTGGTGGCGTTAGCACCCAGGCCAGAGGTCTCAGAGTGGGAAATGATGGATACACCGGTACAGGTGCCGTCAGTTCCCACGCCCACCATGATATCCAAATTTCCGCCGAATCCGGAGGGAGCCACCTGGACCACATAACCCGCATCCCCGGCCTGATAGACTGCGGTGACCAAAGCGTTGCCGCCGGTATACTCCACCTGGGTGTAGCTGTCCGCAGGCAGTACAGCGGCCATAGCGTCGTCGGTCTTTTTCTGGTTGTTAATTGCAATTTGGGGCGCGGTGATCATATTCACCAGGCCCAGCAAAAGGGCGGTGATGGCACTGATTGCAAAAAGCACGATTACGAGCTGCGCCATACCGGGTTCCTTTTTCTTTGTCACAGCAGCAGTCTCACTCATGACGCAGACGCCTCCTTTGCAGCTTTCTTGGCCGCCTTCTGCTTCTCCTTCATTTCCTTGGTGAGGCCGAAACGGGGGGGCTTGACCTTATCCAGCAGCCACACGCAGGCGTTCATGATAAGGATGGCATAGGAGACGCCCTCGGGGTAGCCGCCGAAGTAGCGGATGAACACGGTGAGCAGGCCGCAGCCGATGCCGAAGAGGATCTCGCCCACGGGGGTGGTGGGGCTGGTGACATAGTCGGTGGCCATGAAGATGGCGCCCAGCATCAGGCCGCCGCCCAGGACCTCATAGAGCATCCAGGTGAGCCGGTCGTTGCCGCCCATGGGAAACAGGAAGGTGAGCACGGCCACGGTGCCGATAAAGGCCACGGGGACACGCAGTCGGATCACGCCGCGGACGACCAGATATACGCCGCCGCACAGCAGGAGCAGCGCGGAGATCTCGCCCATGCAGCCGCCGATGTTGCCGACGAACATGTTCTGGAGGCTCACGCCCTCCGGCAGAAGGCCCTGGTGCATAAAGTCGGCGGAGAGGGGAGTGGCGCCGGTCACGGCATCAGCGGCGGAGAGGAGGCCCACCCGCTGGCCCGGCGCGGCCCACGTGGTCATGGCCACAGGGTAGCTGAGCATCAGGAATGCGCGCCCCGCCAGGGCGGGGTTCACAAAGTTCTTGCCCAGACCGCCGAAGAGCTGCTTTACCACCACGATGGCGAAGAAATCGCCGATGATCAGCATCCAGTAGGGCAGCGTCACAGGGCAGACAAAAGCCAGCAGCACGCCCGTGACGGCGGCGGACAGGTCCCCGTTGGTGTTGGTCTTATGTAACAGCTTGCGGTATCCCCACTCGAAGACCTCACAGGCCGCCACGGAGATCGCGGTAGCGATGAGGGCCCGGAGGCCGAAGAAGAATACGGCTACGCACAGAGAGGGCACCAGCGCCACGAGCACGTCCAGCATCAGGGTGCGGGTCCCTATGGGAGAGGAGACGTGGGGGGAAGACGCCACCCCAAGAAGCTTGGTCTCGTTGTTCATGCCTTCGCCGCCTCCTTTGCTTTCTGTTTTGCCTGCAGGCCGCGGATCTCAAACTTGGCCATCCGGAAGGTCTGGACCAGGTGGATGCGGGCGGGACAGATGTAGTTGCAGGAACCGCACTCCATGCAGTCCATCACATTGTACTCCTGGACCTTCTCCCAGTCCCGCTTCATGCTGTACATGCGCATGTAGAGGGGCATGAGGTGCATGGGGCAGACGTTGACGCACTTGCCGCAGCGGATGCATGTCTGCTCGGCGTCCTGTACGGCGGCCTCCTCGTCCGTCAGGGCCAGCAGGCAGTTGGTGCCCTTCATCATGGAGGCGGTGAGGTCGTACTGGGGGTTTCCCATCATGGGGCCTCCCATCAGCAGGCGCTGGGGCGGCGTTTTGAAGCCGCCGGCCATCTTGACGAGGTGCTCCAGCGGGGTCCCGATGGGAGCAAAAACGTTGAGGGGCCGGGTCATGGCGCCGCCGGTCAGGGTGACGTTACGGTGGGTGAGGGGCTTGCCCTCGGTCACAGCGTCATAGATGGCGGAGGCAGTGGCCACGTTGAACACGGTGCAGCCCACGTCGGCCGGCAGGCCGCCGGGAGGCACCTCCCGCCCGGTGACGCGCTGGATGAGCTGTTTCTCAGCGCCCTGGGGATAGCGGGTCTTCAGCGTTTCGATCTGGATGCCGCTGCCCGCCGGGAGCAGGCTCTTCAGGTGCTCCACGGCGTCGAGCTTGTTGCCCTCGATGCCGATGGTGGCCGTCTGGAGGCCCAGCGCCTTCATGATGAAGCTCACGCCGCCCAGGACCGCCTCTCCCCGCTCCAGCATGAGCCGGTGGTCGGCTGTGATGTAGGGCTCGCACTCCGCGCCGTTGATGAGAATGGTGTCGACCTTGCCCACCGCGCCGGAGAGCTTGACGTGGGTGGGGAATCCCGCGCCGCCCATGCCGGTGATGCCAGCCTCCTTCACAATGTCGATGATCTCCTGGGGAGTGAGCACATCCACATTGTCCCGGTGCCGGATTGTCTCGCAGGGGGTGTCCTTGAAGTCGTTCTCAATCACTACGGACATCATCTTGCCGCCGCCGGCATGGGGCCGGGGCTCCACGGCCACGACCTTGCCGGAGACGCTGGCGTGGATGGGCGCGCCAAGTCCGGCGATCTCGCCGATCTTCTGTCCGACGGTGACCTCGTCTCCCACGGCCACGATGGGCTTACAGGGCGCGCCCACATGCATGGACATAGGGATTACCACCTGGGCCGGAGCCTCTTCCAGCGGGATGACCGGCTTGCGCTCGGTCGCCTCTTTGTGCTCGGCGGGGTGGACGCCGCCATAAAACTTATGACTCATAGCATCACCTCTGTCATTACTTCAAACCTCTTCTTTAACCGTCTTTGGGACCGCTGAACAAGGGACCGAACGGCGCGTCGGTCCTTTGTTCAGCGGCCCTCCCTTTTCGATCAGCCCCGTGCTCACGCACGAAACCGGGGCAGTCCGGCGAACCGGGCTGCCTCTCCCCAGGATTCGACTCCCTACCATTATCACAAAGATGCGATAGGTACAATCAAATCTTTATTATAATAGTCCCACCAATCGAAAATGTCCAGTGTTTCCACGGAAAAAAACCGCAAAAATTAGAGTAAATAAATTTCCAATCCCCCCGGCGGACAGGGCGGCCCTCCCTTTTGTGCAACCTTTCAAAATTTATTTTCCTCTCTTTCCCATTTCGTTGAGAAAAACAGAAAAAATCCGCCTCCTTTCTCCTTCCCGGTTGACAAACGGTCGGGGGCGTTGTATGATGCTGTTTAATATCAAATAGCGCCAAAAACAGCAATGACCGGGTAAGTATATCGGTCTCGAAAGCCCAGAGAGGGAGCGGCGGCGGACAACAGGCCCGCCATGGTGTGAGCTCCCGTGCAGGACCGGTAGAAAGTCGCTCGTGAGCTGCTCTGCTGAACGTCCATAGCCGGGTCAGTAGGCCGAGACGGTTCCCCTCCGTTAGCGGGGTCGAAAGCGCGCGGGCCCCGGCCCGCGAATTTAGGTGGTACCACGGAGCATGCCTTCGTCCTATAGGGGACGCAAGGCATGCTCTTTTGTTTGGTCCCCGCTTTTCCACATTATATTACCAAAGGAGGTCGCGCACATGAAGATGAAAAGCCCTCAGGTGCTCATGGAGTGCCTGCTGGAGCAGGGAGTCGACACCGTTTTCGGCTATCCCGGCGGCACCATTCTGAACATCTACGACGAGTTTGAGCGCAGTGGTTACAAGGAGAAGATCCGCCACATTCTCACCGCCCATGAGCAGGGGGCGTCCCACGCGGCCGACGGCTACGCCCGTTCCACCGGCAAGGTGGGCGTCTGCTTCGCCACCTCCGGCCCCGGGGCCACCAACCTTACCACCGGTATCGCCACCGCCTATATGGACTCCTCCCCCGTGGTCTTCATCACCGTCAATGTGGGGGAAAATCTCATCGGTAAGGACTCCTTTCAGGAGGTGGACATCACCGGGATCACTATGCCCATCACCAAGTGCAACTACCTGGTGCGCCGGGCCGAGGACCTGGCCGACGTCATCCGGGAGGCCTTTGCCATCGCCCGGTCCGGCCGCCCGGGCCCGGTGCTCATCGATATCCTGAAAAACGTCACCTATGAAGAGGTGGATTACCGCCCCCTCCCCGTAGAGCAGCACGCCGCACACGGCCGCCTGGCCGCCATGCTCCGCCGCGCCTCCCACGACCTCAAGACCCCCGAGCCCGACCACGGCGACATCCAGAAGCTGCTGGATATGATCGCGGCCTCCCAAAAGCCCCTGGTGCTGGTGGGCGGCGGCGTGATCCGCTCCAAGGGCGCCGTACCGGAATTCCGGAAGTTTTTCGAGACGCTGAACGCCCCGGTGACCTCTACTATCATGGGCGGCGGCGCCTGTCCCGGCAGCCACCGGCTGTTCACCGGCATGATCGGGATGCACGGCTCTCACGCCTCCAATTTCGCCGTGGATCAGTGCGATCTGCTCATTGCCATCGGCTGCCGTTTCTCCGACCGAGTGGCCCTGGACCCCGCCACCTTCGCCCGGAACGCCAAGATCGTCCACATCGACATCGACCGCTCCGAGATCGACAAGAACGTCAAGACCGATCACCACATCATCGGGGACGCCCGCCGGGTGCTGGAGCTCCTCAACCAGGGCATGCCCCCCCACGACTACCCCGAATGGAAGGAGTGGGTCTTTTCCCACAAGGAGGTCCCCCTCAAGAAGGACGACATCCTCCATCCCCACGAGGTGCTGGAGACCATCCAGGCCGTCACCGGCGGGGATGCCATCATCACCACCGACGTGGGACAGCATCAGATGTGGTCGGCCCAGTACTACCACTTCTCCCGCCCGGGACAGCTCATCACCTCCGGCGGCTTCGGCACCATGGGCTTCGGGCTGGGGGCCGCCATGGGCGCCAAAATGGGCAATCCCGACAAGCCCGTGGTCCTCTGCACCGGCGACGGCTGTTTCCGCATGAACTGCCATGAACTGGCCACCGTGGAGCATTACCACATCCCGGTCATCACCGTGATCTTCAACAACCAGACGCTGGGCATGGTCCGCCAGTGGCAGCATCTCATCTACGGGGAGCGCTATTCCCAGACCGACCTGGACCGGGGCCCCGACTTTGTGAAGCTGGCCAATGCCTATGGGATCGGCGGCGCCCGCTGCGCCACGCAGGCGGAGTTCGAGGCCGCGCTGAAGAAGGCCGTGGCCTCGGGGGAGCCCTGGGTCATCGAGTGCGCCATCGACAAGGACGCCATGGTCCACCCCATGGTCCCCGGCGGCGCCCCCGTCACCGATTTTCTGTTGGATTAAGGAGGGTCGAGAGGATGAAAGCACACACCGACATCACCCGCCACACGCTGTCCGTCCTGGTGGAGAACGCCGCCGGCGTCCTCTCCCAGGTGTCGCGCCTCTTCTCCCGCAAGGGGTATAACATCGAGTCCCTGGCGGTGGGCACCACCGACGATCCCACCGTCTCCCGCATTACCATCGAGGTCATGGCCGACGCCGCCATGATCGAGCAGATCATGAACCAGCTGCGCAAGCAGTTCCCCGTCTACTCGGTCCAGGAGCTGCTGCCTGAGCGGAGCATCCGCCGGGAGCTGGTGATGTTCAAGGTGAAGGCTGAAAACGCCGATACCCGCAACGAGGTCATCCAGATCGCCAACATTTTCCGGGCCTCCATCATCGACGTGTCGGTGGCCTCCCTCACGCTGGCCCTCATCGGCGACGAGTCCAAGGCCGACGCCATGCAGAAGCTGCTGGAGTCTTTCGGCATCCTGGAGCTGGTCCGCACCGGCATGGTGGCCCTGGAGCGGGGCGCCTACACCATCAGCGACGAAAACAAGGAAAAGGCGGAGTTCAACCTGGGCAAAGCCACACTGTAAGCCGCCTTTTCCCACCGCGCATCGCGCGGTGCGCGGCGTACAAGGAATTTTTAAGATTGTATCACAGTTATCATTCTTTTGCCCGCCGCTGTGATATGATAGGTATCATCATTCTTCCGATTGCAGCATCCTACTTGATAAAGGAGTGTTTTATTATGGCAAAGATGTACTATGAAAAGGACTGTGAGCTCAGCTATCTCAACGGCAAGAAGATCGCCATCATCGGCTACGGCTCCCAGGGACATGCCCACGCCCTCAACCTGAAGGATTCCGGCTGCGACGTGTGCGTGGGACTCCGTCAGGGCTCCAAAAACTGGGCTAACGCCGAAAAGGCCGGCCTCACCGTCAAAACCGTGCCCGAGGCCGCCAAGTGGGCCGACATCGTCATGATCCTCATCAACGACGAGGTGCAGGCCGACGTCTACAAGAAGGACATCGCCCCCTATCTGGAGGAGGGCAACGCCCTGGCCTTTGCCCACGGCTTCAATATCCGCTACCAGCAGATCGTCCCTCCCGCCGGCGTGGATGTGTTCATGGCCGCCCCCAAGGGCCCCGGCCACACCGTCCGCAGCCAGTATGTCAACGGCAAGGGCGTCCCCTGCCTGGTGGCCGTGGAGCAGAACGCCACCGGCAACGCCATGAAGATCGCCCTGGCCTATATCGCCGGGATCGGCGGCGCCCGTGCCGGTGTGATGGAGACCACCTTCCACGATGAGACCGAGACCGACCTCTTCGGTGAGCAGGCCGTGCTGTGCGGCGGCGTGGTGGACCTGATGCGCTGCGGCTTCGAGACCCTGGTGGAGGCCGGCTACGAGCCCGAGAACGCCTATTTCGAGTGCATCCATGAGATGAAGCTCATCATCGACCTCATCAACAAGGGCGGCGTTGGCATGATGAACTACTCCATCTCCGACACCGCCGAGTACGGCGAGTATGTCTCCGGCCCCCGCGTCCTGCCCTACGAGGAGACCAAGAAGAACATGCGCAAGGTGCTCGACGACATCCAGGACGGCACCTTCGCCGGCAAGTGGATCGCCGAGAACAAGAACGGCCGCACCTTCTTCAACTCCAAGCGCGCCAACCTGGCCAAACACCAGATGGAGATCGTGGGCGCCGAGCTGCGCAAGAACATGCTCTGGGGCGACGATGCCGACCCCGATACCGCCTCCAACTGATCCCGCCATCGCACGCATGCAAAATCGCCGTCTCCCCTCCGGGAGACGGCGATTTTTTCATTCTTCCAGCCGCTGCGGATAGCGCCGGGATTCATTTGGCATCATCATTGGATCAGGCGCTCTGCCGGGGCCCCTTTACTCGTACCGCTTTCCCACAACATAGGCCGGGAGGAACATCCCCAGGCAGGCCAGAAGGCTCAAGCCCCCTTCCAGGCCCTGCAGGGTCCCCGGCCACAGGGTCCATATCCCCCACCAGAGGAGGGGAAATACCGCCGCCGTGCCCAACAGCCACCCCCGCAGGGCCGCCAGAATATGGGGCCAATTGCTGTTGTTGAGACGGAGCCCGGCCAAGTTCATGCGAAAAACCCCGTCGCCGTAAAAACTGATCCGGTTCTCATCGTAATAGCCCGGCAAACTTTCCCGGACGAAGAAGCACAGCCAGGCGCCGAAAAGCAGGCTCAGGCCCTCCACCAGCGCCACCGTCTCCGCCAGCGCCTCCCACCCAAAGCCCTGGGCCAGCAGCATCCCTGTTTCCACCAGCCCGGCCAGAGCGCAGAGCAGATAGGACAGCTTCCACCCCTTTTTCCTCCGGTCCAGCCGGAGCTCCTCCTCTCTGCCCAGATGGAGGGCTCCGCTGACCAGCGCGTCCACCTCCGCCGTCTCCAGGGGGCGCTCCGCCCGCTCCCCCCGCAGCAGCTCGGCAACACCCACGCCCAGCGCCTCGCTCAGCGGCGTCAGCAGCACCACATCGGGCAGGCTCAGCCCCCGCTCCCATTTGCTCACCGCTTTATCCGAGACATACAGCCGTTCGGCCAGCGCCCGCTGGGTCAGCCCCTTCTCCTTCCTCAGGACGGCCAGGAAGGCGCCGAATCGTTCCTTGTCAATGCCGTTCATCCAGTATCTCCTCCTTCCCCGCCATGGTACCCGCTCCCGCCCCCGGTGTCAATCGACCAGCGGTAGAGTCCTTCTCCCCCAGCGCCTTGCGCCTACTCTTTCAACTCCATCACATCCATACTGTGGTGCATATGGATGGCCATGGCGTGCTCGCAGCCGCTCTCGTCCCGCTTGCGGAGGAAGTCCATCAGCAGGGCGTGATCCCGCAGGGTGTCCTCCGCCAGCTGCTCCGTGTGGCCGCCGGAGGTGATGGCGGCCGCCACCGCCTCGCTGATGAGGGGCATCAGCCGCATCATATACTCATTGTGGGTGCTTCGGACAATGGCGGCGTGGAACTCCCGGTCCGCCCGGGTGCGGTCCTCCCCCGCCCGGATGCACCGCTCCACCTCCGCCCCCCGGCGGAGGATCTCCTCCATCTCCCCCTCCGACGCTCTGCGGCAGGCCAGCCTGGCCACCTGCGGCTCAAAGACCCGCCGCAGTTCAAAGAGGTCCCGGAGCCGGCCCTTGACCTGATCCAGTCCGGAGAAGCCGAAATCTCCAATCTCCTCCACCCGCCCCGACACAAAGGTGCCCTTTCCCCTGCGGACCTCCAGCACGCCCCGGGCGGCCAGCGTACGCACCGCCTCCCGCAGCGTGGCGCGGCTCACCCCCAGCTCCGCCGACCACTCCAGCTCGTTGGGCAGCTTGTCCCCCGGCCCAAACCGCCGCTCCACCACGATCATGGTATAAAGCCGCTCTGCCGTCTGCTGGGACAGGCTCTTTTTTTCCATAGACTCACCTCATCGCACTTGACATCTCTTCTTCTATCCTATAATATATTGTCAGACAATGCAAGTGTGATCATACAACTATTACATAGAAAACAGAAAAAGAGGAGGAACCACCCATGCGCAGCGACAATGTGACAAAGGGCGTGGAGCGCGCCCCCAACCGCTCCCTCTTCTATGCCCTGGGCTATACCAGGGAGGAGCTGGAGCGGCCTCTCATCGGCGTGGTGTGCTCCCAGAACGAGATCGTCCCGGGCCATATGAACCTGGACAAGATCGCCGAGGCGGTGAAGGCGGGCATCCGCCTGGCCGGAGGCACCCCCGTGGAGTTCCCCGCCATCGCCGTGTGCGACGGCATCGCCATGGGGCACATCGGTATGAAATATTCTCTGGTCACCCGGGAGCTCATCGCAGACTCCACCGAAGCCATGGCCCTGGCCCATCAGTTCGACGGCCTGGTGATGATCCCCAACTGCGACAAGAACGTGCCCGGACTGCTGATGGCTGCCGCCCGGCTCAACCTCCCCACCATCTTCTGCTCCGGCGGTCCCATGCTCTCCGGCCGTCTCCGGGACGGCCGCCGCTCCTGTCTGAGCCACATGTTCGAGGCCGTCGGCGCCTATAAGGCCGGCAAGCTGGACGAGGCCGGCGTGGAGGACTATGAGACCAACGCCTGCCCCACCTGCGGCTCCTGCTCCGGCATGTACACCGCCAACTCCATGAACTGTCTCACCGAGGGGATCGGCATGGCCCTGCGGGGGAACGGCACCATCCCCGCCGTCATGTCCGCCCGGCTGCGGCTGGCCAAGCACACGGGCATGCAGATCATGGAGCTGGTAAAGCGGGACATCCGCCCCCGGGATATCCTCACTGAGGCCGCCTTCCACAACGCCGAGACCCTGGACATGGCCCTGGGCTGCTCCACCAACTCCATGCTCCACCTGCCCGCCATCGCCCATGAATGCGGCATCGAGCTCTCTTTTGATATGGCCAATGAGATCTCCCGCAAGACCCCCAACCTCTGCCACCTGGCCCCCGCTGGGGACACCTATATCGAGGACCTGGACCGGGCGGGCGGCGTCTACGCCGTCATGAAGGAGCTGACCAAAAAGGGACTGCTGGACACCTCCCTGCTGACCGTCACCGGCAGGACCGTGGCGGAAAATCTGGAGGACGTGGAAAATCTGGACCACGCCATCATCCGCCCCATCGAGGACCCCTACTCCCCCTATGGCGGCATCGCCGTGCTCAAGGGCTCTCTGGCCCCCGAGGGCTGCGTGGTCAAGCAGTCCGCCGTGGACGAGGCCATGATGTCCCACACCGGCCCCGCCCGGGTCTTCGACTGTGAGGAGGACGCCATCGCCGCCATCTATGCCGGCAGGATCGTCGCCGGCGACGTGGTGGTGATCCGCTACGAGGGGCCCAAGGGGGGGCCCGGCATGCGCGAAATGCTCAACCCCACCTCCGCCATCTGTGGTATGGGCCTGGGCGAGAGCGTGGCCCTCATCACCGACGGGCGCTTCTCCGGTGCCACCCGCGGCGCTTCCATCGGCCATGTCTCCCCCGAGGCCGCGCTGGGAGGTCCCATCGCCTTTGTGGAGGAGGGGGACATTATCACCATCGACATTCCCAACTGCAGGATCGACGTATTGGTGGACGAGGCGGTGCTGGATGCCCGAAAGGCCAAATGGGTCTGTCCCGAGCCCCGGGTCAAGACCGGCTATCTCAACCGCTACGCCAAGCAGGTCACCAGCGCGGCGCGGGGCGCTGTGCTGGAATAAGCGTTTGATCGGGCGGAGGCCCAAAGCCTCCGCCCAATTTTTGATTGACATATATCGAATATCGTCATATACTGAAAGTGGCGATATTCGATATATTCAGAAGGGTGGTGACCCTCCGTGGCGCGGAAGAAGCTGGACACACTGACCGAGCAGATGTATTACGTCCTTCTCGCCCTTACAGAGGAGCGCCACGGGTACGGCATCATGCAGGACACCGCTGCGCTCACCGGCGGACGGGTGATCATCGGGGCGGGCACCCTGTACGCCCTGCTGTCCCGTTTTGAGGCGGACGGCCTCATCCGACTCTCCGCCGAGCGGGACAACCGGAAATACTACCGCCTGACCGAGGAGGGCCGCAGGGTCCTGGAGGAAGAGCTGCGCCGCCTCCAGCGCCAGGCCGCGGACGGGGAGCGCGTGCTGCGGGGCGGCGGGGGCGCATGAGCGCGACATGGAGACGGGTCTGCTCCGGACGCCCGGCGCAGGCCCGAAGGGTGGGGCGGGCCTCCCCGGGGATGAGCCCCGCCCCGGCGGTCCTACTGATCCGCCCTGGAATGGGAGGTGTCGTCAAGTGAAACATAGTAAACTCCGCCTTTTTCGGTACTTGGCCCCCGACGCGAAGGCCATGGAGGCCGAGCTCGACCGTATGGCCCGCTCGGGTTGGGCGCTGCGGTGGCTCCACTGCGGACTGGCCTGCTTCCGCAGGACACAGCGCCGGGACCTCTCCTACTGCGTGGAGCTGTGCCCCGCCAACCGCGCCGGGGAGGAGGATGCCGGCTATCTCCGCCTCTGCGCCGACGCTGGCTGGGAGCTCCGCGCCCAGTCCGCCGGCTTCCGTGTTTTCGCCTCCTCTCCCGGCGCCTGCCCCGCCCCCCTCCAGACAGACCCCGCCCTGGATTTCGAGGTCAATTGGAAGACGGTCCTCCGGCAGGCCCAGTGGAACTTTCTCCATCTCCCCTTTGTGCTGGCCTTCAACCTCCTCCTGGGCCTCTTCACCGCCGCCCGCCCCATCCACTGGTGGGGGGTCTTCCTCTCCCTTCCCCACCTGCTGCTCCTGCCCTGTCTGCTGCTGGTCCTGCTGTGGGACACGGCCAGCTTTCTCTGGCTGGGCGCCTTCCGGAAACGCTGCCGTGGGGCCGTGGGGTCCGGCGCACCGCTCCCCGTCCCTTCCCGCAGGGCCGCACGTGGGCGTATGCTCTGCTCCACCCTCGCCTCCCTGTTGCTACTCCTGTCCCTGCTTCTGACCTTCTGGCCGTCTCCGGGGCGTATCAACGACTTGGTCTATCCGGCGGACCTCTACCCTGTGGTCCGCTCCGGCGACCTGAGCGGCGGCGCGGAGGACACCGGGAGCGGCTACCTGCTGTGGGAGGGCTCCCCCCTGCTCCGTCACGCCCAGTCCCTCACCTTTCTTGCGCATACTCCCGTCCGCACCGACTACTATCTCTGCCGCTGGGACTGGCTGGCCGACGTGGTGCGGGATTCTCTCCTGGCCGAGGAGCAGAGCGAAAACGCCCTGCATTTTCATGCTACCCCCATCCATCCGGAGCCGATAGAGCTGGGCTTCGACCGGTCCTGGCTGTACATCGGCCCGGACGGCTGGCAGTCCCTCCTGCTGGTGGAAGGAGACGTGGTCGCCTCCGTGGAGGGTCCCACCGATTTTACCGATCCGGCGGTCCTGGACATGGTCCGGGCCCGTCTGGCGCTGGAAAAAAGCCCAGACCCTGCGCCGGAGGCCCGGCCGGTCGGGATGTCCGCCCCGGTAAAACAGGCGCAAGGAGTGGAGGGATTCCATGCATAAGACGGAACGATGGGTGCTCTTCCCCTATCTCGCTATGGACTATAAAGCCGCTGAGGACTGGCTCAATCAGCAGGCCCGCGCCGGCTGGCGGGTCGCCTCCTTCGACCTGAAGGGCTGGACGGTCTACCTGCTCCCCGCGGACCGGCCGGGCATCCGCTACTGCGTGGATCTCTCCGGAGAGAGGGCCCGAAACCAGGAGAGCTACCTGGCCCTCTGCCACGAGGCGGGCTGGGGACTGGTGGAAACAGTGCGCTCCATGAACGTTTTCTGCACGTTGCCCGGCGCGGACCCCGCCCCCATTCAGACCGACCCCGGCCTGGAGCGGGACCGGTTCGAGCGGATCTACTTCTGGAAGAGCTGGCTGCTCCTTCTCTTCATGCTGTTGTTCCCTCCCCTGCTGCTGAGCCTCCTGTGGCTCCTCCTTGAGGGGGGCGACCCTGCCTTCTGGTACAGCTTTCCCCTCTTCCTCCTCTCCAGCCCGGAGGGCGCCTTCTCCGCGCTGTTCTGCGCCCTGGCCGCGGCGGTGGTGCTCTGGCAGCTCGGCTCCATGCTGCGCTATTTCCTCCGCTGCCGGGCCGCCGTCCGCTCAGGCGGCGAGATGCCCGTCCCCAGCGCCCGCCAGGCCCGCCTGCGGGGAACAGGTGAGTTTCTGCTGCTCATCGCCTATGTACTGCTGTTGGTCCTCCGGCTGGTGGACATGTCCGCTCCCAGCTACCCCGTCACCTATTTCCCGGAAGAGCGGGACAGTCTGCGCTCCAGGCCGGTCATCATGGCGGAGGATGTGGGGCTGCCTCCCGGCGAAGTGCTGGGGAGGCTGGAGGAGACCGGCTCCCCCCTTCTGCAGCATATCAGCTATCTGGACTACGCCGGTCAGGGCATCGCGACCGACTCCTATCTCTCCTGCCTGGAACCCCTGGCACGCTGGACGGCTCTGGCCCTGCGCCGCACCTCTGAACTTCCGCTGGCGCCTGTGGAGTTGGGCTTTGACGAGAGCTGGAGCTACACCGGGGAGGACGGCTTCCACATCCTTCTCCTTCGCCAGGGCAAGACGGTGTCACGGCTCTCCGGCGCCGTGGACTGGACCGCCCCCGCGCTGCGGGAGGTCCTGCGGACGCGGCTGACGTCAACATGAGCGGTCCCTCTGGTAGAAACGCCCATTCCGGTGTATACTAGAGTTTGCTTCCCATATGGGAGCATTTGCTGCTATGGAGGGATCTGCTATGTCTGAACTGCTTTTTGTCAACGCCTGCGTTCGGGGCGCGCGCTCCCGCACTCTGGCCCTGGCGCGGCATTTTCTCACGGAATATGAAAAAAGCCACCCGGGGGACCGGGTGACGGAGCGCAATCTGATGGAGGAGCGGCTGGAGCCCCAGTACCCCGAGGTACTGGCGGAGCGGGATACGCTGTGGAACGCCGGTCGGCTGGAGGAGCCCATGTTTGCCCCCGCCCGGCAGTTCGCCGGAGCGGACCGCATCGTCATCGCCGCTCCATTCTGGGACCTCTCCTATCCCGCCATCCTGAAAATTTACCTGGAGCGCATCTCTGTGACCAATCTCACCTTCGGCTATGACGACGCCGGGAACAGCGTCGGCCTCTGCCGGGCGAAGCGGCTCCTCCTCATCACCACCCGCGGCGGAAACTTCTCCCTCCCGGAGACCGCGTGGATGGAGTCCGGGGCCCGCCACCTGCAAGCCCTGTGCGCCATGTACGGCATCCCCGACTTCCATCTGCTCTGCGCGGAGGGGCTGGACGACGTGCGCAACGACAAAGCCGCCCTCCTGGCCGGGGCCATGGCGCAGGCGGAGGCGCTGGCGCCCAACTTTTAACCGGGCGCCAGTGCCTCCATTCCGGGTAGGTTCCGCAGCACGCCGAAAACCAGCAGGAAGGCCGCCATGGCCCAGATGACGGCCTGCTCCGCCCGGGTGGGGCGGGTGCGCCCCTGCCGTACATAGGCCCCGGCCAGCCGCGCCAGTAGTATGCCCAAGGGCACCGTCAGCACCATCAGGGCCGGGTTCCACCTCCAGGCCGCGGGCAGATCCAGGCGTAGCAGAGCCATACACATCCGGGACACCCCACAGCCCGGGCACCAGAGTCCGGTCACGGCATGGAAAGGACATGGCAGGTACCAGCCCGTAAGGCCGCAGAAAAGCGCATAGGCGAGCCCGATCCCCAGGACCAGGCCCGCCCGCCGCAGGAGTTCGTTTCTTCTAGAAGGCATCGCCGGTGCCGGGGGTATAGTGGTTGACCTCATTCTGCATCAGGGCCCAGGCTACGATATCCAGCCCGAAAATGGAGAGTACCAGATACAGGATGGACAGGCTACCCGTAGGCGTACCCTGTTCCGCCCGGGCCGCGTCCAGCTTTTCGCCCATCTTGTAGCACCAGTAGATGCTGTAGATGCCGCAGCTGAGCAGTGTAAACAGAATGACCATGCCGCCGCTGGTGCCGGGCCGCCCCGTGACCTCGTTGATGTCCTCGTTCAGGCAGTAATACCAATAGATACCGTAGATCCCACAGGTGATGATGCTGAGCACCACACACATACCAACGCTGCGATACTTCATGTTTGTAACCTCGCTTTCTCTTTCTCTATACGTAGTATACCTGTTCATTGGAGGAGAATCAAGTGAAACATATTCTTTTGCTTACCACCGGGGGGACCATCGCCTCCCGACCCACGGAGGAGGGACTGGCTCCCGGCATGGACGGGGACGCGCTGACCCGCCATTTTCCCCTGCTCTCCGAGAATTACGCGCTCACAGTCCGCGATATCCTGCACCTGGACTCCTCCAACATCCAGCCGGAGGAGTGGCAGCTCATCGCCCGCGCTGTCCACGATCAGCGCGCCGCATATGACGGCGTGGTGATCACCCACGGCACCGACACCATGGCCTACACCGCGTCGGTGCTCAGCTTCATGCTCCGCGGCATTCCTATCCCCGTGGTGCTCACCGGCTCCCAGCTCCCCATCGAACACCCGCTCACCGACGCGCTGGAGAACCTGCGCATCGCCTTCGCCATGGCCGCCTCCGGCACACCCGGCGTCTTTGTGGCCTTTGACCGTAAGGTGATCCTGGGATGCCGGGCGGTCAAGACCCGCACCAAGGGCTTTGACGCCTTTGAAAGTGTCAACTGGCCTCCTGCCGCCTTGGTGGACGGCGGTGGGCTGCATATCGATCCCGCCGCGCTGCCCCCCGCCGCCGGGGATCGCTGCACGCTCCGGGACGAGCTGTGCAGGGACGTCTTTCTCATCAAGCTGACCCCCGGTCTCAATCCGGAGATCTTCGACATGCTGCTGCAAATGCATTATCGCGGGGTGGTAATCGAGGCCTTCGGCGCCGGGGGACTCCACTTCATCCGCCGGGACCTCATCTCCAAGCTCCACAAAGCGGCTCAGGCGGGCATGTCCGTTGTGGTCTGCTCCCAGTGCCTCTACGAGAGCAGCGACTTCACCCTCTATCAGGCCGGACAGCGCGCGCTGTCCCAGGGCGTGATCCAGGGCTATGATATAACCACAGAGGCGGCGGTTACAAAATTGATGTGGGTGTTAGGCCAGACGGAAGATCCGGTCCAGGTGAAAGCCTATTTTGCAAAGAGCCTGGCAGGCGAGGTATCCTTGCCGCAGTGACTGTCTTGCATGTTTAGTGGGCATCTTAATTTGAAAGAGCTCCGTGAACGCCAGGGGCTGACCCAGTCCGGACTTGCCCGCAGGCTCGGTATCAGCCGCGGCACGATATCGCAGTGGGAATCCGGCGCCTCCAAGATCAGCTCCGCCAGGCTGGAGCAACTATCCGACATTTTTAATGTGGACATCAGCCGCCTGACGCAGTCCACGGCGTCCGCTCCGGCCTCCGCCGGCGTGGGGGAATGTCCGGACGCCGCCGCTCCTGTACCCGTTCCGCCCGCCTGCGAAGGCGCCGCCGCCGTTCTGGAGAAATTTTGCAGTCTTGCCGCCCAGATGCGCTCTCTGCGCAACCAGTTCGACCTGTCGGAGCTGGAGCAGGCGGTCCAGGAGGCCCAGAGCCTGATCGACGCCTTTGAGATCCCTATCCTGAGCTTGACCACCGAGCAGTTCACCGCCGGCGCCTCCTCTCTCTCGGAGGAGGCCCTGTTGGCCCGCTACAGCCGTCTGCTGAAAAAGCGGGCCTCTTCCCCCAGGGAAGACCAGTGACACAAAAAAGGGGGCTCCCCTGCTGGCACAGCGGAACCCCTGGAGAAAACGCGGCCCACGGCCGACGCAGTCCGTTTTTATTGTATCGAAATGCCGGCCAAAAGTCAATGTTTTCTCTTTTTGTGTGCGGTTCTCCATACCATCACACAAAAGGAGGAGGTGTACATACCCCCATGGACCACAGAGCAGATCTCTACGTGCTGCCCCACCCCAAAGGCGGCTGGCAGGTCCGCCGCCACGCCGCCGCCAAGGCCATCCGGCGGGTGGCGTCCTACCAGGAAGCCCTGGAGATCGCAGCGCGGATGGCTGCAAACGAGCAGTTATCTCTCCTGGCCCGGTATCGTCCGGCCGGGGAACCTTCCGCCTGAGCCGTCGGGCTCTGCCAAAACACGGGGGCGCGTCCTAGTCGGACGCGCCCCCGTGTTTTACATCTCTCTCCGCCCTTCCAGCGCCCGCATCAGCGTGGCGTCGTCGGCATACTCCAGGTGGCCTCCCACCGGGACCCCATAGGCCAGCCGGGTGATCCTCACGCCAAAGGGCCGCAGGAGACGGGCCAGATACATGGCCGTGGCCTCCCCCTCCGTGTCCGGGTTGGTGGCCATGATGACCTCCTGCACCTCGCCCGAGGCCACCCGCTCCAGCAGTTCCTTGATGTGAAGATCATCGGGACCCACATGGTTCATGGGAGAAATGACCCCGTGGAGCACATGGTAGCGCCCCTGATACTCCCGGGACCGCTCCATGGCGATGACATCCTTGGGATCGGCCACCACACATACCGTTCCGCCGTCCCGCTTGTCGCTGCGGCAGATGGCACAGGGCCCCTCGCCCTCCGTGAGGTTCTGGCACACCGGACACAGAGAGATGGCCCGCTTGGCGGTCACGATGGCGTCGGCAAACGCCTGTGCGTCCTCGTCGGGAAGGGACAGCACAAAAAAGGCCAGCCGCTGGGCGCTCTTGTTGCCGATGCCGGGCAGCCGTGCAAACTGCTCCGTCAGCTTTTCCAGGGCCGGGGGAAAATACTGCATAGGATGTTACCTCCAACGATTGATCTGTGCATTTTTTCCGATGACGGGCCCAGAGAGGTTACCCTCTCAGGGCCGCGATGGCAGCCGCCGGGTCCGGCGCACCGTACACCGAGGAACCTGCCACCAACACGTTGGCTCCGGCGGATACCGCCTGACGTGCGGTGTCAGGATCGATCCCTCCATCCACCTCCAGATTGCAGTCCGGCTGATAGCGGTCGATATACCGGCGGATCGCCTCCAGCTTGGGAAGCTGATCGGCCATGAACTTCTGTCCGCCGAAGCCGGGCTCCACTGTCATCACCAGCACCAGCTCCACACCCAGCTCCAGGTAGGGGAGCACCGCTTCGGCCGAGGTGATGGGCCGCAGGACGATCCCCCGCTTCACCCCGCGCTCCTCCATGCGCCGGAGGGCCTCCCGGATGCGGGGCGGCATATCGGCCTCCAGGTGGACCGAGAGCAGATCGGCTCCGGCGTCGGCAAAGGCATCCACATAGCGCCCCGGCTTTTCCACCATCAGATGGACGTCCAGAAACATCTCCGTGTGCCTGCGGATGGACGACACCACCGGCACGCCGATGGAGATGTTGGGCACGAACATGCCGTCCATCACGTCCACATGGAGCCAGTCGGCGGAATCCACCCGCCGGATCTCCCGCTCCAGATTGCAAAAATCCGCTGAAAGGATGGAAGGAGCAATTTTAATCATCTTTTCATCTCTCCTTATGGAAAATAAAATCCTTTTGCGGTATGCTCTTCCCATACCCGGTCCCGCAGAGGGGCACCGAGGCGTCGCCGCCGGCATAGGATACGACAAGCGGCAGGCGGCTCGCAAAGGCGGGCCGCAGGCGCCCCGGGACAGCCGCCGGCCTCCCACGGCAGCGCGCGGAAGCGTGCCGGCCTGGCGGCCCCACGCCGTCTCCCGGTCCGGCGGCGACGACCCGGCGGCCCACCGCACGAAGATAGCCGCCCCCCGGAGGTCCGCCTCCGGGGGGCGGCAACAGATATTCAAGGGGCTACACGCTGGTGGTCATGACCTCACGGACGTCGTAGCCCCCGTCCTTCACCGCCTTGATGATCTCCTGCTTGTGGACATGCCCAAAGGCCTCCAGCGTCACGCGCAGTTCCACGCCGCTCTGGCGGTTGATGTTGACGAACTGGTTGTGCTCCAGGCGGATGATGTTGCCGTTCTGCTCCGCCACGATCTCCGCCACCCGCACCAGCTCGCCCGGCCGGTCAGGCAGCTGCACCGAGAAGGTGAATACCCGTCCCCGGCTCACCAGGCCGTGCTGGACCAGGGAGGAGACGGTGATGACATCCATGTTGCCGCCGGAGAGCACGCTCACCACATTCTTGCCTGTGCAGTCCAGATGGGCCAGGGCGGCTATGGACAGCAGCCCGGCGTTCTCCACGATCATTTTGTGCTTTTCCATCATATCCAGGAAGGCATCCACCAGCTCCCGGTCCTCGATGGTGAGGATGCCGTCCAGATTCTGCTGCACATATGGGAAAATCTTGTCCCCAGGGGTCTTGACGGCCACGCCGTCCGCGATGGTCTCCACCCTGTCCAGGCTGACCACATGGCCCGCCTCCAGGCTGGCCTTCATGGAGGCCGCCCCGGTGGGCTCTACGCCGATGACCTTTACATTGGGGTTGAGGAGCTTGGCCAAGGTGGCCACCCCCGCGGCAAGGCCGCCGCCGCCCACGGGCACCAGAATGATGTCCACCTCCGGCAGATCGGAAAATATCTCATAGGCGATGGTCCCCTGTCCGGTGGCCAGAATGGGATCGTTGAACGGGTGGATGTACGTATAGCCCTCCGCCTCCGCCAGTTGGGAGGCCAGCTCCGCGGCGTCGTCAAAGACGGCGCCGTGCAGGATGACGTTGGCCCCGTAGTCCTTGGTGTTGTTCACCTTCACCAGGGGCGTGGTGGTGGGCATGACCACCGTTGCCTTCACGCCGGCGGCCTGGGCGGCGTAGGCCACCCCCTGGGCGTGGTTGCCAGCGGAAGCGGTAATAAGGCCCCGCGCCTTCTCCTCCGGGGTGAGGGTGCTGATCTTATAGTAGGCGCCCCGGATCTTGTAGGCGCCGGTCACCTGCATGTTTTCCGGTTTGATATAGACATGGTTCCCCGTGGCTTTGGAAAAAGCCACGGAGTGGACCAGATGGGTGTCCGCGATCACGCCCGCAAGCACACTGCGGGCGGCCTTGAAATCCTCCAGCGTCATCATTGACCATCGCTCTCCCTCTTCGTTTACAGCTATAACTTATATATAATAATAAGTTTTCCACCCCCTGTCAACCATCCTGTCCACGGTTCCCTTCCGCTTTTGCAAGGGCACCCGCGTCCTAAGACAGGCAAAGTAAAACGGAATCCCATTGACACCCTTCCCACGGAAGGGTACAATAATTCTGTATCTTCTCTAAGGAGGCAGTTATGGCTAAGGTAGTAAAAAAATCTGTGGTCCCCATCTATGCGGTGGCCGTGGTGTGGCTGATCTTCGGGCTGTTCCTGCCCCTGTACCGGCCCCTCCATTATGCGGCGGCGGCGGGTGCCTCCCTGGCGGCCTTTCTCATCGCCAAGGCCATCTGGCCGGACCGCAGCTTCGAGACCCCGGAGGCCGCGAAGGACTCCGATCCCCAGGCGGAGGTGCCCCCCAAGGCGGAGGAGAAAAAGGCCCCTTCCACCGGCAATCCCGAGCTGGACGCCCTGATCCAGGACCGGGACCGGGCCGTCTCTGAAATGCGTCGTCTCAATGACGCCATCGAGGACCCCACCCTCTCCGCCCAGATCGACCATCTGGAGGAGATCACCAAGAAGATCATCTCCTATGTGGTGGAGCACCCTCAAAAGCTCTCCCAGATCCGCAAATTCATGAACTACTATCTCCCCACCACCCTCAAGCTCCTCAATGCCTATGACAGGATGGGCTCCGCGGGCGTGTCCGGCACCAACATCGACGGCACCATGGGAAAGATCGAGACGATGATGGACACGG
The DNA here is from genome assembly GCF_004154955.1 of Intestinimonas butyriciproducens. Taxonomy (NCBI): domain Bacteria; kingdom Bacillati; phylum Bacillota; class Clostridia; order Eubacteriales; genus Intestinimonas; species Intestinimonas butyriciproducens. The sequence continues at coordinate 682,126 of NZ_CP011524.1, read as the reverse complement.
TCACCAAAGCCTTCGACAAGCAGCTCGACGCCCTCTTCGGCGACGAGGCCCTGGATATCTCCACCGACATCACCGTGATGGAAAACCTGTTGGCCCAGGAAGGACTGACGGGCGAGCAGCTCCGCAGCGAGTCCTGACGGGCCTGCGGCGCAACTAGAAAGGATGGTTCAATATGGCCGACAACACCGATTTCACCCCTGAACTCACGCTGACCCCCGATATGGGTGCGGCGGCCGCCGCCGAGGCCCCCAAGGCCCCCGACGCGCCCAGCCTGACCCTGAATCCCACCGTGGCTCCTGAGGACGCCGCCGAGGCCCAAAAGGTCCGGGACGCCAACGCGGTCAAGCTGGATGAGAGCCAGCTCACCGAGGCGGAGCGCAAGATGGTCAACGAGTTCGCCCAGAAGATCGATATCAAGGACTCCAACGTGGTCCTGCAGTACGGCGCCGCCGCGCAGAAGAATATCGCCTCCTTCTCTGAAAACACCCTCAACTCCGTCCGCACCAAGGACCTGGGCGAGATCGGCCAGTCCCTGGCCGGTCTGGTAGGAGAGCTGCAAAACTTCGGCCAGGAGGAGAAGAGCGGTCTCTTCGGCTTCTTCCAGAAAAAGAAAAACGATCTGGAGTCCATGAAAGCCCAGTACGCCAAGGCCGAGACCAACGTGAACAAGATCGTGGCCGTGCTGGAGGGCCATCAGGTGACCCTGATGAAGGACATCGCCATGCTGGACCAGATGTACGATCTCAACACCAAGTACTACAAGGAGCTCACCATGTATATTCTGGCGGGCAAGAAGCGCCTGGAGCAGGTCCGCGCCGGCGAGCTGGAGGAGCTGCGGAAAAAGGCCGCCCAGAGCGGGGCCCAGGAGGATGCCCAGGCCTACAACGACCTGGCCAACATGTGCTCCCGCTTTGAAAAGAAGATCCATGACCTGGAGCTCACCCGTATGATCTCCATCCAGATGGGCCCCCAGACCCGGCTCATCCAGAACAACGACGCCCTGATGCTGGAGAAGATCCAGTCCTCCCTGGTGAACACCATTCCGCTGTGGAAGAGCCAGATGGTCCTGTCGCTGGGTCTGGAGCACTCCCGGCAGGCCACGGCGGCCCAGAGCGCCGTCACCAACATGACCAACGAGCTCTTGCAGAAGAACGCCGACATGCTCAAGATGGGCACCATCGAGACCGCCAAGGAGGCCGAGCGCAGCGTGGTGGATATCCAGACCCTGCAGCACACCAATCAGCAGCTCATCTCCACCCTAGACGAGGTCATGAAGATCCAGCAGGACGGCGCCCAGAAGCGCCGGGAGGCCGAGCTGGAGCTGGGACGGATCGAGGGCGAGCTCAAGCAGAAGCTGCTGGAGCTGCGCGGTTGAGCCGGACGCCTTTTGTACCTGTGGGATACGAAAATAAGGAGTGCCTATGAAGTTCTTTCAAAAACGCAGCGTAGCGGTGGTCCTCACCCTTCTGATCATCCTGGCCTCCATCGGCCTGGGTCAGGTCCGGCGTCCCGTACAGTCCTCCCCCGCGCCGGAGCCCGCCGATCCCTCAGCGCTGGACACCAGCCTGAACACCTCCGGCTACACAGACTGGCTGTGGGACGAGGCCGGTGTGCTCTCCGATGCCACAGAGGAGACGTTGTGCCTCTATAACGCCAACTGGGACGCCCGTTACGGTATGATCATGGCGGTGGCCGCAGTGTCCGACACCGACGGCATGGCCATCGACACCTACACCTATCAGCTCGGCAACGACATTGGTCTCGGCTCCCAGGACCTGCTGCTGGTAATGGACGTGGGTGGGCAGGACGCCTTCCTGATCCCGGGCGACAGCGTGACCTCCGCCCTGAGCGACTCCGTGATCACCCAGTACATGGACCAGTACTACGACGCATTCATGGCCAGGGATTACGACACCTTCGCCCTGGGGGTGTTCTCCTCCTTCCAGACGTTCTTCTCCTCCCATCTGAACGCCGCACAGAGTACGCCGGCGCCCGGCTATGCCGAGGGTTATGTCCGAGATGTGAGCTGGGTGGTCCAGATCTTTTTCCTCATCCTTCTGATCCTCATCGTATTCTCCATCATCGACAGCACCCGATACACCGCCTACCGCAGAAGATATTACGGTATGGGGGTCCCCCCGGTGGTCTTTCGCCCCCTTCTCTTCTGGCACGGGCCTGGCTACGGCTGGTATCGGCGGCGCTGGCGCCAGCCTCCTCCTCCGCCCGGAAGGGGTCCACGTCCCCCCAGAGGGCCGGGAGGCGGACCCACGCCCCCGCGGGGCGGCGGTTTCAGCTCCGGTCCCAAGCGCGGCGGCTTCGGCGGCGGTTCCAGGGGCAGCGGCTTCAGCTCCGGCTCCAGGGGCAGCGGCTTCAGCTCCGGCTCCAGGGGCGGCGGCTTCAGCTCCGGCTCCAGGGGCGGCGGCTTCAGCTCCGGCTCCAGGGGCGGCGGCTTCGGCGGCGGTTCCAGGGGCGGCGGCTTCGGCGGCCGCCGGTAATTCGCATCTCTCCATACCTGACGGGCATCCAAGCTGTCGGAAAAGCCATTTCGAGCTTTTCCGACAGCCTTTTGAATGTTTCAACGGGAGACACACCGGGGCTGCCGCCCCTTTTCCTGCGGCATGCCGCATATTTTCCAATCCGACACAACTCCAACACATTTTTTTGGTATCCTGCATATTGAGGAGGGGATCGACAATGGCTGACCGGATCCTGATTGTGGAAGATGAGCCCCGCATGCGGGATATCCTCCGGGACTATTTCCATGCCCACGGGGTGGAGGCCGACCTGGCCGCAGACGGCGCGGCGGGTCTGGACCGCTTCCGGGCGCGGGACTACGACGCGGTACTGCTGGACGTGATGATGCCGGGCCTGGACGGCTACGGCGTGTGCCGTGCCATCCGCCGGGAGAGCCGGGTCCCCATCCTCTTCCTCACGGCCCTTGGCGGGGAAACTCACGCGCTGGAGGGCTACGGGCTGGGTGCAGACGACTATGTGACCAAGCCCTTCTCCCTGGCCGTTCTCCTGGCCAGGACCACAGCCCTGATCCGCCGCAGCCGCGGCACCTCCGACGGCACGCTGATCTGTGGGGAAATTCGGCTGGATACCGGCCGCATGGCCTGTACAGTATGTAATACTGCTGTCAAATTATCCCCTCGGGAGTATGATCTGCTCCTCTGCCTCCTGCGCAACCGCGGCAGGGTCCTCTCCCGGGAGCACCTGCTCACCCGGGTATGGGGCTGGGATTTTGAGGGGGAGCTCCGGGCGGTGGACGTCCAAATCAAAAACCTTCGCGCCGCGCTGGGGCCCGCGGGCGGACAGATCAAGACCGTGGTCAAGGCGGGCTACAAGCTGGAGGAGGCGTGAACGATGCGCAAGCTGTTCTGGACCGTTTTTCTGCGAACGGCGGCGGTTTTTCTGGCCTTTTGGGCACTGATGGCGGGTGTGATCTCCTTCCGCAGTCTGGACGCCCGGGAGGCCTCTCTGCGTGCAGAGATCCGCGAGACCCTGGACTGGAACCTCATGAACTGCCAGCTGGTGCTGGAGGGGACGGCGGCGGCTGTGGAAAAGCCCGCCCTGCTCGCCGACCGGATGGCCGCCTGCTCCCCCGCCGCCGGCTCCATGGGCGTCTTTCGCATCTACGATTTGGATGGGACGGAGCTTGCCCGCAGCCCCCTTACCTCCGGCTATTTCTCCCTGCCCGGCACCGGAGTCTACGACTACTTCCTCCATTTTGATCCGGTCCTCACCGATGACGAACAGCTCGCCCTGGCCCGCCTGCTCCGCGCCGATAAGGACCTCTGCGCCTTTTATGGGGCGGAGGGCGGCCTCTATGGAGAGGGCGATGTGGACAGACCGGGGCTCTATGGCGAGGTCACCGGCGTGGTGGAGCACAATGTGGTCTACCCACAAAAGCTGGTGTACTACTTTGCCGACGGCCCTCTCACCCTTCTCGACACCGACAGCGCCTATTTTGAAGGCAAGACCCTCACCACCCTCGCCTTTGACGCCGCCCGGCTGCAGTCCCCCCTCATCTGGAGCGATGATCCGCCGGAGCTGGCTCTGCAACTCTTCCGGCAGGCTCAGGCCCGTGTGGACAGTCTGGTGGGCAGCCGCGGGCCGTCCGCCAGCTGGGTCGGCGCCGTGGAAGGCGGCGCAGGCTACGCCCACTGCGGTATAGTGGCCCCCTACGACAATCTGATTTCCGCCTACGGCGCGGCCTACCCTCCCCTGCGTCTGGCCACCCACGGCCTCGGACTGCTCTATGGGAGCACCTTCTTCTTTGCCCTGCTCCTGGCTGTTCTGGTGGCCCGGTCTCAGTCCCGCTCCCTCCAGCGGGAGCGGGACCTCACCAACGCCGTGGCTCACGAACTCAAGACCCCGCTGGCCCTGGTGCGCTCCTATGCCGAGGGGCTCAGCGAGGACATCGCCCCGGAAAAGCGGGAGGAATATCTCTCCGTCATCGTGGAGGAGTCGGACCGGATGGCCGCCCTGGTGGGCTCCCTCCTGGACCTCTCCCGGCTGGAGTCGGGGCGTGCCCGGTTCCAGCCCGTTCCGGTGGCGCTGGACCAGGTGGTGCGGGACGTGCTCCGTCCTCTGGAGCACCCAGCCCGTAAAAAGGGGATCACCCTCTCCCTGACGCTGGAGCCCTGCACCCTGTCCGGGGACCGGGAACAGCTCACCCGGCTGGTCGGCAACCTGGCCTCCAACGCCCTGCGCCACTGCGCTCCCAGGGGCGAGGTGCGCTTCCTGCTCCGTGTGGAAAAGGGCAGCGCCCTTCTCCGGGTGGAAAACGACGGAGACCCCATTCCCCCAGAGGTCCTGCCCCGGCTCTTCGAGCCCTTTTACAAGGCGGACCCTGCCCGGACCCGGACCCAAGGCGGCACCGGGCTGGGGCTTGCCCTGGTGCAGGAGATCACCGCTCTTCACGGCGGGCGGTGCGGCGCGGACTCCCTTGCCTCCGGTGCGGCCTTCTGGTGCACGTTTCCCATTTGCCAAGCGCCCGATTCCATGGTATGATATCTCTATCAGAAGGAGGTAGATCCCGTGGAATACGACCGCGTTCGCATTAAGCTGGCGGCCAAGGCCGCCGTCCGCCAGGGCTCTCCCCGCCCCTGGCTGGTCACGCTGATCTATCTGCTCCTTACACAGGCCCTGGTCTCCGCAGTTTCCACGGCCGCCACGCTTCCGGTCACCCTTGCCGCCGGGGCCAATCTTGCCATACGGGGCCATGGCGGCCACATCAGCCGCGGGGCTACGTCCGCCGCCTCCGGGCTCTTCCTGGCGGTGATGGTCTTCCTCTACCTCCTGGCTATGCTGTTCACCCTGGTCATGCAGACCGGCTATCTCCACTACACCATGCGGCTCTGGAGGGGCCGCCGCACCGAGATCAAGGACCTCTTTTTCGGCTTTCACCTGGCCGGGCGGATCATCTGCCTGTCCCTGCTGCTCTTTCTGCTCAGTTTCTTGTGGACCGTGGTCTCTCTGGCGGTTCTGGTCCCATTTTCCCTGCTGGCCGTCTGGCTGGACAGCCAGCTTCTTGCGCTCCTCCTCCTCCCGGCCACTGTACTGAGCATGGCCCTCCTCTATAACCGTCTGCTGCGGTACGCCCTCTCCTACTATCTCCTGCTGGACCATCCCGATTGGAGGGCCCTGGACTGCATCCATGAGAGCAAGCGCCTAATGACGGGCCGCCGCTGGTCCCTTCTTCTTCTGTCTCTGTCTTTTTTGGGCTGGGCCCTGCTGGTGGCCGCCATCATCCTGGCGGTTTACCTGTTGGGCGGCTTTGCCATCTTCTTTTTCTTCCAGGTGAGCCGTGGGGGCTTTGCCGCCCTTCCGGTGCGTGTCTTCGGCATGTTCCTCCCCCTGCTCCTGGCCGCGGCCGCCCTGCTGTGCAGCGCCCCGCTGCTCCTGTGGCTCACCGCCTACATGGGCACGGCCTTTGCCGGTTTCTACGACTGCGCCGCCGGCACTTCTCCCGCCCCCGTGGATGAGTCCGCTCCGCCGGCGCCTGTCGAGACCTACTGCCGGGTGGGCGGGCCCGACAAGGCATCCGTCCCTCACTACTACTATTCCGGCGCCCCGGCCGGGGAACCGCCCCGCCGGGTCCCCGGCCCGCCTCCGTCTCCCCATGAGCCGGAACTTCCCCCCGGCTTCTACACCGGTTTTCTCCACAAGGACCCCCCGGAAGACGGAGCGCCTTAAAATAAGCGGAAAGGGGGCCCGCTCAGATCACCTGGGCGGGCCCCCTTTGCTTCAGGGTTATAAAAAACGGTGCGGCTCTTCCGGGCTGTCTGCCTATTCCGATATGCAGACAAGTCCTAGCGGTCCATCTGTCGGAGCACCAGGGGCAGGACCAGCTCGGCTACCCGCTGTTCCGCCGCGGCGGAGAGGTGGCGCTTCGGGGTCGTCCGCTCGTTGAACCAGCGCTCCGGGTCGCCCAGGAAGGGCGTATAGAGGTCTACGAAGGGGATCCTCAACTGATCGCAGAGGCTGGCGAGCGACTCGTTCCAAATGGGTAGCCGGGCCTGCACATCCCGCCCGGCCACCTCCTCTGAGAACCAGGGGATTCCCAGCAGAATGAGGGGTATACCGGCTTCCCCCGCCTGGTCCAGCACGTCGGAGACCTCGGAGAGGAATTCGCCCAGAGGGACCTCCAGCTTCTTGGCGTCGTTGGTGCCGAAGCCCAGCACGCACAGGTCAGCGCCCTTGGTGGCGGCGTCGAAGTGTTCCATGGCGAAATCCGCCTGGATGCCGGGGTGTCCCTCGTTTTTCACCGCCACGTCCCTGCCCCGATCCCGCAGAAGTGCCTCCAGGCGGGCAGGCCAGGCGTCCTCCAAGGGGCCCGCCGTGCCGGTGTCCCCCAGATAATACCTCGTGTTGGAATCTCCAAAGGCTACGATCTGATACGACATTTCTCCTTCTCCTCTCTTTTGCTCACCCGTCGCACTCCGGGCAGAATCCGTAGATGGGGACACCTTTCTTCTGTCGGGCCCACTGGCGGTCTCCATAGGAATAGTGCCACCACTCACAGCCGTAGTTGACAAAGCCTGCCGCCTCCATCACATGGAACAAGAGCCGCCGCTGGTCCCGCATCGTCTCCCTCCCACCGTCCGTCCGTTCAAACCAGTCGGTGTGAGCCTGACTGGTGAGGTTGTCAAACCCGGTACCCATATCCATGGGCGTTCCATCCAGACACAGCGTCAGATCCACCGCGCCGCCGGTGGTATGGGGCGCGGGCCGGTCCAGCCGCTTGACCGGCCTGGCCACATAGTCCTCCAGTATGAGCTCCAGTTCCGCCGCTGAGATGCCCGGGCGTTCCTCCTGAATGACCGTTTTGAACTGGTCATAGATGGCCCGCTGTACCCGCAGGGGGCGCAGCCCATCAAAAATCAACAGGGAGTATCGCTCCGGCAGCAGCGCAAGCACGCACCTGAGCCGCTCCCACATCCCCTCCCGCACCCAGCAGCGGTCCAGCGCGCCATCCAGCCCCTGGCGCAGATAAGACGCCCCGCAGAGGATCCGGGGCGTCCGCCCGGTAATATCCACCAGAGGCTCGCCGCACTCCTCAATGGGGGGCACCAAGTCCCATCCCCGGTCATCATAGGGCGGGATCGGTTTCCAAAACTGTTCCGGCTCATCCATGCTCTACGGTCACCTCAAACCATTTGGAATGTATCTGTTCCTCTGCAAAACCGCTCTCCCGGTAGAGGCGGAGCGCCGGCATGTTGGAGCTGGCTACCCGCAGGAAACAGCTTTGAAAGCCCAGTTCGGCCAGCCGGTCCATGGCTGAGAGCAACAGCTCCCGGCCCAGGCCACGGCCCCGGAAGCCCGGCCGAAGGGCAATGCCCTCGATCTCCGGCTCTTGTCCGGCCAGCGCCAGCTCATAGACGCCCACCGCCTTGCCCTCAAAGAGAAAAAAACCACAGTCATGATCTTCGTCCAGACAGGTTTCCAGCTCCTCCGGACCATAGGTCGCGGAATTGGGCACATCAAAAAATCCCTCGTTATGGATTTTGAGCCATGCTTCGCCCTCCGCAGGGCGGAGCGGTTCCAGCACAGCCAATCCTCCGGGCCCGGGCCGCGCCTCTCCCAGCTCCCGGCGCAGGAGCAGCATATCGTGTACATGGGTCAGCCTGCACCGCCCCAGCTTCCCCTCATGCAGGGGTGCGCCTGGATCAGTAGAGGCGGCATAGACCCGACGGGCCCCTGCGGAAAACAGGGCGCCGGCCTCCCGTTCCAGCACATGGGCCAACTCGTCCGGCGGGCATCTGCGAACGGCAAGATACCCCTTGCCCTTGGGTGCGATCTCCGCAGCGAAGCGCTCTACCTCTACATCCCCACCGGGTTGCTTCATCTTCTCTCAGTCCTTTCGTGCGTCTTATTTTATCACAGCACGGTCTCCTGCGCAATGGGAGGGCGGAGGTCATATGACCTCCGCCCTCCCATCAGCAGACTGTTTAGTCCCCTTGGAGCGCATCGTAGCCTTCCTCCCCGGTGCGGACCTTGACTACGCTCTCCACATCATAAATAAAGATCTTTCCGTCTCCAATATGTCCCGTAAACAGCGCCCGTTTGGCTGCAGAGATCACTTCACTCACTGGAACCTTGGAAACCACAATATCGACCTGCACTTTGGGCAATAGATTCATGGACATTTCTACGCCGCGATAGTATTCAGTCTTTCCTTTTTGTATGCCACAGCCCAAGACCTGAGTAACGGTCATACCCGTCACACCGATATCATTCATGGCGCTCTTTAGTTCTTCAAAACGGGCCTGATTACAGATGATGGTGACTTTCGAAAGCTTTACATCAGAGGCGGATATCTCCGCCTTCGCATCGGATACCACCTGGACCGGAATGGCCTTGTCCATTTCTGCGGCTCGGGATCCGGCAGGTGCTGGAATGCCATTCGTACCCGAAATACCATTCACGCTGGTGGCCGGCATAAAGTCGGCATAGGCGGAGACCAGACCGTGTTCCTGGATGTCCAATCCCTCAATCTCCTCCTGAGCAGAGGCGCGCAGCCCAATGGTATGTTTGATGACTTGGAACACGATCGTCATAGTGACCACCACCCAGGCAATGACGAAAAAGACACCCAGACATTGGGTCATCAGGAAGGCCGTGCCACCCCCATAGAGCAGACCACCGTTCAGGGCGAAAAATCCGGTGAGTATAGTGCCCATCGCCCCACATACGCCGTGGACCGAGATTGCGCCCACAGGATCGTCGATTTTGGCCACCTTGTCAAAAAATCCGATGGCCAGCGGCATTACGATACCGACACAGATGCCGATCGCCGCCGCCCCGCTAATCGAGACCATATCGCACCCTGCGGTAATGGCCACCAGTCCGCCCAGGGCCGCGTTGAAGGTCATGGATACGTCAGGCTTCCCATAGCGCAGCCAAGTAAAGACCATGGTAGTGACGCAGGCTACCGCTGCTGCCATGTTGGTGGTGCAGAAGATAGATCCAGCCAAAAGCATGGTCTCATCCCCTTCCATCCCCACGGTGGAACATCCGTTGAAGCCAAACCAGCAAAACCAGAGGATAAAGACTCCTAGGGCAGCTATGGAGAGGTTGTGTCCCAGAATGGCCCGGGGCTTGCCATCCTTACCGTACTTTCCGATCCGGGGCCCCAGGATCTTGGCGCCCACACAGGCGGCCACACCGCCCACCATATGGACGGCCGTAGACCCTGCAAAGTCGTGGAACCCAATCTGCGCCAGCCAGCCGCCGCCCCAGATCCAGTGGCCAGAGATCGGGTAAATCACCAGAGAGATCACTGCCGAGTAAATACAGTAGGAGATGAACTTCGTCCGTTCCGCCATAGCCCCGGAGACGATGGTGGCGGCAGTGGCGCAAAAGACTGTCTGAAAAATAAAGAACGCCCAGATCGGGACCCCTGCAGGAAGGATTGCTGTATAATCACCCCGTACCAATGGGTCGAAGCTCCCAATCAGAGCACCTGTGCCACCAAACATAATCCCAAACCCAACCAGCCAGAAAGCGGGGGTTCCGATACAGAAATCCATAAGATTCTTCATAAGGATATTACCGGTGTTTTTGCTACGGGTAAAGCCGGCCTCGCACATAGCGAATCCAGCCTGCATAAAAAAGACCATCGCTGCTCCGAGCAGCACCCAGATTGTGTTGACCGACGAATACATCTTTCACTCCTCCTCATTCTCCGACGACAGCAATCCGCCGGTAAAGCAGAAGGACGCTCGGCCCGCCATCTTCGGCGGATCGAGCGTCCTTGCTTATTGCCTAAAAGTTTATCGAAGAATTTGCATCTTGTCAATATCAAGAATTCATTTTCAGGACACAACATAAAATACTTGCAAAATAAAATATTATTTTATGCACTCTAACACAAATTTTCCTGCACTCCATGCAATCGGACCGATACCGGCCGCCGCAGCGTTATCGAATCCGGTGTCACTTTGCAGTCCCAGGCCAAAATTTGTACCCCTCGCTCCGCCGCACGCCGCACCGCCGTGCCGAAGGCTGGATGGGTCCGGTCATTGGGGGCCCAAAAGGCGACGCCCTCCATCTGGACCACCAAAAAGAGCGCCGCCTCATAGCCCTGCTCCAGACAGGCGCACAGCTCTTCCACATGCTTGACCCCCCGCGCCGTCGGGGCGTCCGGAAAGTACACCGCGCCGTTTTCTTCCAGTGTAACTCCTTTGACCTCCACGAATCCCCTCCGATTTGATGCCTCCCAGTAAAAATCAAATCTAGAATTCCCCCAAGTAGTCTCTGGGCGCAGTAAAGTAAGCCCCTCCTGAAACCCGCCTACGCCCACCCACTCGGCAAAGACACGATTGGGCGCCTGGGCGTCCATATTAATGAGGCGCGCTCCCTTTTCCACAGCAACCAGATCGTAGCATGTCTTCCGGTCCGGGTTCCCGCTCTTTTCCAGGTAAACATTGGCGCCCGGCACCAGCAGTTCCCGGCAGCGCCCTGTGTTCTTCACATGAACCACCTCAGGCTTTCCGTCCAGGAGCACATTGGCGATAAAGCGATTGGGGCGGCTAAGGAAAGTGGCCCTATAACTATTGTCGTATTGCATGGCGATGCTCCCTCCCAAAAACTACAAAAAAGCGGACAGAATTCTCTGTCCGCTTTTTTGTGTCGGCACTACCTATCTTCCCGGCCCGTCTCCAAGCAAGTATTTTCGGCGCAAGTGAGCTTAACTGCCGTGTTCGGAATGGGAACGGGTGGACCCTCACCGCAATCAGCACCGACTGCTATTTCAACTGCTCTCACACAGTCAAAACCAATATGAAGTTTAAAATGGTGACCCGTGCGGGAATCGAACCCACGTTTGCGGCGTGAGAGGCCGCCGTCTTAGCCGCTTGACCAACGGGCCATATGGTGCGCCTTCACGGATTCGAACCGGGGACCCACTGATTAAGAGTCAGTTGCTCTACCAACTGAGCTAAAGGCGCATACAAAAGTCTACACCTTCAAAACCGAACAATGTGAAGAAGTTGAGGACAAGCGCCTGCACAATCATGTTAAGGTCAAGCCCTCGGCGGATTAGTACCGGTCAGCTGCACACGTTGCCGTGCTTCCACCTCCGGCCTATCAACGTCATAGTCTACGACGCGCCTTACTCCTAATGGATGAGAGATCTAATCTTAGGGGGAGTTTCACGCTTAGATGCCTTCAGCGTTTATCTCGTCCGAACGTAGCTACCCAGCTATGCCCTTGGCAGGACAACTGGTGCACCAGAGGTTCGTCCATCCCGGTCCTCTCGTACTAAGGACAGCTCCCTTCAAATCTCTTACGCCCGCAACAGATAGGGACCGAACTGTCTCACGACGTTCTGAACCCAGCTCGCGTGCCGCTTTAATTGGCGAACAGCCAAACCCTTGGGACCGAATACAGCCCCAGGATGCGACGAGCCGACATCGAGGTGCCAAACCTCCCCGTCGCTGTGGACGCTTGGGGGAGATCAGCCTGTTATCCCCAGGGTAGCTTTTATCCGTTGAGCGACGGCATTTCCACGCACATACCGCCGGATCACTAACTCCAACTTTCGTTACTGCTCGACCCGTCGGTCTCGCAGTTAGGCTCGTTTATGCGTTTACACTCACTGCACGGTTTCCGTCCGTGCTGAACGAACCTTTGAGCGCCTCCGTTACCTTTTTGGAGGCGACCGCCCCAGTCAAACTGCCCACCTAACAGTGTCCCCCGACCGGATTCACGGCCGCAGGTTAGAAAACCAGCAAATCAAGGGTGGTATCCCAAGGTTGACTCCACCTAAGCTGACGCCCAGGCTTCCAAGTCTCCCACCTATCCTGTACATGATTTACCGATTTCCAGTATTAAGCTACAGTAAAGCTCCATGGGGTCTTTCCGTCTAGTTGCGGGTAACTGGCTTCTTCACCAGTACAACAATTTCGCCGGGTGGGCTGTTGAGACAGTGCCCAAATCGTTACGCCATTCGTGCGGGTCAGAACTTACCTGACAAGGAATTTCGCTACCTTAGGACCGTTATAGTTACGGCCGCCGTTTACTGGGGCTTCAATTCAAACCTTCGCCTTGCGACTAAGCTCTCCTCTTAACCTTCCAGCACCGGGCAGGCGTCAGCCCATATACGTCATCTTTCGATTTAGCATAGACCTGTGTTTTTGGTAAACAGTCGCTTGGGCCTATTCTCTGCGGCCTGCTCGCGCAGGCTCCCCTTATCCCGAAGTTACGGGGTCATTTTGCCGAGTTCCTTAACAACCCTTCTCCCGTTGGCCTTAGGATTCTCTCCTCATCTACCTGTGTCGGTTTGCGGTACGGGCGCCTTAGTATACCACATGCCTTTTCTCGCCTCTGGACATCAAGGACTTCCCTACTATTTTTCGGTCCCTTACGCCCGGGTCAACCAACGCCCGGGTTCCCCTATTCCAAAGTGTCAGCATGCTTAAAGTTCGGCGGCTACGGAATTTCTACCGTATGTGCATCGACTACGCCTTGCGGCCTCGCCTTAGCTCCCGGCTTACCTTGGGCGGACGAACCTTCCCCAAGAAACCTTAGATTTTCGGCCATTATGATTCCCACATAATTCTCGCTACTCATTCCGGCATTCTCACTCGAATACAGTCCACCGCTGCTCCCGCTGCGACTTCACCCCATATTCGACGCTCCCCTACCCCTGTCTTGCGACAAGCCCAAGCTTCGGTTGCATGCTTAGCCCCGTTATATTTTCCGCGCAGAGTCACTCGACCAGTGAGCTATTACGCACTCTTTTAATGAGTGGCTGCTTCTAAGCCAACATCCTGGTTGTTTTCGCAACTCCACATCGTTTTCCACTTAGCATACATTTGGGACCTTAGCTGTGGGTCTGGGCTGTTTCCCTTTTGACCACGAAACTTATCTCACGTAGTCTGACTGCTAGTCATCAATTAGCCGGCATTCAGAGTTTGATAGGGTTCAGTAACCTTATCGGCCCCTAGCCCATTCAGTGCTTTACCTCCGGTAATCTAAACTAACGCTAGCCCTAAAGCTATTTCGGGGAGAACCAGCTATCTCCGGGTTCGATTGGAATTTCACCGCTATCCACAAGTCATCGCCGGTCATTGCAACGAACGTGCGTTCGGTCCTCCATGGGGTTTTACCCCCACTTCAACCTGCTCATGGATAGGTCACCCGGTTTCGGGTCTATTGCAACAAACTTTATACGGGCTATTAACCCTCGGTTTCCCTGCGCCTCCGGTACTGAATACCTTAAGCTTGCTTGTTACAATAACTCGCCGGACCATTCTACAAAAGGTACCTCATCACCCATTAACGGGCTTTGAGTGCTTGTAAGCACAAGGTTTCAGGTTCTATTTCACTCCCCTCCCGGGGTCCTTTTCACCTTTCCCTCACGGTACTGCTCCTCTATCGGTCATCAGGTAGTATTTAGGCTTGGAGGGTGGTCCCCCCTGTTTCCCACCGGGTTTCACGTGTCCGGCGGTACTCTGGATCCTCACTGATGCAATTCGCTTTTCGCCTACGGGGCTCTCACCCGCTGTGGCTGGCCTTCCCATACCATTCGGCTAAACTATTGCACCGTTATGTGAGTCCACAACCCCAGAGAATAAATCCTCTGGTTTGGCCTCTTCCGCGTTCGCTCGCCACTACTTGCGGAATCTCGGTTGATTTCTCTTCCTCGCCCTACTTAGATGTTTCAGTTCAGGCGGTTCCCCGCGTACGCCTATTTGATTCAACGCACGCTGACAGAGTATTGCTCTGCCGGGTTGCCCCATTCGGAAATCTACGGATCAATGCGTATGTGCCGCTCCCCGTAGCTTATCGCAGCTTGTCACGTCCTTCGTCGGCTCCTGATGCCAAGGCATTCCCCTTGCGCTCTTTCTAGCTTGACCTTTCGCAGAACCATCTCCTGGTTCTACGTTATGATCATGAATTATGCAGGCCTCAAAGAGTTCTTAATTGGCTTATTGTTTTTACCCTTCACTAGAACAGCTTTCGCCATTCTATCTTAAAGTTCCACAACATTTGCTATTAATTGCCCTCTGTTGCTTGCTCTCAATACTTTCTTTCACATTGTTCAGTTTTCAAGGTGCAGACCTCTGTCCCTTTCAGGACAGATTTCAGTCCTCAATCTCCATCGAGCACTGAAATCTGTTCTAAATGGTGGAGGTAATCGGACTCGAACCGGTGACCCCCTGCTTGCAAAGCAGGTGCTCTACCAACTGAGCTATACCCCCGCGTCCGGTGTGCCAAGCTCTGCTAAAGCTTCCTTTGCCTTCCTTCTTTCTCCAAAGAAAGAAAGTGGTGGGCCCAAGTGGACTCGAACCACCGACCTCACGATTATCAGTCGTGCGCTCTAGCCAGCTGAGCTATGGGCCCATATGGCGTGCGCCCTCTAAATTAAACAACGTGAAGCGATCCACTCCCCAGAAAAGCCTGACCTTAGGACTTTTCGATGAGTACTTCTCCCCATCGAGCTCTCCTTAGAAAGGAGGTGATCCAGCCGCACCTTCCGATACGGCTACCTTGTTACGACTTCACCCCAATTATCGAACCCACCTTCGGCCGCGCCCCCATTGCTGTTAGGCTACGGACTTCGGGTGTTCCCGACTCTCATGGTGTGACGGGCGGTGTGTACAAGGCCCGGGAACGTATTCACCGCGGCATGCTGATCCGCGATTACTAGCGATTCCGACTTCATACAGGCGAGTTTCAGCCTGCAATCCGAACTGGGACGGCTTTTAGGGATTTGCTCCACCTCGCGGCTTTGCTTCCCTCTGTTGACCGCCATTGTAGTACGTGTGTGGCCCAGGACATAAGGGGCATGATGATTTGACGTCGTCCCCACCTTCCTCCGTTTTGTCAACGGCAGTCTCGCTAGAGTGCTCTTGCGTAGCAACTAACAATAAGGGTTGCGCTCGTTGCGGGACTTAACCCAACATCTCACGACAC
The DNA here is from genome assembly GCF_004154955.1 of Intestinimonas butyriciproducens. Lineage (NCBI taxonomy): Bacteria > Bacillati > Bacillota > Clostridia > Eubacteriales > Intestinimonas > Intestinimonas butyriciproducens. The sequence continues at coordinate 666,697 of NZ_CP011524.1, read as the reverse complement.
GAGCTGACGACAACCATGCACCACCTGTCTCTACTTTCCCCGAAGGGCACCTTATGCATCTCTGCTTCGTTAGTAGGATGTCAAGTCCTGGTAAGGTTCTTCGCGTTGCTTCGAATTAAACCACATACTCCACCGCTTGTGCGGGCCCCCGTCAATTCCTTTGAGTTTCAACCTTGCGATCGTACTCCCCAGGTGGGATACTTATTGTGTTAACTGCGGCACGGAGGGGGTCAGACCCCCCACACCTAGTATCCATCGTTTACGGCGTGGACTACCAGGGTATCTAATCCTGTTTGCTCCCCACGCTTTCGCGCCTCAGCGTCAGTTAATGTCCAGCAGGCCGCCTTCGCCACTGGTGTTCCTCCCTATATCTACGCATTTCACCGCTACACAGGGAATTCCGCCTGCCTCTCCATCACTCAAGAAGTACAGTTTCAAATGCAGGCTATGGGTTGAGCCCATAGTTTTCACATCTGACTTGCACTCCCGCCTACACGCCCTTTACACCCAGTAAATCCGGATAACGCTTGCCACCTACGTATTACCGCGGCTGCTGGCACGTAGTTAGCCGTGGCTTATTCGTCAGGTACCGTCACTTGCTTCGTCCCTGACAAAAGAAGTTTACAACCCGAGGGCCTTCTTCCTTCACGCGGCGTTGCTGGGTCAGGCTTTCGCCCATTGCCCAATATTCCCCACTGCTGCCTCCCGTAGGAGTCTGGGCCGTGTCTCAGTCCCAATGTGGCCGGCCAACCTCTCAGTCCGGCTACTGATCGTCGCCTTGGTGAGCCGTTACCTCACCAACTAGCTAATCAGACGCGAGTCCATCTCAGAGCGATAAATCTTTGGTATCCAGAACCATGCGATCCAGATACATCATGCGGTATTAGCAGCCGTTTCCGGCTGTTATTCCCCACTCCAAGGCAGGTTACTCACGCGTTACTCACCCGTCCGCCACTAAGCATTCCCTTTCGTTGTCCGAAAACTCCGTCAGGGGTGCTCCGTTCGACTTGCATGTGTTAAGCACGCCGCCAGCGTTCATCCTGAGCCAGGATCAAACTCTCAATAAAATGGTATCTAAAGAACTTCCGTTCCTTAAATCATCTTATTGAAGCTTTCCATAGCTTCAAAGAAATTTGTCAAGAGCCTTTCCAAGTCTTGCGACTTTAGAAAGGACCTCAAGTCCTTTTCTGGTGCTTCGTGTTTCTTCTTCACGTTGTTTAATTTACAAGGTGCACGCCGCTCCAGCGGCGGGATTTTGATTGTACCACATGGCACTCTCATTGTCAAGCGTTTTCTTCAATTTCTTTCGAAATCATTTCGACACTTGACTCGTTTGCGTCTCACGCGAACTTTTATATCTTACCAGATCTTCAAGCCCTTGTCAAGCACTTTTTTCAAATCCCCTTGAATCAGTGCCGCCTCTCGGCTGACGCGAACTTTGTTATTCTAGCAGATGGCCAAGCTCTTGTCAAGCATTTTTTCAGCCGCTCACGGATTTTTCTTCCGCTCTTTGCCACTGTTTTCCTGCCCGGCGTTTGGCGCTCAGTTAATATACCAAACTCCTCCCCAATTGTCAACTCCTTTTTCCGTTTTTCTTCATTTTCTTTCTTTGACATACGAATGTCCACAGGATTCGTGGTTGCGGTCCTGGTTTAATCGTGTTACTCTTAATTATAATATAGGAATGGGAAGGGGTTGTTTTTATGTTTCGATTTCGACGCCTGGCCGCCCTGGTGCTGACCGGCGCTCTGCTCTCTGGGCTGGGGACAGTTCAAGCGGCGGAACCCGCGCTTCTGCCGGAAAGCGCTGCGTTGTCCTCCGGAGATTCCTGGCCGCTCCCTGTGGATTTCGACTCGCTCTCTTATGACACAGAGCATGTCCAGGATTTTCTCTCGGACTGTGAGGATTTTCAGGCGCTGCTGGACTCCTCCGCCTCCATCACCACGATTTCGACCGCCTGTATGGCGCTTTATGTCGATTATCTCTCCCTTTACACCGAATACTCGGTCTGCTCTGTCCATTACTACCGGGATCCGGCGTCTTATGAGGCGGATTATCTGGCCTTCACCTTCCTCTTTACCCGTGCGGGCCAGGCCTACCAGGATGCCGTCCACGGCATGTTCCGCTCCGACTCCTTTACCGACGCCTATGCGGCCGCCGACGGCGACCTGGAGGAACTGGAGGAACTGCTGGATGACTACCTGGACGAGTCGATCACCGATGAGCAGCTCGACCTTATGGACCAGGAAAGCGCGCTGGTGGCCGGATATTGGAACGCGCTCACCGCGGAATACACCGCGACGCTGCCGGGCAGTGACAGGACCTGGACCCGTGAGGAGACCGAATCCGACCCCGACTTGAGCGATGAGGATTACTGGACCCTCCTCTCCGCGCTGGCACAAGCCAGGAACGCGGCGGCGGGTCCCTATTTGCTGGAGCTCTCCTCCCTGCGCCGGGAGATCGCCCGCTCCAGCGGCTACGACTCCGTTCTCGACTACTATTATGAAACGTATTACGGGCGCGATTACGGACGCGAGGAATCCGAGGCGCTCTTCTCCTATGTGAAAGAGCATATCGTACCGGTCTATTCCGCCTATGCCGCCTATTATGCCGCAGTCTGTGCCGGGGAGGAGGCACTGAACCGCTACGACGGGCAGGGGCAGGCCGGGAAGCTGGCGGCTGTGGGTCCGGTGATCGGACAGATCGCGTCTGAGCTGGGAGAACTCTTCGACTATATGGTGGAGAGCAATCTGTGTGACATCGAGCGCTCCGACACCAAGCTGGACGTGGGCTTCACCATTTCCCTGCCCTCCTACCGCTCCGCTTTCCTCTTTGACAGCCCCCAGGGCGGCTATTACGACATCAGCACGCTGATCCATGAGTTCGGCCACTTCTCCGCTTACTGCGCGGCCCCTTCCGTCAACTTCTCCTATGACACGGCGGAGACCCACTCGCAGGGTCTGGAGGCCCTCTCCCTGCGCTATGCCGACCAGCTTTTCGGCGAGGCGGGGGACGCCTTCCGGGGCGCCGACCTCTACGCCCTGCTCCATGCTGTGGTGGACGGCTGCCTCTACGGTGAGTTTCAGGTTGAGTTTTTCGACATGGAAGACCCCACGCTTCAGGATGTCAACCGCCTTTTCCGCACCCTTGCGCAGGAGTATGGCTATGTCTATGCGACGGACTCGGACGAGGCTTACGACTGGGTGGAGGTGAACCACACCTTTGAGTCCCCCTTCTACTATATCAGCTACGCCACCTCCGCCCTCTCTGCCCTGGACCTGTTCCTGACCTCCCAGGATGACTATCAGGGGGCTGTGGACACCTATCTGAATCTCATCCGTCTCTCGGATGAGAGCGGCTACCGTGAGACCATGGCGCGGGCCGGCTTCCCCGACGTGTTTCAGGAGGAGACTGTGTCCGGCGTTGGCGGGGAGCTGAGCGGCTACCTCTATACCGATCTCTACGGTCTCTATGACTTGGAGGACCACTGGGCGCTTCCGGAGATCGGCGCGCTGGTCTCCGCCGGACTCATAGGCGGCACGGGGGACGGGTTCCAGCCCTCGGTCCCTGTCAGCCGCGCCGCCCTGTGCACCATTCTCTACCGCGCGGAGGGCCAGCCCCAGCCTGATGCGGAGAGCAGCTTCTCCGATGTGGCTGCCGACGCCTGGTATGCCGATGCGGCGTCCTGGGCGGCGGAGAGCGGCATCACCACCGGCACGGGCGGCGGCTTCTCTCCCGACGTCCCCCTCACCCGCGAGAGCCTCGCCCTGCTGCTCTACCGGTATGCCGGAGAACCCTCCCACAGCGGCGGGCTCTCCTCCTTCTCCGATGCCGACACCGTCTCCCCCTGGGCCAGCCAGGCAGTGGCCTGGGCCGTGGAGCAAGGCATCCTGCTGGGCAGCGACGGGCGGTTGAATCCCACCGGCGGCGCTAGCCGTGCAGAGGCCGCCGTCATGCTTTTCCGCTTCTTCTCCCAGGCCGCCGGCGAAGCGGCAGCCTAGCCCTTACCTGTATATCCAGATTCTCACCGGAGGTAATCCACACCATGCCCATCAAAATTCCCGACTCCCTCCCCGCCCGCGCCACCCTGGAGGGGGAGAATATCTTCGTCATGACCGAATACCGGGCTCTGCACCAGGATATCCGGCCCCTGAAGGTGCTCATCCTCAACCTGATGCCCACCAAGATCGTCACCGAGACACAGATCCTGCGCAAGCTGTCCAACACGCCCCTCCAGGTCCAGGTAGAGCTGCTCCGGACTTCCAGTTATCGTTCCCAGCACATCGACGAGGACCACCTGGAGTCCTTTTACACCACCTTCGATCAGGTCCGCGGGCGGAAATACGACGGCATGATCATCACCGGCGCGCCGGTGGAAAACCTGGACTTCACCCAGGTGGAGTATTGGGACGAGCTGTGTGAGATCATGGAGTGGACCCGCAGTCATGTCCACTCCACCCTCCACATCTGCTGGGGCGCACAGGCGGGGCTCTACTTCCACTACGGCGTGGAGAAGCGTTCTCTGCCGGAAAAGCTCTTCGGCGTGTTCGACCACCGGGTACTTAAACCCAATTCCCCCCTGTTCCGCGGCTTTGACGACGTCTTCCAAGCCCCCCACTCCCGATACACCGAGGTGTGGGAGAGCGATATCCGTTCCACGCCCGGTCTGGAGCTGCTGGCCGTCTCCGGAGACGCCGGGGTCTTTGCCGTGAAGAGTGAGGATTCCCGCCAGTTTTTCATCACCGGTCACCCGGAATACGACCCCGACACCCTGGCCCGGGAGTACTTCCGGGACCGGGAAAAAGGGTTGCAGATCCATGTGCCCTATAATTACTTTCCCGGCGACGATCCCTGCCGCCCCCCCATCGTCCGCTGGCGGAGCGCCGGGCAGCTTCTCTATACCAACTGGCTCAATTACTACGTCTATCAGACCACGCCTTACGATCTGAACAAGGTGTAACGTAGTCCCTTTGGCAAAAAGGACCTCCACCAGCCCCTTTGGGGGTCGGCGGAGGTCCTTGGTCTGTCAGAGCCTGTCGGTCTGTTTCGAAGCCGCAGGCAACGCCCTTTTCTTTGCTGTCACAATTTGCGATGCGGGCTGTTTCTCCCATTTCTGCGGTCCAGGCAAGGGAAGGGAGATCGCCGCGGCTCCTTCCAGCGGGCAAAGGCGCGGGCCGGCTAAAAAGCCGGCCCGCGCCTTTGTCGAAAAGAGAGAGGAGGAAGAAGTGATGCGATCTATATAGAATCGGCTCTCGCCTGATGAGGAGAGTATACGCCCCCAAGGGAAGAATTTGGTGAATAGGCTGTGAACAGGACATAAAGCTTTTCTTAACAAGTTTGCCCGTTGCAATCTCTATTTCTTTATTATATGATAGGACCAGCGAGGAGATGGAGCATATGCATATCACCTATGAGACCGTCAAGCAGTCCGAGGAGATCCGGACTTATATCACCCAGGCGGACGCCTCCCTGCTGGCCCTGGGGTACACCGAGCACAGCTTTGCCCACGTGACCCGGTGCGCCGTGGTGGCGGGCGACCTGCTGCAGGAGCTGGGTTACGACGCCCACACGGTGGAGCTGTGCCGGATCGCCGCCTTTATGCACGACATCGGCAACGTGGTCAACCGCAACGACCACGCCCAGACCGGAGCGGTAATGGCCTTCCGGATCCTGGACAACATGGGCATGGAGCCCTCCGATGTGGCCGCCGTCATCACAGCCATCGGCCATCACGATGATTCCACCGCCTTTCCGGTGAACGCCATCGCCGCGGCCCTTCTGCTGGCGGACAAGACCGACGTGCGCCGCAGCCGGGTCCGTAACCGGGATACCATCAACTTCGACATCCATGACCGGGTGAATTACGCGGTGGAACAGTCCGACCTGCGGCTGGATCAGAAGGCCAAGACCGTCACCCTGACCCTTTCCATCAATACGGAGGTGTGCGCCGTGATGGACTACTTTGAGATCTTCCTCCAGCGCATGCTCCTGTGCAGAAAGGCGGCGGAATTCTTCGGCCTCACCTTCAAGCTGGACATCAACGGATTGACTTTACTGTAGTGCTGTGGTATGATTGCCGCTCGGCCAGAATTTTCCCGCGCCCGCCCCGGACAGCCGGGGCGGGTTTATGCCGTCTGCCGCCGCCGAAAGGAGCTGTTCGCCGCTTTGCACAATCAGATCACCGAGGGGTCCATCCTCAAGCCCCTCCTCTCATTTTTCTTTCCCATCCTGCTGGGCACCTTTTTCCAGCAGCTCTACAACACGGTGGACGCCATCATCGTGGGGAACTTTGTGGGTACCGCCGCCCTGGGCGCGGTGGGCGGCCCCACAGCGGTGCTCATCAACTTTCTGGTGAATCTCTTTGTGGGCCTCTCCTCCGGGGCCACAGTGGTTATCGCCCAGTATTACGGCGCCCGGCAGGGAGAAGACCTGCGGGAGGCCGTCCATACCGGCATCGCCCTGTCCCTGGCGGCGGGCGTGGTCATCACAGGCGTGGGTATCGCCCTTTCCGGCCCGGTCCTTCGCATGATGGGTACCCCTGAGGACGTGATGGGCTACGCGCTCACCTACCTGCGGGTCTACTTCTGCGGGACCATGGCCTCTTTCATCTACAATATGGGGTCCAGCATCCTCCGCGCCATCGGCGATACCAAGCGTCCCCTCTACTTTCTCATCGCCGCATGCCTCACCAACATCGTGCTGGACCTGTTCTTTGTGGTGGTGCTGGACATGGCCGTCTTCGGTGTGGGGCTGGCCACCGTATTGTCCCAGGTGGTGAGCGCCGTGCTGGTGGCCGTCTCCCTTCTCCAGCCGGGCACGGTCTACTGCGTAGACCTCCGCGCCATCCGTTTCCACCCCGACAAACTCAAAAGCATCCTGCGCATCGGGCTCCCGGCGGGCATTCAGTCCAATATGTACACCATCTCCAACATGGTGCTTCAGTCCTGCATCAACTCGTTCGGCACCGTCACCGTGGCCGCCTGGACCGCTTTCGGCAAGGTGGACGGCTTTTATTGGATGGTCTCCGGCGCCTTCGGCGTATCCATCACCACCTTTGTGAGCCAGAACTTCGGTGCCCGGAAGTACGACCGGCTCAAGAAGGGCGTGATGGTCTGCCTGGGCGTCACCTTCGGTGTGACGGCCCTCATCAGCCTCCTCTTCTGCGGTGCGGCCCCCATCCTGCTGCGTATGTTCACCTCCGACAGCGCGGTCATCGCCCTGGGCCGGCATGTCATGTGGTTCACCGTCCCCTTCTACGTCACCTTCGTCTGCATTGAGATCTTCTCCGGCGCGGTCCGGGGTACAGGCGACTCCCTCAAGCCCATGCTTCTTACCTGCAGCGGCGTGTGTGTGCTGCGGGTGCTGTGAGTGCTGCTGGTCCTCCCGCACCGCAACGTGCTGGAGACCGTGCTGGTGAGCTATCCCATCAGCTGGAGCGTCACCTCCATCCTCTATATCATCTATTACGCCCGGGGGAACTGGCTGCGCCGTGGGATCCAGAAGGCCGGCCATGAGATGCCGGAGGCGTTAAAACAGTAAGGACCGATATGGATACAGATACAGAGCGCGCGGCGGGAACTCCCGCCGCGCGCTCTGTATTCCGCCTTCTCAGTCGAATACGAACTGACTGTCCATCTGCACCACCACGTCGTTCTCCAGCCGAAAGCCCACAAAGATCCCGCCCACGGGCTGCCCCCAGAAGAGCAGGTCGCGGGTGCCGTTCTGCTTCTCCTGCTCCGCTTCGTCCAGTTCCGGATACGCCGCGAGGACTGCAGCTCGGGTGGACCCGACCTCGATCCCCCGCCAATTGGGGATGCCCGGCGCGGTCACGGAGACGGCGTACGCCGTGGCAAGGTCCGCGGCCTCGTCCACGCTGTACCGGACCTCCACGCCGTCCCAAGTCCTGGTGAGAAAACGGCTGCCCTCATACCCGGAGTCCCCGGTCCAGCTCTCGCTGGAGAGGGGCGCGCCCAGGTCCGGCTCCCCCTGCTGGAAGAGGACATACCATGCTCCACCCAGCAGGAAGGCGCACTCCGCATCGGAAGGCCGGCCCTCGCCGCACAGGCTGTAGTAGTGGATAAAATAGGGCCGGAGGTCTCCGTCCTCAGACATGCGGAAATGCCACTCGATGGGCGCACCCCGGGCGGTGCCGTCCACAACCGCGGTATCCCAGCCGTAAGCGCCGCTGAAGCGCAGGGTGGCAAGGTCCGCGGTGAAGTCCCAGCCCAAGCGCTCCGCCGCGTCGGAGCGGATCCAGAGCCCATCGTTCCACTCCCGGAACGTCCCGTCGGATCGCTGCATCAGGCGCTCAGCCAGGTTCTGGGCGAACACCCGGCGGAGCTGAGAGAGGAGCTGGTCCTCCATGGGGAGGTCCTCCTGTTTTTCATATCCGGCCAGGCGGCGCCAGACCACGCCGTTTTCGTCGGAAACAGGAGCCCCCTCGATCTCAGCCCGATCCAGGAAGGGCGCTACAGCGGCGTCCGCGTCGGAAAGAAGGCGGAGGAACGAGAGCCGTCGACCGGCGTCCTCGTTGCCGGAAGCCCGCAGGTAGTCCGCCACAGCATACTCCGGCGCGCCCGCGTCCGCCCCGACGGAGAAGCTCCCCAGCAGGCTCCGCGCTCCCTCCTCCAGCCGGACCACCAGAAAGGTGAAGGCGGCGTCAAACGCATGGCCCTCCGGGTCCTCCGGCCGCGCGCCCGGCTCCATGGTATAGGCCTCCAGAGTGGCGCCGGGCAGCACAGCCTCGGCGGAGAAGGCCAGCTTCAGGTCCACCGTTTCTCCCCCCGGCCCCGCCAGCTCCAACGCCATGGCGTATACCTCATCCGGAACGGGGAATGGATTTCTTTCTCCATCGCGGGCGGCGTCGCAGGCCACCAGTCCGCCCAGCGCGCCCACCAGCAGCACCGTACACAGCAGGAGCAGACGCCCCGACCGCCGGGGCGCGGCGAAGAGATTGCCCAGCCGGGCCCGGACCGCCCGGGGCCCGCCGTGGAATTCCGTGGAAAAATAGGTGTGTGGGCGCTTCATGACCCCTCTCCCCTTCTTTTTCGTCTCTTGTGTGGAAAGCCTCGCGACCCTTTGGTCGGAAGCGCGGCGGACGGCCGACGTCCCGGTTTCCAGCGGGCCCCGGCCCTAATAGAAGCCGAATGTGGAGCCGTCCGACAGCCACTCCAGAATCCGCAGATAGTCCGTGACATAGCGGGAGATGGGGTACCACTCCTCCGATGTCACGGCCAGATAGTACCAGCCGTTTTCAGCGGGCGTTCCGGGCGGTGGCAGTCCCTCCAGCGCAAGGGGCCGCTCCCTCTCTCCCACGCGCTCCCGCGGATCGCCGGGCCCCGCCAGCAGCTCCACAAGACAGCCCGAACCGGGCGGAACGGACACCGGCTCCACACCGCCGTGGGTGGCTACATACCGCTCGTAGGCATAGCGGTAATAAACGGCCAGTCCCCGCTCCGTGCTGCGGAAGACCAGCGCCAGGTTGTCTCCATCTCCGGAGCCCGGGGTCTGCCAGGAGAGGTGGAGCCCATCGCTGGTGAAAAATCCCCCCTGCGGGTCATAGTGGTCTGTCCCGGCGACATAGTTGAGGAAGCGGTCTCCGCCTCCGGCCTCCCAGTTCTCAAAATAACCCATGGCCAGGGCGCGGAGGGCTTCCCGGGTCCCCGCCTCTTCCCGGGTAAAGTTACCCACGTAGGTGTACCTACCGCCTATGTCATAGAGATAGACCGCGTAGGGCGCGTCGTCCTCCCACCCCGGCTGGTCCGCGAGGGTCACCGGACAGAGGTAGGCGCCCACCCCCTCATAGCCCCGCGCCGAGGCGTCCTCCGGGAAGTAGACGGCCGCAGCCAGCGTCATCTCCCCCATGGACCAGCCGTCGGGACCCGCGGCCAGGCGCCGCGCCCTCTGTACCAGTTCGGGGTAGAACCGCTCCTCCGGGTCGGCAAAGGACGCCGGGAAGCGGAAGGTGCCCCTGAAGTACGCCAGGAGCCCGCCCAAATCGTAATTGACCTCCATGACCTGCCGGTTCTCCTGGTCCTGGTAGTAATCGTTGACCACCGCCCAGCCCTTTTCCGTCTGCCGGACCGCGCGGAATCCCCATACCGGAGGAAAGGCTTCGGTGAGGACCTCTCCCCGGTAAAGGAACGAGATCTCCTCTCCCGGCGGAAGCCCACTGTATTGGGGGATGAGCTCCTCCCGGATCTGCCTTTGAAAGTCCAGCGCCGCCTCTGGGATCTCCACGCCTGCCAGGTAGATGGGGGGCCCTGGCTCACCGGGGAAGCAGAGAGACAGCACGCCGCCGGTCCAACTCTTCCGCCCCTGGGCCAGAAGGGTCCCGTCAGAACTGAAAATGTCATAGCACCAGCAGGCCAGGTCCTCATCCGAATAGGCATGGCTCACGTCCGAATAGGCATAGCTCACGTTCAGCCGCCCCCCATCCGTTCCCAGCGCCTGGGGCGCCAGAGACCGGAGGGCGTCGGCCCCGGCCAGTATCTCCGGGTCCATGCGGGCCGTGACGAATCCCCCCTCCGGCCCCAGGCCGGTCTCCCGCCACTGATACCAGAGGGGCGGCTCCCGCTGGTCCAGCCCTTCCGCCGGCACCGGCTGCGCCCCGGTCATTCGGGCCGCAGTCCCGCCGCTCCAGACGTAGAGGCCATACCAGGCGTCCATGCCCTCCGCACCGTCCCTGTTCGCTCCTCCGAGATAGAAGGTGACCTCTCCGTCGGCATCGATGCGGAAGCCCCGGATCTCAAAGGTGTCCGGATCCAGCGGCAGGGAGAGCTCTCCGTCCGCCAGCAGCACCGCCACGGCCTCCCGCAGGTCCGCCTCCGTGGTCCCCGCCAGCTCCAGCGCCTGTTCCCGGGTCACCTCCCGCCGGTCCTTCTTGTCATAGACCCAGGAAAACAGCGTCCCATCGCTGCCATAGGTGGGATAGACGTTCTCCACCAGGGCGAGGTTCAGATAGCGGTCCGTGGTGGTGGGCCAGGCCGTCACCTCGCACCAGCTTGCGTCCCGGTAGGGATCGTCCACATAGGTCTGATAGACCGCTTTCCGCGCCAGCAGAGCGGCGTTGATGGCCTGGGCCGCTTCGCTCCGGTCCCCGGTGATCTGCGGGATTTCCAGAATGCTGCCCCTGTCGTCGTAATACTGGGTGTCCATGGCAATGGTGGCGGAGCTGCCGCCATGGCAGGCCACCAGTCCGCCCAGAGCGCCCACCAGCAGCACCAGGCCCAGCAGGGGCAGCCGTCCCCGCCGCCGGGGAGCGGCGAAGAGATTGCTCAGCCGGGCCCGGACGGCCCGGGTCCCGCCGTGGAATTCGGTGGAGAAATAGGTGTGGGGCGCCCTCATTCCGCCGCCTCCTTTCGCGTTTTCCTCTCCTGCCGGAGGGCGTCCACGATGGTCTGTCCATAGCGGCCCCGCTGTTCCCGGGAGAGCCCTTTCACCACGTCGTCGTCGCAGGCGCGCTCCATGTCCCCCTCAGCCGCGCGGAGCATGATCCACACCAGGGGGTTGAACCAGTGGACCAGGGCGGCGCACAGGAGGACCAGCTTGTAGCCGATGTCTCTCCGCCGGAAGTGGGTGAGCTCATGGCGCAGGATGAACCACAGCGCCTCCCCGTCCACTCCGCCCGCCGGCAGGAGGATGGTGGGGCGCAGCAGGCCGGTCATCATGGGCCCCGCCACGCCGGGACATTCCACCAGCTCCCCCGGGGCCGCGATCCCCAGCTCCGCCCGCAGTGCCTCCAGCATGTCCACAGCCGCCGGGTCCGTCACCGGCCTTCCCCAGCGCCTTACATGGTCGCGGAAGCGCAGGTATCCGATCCCATGCCACAGCGCGGGAACGGCCGCTCCGGACAGCCAGAGCCAGGGCAGCACATCGGCGAGCGCCAGAGACCGCGCTGCCGGGCGGGCGCCGCCCTCCGCCGGGGCCGGATCGGTCCGCTCCGCCGGGGTGGCCACCGGCTCCGGCGGAGCGGAGGGGACGGCCGGAACAGGGGACGCCTGGTGCGGCTCCGCCGCGGGCAGGGAAAGGACCACCCGGTCCTCCGGCGGCGAGAGCCGCACAGGGGCCTGGGGCAGGGAAATATTTACAGGGATAAGAAGCCGGACCGCCACGGCCAGCCATGCCCAATACCGCCATCGGGCGGCGTACCGCCGGGAGAGCAGCGGGCCGAGGGCCAGCAGCAGCAGGATCACCGCCGACATAGTGAGGGTGATCTCCGCCAGGGTCATCAGAAAATCCATCATTCCAGGCCATTCCTCCATTCTCCCCGGTTCTCCCGCCGGGGCCCCGTTCCCACCTCGCCGCAGCGGCCGGCTCTGGGGCGGCTCCGTCTCAGAGGCCGTCCCGCTTCAGCTCGTCCAAATATTGCTGTAGCTCGTCCAGTTCGCCGCGCTCCAGCTTTCCGCCCCGGGCCAGCGAGGCCACGAAGTTCTTCAGCGAGCTGCCGAACACCCTGCTGAGCACCGCTCCGCTCTCAAACTCCAGATAGGCCTCCCGGGACACCGCCGGGGCGTACCAGTTGCTCCTGCCCCGCTTTTCACAGGTGATGAACCCCTTTTCCGCAAGGCGTGCGAGATAGGTATTGAACGTGTTGGTGGCCCAGCCCCGGTCCCGCAGCCGCTCCTCCAGCTCGGCCCGGGCGGCGGGCCGTCCCTCCAGCTCCCACAGGGCCTTCATGACCTCCAGTTCCGTGTCCGGCAGCCGCCTCACAGGCGTCCCTCCCATCCACTTCAAATGTAGTATTTTTATTTTATACTACATTTGAAGTGGATCAAAGTCAAGTTACAAACCGGTGACATCCTGCCGGGCCGCCACCGGTCTGTCCTACAGGTGTGAAACGCCCCTGCAACCCGGAGAGACACAGGAGCGTTCCGCGCTCAGGATACCTCCCGGCAGGGGGCCTCCCGCTTCTGGGGCAGATCGCACCGCCGCACTGCCGGGAGGACGAGGCACAACACGCCGCACAGCACCGTCACGCCTCCGGCCAGGGCAAACCAGCGGATCAGTCCCACCCCCTCGGCAAAGAGGGCGGTGAGGCCCAGCCCCACGGGGCTTGCTAGGGTCATGACCGCCGAAGCGATCCCCAGCACCCGGCCCAGATACTCCCCCTCCACCTTTTCCTGGATGAGCGCGGTCAGCAGGCTGTTGAAAAAGGGGGAGGCCAGCCCCATCCCCAGGGAGAGGGAGACAAAGGAGAGGAATGCGGCGGGGGGCAGGCACCCCATGGCCAGCAGGCAGCCGCCCAGGGCAAAGACCGCCGCAGTCATGGTGGTCATCTTGTTCCGCGTCCCGCCCCAGAGCCCCAGGAGGAAGGAGCCCACCAGCATCCCCAGGGAATAGGCCGTCTCCACCACCGAGGCCGCCACGGCAGTGCCGCCGAAATAGCGCATGCTGACCAGAGGAAAGAGGGAGGACACCGGCACCACCGCCAGGGAGAAGAGCCCGCAGATGAGGCAGAGCTGCCACAGCCATTTCTTGCTCCGCAGGACGGCGCAGCCCGCCCGGCAGTCGTCCAGAAGTCGGAAGGGCGCCTCCTCTCCGGTGGCCCGGAGGGCCGGGAGCCGCGCGAGGAGCAGAAATCCGATGGCAAAGGCGGCCCCCATGGCATCCAGCGCGATGATGAGGGGGAGAGGGACCGCGGCGAAGAGGACCGCGGCCAGGGCAGGGCTCAAAAGCAGGGAGACGGTCTGCACTCCCTGGGACCAGCCCGCACATTTCCCCAGCATCTCCCGCGGGACGACGAGGGGAGTGACCGCCTGGAGGCAGGGGGAGTGGAAGGCGGAGCCCACACTCCGCAGGGCCAGGGTGACCATGATGGCGGTCATGGGCAGATCCCCCAGCAGGAGCCCCACCCCCACCAGGGCCAGCGATACCAGCCCGATGGCCCCGTCGGCCACCGCCATGATCTTGCGCCGGTCAAAGCGGTCGGCCACCGCCCCAGTGAAAAGGGAGAGGATGCCCTGGGGCAGCAGGGCGGCCACGGCGGCCAGGGACAGGACGGCGGCTGAACCGGTCTGCGCCGTGAGGTGCCAGATCAGGGCATATTGGGAGATGGAGCTGGTGAGGATCGACACCGCCTGCCCCACCCACAGTGTGGCAAACTGACGTTTCCATTGCGTGCGCATAAGTAGTTCCTCCTGTATCTCGGGCGCGGGAGGGGGGAAAGCCACCCGCCCCGCGCCGCATTGGAAGCCACCCCACGGTGACCTTCTCCATCCTATGCGCCCGCCGCCAAAATGGGAAAAAAGCGGTGCGGCATCTCTGCCGCACCGCTTTCCGTGTGTTTCATGTTCAAAAACGTGTGGGACGGGGCCGTTCCGGGGAACTTATTCCGGCAGATAGCTCACCGGATCCACACTCTCGCCGTCCTCCCGCATCTCAAAGTGGAGATGGGGCGCGCGGGCGCTTTCCGCCACGGCTGTGGTCCCCACCGCGCCGATGACCGCGCCGATGGACACCTGATCCCCCGCCTCCACGGTGGGGACGGCCGCCAGATTGGCGTAGATGCTCTCCACTCCGCCCGCGTGGGCGATGACCACAGTGGTGCCCATCAGATCGTCCTGCTCCACGCTGGCCACGGTCCCGGCGGAGACCGCCAGCACCTGTGTGCCCACAGGGGCCGCGATATCGATGCCGGAGTGGGTCCGCCAGTCGCCCATGGTCTCGTCATAGGCCAGCACCTCCAGGGAGTAGTCGGCCACCACCTGTCCCTTGACCGGCCAGGTAAACACCGAGGCCGCCGGCGCGGCGGGGGTGGGCGCAGGCGTGGCGGCGGGGGTGGGCGCGGGGGTGGGTGCGGGCGTGGGTTTGGCTGTGGGGGCCGGGGTGGGCGCCACCGTGGGCTTCACCGGCTGCACGGTGGGCATGACCACCACCTGGGTGGGGGCCGCCACGGCGGCGTCCCCGTCCCTCATATCAAGAGAGGAAAAGAGATAATAGCCCGAAATTCCAATTGCGGCGACGCAGAGGAACAGGACTATGTAGAAGCCCTTCCCCTCCATGAAGTCGCCGATCCGCTCTAAGATCGGTTTCTTTTTCATCGCAAGCCTCCATACTGTCTGCCGGTCCGCAGCCTGTCCGCGGACCGGCTTGCCGCTCTTCCGGCGAGCGGCAAGCCGATGTCTGAGCGAGTCCCCACGGCGCCGTGGGGGGCTCTCCGGAACTATTGTGGGCAAAGAATTCCAGCCTTATACATCTCTTCCACATAATTTTTCTTGACTTCTTCTGCAAAACCGCATATACTGTATATGTTTTATATATACAGTTGTCCGATCAAATATTTAAGGAAAATTTAATCTTTTCTTTCCCCTTCCCTACATCTTTTTATGGTATCCTGTATCCCGTCCTCAAGCAGTATGCGCCCGGTCATGGAGGGCGGCAGGCCGTGCCCCGCCTTTTTTTCCGCGCCCCGGGCCCGTGCATCCGGAGCTTGCAACCGTGGAACGTCCCGCGCCCGCTCGGCGCGGGCGTTTTTCGGGTCATTCCAGGGGCCGCGGTCCTTCCGCCGCCCCGGCCAATCGTAAGGTAAAGGAGTCAGCAGTATGGAAACTACCCAGGTCAGGCAGGAGACCGCCTCACAGCCCGCCGCCCCGCAGAAGGAACAGAAGGGCGCGGCCCCCAAGGTACCGATGCCCCGCAAGAAGAAAAAATGGATTAAGCGTGTAATCGCTCTGGCCGTGCTGGCGGCGCTGCTGCTTTTCCTCTTCCGGAGCTGCAGCGGGGCGAAAAACGCCATCGTCTCCGGTTCTTATCTCCCCGCCTCCGCCGCTCGACAGGACCTGGTGGTGTCCGTCTCCGGCACCGGCACCATCCAGCCCATCCACTCCTACAAGGTCACCACCCTGGTAAAGGGGGAGGTGCTGGAAGCCCCCTTCGAGGAGGGGCAGACGGTACATAAGGGCGACCTCCTGTTCCGCATCGACTCCAAGGATGTGGAGACCTCCATCCAGCAGGCGGAGCTGAGTCTGGAGTCCGCCCGGCTGAGCTACGACCAGCTCCTCAAAAACCAGTCCGACAACCGGAAGAACACCACCGTGAGGGCCGCCGCCGCCGGCGTGATCACCAAGCTGTATGTGGACGAGGGGGATATGGTCTCTCTGGGCGCCCCCATCGCCGACATTCTGGACCGGGACAACATGAAGCTGACCGTCCCCTTCCACGCCGCCGATGCCGCCGGCTTTGCCGTGGGGCAGTCCGCCTCCGTCACGGTGGACGGCACGCTGGAGACCCTCTCCGGCGTCATCGACTCCATTTCCGCCACCGACTCTGTGGGGCCCGGCGGCACCCTGGTGCGCAATGTCACCGTGGCGGTCCGGAATCCCGGCGCCCTGTCCGACGCCTCCAGCGGCACCGCCGCGGTGGGGACGGCGGCCAGTGCGGCCAGCGGCGCTTTTGCTTACGGGGAGAGCAAGCAGGTGGTCGCCAAGGCCTCCGGCGAGCTCACCAGCCTGAGCGTCAAGGAGGGGGACCGGGTCTCCGAGGACCAGGTCATCGGCGGCTTTGACGAGACCGACATGGCCACCCAGATCGAGAGCGCGGCCATCCAGGTGAAAAACGCCGAGCTCACCCTCCAGAACGCCAGGGACCGGCTGGAGGACTACTCCATCACCTCCACCATCGACGGCACGGTCATCGAGAAGAACTACGACGTGGGCGACACGCTGGACACCAGCACCTCCTCCACCACCGGCATCGCCTATCCCGCCGTCATCTACGATCTTTCTGCCCTCACCTTTGATATCCGCATCCACGAGCTGGACATCAACAAGATCCAAGTGGGCCAGGCGGTGGAGATCACCTCCGACGCCCTGGACGGCCAGAGCTTCACCGGCAGGGTAGACAAGGTGAACATCAACGGCACCACCTCCAACGGCGTCACCACCTATCCCGTCACCGTGCTCATCGACGGCTCCCCGGACGAGCTCAAGCCCGGCATGAACATCTCCGCCAAGATCGTGGTGGAGGACGCGGGCGAGGTGCTATGCATTCCCGTGGAGGCGGTGAACCGTGGACAGAACGGCGCCAGCACCGTGCTGGTGGCGGGCCCCGGCGCCCTGGATGAGGCGGGTAATCTGGCCGACAGCTCCAAGCTGGAGGAGCGGGAGGTCACCCTGGGACGGAACGACGAGGCCTACATCGAGGTTCTCTCCGGTCTGGAGGAGGGCGAGACCGTCTTTATCCAGAACGCCTCCTCCGCCAACCCCTGGGGGTGATGAGACAACATGGAACACCTCATTGAACTCAAGGACGTCTATAAGATCTACCAGATGGGCGACGAGACCGTCCACGCCCTGGACGGCGTCAGCCTCACCATCGACCAGGGGGAGTTCGTGGCCATCGTGGGCTCCTCCGGCTCCGGCAAGTCCACAGCGATGAACATCATTGGCTGTCTGGACGTGCCCACCACGGGCACTTACCACCTGGGGGGCATCGACGTATCCACCATGGACGACGACCAGCAGGCCGAGATCCGCAACAAGATGCTGGGCTTTATCTTCCAGCAGTACAACCTGATCCCCAAGCTCAGCGTGCTGGAGAATGTGGAGCTGCCCCTCCTCTATGCCGGTCTGGACGCCGCGGAGCGCCGGGAACGGGCGATGTCCTCCCTGTCCCGGGTGGGCCTGCGCGACAAGTGCAAAAACCTCCCCAGCCAGCTCTCCGGCGGCCAGCAGCAGCGGGTATCCATCGCCCGTGCTCTGGCGGGCAACCCCTCGGTCATCCTGGCCGACGAGCCCACCGGCGCGCTGGACTCCCGCACCGGGCGGGAGGTGCTCTCCTTCCTCCAGAAGCTCAACCGGGAGGGGGACACCGTGGTCCTCATCACCCACGACAACTCCATCGCCGTCCGCGCCAAGCGGATTGTCCGGCTCCAGGACGGCAGGATCATCTACGACGGCGACGCCCGCGACCCCAGGGCCGTGGTCCAGCCCGAGGAGCTCTTGGGAGACGACGAATCAGGCTTTGACGGCGCAGACGCCGGAGAGGGGGCGGCGGTATGAATTTCACCCAGTCCTTCCGCCTGGCGCTCAAGTCCCTGATGACCAGCAAGATGCGGGCCCTTCTCACCATGCTGGGCATCATCATCGGCGTGGGCGCGGTCATCGTCATCACCAGTCTGGGCAACGGCATGCAGCAGATGATGAACCAGCAGTTCGAACAGCTGGGCGCCAACCTGCTCCAGGTCCAGATCTACAACTACGGCGGTCTCTCCTCCCGCACGGTGTCCCCCGACGACATGTACGCCCTGGTGGACAAATATCCCCAGTATCTCTCCGGCGTCAGCCCCTATGTCATGACCCAGGGCGTGGTCCGGGAGGGCTCCGAGGAGTTCACCCGCACCAGCATTTACGGCGTCAGCGAATTTTTCTATGACGCCCGGCGCAACCAGGCCATGAGCGGCGAGCCCCTGGCGAAGGGCCGCTTTCTCAGCTACATCGACGTCTCCCGCTATCAAAATGTGTGCGTCGTCGGCTCTTACCTGGAACAAAACGCCTTCGGGGGCGACGCCTTGGGCAAGACTCTCACCATCAAGGGCACTCCCTTTACCGTCATCGGCGTGCTGGCCGAGAAGGCGGACAACTCCGAGGGCAGCGGCGACGACGTGATCTTCCTCCCCTATGGAAACGCCATGCGCCTCAACGGCACCGGCTCGGTGGACCTCTACCTTTTCAACAGCACCAGCAAGGAGGGCTCCACCACCGCCAAGGGCATCATCGAAAACCGGCTCTTCCAGACCTATCAGGATGATAACGCCTATTTTGTCATGTCCAGTGCCGAGATGATGGACGCCATGAACACCATGATGAGCACCATGATGATTGTGCTGGTGGCCATCGCCGCCATCTCTCTTCTGGTGGGCGGCATCGGCATCATGAACATCATGCTGGTCTCGGTCACCGAGCGGACCAGGGAGATCGGCATCCGCAAGTCCTTGGGCGCCAAGCGCAAGGACATCCGCGGGCAGTTCATCATCGAGGCCGGTACCACCTCCGCCATCGGCGGCCTGCTGGGCATCGGCGTGGGCATCGCTCTGGCGCAGCTGGCCGGCGGGCTCATCGGCGGCATGATGGCTGCCCAGATGGGCGGCGGCGCCACCTTCTCCGCCGTGCCCACCCTGGGCTCCATCGGCATCGCCTTCGGCGTGAGCGTGGGCATCGGCGTCCTCTTCGGCTACCTGCCCGCCAACAAGGCGGCCCGCCTCAATCCCATCGACGCGCTGCGGTATGACTGATTTCCAGAAAAGGAGCGAAAGACAGATGAAGAAAAGATTCCTCTCCGCCCTCCTGGCGGCGGCGCTGGCGCTGACCCTCCTCCCCACGGCCCTGGCGGCCACTGCCGCGGAGGACGCCTCCCAGGTCCTGGCCGCCCTGGACATTATGGTGGGCGACGAGAACGGCAGCCTCAACCTCTCCGCCCCCGTGACCCGGGCGGAATTCGTAAAAATGCTCATGGCTGCCTCCCCCGTGAGCGTGGGGGACGAGACCGCCGTCTCCCCCTATCCCGACGTGCCCCGCACCCACTGGGCGGCCCCTTATGTGGAGGCGGCGGTGCGCGCCGGCTACGTCACCGGCTATCTGGACGGCACCTTCCGCCCTAGCAATACCATCACCCTCTCGGAGGGTGTGGTGATGGTCCTGCGCCTGCTGGGCTATCAAAACAGCGATTTTTCCGGCTCCTTCCCGGCAGGGCAGATGGCCATGTACCGCACCCTAGACCTGGATGAGGGCATCTCGCTGGGACAGAATGATACCATGACCCGCCAGGACGCCATGTATCTCTTCTATAACCTGCTCACCGCCGCCTCCAAGACTACCGGAGCGCCCTACCTCTCCTCCGTCCTGGGACACAGCCTCACCGCCGACGGCAAGGTGGACACCCTGGCCCTTCTCAATGAGACCATGGACGGCCCGGTAGTGGTGGGCGAGAGCGGCTGGCGGGAGAAGATCCCCTTCGACTTCAGCCGTGCCTCGGTGAACCGGGCGGGGAAGATCACCAGCGCCGACGCTCTGGTCCAGAACGACGTAGTGTACTGGTCCAAATCCATGAACACCCTCTGGGTGTATACCAACCGCGTCACCGGTACCCTCCAGGCCGTCTCCCCCGCCTCGGCCCCGGCCTCCGTCACCGTGGCCGGGAAGAGCTACTCCATCGAGACCTCCGCCGCCGCTTACGCCGTCAGCGATCTGGGCTCCTTCCGGGTGGGAGATGCCGTCACCCTCCTGCTGGGTCGGGACAGCAAAGTGGTCTCCGTGCTCTCCCCCGCCCAGACCTCCGGCACCGTCTGCGGCATGGTGATCTCCGCCGAGCCCAGGAGCTATGAGGACAAGGACGGCCACTCCTACACCGCCTACTCCCTCACCGTCATGGCCACCGACGGCAGTACCTATGTCTACCGCTACGACAAGGGCACCATGAAGGCCGGCGCCATCGTGCAGGTCACCTCCAGCGGTGAGGATGTGCAGGTCAAGACCCTCTCGGCCTCCCTCTCCGGCAGGGTGAGCGCCGACGGCTCCAAGCTGGGCAAGTACGCCTTCGCCTCCGACGTGGAGATCCTGGACACCTACGGCGAGAGCGGAGCCCTGCGGGTCTACCCCGCCCGGCTGGCCGGCGTGGAGCTCACCGCCGATATGGTGCGCTACTACCTGCTCAACAGCAGCGGCGAGATCAGCCGCCTCATCCTCAAGGATGTCACCGGTGACCTGCACACCTACGGTGTGGTCACCGATGTCAGCGAGCAGAGCTCCAACGAGCTGATGCTCACCAGCGGCACCTATGTCTACGACGCCGGCGGCGTGGCCGGCCAGATCACCGGTTCCCGGGTCTACAACGTGAAGGAGGGCCCCTTCCTCCTCAAGCGGAACGGTGCAGAGATCGACCGTTTCGCCAACCTCACCGAGGTGAAGGGCGACAGTGTGGACGGGAATATCCTCTACGCCGGGAGCCGCCAGTATACCATCGCCGAGGACGCGCTGGTCTACGAGCTCCGCGACGGCGACTACTACCTCTCCTCTCTGGCCCTGGTCACCGGCGGCGGCTTTACCCTCACCGGCTGGTACGATAAGCCCGAGCGCGAGGGCGGACGCATCCGCGTCGTCCTGGCCGAGTAGTACGGCTGAGCGGACGGCGCGCCGTGTCCGCCGCAGGATCTGAAAAAAAGGATAAGGGATCGCCTCGCGGCGATCCCTTATCCTTTTTTCATGGTGATTTGTATCCGTTCCTGTCAAAAAAGCCGGCCTTCTCCGCCTCACCGGCAAGCCCCGACGGCGCGCGGCCTTCCGGGAACGCAGGCGGCGCTCACAGCGCCGCGGCTCTGTCCTTCAGGAAACCCCGCAGCCACTCCCCGGTCTCGGGGTGAGCCAGAGAGAAATCGATGGTGGCCTCCAGGAACCCCTTGAGGTTCCCGGTGTCGTACCGCATGCCCTCGAAGTCCACCGCCACCATGGCGTCTCTCCGGCACAGCTCCTTGAGCCCGTCGGTGAGCTGGATCTCCCCACCGTAGCCGGGGGCCAGATTTTCCAGAATATCGAAGATCGAGGGCTTCAGGACATACCGCCCCAGGATGGCGTAGTTGGAGAAGATCTCCTCGGGACGGGGCTTTTCCACCATGTCGGTGACCTTGAATACCCGCTCCTCCAGGGGCTCGATCTTCACGGAGGAGTACTTGCCGATGGCCTGGGCGCTCACCTCCTGGACCCCCACACAGGAGGCCCCGTACGCCTCCGCCCCGTCAATGAGCTGGCGGATCACCGGCTTGTCGGAGCGCATGATGTCGTCGCCCAGCAGCACGGCGAAGGGC